>NZ_DATLPB010000047.1:0-32754 GCF_035535915.1 Acidocella sp.
AAAAGCGGCGCAAAAACTTTTTTGAAACTGGGCCCGTGGCGTTGAAACCACCACGGCCCAAAGTAAACGAAGTTTTTTTGCTACTTTTTGTTCACAAAAAGTAGACTTTTCTTTTTCTTTCTTTTCTTGCGGTCGCCTGCCGCCCATGGTTCCTTTGCGCCATGGTCAAGCTCGATAAAATTTACACGCGCGGCGGCGACAATGGCGAGACGTCGCTCGGCGATGGCGCGCGTGTCGCCAAATCCTCCGCCCGCGTCTCTGCCTATGGCGATGTGGACGAGGCCAATGCGGTCATTGGCTTGGTGCGGCTGCATGTCGCGGGGCCCGAAGATATCGTGTTGGCGCGGATCCAGAACGATCTGTTCGATTTGGGCGCGGATCTCTGCGTGCCGGTCAAGGAGGGGGAGCCCGCTTTGCGCGTGACCCAGCCGCAGGTGGATTGGCTGGAAGGACAGATTGACCGCATGAACGCCGAGTTGGCGCCGCTGCGCTCGTTCATCCTGCCGGGCGGCACGCCTGCCGCTTCGTTCCTGCACCAGGCCCGGACCGTGGTGCGGCGCGCCGAGCGGCTGGTGGTGGCGTTGCTGGCGCAGCCGGATGAGGCGGTGAACCGGCTGGTGCTGGTCTATCTCAATCGGCTCTCGGACCTGCTGTTCGTGATGTCCCGCTATGTCAACGGCAAAGGCACGCATGATGTGCTCTGGTCGCCCGCGGCGAATCGCGACGGCTGAGACCAACCCACCACTCCCTGTACGGCGCAAGCATGATCCGCATTTTGTACATGAGCGATCTGCACCTCGAGATGGAGCGCTGGCGGCTCAATGTGGTCGGCTGGACCGCTTTCATGGCCCGCCACCGCGCGGTCTCGCTGCATCCGCTGCGCGGGCCGATGATCGATGAGGCGGGATCCGTCGACCTGATTGTGCTGGCGGGGGACGTGCATCAAAGCGTGCGCGGCATCGTCTATGCCGATCGGCTTTCGCGGTTCATGCGTGCGCCGGCAATCTATGTCGCCGGCAATCATGAATTCTACCGCCAGAATATCGAGCGGGTTCTGCCCGCTCTGCACCGCGCTGCGGCGCGCACCGACGGGCGCGTCAGCTTTCTGGAGAACAACGTCGCCACCTTCAATTTTTCAGGGCAGCGCCTGCATGTTTTGGGATGCACGTTGTGGACCGATTACGATCTGTACGGCGACCCCGCCGGCGCAATGCAGACGGCCCGGCGGCGGATGAATGACTACGAGGCGATCCATGACGGCAAGCATGTTTTCGCGCCGGAAGATGCGCTGCGCCGGCATCTGGAGTCGCGCGTCTGGCTGCACAAGACCCTGGCCCAATTGCAGCGCTACGAGCCGGAGGCCCAGAGGCTCGTGGTCACCCATCATGCGCCGAGCGGGGCGGCGCTCGGCGAGCGCACGGGCGGGATCGGCCCTGCTTACGCCTCGGAATTGCTGCTGGAATTCGCGCCGCGCGCGCCGGCCGCCTGGATCCACGGGCACACGCATTTCCGGCACGAGAGCACGGAAGAGGGGATCCGCTTCATGTCCGCGCCGCGCGGCTATGTGCTGTATGACGGGGCGACGGTGCAGCAATATCAGCCGGGGATTTTGGAGCTTTAGAAAAAGTAAGTAAGTGGCCGCTTTTTGAAAAAAGCGGCGCAAAAACTTTTTTTATGCTGGGCTATGGGCTTTGTCAGAGACAACGCCCATAGCCCAGAGTCATAAAGTTTTTTTGCTACTTTTTGTTCACAAAAAGTAGCCTTCCTTTCTTCTCTGGCTCGGCATTGCGTGTTGCGGCGCGGAAACCTATCAGAGGCATCATGTCGAAACCGCACTACGTTCTCACGCTGTCCTGCCTCAACCGCCCCGGCATCGTTGCCGCCGTCACGAACTGCCTGTTCGAGCATGGCGCCGATATCCGCGAGGCGCAGCAATTCGACGATGCCGAGACGAAGAAATTCTTCGCCCGAATCGCGTTTGATCTGGCGGAGGGGGCCGGAATTTCCGCCTTGCATGACGGTTTGGCCCGCGTGGCGGAGACGCTGCAGCTGAGCTGGCGGGTCAGCGACCACCGGGTTCCGCGGCGGGTGCTGCTGCTGGTATCCAAATTCGACCATTGCCTGGTCGATCTTTTGTATCGATGGCGCATCGGCGAATTGCCGATGACCCCGACGGCCATCGTCTCCAACCATGGCGCGGAACATTATGAGGGGCTCGATTTCGGCGGCCTGCCTTTCCACCATCTGCCCATCACCAAGGAGACGAAGATGGAGCAGGAAGCCCAGATCTGGGCGCTGGTGAAAGAGACCGGTGCCGAGCTGGTGGTGCTGGCGCGCTACATGCAGGTGCTCTCCGACGCCTTGACGGCGAAGCTGGTGGGACGCTGCATCAACATTCATCATTCCTTCCTGCCCGGATTCAAAGGGGCGAAACCCTATCACCAGGCGCACGGGCGCGGCGTGAAACTGATCGGCGCCACGGCGCATTACGTCACGGCCGACCTGGATGAAGGGCCGATCATCGAGCAGGATGTGGAACGCATCAGCCATGCCGACACGCCGGACGATCTGGTCCGCAAGGGGCGGGACATCGAGCGCCGGGTGTTGGCTCGCGCGGTGCGCTACCATCTTGAGGACCGGGTGATCCTGAACGGCCGCAAGACCGTCGTGTTCGCGAATTAGAACCGAGCGCTTGGGCCGTGCTGGTTGCACCGCCACCGGCCCCGCATAACAAAAGTTTTTGCGCCGCTTTTTTCAAAAAGCGGCCGCTTGCTTGTTCTTTTGTTGACTTGGACAAGCCGGTTTCATAGCTCCCGCAGCGTCTCTTCGGAAAGGCATAAACAGTGGTGGCACAACTGATTGACGGCAAAGCCTTTGCGGCGCGGCAGTTGGCCGCGATCACCACCGAGGTCGCTTCGCTGCCTTTTCAACCGGGGCTTGCCGTGGTGCTGGTGGGCGATGACCCGGCCAGCCAGGTCTATGTGCGCAACAAGGCGCGGCAGACCGTGCAGGTGGGCATGCGCTCGTTCGAGCATCGGCTGGCCGGGGATATTTCCCAGGAGGAGCTGCGGCAACTGGTGGAACGGCTGAACGCCGATCCTGCGGTGCACGGCATTCTGGTGCAATTGCCGCTGCCCAAGCATCTCGACCCGGAACAGATCATCGCTGCGATCGACCCGGCCAAGGATGTCGACGGCCTGACCGTGACCAATGCCGGCCTGCTCGCCGCCGGCCAGTCGGGCCTGGTGCCCTGCACGCCGCTGGGCTGCATGCTGCTGCTGGAAGACGTGCTGGGCGATCTCACCGGGCTGCATGCCGTGGTGGTCGGCCGCTCCAATCTGGTCGGCAAGCCGATCGCGCAATTGCTGCTCGCGCGGAACTGCACCGTCACCATCGCCCATTCGCGCACCCGCAACCTGGCCGAATTATGCCGCAGCGCCGACATTCTGGTTGCCGCGGTCGGCCGCCCGGAAATGGTCAAGGGCGATTGGATCAAGCCGGGCGCGACGGTGATCGATGTCGGCATCAACCGCGTCAGCGGCGCGGATGGGAAATCCCGGCTGGTCGGCGATGTCGCCTTCGATGAAGCGAAGGATTTCGCGGGCCATCTGACGCCGGTGCCGGGCGGGGTCGGGCCGATGACCATTGCCTGTCTGCTCCGCAACACCTTGACCGCCGCGAAGCGGCAGCATCGTTATTCCGGTGCGTAAACATGTCTGGCGGTTTTAACGCGACTGTCATAAAATTGCGTGGGGATGGAGAGAAAAGAAATGACGGCGCGAGCCAAGAACAAGACCGCTGACAAGGCGGAGAGGCTGGAGGGCGATCTACCGGACCTTCTCAAGGACATCAGTCTGCCGGTCAACCTGTCCGAGGGGGCGGCGTCCGTGTCGGATCTGACGCTGGAGCAGGCCCTCGGCGTGCAAGTGCGGGCAATGCGCCGCCGACTCGGCATCACGGTCTCCGAGCTCGCGGCCTCGGCCGGACTGTCCGGCGGCATGCTGTCGAAAATCGAGAACGGCCAGATTTCTCCATCGCTTTCCAGCCTGCAGGCGCTGGCGAAAGCGCTCAACGTGCCGATCACGACATTCTTTTCCACCTTCGAGGAGCGGCGCGACTGTTCCTTCGTGCCGGCCGGCAACGGCGTGATCATTGAGCGGCGCGGCAGCCGGGTCGGGCACGAATACAGCCTGCTCGGACATGCCATGGGCGGCCAGATGGCGATCGAACCCTATCTCATCACCTTGCATGAGGGGGCGGCGCCCTATCCGGCCTTCCAGCATGTCGGGCGCGAGTTCATCTATATGCTGAGCGGCGAGGTGATGTATCGCCATGGCGACCAATCCTACCATCTGCGCCCCGGCGATGCGCTGCTGTTCGACTCCGCCGCCCCGCACGGGCCGGAAAAACTCCTGGTGCAGCCGATGAAATATCTGTCGATCATGAGCTATATGCGCGAGGCCAGTTAGAAGAAAGCAGCCGCTTTTAAAAAAGCGGCGCCGAAACCTCTGGTTATGCCGGGTTCCGAACGGGTTTAATCGGGAAAATATTCCACATGGGTTTCGGCGGTTCGGCCGAAGTAAAGTGCCCGGCGGCCTGAGAAAGAGACCATATAGCCGGCGCAACCGGCGGCGGCGACCTTTCGGCAAAAGCCGAGATAAGTATAGCCGGGTGCGAGTTGTTGCGCCTCCCGAATGGCGATTTGCACGCGCGCCGCGTCGAAGGCCGGGGCGATGGGAACATCGAGTTTGTGCATCGGCATGTCCACGCTGTCGCCGTCAGGCATGTAGTAGGTTGCAAGCGCGCGGCGAAGGTCGATGGCGTAGCCTTCGAACCCCTCCTGGATCAAGGTGCCGACGATTTGCGGAAAGGTCAGGCTGTCATCTTCGGCGCTTTTCAAGCAGGCTTTGGCGACAGATTTCTTGTGATGATCCATAGGGAGTCTCCAAGACGACAAAAAGAAGCCAAAAAACTTTGTTCACTTTGGGCCCGTGGTGGTTTCAACGCCACGGGCCCAGCGTAAACAAAAGTTTTTGCGCCGCTTTTTTCAAAAAGCGGCTGCTCTCTTTTTATAAAGCGGCTGCGCGCAATGCGGCCAAGCCTTGCTCGAGGTCGGCGATCAGATCGTCCGTATCTTCCAGCCCGATATGGAAGCGCGCGAGTTCGCCCTCGAACTTGCCGGTGCCGGCGGTGCGGCGGATCGTTCCCGTGGTCGGCAGCACCAGACTTTCGAACCCGCCCCAGCTTGCGCCGATGCCGAACAGGTTCAGCGCATCGATCATCGCCACCACGTCGGCGGCGGAAAAACGCGGTTGGAAGACCACGCTGAACAGGCTGCAGGCGCCCGTGAAATCGCGCTTGAAAATTTCGTGGCCGGGGCAGCCGGGCAAAGCCGGGTGCAGCACACGCGCCACTTCCGGTCGCGCGGAGAGCCATTTCGCCACGCGCAACCCCGCTTCCTCCTGGGCTTTGAGCCGTACGCCCAGCGTGCGCAGGCCGCGCAGAGCCAGCCAGCAATCATCCGGCGAGGCATAGGCGCCCATTTGCAGTGCGCCGTCGCGTAGCCAGGCCCAGTCCTCGTCGCTGTTCACCGTCACCGCGCCGAGGATGAGGTCCGAATGGCCGCCGATATATTTGGTCAGCGCCTGGATCGACACGTCCACCCCATGCGCGAAGGGCTGGAAGTTCAGCACCCCCCAGGTATTGTCCATGAACAGCTTTATGCCCGCTTCGTGGGCGAGCCCGGCGAGCATGGGGATGTCCTGAACCTCGAATGTGTGGCTGCCGGGGCTTTCGGTGAACAGGATGCGGGTATTGGGGCGCAGCTTCGGGCGCAAATCCGCCGCGCTGATCATTGGGTCGTAATATTCGGTGGTCACGCCGTAGCGGGCCAGCAGCCCGTCGCAGAAATTGCGCGTCGGGCCGTACACCGAATCCGGCACGAGCATGTGGTCGCCGGCGCGCAGATAGGCCAGCAACGGCACTGTCACCGCGGCGAGGCCTGAGCCGACCACCTGGCAATGGCTCCCACCCTCGATTTCCGCCACCGCTGCTTGCAAGGCGAAATGCGTGGCGTTGCCGTGTGTGCCGTAAATATCCACCGGTTCGCGGCGGCGCTGGCCGATGGCGAGCTTGCTCGCCACGTCCGGATAGAGAACGGTCGAGCCACGCACCAGTTGCGGGTTTACGTAGCCGTAGGATTTCGTGCCGTTGCGGCCGGCATGCACCAGCGCCGTATCGATTTTCTTAGCCATAGTGTCTCTTCAAACCTCGATCGGCGTGTCGTCGCGACCGCCCCATTCGGACCAGGAGCCGTCATATAGGGCACCTTGCGGCAGGCCGGCTACGGCCAGCCCCAGGGTCAGCACGGCTGCGGTGACGCCGGAGCCGCAGCTTGTCACGATCTTTTTGTCAGGCGTCACGCCGAGCCCGGCGAATTTCGCGCGCAGAATCGCCGCCGGCAGCATTTTTCCGTCCTGGAGCAATTCCGTGAAGGGCAGGGATTTCGCGCCGGGAATATGCCCGCTCTTCATGCCGGGGCGCGGTTCGGGCACGCTGCCATTGAACCGCCCGGCGGCGCGCGCATCCAACACCAGCTCGGCATGGCTGGCCAGATTGGCCTTCATCTGCGCGAGGTTGCGCACCAGGCCGGCGCGGAAGCCGGCGTGGAAATGGCCCGCAGCGGCAGGTGTCGGCGCGCCGGACGCGACCGCGCCGCCGGCCTCGACCCAGCCGGGCAGGCCGCCATCAAGGACCGACACATTGTCGTGGCCGAACACACGGAACATCCACCAGAGCCGCGCTGCGGAGAACAAACCACGCTGGTCATAGACGATGACATGATCGTTGTTGCTGATGCCCAGCGAAGCGACGGCATCGGCGAAAATCTCCGGTGTCGGCAGCATGTGCGGCAAAGGTGATGTGGCATCGACGATTTTGTCGATGTCGAAGAACCGGGCGCCTGGAATATGCGCCGCCTCGAACAGGGCAGCGGCGTCCTTGGCCTCATTCGGCAGGTAATAGGTTGCATCCAGCAGACGGATTGGGGAGCTGTCCGGCGCGGAAATCTGCGCTTGCAGCCAGGCGGGGGAGACCAGGTCCTGCATCAGCTGCGCGCCGCCGCGGCCAGAGCCCGCACGCGTTCCGCGGCGGTGGCGCCCTTGATGGCGTCGCGCCAGGCATTTTCCGAGACGCGCTGATGCGCCGCCACGGCGTCCTCGGCGCCGGTGATCATCGCCACGCCGGATTGCGCGGAGGGCAGGGAATCGGGCTGGAAGGGGTTGATCGCCAGAGTCGCGCGTTCGCGCGAACGCAGCAGGGTGAAGGGGCCGTTCGGCTCGCCGCTGGCCATCAGACCGAGCTGCAGGCCGATCGGTTCGCTTTCCATGAGGTTGGCGATCAGTTCCATCTCCCGCTGCGCGACGTCACGGGCGGCGTGACGCAGCCGCTCGCTGACCGGCACCGCGCCGGCAACGCCTTCGGCAAGGAATTTCTGGATCGAGCTGACGGTGAGGATGCCGATGATGGAGGGCTTGCGCGACGCGTACATGCGTTTTCGCGAAATCATCACATTCAGCAACTGTTCGGAGGCGGCGCGCGCCGCCGGCCGGTCGGCGCCCAAGGCCTCGGCCGCATCCTCGTAGATCTGCGCCAGCACGCTGTCATATTGGTCGGAGGAGATCAGGTAGCAGATCGGCCCGAATACCTGCAGGATCTGGTCGGACGTCTCCTCGATCTGGCGGATGCGCTCCATATAGCCGACCGGCTTGGAATAATATTCCACGCCGATGCCGAGCAGCGTCAGGGGCGATATTTTGAGAAGTTCCGCAAGACGGTTGACGGTGTCGAGTTTAATCACCTCACCCTTCTCGTAGCGGTACAGGGCGGCGCGGGAGACGCCGAGGCGCGCGGAAATTTCCTCGGCCTTGAGGCCGGATTCCATACGGTAGGCCCGTAATTGCTGACCGATCTCATTAAATCGCATTGATGTTGCTCCCCTTGCCACCCGGATCCGCCGCAGAATATCGCTCCGCCGAGGTGTGCCATCTCATAAATCGTCACGATGCATCCGCTGGTCACTTTATATACATGAAATGTCGCAAAAATCCAAAAAACATGTGGGTGGATGAGATTTCTTGCGCCGCCTAGGGCTCTTGCCGGCCGGACGCCTCATCAGGCATCACATGTCTATGAAATATGAACGGATCTTGCTGCTGGCCTTGGCCGTGGCGCTCGGCATCGGCTGTTTTCTCATTCTGCTGCCATTCCTACCGGCAATGCTCTGGGCCGGTATCCTGGTCTATTGCCTGTGGCCTCTCTACCTCAAGCTGTCGCGGTATATTCCGTCCAGCATTGCGGCGTTCCTGATCACCTTGGTGCTGGCGGCGATCATTCTGGTACCGTTGGTGCATCTGGCGCTGGTCGTTGCCCATGGGGCGCGGGACAATCGCGCCTGGGTGCAGGATCTCGTGCAGAATGGCCTGCCGCCGGCCCCCCCGATGTTGGCCCGGCTACCGCTGATTGGCGGCGTGCTCACGGATTTCTGGAACAATTCGGCGGATGATCTGGGCGGCGTCGCGAACTCGCTGCAGCCCGTACTCGGCACCGTGGCGCATTCAGGCATTCATTTGCTGTTCCAGCTGACGCATGGGCTCATCGGCATCGTCGTGGCGTTGTTCATCGCGTATTTTTTCTTTCTTACCGGTGCGGGTATCGTCGCCCGGATCCGGATGTTGCTGGTCCGGCTGATGAACGAAAACACCGCCGAGCATCTGCTCGTGCTGGTCGCCGGGACGGTGCGCGGGGTGGTGTTCGGCATCATCGGCACGGCGGCGCTGCAGGGCGTCTTGTACGCCATCGGGTTTGAGCTGATGCACGCGCCGCAAGCCTTGTTGCTGGCCTCGCTGGCGGGGCTTGTCTCCATCGTGCCGGCCGGCGCCATCATCGTCTATGTGCCGCTCTGCCTGTTTCTGCTGGCGGTAGGGCACCCGCTGCATGCGGTCGTGCTGGCGATCTATTGCTTCGGCGTTGTCGGCGGCGCGGATTCGGTGATCCGTCCGTGGCTGATCGCCAGGGGCGCGTCACTGCCCTATGCCCTCACGCTGCTGGGTGTGCTCGGTGGCGCAATCGCTTTTGGCGCCTTGGGCATATTTGTCGGCCCGGTTTTGCTGGTGCTCGGCCTGGCGGTGGCGGAAGAGTTTGCCGGTCAGCCGCGCGGGGCATGGCGCCAGCCTTAAGGAGAGGTGATTAGCCAAATCTTAACGATTTGGCTTCACAACAGGCTTATGACGCCAGCCATGTTGTTTTCCCCGCTGCCGCCAGCACGCACTGCCAAGCGTCGCGCCGCGGAAATGTCCGGCCGCCATGCCGAGCATGACGCCGCCGCCTATCTCGCGGCGCAAGGCTTTGTTCTCCTCGCGGAGCGTTTGCGCACGGGCGCGGGGGAGATCGATCTCGTCATGGCCGACCGGGACACGCTGTTGTTCGTCGAGGTCAAAGCCCGCGCCTCGCTGGCGGAAGCGGCCTACGCGGTGTCGCCGCGCCAGCAGGCCAGGCTGCTGGCCGCCGCCGGCGCCGCCATGGCGCAGCATCCCGAATGGGCCCGGAACGGCACCCGCTTCGACGTCATGTTGTTTGCCGGCGGCGCGTGCCAGCACATCGAGGACGCGGTCCGCTACCAGTAGGGCCGCTAGACTCGCCACTGCCGAGGTCGCCGATCGGTGCCGGTGCGGTTTCAACCCCACCGGCCCAGCATAACAAAAGTTTTTGCGCCGCTTTTTTCAAAAAGCGGCCACTTCCTACCCTCCGAACGCCGTCAGGAGCCGCGCATGCGCGCGGGTGCCGCGGTGGAAGCAGGCCAGCTCGAATTTTTCGTTCGGCGAGTGGATGCGGTCGTCGTCCAGCCCGAAGCCGGCCAGCAGCGTCTCCAGGCCCAGATGGGTCTTGAAGGCTTCCACCACCGGGATCGACCCGCCGCTGCCGACCAAAGCCGCCGGCTTGCCGAACTCCTCGGCCAAAGCCTGCCGCGCCGCTGTCATGAAGGGTGCGTTGAGGTCCACCGCAAAACCGGGGGCCGCGCCGGAGCGCTTGAACTCGGCCTTCGCGTCGGGGCGGAGCCGTTCGGTGACGAAACGCTCGAAATTGTCGAGGATTTTTGCCGGGTCCTGACCGGGGACGAGGCGGAAGGTCAGCTTCGCGGTCGCCTCCGCCGGGATCACGGTTTTCGTGCCGTCACCCTGATAGCCGCCATAGATGCCGTTAATCTCGGCGGTCGGCCGGGCCCAAAGCTGCGCCAACGGCGATTGTCCATGCTCACCGGCGGGATGATGCAGCCCGACATCGCCGAGGAACGCGGCCGCGTCGAAGCCCAACTGCTCCCAGGATCGCCGCACCGCCTCGGGCACCGGCGCCACGCCGTCATAGAAACCGGGAATACGGACACTGCCCTGGTCGTCCTGCAAATCGCCGAGCACGCGGGTCAGTGCGTTGATCGGGTTCCGCGCAAGGCCGCCGAACAAGCCGGAATGCAGGTCGCGCGATGCCGACTTGATCGTCACTTCGATTGCCGCGAGACCGCGCAACGAGGTGGTGATCGCCGGCGTCTCGAAATTCCACATATTGGTGTCGGCCACGAGCACGAAATCCGCGGCCAGCGCCTCTTTCTCGTTGGTCAGCAATTCGGCCAGCGAGGGGCTGCCGCATTCCTCCTCGCCCTCGAGCAGGACCGTCAAGCGCACCGGTAATTTGCCGTTGACCGCCAGATGCGCCCGGCAGGCCTCGAAGAAGCTCACCACCTGGCCTTTATCGTCCACCGCGCCGCGCCCGACGATGCGCTTGCCGCGCGGCCCGTCGACCTGCTGCGGCTCGAACGGATCGGACTCCCACAAATTCAGCGGATCGGCCGGTTGCACGTCATAATGGCCATAGAACAGCACATGCGGCGCATCGGGGCCGGCGCCGTGATGCGTGGCGATCACGCCCGGCAGCCCCGCGGTTTCCGACAGCCGGGCGGCGAACCCCATCTCGGCCAGCGTGTCGCGCGCCCAAACGGCTGCCTTGCGGCAATCACCCGCATGCGCCGGCTGGGCGCTGATGCTGGGAATGCGCAGCAGGCTGAACAGCCGTTGCAAGGAGGCGTCGAGATGGTCGTCGATATGCCGCAGAATCTGTTCCATAGGCCCATCTGGGCGCAGCCCGGGTGAAAAAGCAATGAGGCTTGATCTGGAGGAGAAACTCGCCGAAAGACGCATGGATCATGGAATTGACGCTGTTCAACACCCGCACGCGGGGCAAGGAAATTTTCCGCCCCATCGATCCGGCCAATGTGCGGGTCTATCTCTGCGGCCCCACCGTGTACGACCGGGCGCATATCGGCAATGCCCGCAATGTCGTGATGTTCGACATCCTGGTGCGGCTGCTGCGCAAGCTCTACCCGCGCGTGACCTATGTGCGGAACATCACCGACATCGACGACAAGATCAACGCGAGAGCCAAAGAGCGCGGGGTGTCGATCGAGGAGGTCACCGAAGGGCCGATCCGCTATTACCATGAGGATATGGGCGCGCTTTACGCCTTGCCGCCGGACATCGAGCCGCGCGCGACCGACCATCTGAAAGAGATCATCGACATCATCCAGCGCCTGCTCGCCAACGGCAACGCTTATGTGGCCGAGGGGCACGTGATGTTCGCGGTGGCCTCGGACGCGGATTACGGCAAGTTTTCCGGCCGCAGTCTGGAGGATCTGATCGCCGGGGCGCGGGTCGAGGTGGCGCCGTACAAGCGCGATCCCGGCGATTTCGTGCTGTGGAAACCCTCCTCCGACGATCTGCCGGGCTGGGACAGCCCCTGGGGCCGTGGCCGCCCCGGCTGGCATATCGAATGCTCGGCGATGTCCTGGAAGCATCTGGGCGAGAATTTCGACATTCATGGCGGCGGCGACGACCTGATCTTCCCGCACCACGAGAATGAAATCGCCCAATCCTGCTGCGCGTTTCCCGGCTCCACCTTCGCCAATGTCTGGGTGCATAACCGGATGTTGCTGGTGAACGGCGAGAAGATGAGCAAATCGCTCGGCAATTTCCTGTTCCTGCACGACGTGCTGAAGCTCGCGCCGGGCGAGGCCGTGCGCTTCCTGCTGATGCGCTCGCATTATCGCTCGACGCTGGATTTTTCCGAGGCCGGCCTGTTGGAGGCGCGCAAGGAGCTGGACCGGTTTTATCGCGCCATCGGCAAAAATCCGGGCGTGGTTGCGGCGGCCACCGTACCGGAGAGCGTGCTTGCCCCGCTCTGCGACGATCTCAACACGCCCGGCGCGTTTGCCGCTTTGCACGCGCTCGCCGACGCCGCGATGGCGGAGGATAAGCAAGCAGCGGCCGGGCTTCTCGCCGCAGGGCAGGTGCTCGGCCTGTTCAATGTCGCGCCCGAGGCATGGTTCGGCGCGGGGATCGACCAGTCCGCCATCGACGCCCTGGTGGCGCAGCGCGTGGCCGCGCGCAAAAACAAGGATTTCGCGGAATCCGACCGGCTGCGCGCGGAAATCGCCAAGCATGGCGTGATCATCGAGGATGGCCCCGACGGCACTTACACGTTGCGCAAGGCATGAGCAGGGGCGGCGCAAAAACATGACCGGGCGGGATGGCGGCGCGGAGCTGGCGCCGATCGAGCCGTCGCCGGTGGTGATCCTGGTGCGGCCGCAAATGGCCGAGAATATCGGCGCGGTGGCGCGGGCCATGGGCAATGGCGGGCTGTTCCATCTGCGCCTGGTGGCGCCGCGGGACGGCTGGCCGTTGGAGCGTGCCTGGATCACCGGGTCCGGCGCGCACCGCATTCTCGACAATGCCGAGGTTTTTCCGACCGTCGCGGCTTCCGTGGCGGACCTGCACCGCGTGTTCGCGACTTGCCCGCGGCCGCGCCATATCATCAAGCCGGTGCTGACCGCCCGCGGCGGCGCCGCGGAGATCGTGGCGATCGGCGCGCGGGGCCTGCGCAGCGGCGTGCTGTTCGGCCCCGAGCGCACCGGGCTCGACAATGACGACATCGCCTGCGCCGACAGCCTGATCCGCTACGACCTCAATCCCGGCTTCATGTCGCTGAACCTCGCCCAGGCGGTGATGGTGTTCGGCTATGAATGGTGGCTGGCGCGGCAGGACGAACTGCCGATGCGCGCCTTGCAGACCAACGAAACCGCCCCGGCCACCAAGGGCGAACTCGACAATTTCATGGACCACCTGATCCGCGAATGCGACGCCTCGGGGTTCCTGAAAAACGAGCAGAAACGCCCCGGCATGGTGCGCAATCTGCGGCACTTCTTCACCCGCGGCGAAGTGACTCGCCAGGAGCTGAACACGCTGCACGGCATTGTCAGCGAGCTGGTAAGGGGGAGGAAGAAGTGAGGAAGGAAGCGGCCGCTTTTTGAAAAAAGCGGCGCAAAAACTTTCATTATGCTGGGCTACGGGCGTTGGCGCTGACGCAGCCTCAGGCCCAGCATAACAAAGTTTTTTTGCTACTTTTTGTTCACAAAAAATAGGTCTTTCTTTCCCTTACTCAATTTCCACCGTCACCGGCACATGGTCCGACGGCTGGGGCTTGCCGCGTTCATCCCGGCCGATGTGCACCGCGCTCAGGCGTTCGGCGATGCGTGGGGAGAGCAGCGCGTGGTCGATGCGCAGGCCGGAATTCCGGTCCCAGGCGCCGGCCTGGTAGTCCCAGAATGTGTAAAGCGTTTCCGTGGGGTGCAAGGCGCGCACGGCGTCGGTAAGCCCGGTCCAGATCAGCGCATTGAACGCCGCGCGGGTCTCGGGGCGGACCAGCGCGTCGGTCGCGGGCAGGGCCCGCGGCGCGAAATCGGCGTCGGTGGGGCACACATTATAGTCGCCGGCGAGCAGGAAATCCTGGTCGGCATCCATCAGGTTCTGCGCGTGGGCGCGTAAGGCGCCCATCCATTCCAGCTTGTAGGCGTAGCCGTCATCGCCGCGGGAATTGCCGTTGGGCAGGTACAGATTGCCGACCGACATGCCCTGGGCGCGGACTTCGATGAAGCGGGAATGCAAATCTGCCTCGCTCATGCCCGGCAGCTTGCGCACGCTCACCTCCGCCGGGATGCGGTGCAGGATGGCGACGCCATTGTAGGATTTCTGGCCGACGATGACGGACTCGTAGCCGAGCGCCTGGAAGGCGAGGGTGGGGAACTGGTGCTCCTCGCACTTGATCTCCTGCAGGAGCAGAAGGTCGGGCTGTTCGCGCGAGAGGAAATCCGCGACATGCGACTCGCGCGTGCGGACCGAGTTCACGTTCCAGGTGGTGATTTTCATGGATTTCGCCGCCAGCTTGGGACCTGAACCAAGCGGTTCAGTCGATGGAGAAAGACGTGCCGCAGCCGCAGGCGGAGGTGGCGTTGGGGTTTTTCACCGCGAAATGCGCCCCCATCAACGCGTCCTTGAAATCCAGTTCCGCGCCGGCCAGCAGGTCCAGGCTGGTCGGGTCCACATACACAATGGCGCCGTCGGCTTCGATCACCAGATCGTCCGGATGATGCGTCGCGGTGAGGTCGAATTTGTACTGGAAGCCGGAGCAGCCGCCGGCCAGCACTTCGACGCGCAATGCCTTCGACTCGGGATCGGCGGCGAGGATCGCGGCCACGCGCGCGGCGGCGGACGGGGTGAGGCGGAATTGGTCCAGGGTCTGGCTCATGCCTTTTCATATAGCGTCTATGGGCCTTGGTGGTAAGGGCAGGGATGGGGTAAGGCTCAGACCATGTGGAAAGCCTCTTATGCGGTAACTGCGGCGATGTCGCGGGGCCGCAAATTTACCGAGATCGAATCGGACGATCGCAGCCCCTATCAGCGCGACCGCGACCGTGTGGTGCACTGCTCGGCCTTTCGCAAGCTGCAATATAAGACCCAGGTGTTCGTGACCCGCGAGGGCGATTTCTACCGCACAAGGCTGACGCACAGCCTGGAAGTCGCGCAGATCGCCCGCAGCATCGCGCGTAAGCTGGGGCTGGACGAGGATCTCACCGAGGCGCTGGCGCTGGCGCACGATCTCGGCCATCCGCCGTTCGGCCATGCCGGCGAGTCCGGGCTGAACGAGGCGCTGGCGGCGTTCGGCGGGTTCGACCACAATGCGCAGAGCCTGCGCGTGGTGACGCTGCTGGAGCAGCGCTACGCCAGTTTCGACGGGCTGAATTTGAGCTGGGAGGCCCTGGAGGGCCTGGCCAAGCATAACGGCCCGCTGACCGCGCCGCCGGACTACATTGCCGCCTTCGATGCCGGCTATTCGTTGGATCTGCACCGCCAGACCTCGGCGGAGGCGCAGGTGGCGGCCTTCGCCGACGACGTTGCCTACAACACCCACGATCTGGATGATGGGCTGCGCGCCGGGCTGTTCGGTTTCGAGGATCTGCTGGACCTGCCGATGGTCGGCGATGCGGTACGCGAGGCCCAGAGCGTGACCAGCGAGATCGGCCGGGTGCGGCATGAGATCAGCCGCCGGGTGATCAACGCGCTGGTGCATGACGTGATCGCGGAAAGCGAGCGGCGGCTCGCCGCGCTGAACCCGAAGAGTGCTGAGGATATCCGCGCCGCCGCCGAACCGGTGGTGGCGTTCTCTCCGCCCATGGCGCAGGCGAACAGGGAGATTAAGGCATTCCTGTTCGCGCGGATGTACCGGCATTGGCGCGTCAACCGCATGACGCACAAGGCCAAAATGGTGACCAGATCCCTCGGCACGCTGCTGCTGGAGCGGCCCGATCTGCTGCCCGATGACTGGCGCGCGCGCGCCGGCCAGCCGGAGAGCGAGCAGGCCGCGGCGGCGGTGCGGGATTACGTGGCGGGCATGACGGACCGTTATGCTTTGGATGAATATGCGCGGCTGACCGACCCGTCAGTGCCGACTTGAAGGTGAGTTATGTCTGAGAATTTGTTTTCGCTCCTGCGCGGCTGGGTGTTGGAGGAGCTGGCGGTATTGGTGCCCGACCTGCATGAGGATTTCCTGCGCAAGGTGGAGCTGACGCCGACGCGCGATGCGGCGCATGGCGACATGGCGAGCAACGCGGCGATGGTCGCGGCCAAGCCCGCCGGTAAAAACCCGCGGGAGATCGCCGCCGCCCTCGCCGAGGCGCTGGGCCGGCGCTCAGGGATCGCCAAGGCCGAGCCGGCCGGTCCGGGCTTCGTCAATCTCACGCTCGACGCGGCGCTGCTGCGCCAGCAATTGCCGATGATGCTGGCGGCGGGCGAGGGGTATGGCACCGGGCGGACGCCACGCGGGCCGATCAATGTGGAATATGTCTCCGCCAACCCGACCGGGCCGCTGCATGTCGGCCATTGCCGTGGCGCGGTGGTGGGGGACGCGCTCGCCAACCTGCTGGCCAAGGCCGGTTATGACGTGACCAAGGAATATTACATCAACGATGCCGGCGCGCAGGTCATCGCGCTCGCCCGCTCGGTCTATGTGCGTTACCTGGAGGCTCTGGACCGGCCGGCGGAGGCTTACATCGCGACGGTGCCGGGCGGCATGCAATATGGCGGCGCCTATCTGCTCCCGGTCGGCGCGGCTTTGGCCGAGGCGCATGGCCACCGTTTTGCTGACGCGCCCGAGGCCGAGTGGCTGGACCT
Organism: Acidocella sp.; assembly: GCF_035535915.1. Taxonomy (GTDB): domain Bacteria; phylum Pseudomonadota; class Alphaproteobacteria; order Acetobacterales; family Acetobacteraceae; genus Acidocella. The sequence goes on from NZ_DATLPB010000047.1 coordinate 16,611, forward strand.
GTTCCGCGATTTCGCCGTCGAGAAAATGCTGGACATGATCCGCGAGGATCTGGCGGCGCTGGGCGTGCGGCATGACGTGTTCATCTCCGAGCGCGCGATGGTGGCGGCCGGCGGCGTCGCCGCGGCGATCGAGGATCTGGAAGAGAAGGGCCTGATTTATCGCGGGGTGCTGGAGCCGCCCAAGGGCAAGTTGCCCGAGGATTGGGAGCCGCGTGAGCAGATGCTGTTCCGCTCCACCGCCTTCGGCGACGATGTGGACCGCCCGGTGCAGAAATCCGACGGCAGCTGGACCTATTTCGCCAACGACATCGCCAACCATGCCGACAAGATGGCGCGCGGCTTCAACGACATGGTCAATGTCTGGGGCGCCGACCATGGCGGCTATGTGAAGCGCGTGGCGGCGGCGGTGAAGGCGCTCTCCGGCAACGGCGCGGCGCGGCTGGATGTGGTGCTGTGCCAGATCGTGCGGGTGATGAAGGATGGCGAGCCGGTGCGCATGAGCAAGCGGGCCGGCACCTTCGTGGAGCTGCGCGATCTGCTTGACGAGGTCGGGCCCGATGCGGTGCGCTTCCTGATGCTGATGCGCAAATCCGACGCGCAGATGGAGTTCGACCTCACCGCCGCCGTGGCGCAAACGCGCGAGAACCCGGTGTTTTACGTGCAATACGCCCATGCGCGTTGCCGCTCGGTGCTGCGCGCCGCACCTGCGGTGGACGCGCTGGCCCCGCTGGACTCGCTGACCGCGCCGGAGGAGATGGCGCTGATCCGCCGGCTGATCTCCTGGCCGCGCCTGGTCGAGCAGGCGGCCGAGGCGCATGAGCCGCATCGCGTCGCCTTCTTCCTGTACGAGCTGGCCGGGGACTTCCATGCGTTGTGGAATGCCGGGCGCGACAACGCGACCTTGCGCTTCCTGCAGGAAGACAAGCCGGCCGAGACCGCCGCGCGCGTGGCCCTGGTGGCGGCGACGGCCACGGTGTTACGCTCGGGCCTGAGCGTGCTGGGTGTCACCCCGGTCGAAGAAATGAGGTAGGCCCTTGCTGGAGCCCGAGGAGGACGGATTCGTCTACCGCACGCGCCGCGACCCGGCGGGGATGGACCCGGCCATGCGCCGCATGGCGCTGGGGGCCGGTGGCGTTTCGCTGGTGGTGATCGTGGTGGCCTTGCTGTGGAGCGGGGTGCGCGGCGCCGGCTTCGGCCCGCCGCCGGTGATCACCGCGCCGCCGGGGCCGTTGCGCATCGTGCCGGCCAATCCCGGCGGGTTGGTTGTGCCAGAGGCGAACGTGCCGATCATGTCCGGCGTGACGCCGGTGGCGCCGCCGCAACTGGCGCCGGGAACGCCCATGCCGGACATCTCGCAACTGGACCAGGAGGCGGGCATCGGCGCGCCGCCGCCGGCCCAGCCCGCCCAGGCGGGCGCGGGGGCACCACCGCAGCCGGTTCCGAACGCCGAGCCGGCCCCGGCAACCGCGCCGGCAGGCCCGAAAACGGCGGACAGCGCGCCGCAGCCCGTGGCCAAGCCGATGGCCGCAAGCGGCAACGTCGCCGTGCAACTGGCGGCGACCGGCAGCGAGGCGGGCGCGCAAGCGGTGTGGCGCGGGCTGCAACGGAAACTGCCGGCGCTCTTAAGCCACCGGAGCGTGGATATCTTCCCCGCCGTGGTGGGCGGCCAGACCGTGTGGCGGCTGCGCGTCGGTGGCTTCGCTAGCGCCGCCGCGGCGCGGGATTTCTGTGTGTCGGTGCGGGCGCAGGGCGCGGCCTGCGCGGTGGCGTCGTTTTGAAGCCGGCGATCCTCGGCATTTCCGGCCCCAGGCTGGCGGCGGATGAACGCGCGCTGTTCCGCGCGCACCCGCACCGCGGCGTGATTCTCTTTGCCCGCAACATCCAAAATCCGTCGCAGTTAGCCGACCTGATTGCAGACCTTCGCGACATCTTGCCGCCGGGCGCGGTGCTGATGGTCGACCAGGAAGGCGGGCGCGTGGCACGGTTGAAGCCGCCGCACTGGCCGGCGCTGCCCGCCGCCGGCACGCTGCGCGACGCGGCGGCTGCCTATGCCCATGGCAGGGCGCTGGGCGCGATGGTGAAGGCGGCGGGGTTCGACGTCACGGCGGCGCCGGTGCTCGATTTGCGCCATCCCGGCGCCAGCGATGTGATCGGCGACCGCGCCATCACCGGCGGGCCGGAAACGGTGGCGCAGCTCGGCGGCAAGATCGCCGAGGGCATTCTGGCTGAGGGCGTTATCCCGGTGATGAAGCATCTGCCGGGCCATGGGCGGGCGCTGGTGGACAGCCATCTCGACCTGCCGCGCGTGCCGCCGGTGGATCTGTCCGACGATTTTCTGCCGTTTATCGCCAATAAACATTTGCCCTGGGCGATGACGGCGCATGTGATGTTCGAGCAATATGACAAGGTGAATCCGGCAACCGTGTCATCGACCGTCATTTCCGAGATCATTCGCGGCAAGATCGGCTTTGCCGGCACGCTGCTGAGCGACGATCTGGCCATGCACGCGCTGAGCGGCCGGCCGGAGGAACGGGCGCGGGCGGCGCTCGCGGCGGGGTGCGACATCGCGCTCTATTGCCCTGGCGATTTTGCCGGTAACCGCGCCGTGCTGGAGGCGCTGGATGAGCGCTGAGACGCTGGATGTCGTCGTTGCCTTGATCATCGCCGTGGTGCTGCACGAGCTGGCGCACGGCGTGGTGGCGCGCCTGCTGGGCGACAAGACGGCGCAGCAAGCGGGACGGCTGACACTCAATCCGCTCAAGCATATCGATCCGGTCGGCAGCCTGCTGCTCCCCGCGCTCCTCGCTGTGGGGCAATTGGTGTCGATCGGCCGCATCGAATTTCTCTATGGCTGGGCGAAGCCGGTGCCGGTGAACCCGATGCAGTTGGAGCTCAACGGGCAGCGCCACCCCAGACAGCTGATGGCGCTGGTCGCCGCGGCCGGGCCGCTTGCCAATTTCGCCCTCGCGCTGCTCGGCGGCTACCTGCTGTCGATCAGCCAGGCCACGGTGTTCCTGACCTATTTCATCATCATCAACCTCACGCTGGGACTGTTCAACCTCCTGCCGGTGCCGCCGATGGATGGCGGGCGGATCGCCGTAGGGGTGCTGCCGCTGCCTGCCGCGCGCTGGCTCGCAAAATCAGAAAAAGCTGGCATCATTCTGGTTTTGCTGGTTTTATTCGTGCTGCCGACCGTGCTGGCGCAGTTCGGCGTGAGTTTCGACCCGTTCCAGGCGGCGATGGGCCGTGTGTTGCCTTGGGCGGTGAGTAAAATCCTGCAAATCACGGGGCATAGTGGTGGATTCTGAAGCGCTGGTCCTGAATCTTGAGGGCTTTGCCGGGCCGCTCGACCTGCTGCTGGAGCTGGCGCGTGCGCAGAAGGTCGATCTCGCGAAAATCTCCATCCTCGCGCTGGTCGACCAGTATCTGGCGGTTATCGAGGGCGCGCGCCGGGTGCGGCTGGAACTGGCGGCCGACTGGCTGGTGATGGCGGCTTGGCTGACCTGGCTGAAATCCCGGTTGCTGGTGCCCACCGCGGGCGAGGACGAGGATGCCGAAATCGCCGCGGAGACCCTGGCCGCGCGGTTGATCGATCTGCAGCGGGTGCGCGCCGCCGCGATGTGGCTGGGCCAGCGCCCGTTGCTGGGCGTGGATGTGTTCACGCGCGGCGCGCCCGAGGATTTTACCGAGACTGACCGCAGCAAGCTCAAGCTGGAGATCAGCGGCCTGCTCGGCGCGTATCTGGCGGCACGGCGACGCGGCGGGGCAAAGCTGCAATACCGGCCGAAACCGATGGTCTATTTCTCGGTGCAGAACGCGCTGGAACGGTTGCAGCGTCTGGTCGGCTCGACGCCGGACTGGTCGAGCCTGGACGAATTCCTGCCGCAGGGGCTGGATGAAGGGCTGCCGCGCCGGGCCGCGCTTTCGGCAACCCTGATCGCCGGCCTGGAAATGACCCGAGGCGGCCGCCTGGAGCTAAGACAGGAAGAGATCTTTGGGCCGATTCTGGTGCGCGCGGCCGAGCGCGACGGAACGGCGGATTCAGAGGGTGAGGATGGACGAGACTGACGGGCCGGATTCCAACAGCGTGAGCGCGGATGCCGCGCCGGCAGCTTTGAGCGAGGCGCTGCGCCTGGTGGAAGCGGCGATTTTCGCTTCCGCCCAGCCGGTGAGCGCGCGCGCGCTCGCCGTGCTTCTGCCCGACGGCGTCGATCCCGATGAGGTGCTGGCGGCTTTGGCCGCTTCCTATGCGCCGCGCGGGGTCAATCTGGTCCAGGCCGCCGGCGGCTGGCAGTTCCGCACCGCGCCGGATGTCGCCCCGGCTTTGCGCAAAATCGTCGAGGTGCCGCGCCGGCTGCCGCGCGTGGCGATGGAGACGCTGGCGATCATCGCCTATCACCAGCCGGTCACGCGCGCCGAGATCGAGGAGATCCGCGGCGCTGCTTTGTCGCAGAACACGCTGGATCTGCTGCTGGAGAACGCGCTGGTGACGCCGAAGGGCCATAAGGAGACGCCGGGCCGGCCGACCTTGTGGGGCACCACGCCGTCCTTCCTGGCGCAGTTCGGGTTGAACGATCTGCGCGATCTGCCCAAGCGCGAGGAATTGCTGATCGATCCGAACGTGGCATTGCGGCAGCCGGAGCAGACCGAGCAGCCGGAACAGACAGAGCAGACGGAGCAACCGGAACGGGCGGAAACGCCGGTGGAGGACGCATCGTGACGTTGAAGATCACCCGAGAGACGCTGCTTAACGGCACACTCCGTGCCCGCCTGCTGGAAAATACCGCGCAACATCCCGACATGCGCTATCGCACCGATTCGGAGATGGCGGCGCTGCTTGAGGACACGCTCGCCCAGCACGATGCCGCGCAGGATTTATGGGTGTTCGGCTACGGGTCGCTGATCTGGAACCCGGCCTTCCACTATATCGAGAAACGGCCCGCGCTGCTGCAGGGCTGGCATCGGCGGTTCTGCCTGAAGCTCTTCATCGGCCGCGGCTCGCCGGAGACGCCGGGCGTGATGCTGGGGCTGGACCAGGGCGGCGCCTGTCATGGCGTGGCGTTCCGGATCGCCGCCGCCAAGGTGCGCGAGGAGCTGGGCATTCTCTGGCAGCGGGAAATGTATGGCGGCGCCTATCACGCGCGTCTGCTGAAGCTGGAAACCGCCGAGGGGCCGATTTCGGCGGTGACGTTCGTGATCGACCGCGACCATCCGCGCTATATTCGGGAACTCAGCTTGGAGCAGACGGTGGCGCTGATCGCCACCGGCTGCGGCGATCTCGGCACCTGCCGGGAATATCTGGAAAATACGGTGGCTCATCTGCGGGAGCTTGGCCTGGACGACGAGGGTCTCGCCCGCATCGCCGCGGCTTTGCCGAACCCGTGAGAGCCTGCTAGCACACCACCTACATGTTTGGATTTTCCTGGGCAGAGATTGGGCTGATTATGGTCGTGGCGTTGATCGCCATCGGGCCGAAGGATCTGCCTGTGGCGATTCGCACCGTCACCGCGATGATGAAGAAGGCGCGCGGCATGGCGGCCGAGTTCCAGGGCCATGTCGACGAGATGATGCGCGATGCGAATCTCTCCGAGGTCAAGGACGAGATCAACAAGCTGCGGCGGTTCGATTTCAAGAGCGCGGCGGAAAATGCGATCGACCCGGACGGCACGATGCGCGACACGCTGGCGCGCCCGTTCGACGTGCCGACCATGGCGGCGGCATCGGCGGGACCGGCGGCCGCTTCTTCTTCTTCCGAGTCGGACGAGTCGGACACGGCGCCGGCGGCGGAATTGGCGCCCGCGGCGGCCTTTTCCATGCCCGCGCCGGTGGCGGCGGAAACGCTCGTTGAGGCGCCGGCTTTCATTCCGCCGGATGCGGTCCGCAAAACGCCGGTTCCGGATTTCATCCCGCCGGGCACCAAACGCTGGGGATATTAAGTGGCGGACAACGTGACCACGGAAGACGAGATCCACGACAAAGAGATGTCCCTGCTGGACCATCTGATGGAGCTGCGGCGCCGTCTGATCTGGTCGTCCGTGGCGTTCCTCATCGCCTTTGCCATCAGCTACCATTTCGCGGCACGGATCTACGATTTCCTCGCCGCACCGCTGGCGCACGCGCTCGAGGCGCGTGGCCAGAAGCCGCAATTGATCTATACCGCGCTCTACGAGGCGTTCTTCACCTACATCAAGGTGTCGGTGTTCGCCGCCGCGTTCCTGTCTTTTCCGGTGATCGCAACACAGCTCTGGCTGTTCATCGCGCCCGGCCTCTACAAGCGCGAGAAGCGGGCGATGCTGCCGTTCCTGGTGGTCACGCCGATCCTGTTCTTCGCCGGCGGCGCGCTGGCTTATTACGTGATCTTTCCGACCGCCTGGAAATTCTTCCTGAGTTTTCAGGACACGACGGCCGGGGCCAGCGTGCAGATCGACCTGATGGCGAAGGTGAGCGATTACCTGAACCTGGTGATGAAGCTGATCTTCGCGTTTGGGCTGGCGTTCGAGCTGCCGGTGCTGCTCACGCTGCTCGGCAAGGTCGGCATCATCAGCTCGGCTGGCTTACGCAAATACCGGCGCTACGCTTATGTCGGCTGCTTCATCCTGGCGGCCGTGCTGACGCCGCCGGACATTTTGACCCAGTGCGGCTTGGCCCTGCCGCTGATCATTCTTTATGAAATTTCGGTGTTCTCCGTGAAAATGGTCGAGCCGAAAGTCGAACTGGATTCGTAACGATGCATGATATCAAGGCAATTCGGGAGAACCCGGCTTCGTTCGACGTGGCGATGGCCCGGCGCAACATTCTCCCGCTCGCGGCCGAGCTGATGGCACTGGATGAGGAGCGGCGCCAGGCGGTGGCGCAGTTGCAGGTTCTGCAGGCGGGGCGCAACGCTTTGGCCAAGCGGATCGGCGAGGCCAAGCGCGCCAGGCAGGACACCGCGTGGCTGGAAGCCGAAGGTGCGACTCTGCGCGGCCAGATGGAAGCGCTCGAGGCCGAGGTGCCGCGGCTGGATCTGTTGCTGCGGGAAAGCCTGGCCGCGGTGCCGAATGTGCTGGAGGCGGCCGTGCCGGAGGGGCGTGACGAGACCGCCAACCAGGAAATCAAGACTCATGGCGCGATCCGCAATTTCAGCTTCGCGCCCAAGCAGCATTTCGAGATCGGCGAAGCTTTGGGGCTGATGGATTTCGCCGCCGCGGCGAAAATCGCCGGCTCGCGCTTCACCGTGCTGCGCGGCGGCCTGGCGCGGCTGGAGCGGGCGCTGGGGCAATTCATGCTCGACCTGCACGTGAACGAGCATGGCTATACCGAAACGATGGTGCCGCTGCTGGTGAACGACGCGGCGGCGTTCGGCACCGGCCAGCTGCCGAAATTTCGTGAGGATCTGTTCCAGACCACCGACGGGCGCTGGCTGATCCCGACCGCCGAAGTGTCGCTCACCAACCTCGCCGCGGGCGAGATTCTGCCGCTGGCGCAATTGCCGCTCCGCGTGACCGCGCTCACCCCCTGCTTCCGCTCCGAGGCCGGCTCAGCCGGGCGCGACGTGCGCGGCATGCTGCGCCAGCACCAGTTCACCAAGGTAGAACTGGTCAGCATCGTGCACCCGGAGGCGAGCGAGGCGGAGCATGAGCGCATGACCGCCTGCGCGGAGGCGGTGCTGGAGCGGCTTGAACTGCCGTATCGCAAAATGCTGCTCTGTGCCGGCGATACCGGCTTCTCGGCGGCGAAAACCTACGATCTGGAAGTCTGGCTGCCCGGCCAGGAAATGTACCGGGAAATTTCCTCCTGCTCGAACACGCGGGCGTTTCAGGCACGGCGGATGAATGCGCGCTACCGTGAGGCCGACGGCAAGACGCTCGGCTTCGTGCACACGCTCAACGGTTCGGGCGTGGCGGTCGGCCGGGCGCTGATCGCGGTGCTGGAAAATTACCAGAACGAGGACGGTTCGGTGACAATTCCGACAGTGCTGCGGCCTTATATGGGCGGGCTCGAGCGGCTCGGCGCGTAAAAGGAAAGTGGCCGCTTTTTAAAAAAAGCGGCGCAAAAACTTTTGTTCCGCTGGGCCTCAGGTTGTGTCCGCGTCGACGCCTATGGCCCGGCATAATAAAAGTTTTTTGCTTCTTTTTTCAAAAAAGAAGCTTTTTCTTCACTTTTTCCCGGACAGGAGGCGTTACCATTTGTTATGCGCCGCCATCGGCGCGTAACGGGACAAGCCGTATGTAACTGAGTATAGACTTCGCAGGTTCGCTGAAGAGGTTTTGCGTGGTTGATCCGGTCGTGCGGCGCGGCAAAAGCAAGCGGCGCTGGGTTTTTGCGGGGATCGTGCTCCTGCTTGTCGCCTTTGTCTGGTACCGGCATTCCGGCCATGATCCTGGCAGTTATGGAGGCCGCGGGCGGCACGGTATGCTGCCGTCCCAGGTGGTTGGCGTGGCCAAGGTGGAGTCCGGCTCAATGCCGGTGGTGCTGGACGAGCTGGGCACCGTCACCCCGATCGCCACCGTCACCGTGGTGCCCCAGCTCAGCGGCTATCTCACCCAGGTTGCCTTCACCCAGGGCGAAAACGTCACCAAGGGCGAGTTCCTGGCGGAGATCGACCCGCGCCCCTACCAGATCCAGCTCGAGCAGTTTCAGGCATCACTGGCCAAGGATACGGCCGCTTTGGCTCAGGCCCGTTCGGACCTGTCGCGTTTCGAGATATTGGCACGGCAGCAATCGATCGCCGAACAGCAGGTGACTGACCAGCAATTCCTGGTTCAGCAGGACGAGGCCGCGATCAAGATCGACCAGGCGAATATCGATACCGCCACGCTCGATCTCGCTTATTGCCATATCACCTCGCCGGTATCAGGCCGGATCGGGCTGCGCCTGGTCGACCCCGGCAATTTCGTGACTTCCGCCAGCACCACCGGCATTGCCGTGGTCACCACTGTCGCGCCCACCACGGTGATATTCTCCGTGGCGCAGGCCAATCTGGCGCCGGTTCTGGAGCGGCTGGGGCAGGGGGCGGTGCTGCCGGCCGCCGCCTATTCCAGCGATGACACCACCAAGCTGGAAGACGGCACGCTGGCGGCCGTGAACAACCAGATGAACACCAGCACGGGCATGGTGCAGCTGCGCGCCGATTTCGCCAACACCGACGAGAAGCTGTTCCCGAACGAGTTCGTCAACGTGCATCTGCTGGTGAACACGCTCGACCATGCCACGCTGGTGCCCACCCAGGCCATTCAGTCCGGCGTTCCCGGCGACTATGTGTATGTGGTGAACGCCGACAACACCGTGAGCGTGCAGCCGGTGACCACCGGCCCCAGCGATGGCACGAAAACCGTCATCACCAAGGGGCTGACCCCGGGCCAGACCGTGGTGATCGATGGCGTGGACCGGCTCACCGAGGGGGAGAGGGTCACGATCGCCTCGGGCCCAAGCGGTCCGGTCGCGCCGGGCGCGTCTGTTGCACCAGGAGCCTCTGCCGCACCGGGCGCGACGGCGCCAAAAGCAGCCGATCCGAAGCCCTCGCAGAACGGTCATCATCATCGCCGCGATGAGAACGGCTCGTCCGGCGCCGCTTCAACCCCCGCTTCGCAGTGAATCCCTCCCGCCTTTTCATCCTGCGGCCGGTGGCGACATCGCTCCTGATGATCGGCATCGTGCTGGTGGGGCTGGTCGCGTTCAAGTTCCTGCCGGTATCGGCGCTGCCGGACGTGACCTATCCGACCATCCAGGTGCAGACCTTCTATCCCGGCGCCTCGCCGCAGGTGATGGCCACCACGGTCACCGCGCCGCTGGAGCGTCAGCTTGGCGAAATGGCGGGGCTGAACCAGATGCACTCGCAGAGCTCCGCCGGCGCTTCGGTGATCACGCTGCAGTTCGATCTGTCGCTCAGCCTCGACGTCGCCGAGCAGGAGGTGCAGGCGGCGATCAACGCGGCCGGCAATCTGCTGCCGGCGGACCTGCCGGCGCCGCCGGTCTATGCCAAGGTGAATCCGGCCGACGCGCCGATCATGACGCTGGCGGTGACCTCGAAAACGCTGAGTCTCATCGCGCTCGAAAATCTGGCCAATTCGCGCCTGGCTTCGAAAATCTCCGAAGTTCCCGGCGTCGGCCTGGTCAGCGTCGCCGGCGGCCATGTCCCGGCGATCCGCATCGAGGTGAACCCGCGGGCGCTCGCCAGCTACGGGATCAGCATCGACAATATCCGCACCGAGGTCACGAATCTCACGGTCGATACGCCCAAGGGCAGCTTCTCCGGCCCGGCGCAAAGCTACACCATCAACGCCAACGACCAGGTCACGGAGGCATCGGAATATGCCTCGATGATCGTCGCCTACGATAATGGCTCACCGGTCTATCTCGGCAACGTGGCGAAAATCATTTCCGCGCCGGAGAATGCCGAGCTGGGCGCCTGGGCGAACCGCCAGCCTGCGATCATTCTCAACGTGCAGCGCCAGCCCAATGCCAATGTCATCGCCACGGTGGATGCGATCAAGCGCGAGCTGCCGCAGCTGACCAGCGGCCTGCCGACGGCGATGCAGGTGGCCGTGATAAGCGACGGCACCACGTCGATCCGCGCTTCCGTCAGCGATGCCGAGTTCGAGCTCGGCTTAAGCATCCTGCTCGTGGTGGCGGTGATTTTCGTTTTCCTGCGCAATTTCCGCGCCACGCTCATTCCCAGCATATCGGTCCCGGTCTCGCTGATCGGCACGCTGGGGGTGATGTATCTGTGCGGCTTCTCGCTCGATAATCTGTCGTTGATGGCGCTGACCGTGGCGACCGGCTTCGTGGTGGACGATTCCATCGTGATGATCGAGAACATCGCCCGTTACCTGGAAATGGGCGAGACGCCGCTGCAGGCCGCGCTGAAAGGCGCCGGGCAGATCGGCTTCACCATCATCTCGCTCACCGTCTCGCTGATCGCCGTGCTGATCCCGCTGCTGTTCATGGGCGATGTGGTCGGGCGGCTGTTCTCGGAATTCGCCATCACTTTGGCGGTGACGATCGTGATCTCGGCCATCGTCTCTCTCACGTTGGTGCCGATGCTGTGCGCGCGGTTGCTGCGTATGCCGGGCACCGTGCAGCCGAGCCGGTTCGAAGCCTGGAACGAGCGTAATTTCGACCGGCTGATCGCCGCTTACGGGCGCGCGCTCACCTGGGTGCTGGCGCATGCGCGCCTCACACAGATGGTCACGATCGGCACGCTGGTGCTCACCGTGCTGCTCTATGTCTTCATCCCGAAAGGATTTTTTCCGCTTCAGGACATCGGCGTGATCGCGGGCTTTTCCCAGGCCGGGCAAAGCACGTCCTATGCGGCGATGGCCGCGGACCAGCAGGCGCTGGCCGATGTGATCCTGAAGGACCCGGCGGTGGTCAGCCTGACCTCCTATATCGGCGTGGACGGCACCAATTCGACGCTGAACCAGGGGCGTTTCCTGATCAACCTGAAGCCGAAGGGTGAACGGCCTTCCGCCAGCGCGGTGATCCGCCGGCTGAGCCGGGCGGTGGCCGGCGTGCCCGGTGTGCATCTGTACATGCAGCCGGAACAGAGCCTGACGTTGAACACCGCGGTCACGCCGACGCAGTATCAGTTCGTGCTCGAAGATCTCAATTCGAGCGATTTCACGACCTATGTGCCGAAGCTGATGGCCAAGCTGCAGGCCTTGCCGCAGCTCTCCGACGTGGCGAGCGAGCTTGAGGCGAACGGCAGCAGCGTGTTCATCGAGATCAACCGCGCCAATGCCGCGCGCTTCGGCATCACCGCCGCGACCGTGGACGACGCGTTGTACGATGCGTTCGGCCAGCGCATCATCACGACGATTTTCACGCAGACCAACCAGTATCGCGTGATCATGGGCGTGAGTCCGCATCTGATGACCAGCGTGGCCGCGCTGGGGTCGATCTATCTGCCGTCTTCCTCCGTCAGCGGCGGGCAGGTGCCGCTTTCCGCCATCGCCACTTTCTCCACCCGGCCCGATCCGTTGATGATCGAACATCTGGGCCAGTTTCCGGCGACCACGATTTCCTTCAATCTGGCCCAGGGCGCGTCACTCGGCGGCGCGGTCGGTGCCATCCAGAAGGCCGAGCGGGAGCTGAATTTCCCGGCCGCGCTGACGACGAGCTTCGTGGGCGCGGCGCTGGCCTTCCAGACTTCGCTCGGCAACGAGGTGTTCCTGCTGCTGGCAGCGGTGATCGCCGTCTATATCGTGCTCGGCGTGCTCTATGAGAGCTTCATCCACCCCGTGACGATTCTCTCGACCCTGCCTTCGGCGGGAATCGGCGCGCTGATTTTTCTCTGGCTGGCCGGAGAGGGGTTGGACGTGATCGGCATCATCGGCATCGTGCTGCTGATCGGCATCGTGAAAAAGAACGCGATCATGATGATCGATTTCGCGCTGCATGCCGAGCGCAATGACGGAAAGTCGCCGCGCGATGCGATCTATGAAGCGTCGCTGCTGCGCTTCCGTCCGATCCTGATGACCACCATGGCGGCGATGCTGGCGGGCGTGCCGCTGATGCTGGGCACCGGCATGGGCTCGGAGCTGCGCCAGCCGCTGGGCCTGGCCATCGTCGGCGGGCTGGCGGTGAGCCAGGTGCTCACTCTGTTCACCACGCCGGTGATCTATCTCGCCTTCGACGGGCTGGCGCGGCGCTTCCGCCGGCGGGGGGCGGCGCCGGCATGAATCTTTCGGCGCTCTTCATCCGGCGTCCGGTTGCCACCACGCTGCTGACGCTGGGTATCGCGCTGTCGGGTCTGCTCGCCTACTTCAAACTGCCGGTGGCGCCGCTGCCGCAGATCGCGTTTCCGACGATCATGGTGCAGGCGAACATGGCCGGCGCCAGCCCGTCGACGATGGCGGCGACCGTGGCCGAGCCGCTGGAGCGCCATCTCGGCACCATCGCCGACGTCACCGAGCTGACCTCGCAATCGGGCACCGGCATGACGCGCATCACGGTGCAGTTCGGGCTCAACCGCGACATCAACGGCGCGGCGCGCGATGTCGAGGCGGCGATCCAGGCGGCGCGGGCGGACCTGCCGACCACGCTGCGCTCCAATCCGACTTATCAGAAGGTCAACCCGGCCGATGCGCCGATCATGGTGCTGGCGCTGACCTCGGACACGCTGACGCCGGGGCAGCTCTACGACGCCGCCGACACCGTGCTGCAACAGCAATTCTCCCAGGTTTCCGGCGTCGGCCAGGTGGAGCTGGGCGGCGCGGCGCTGCCGGCGGTGCGCGTGGAGCTGCAGCCGGGCCCGCTGAACACATACGGCATCGGGTTGGAGGATGTGCGCGCCGCTTTGGCCGCCGCGAACGCCAACTCGCCGAAAGGTTATTTCGATGTCGGCGCGCAACGCTACCAGCTCTACACCAACGACCAGGCCACCAAGGCGGCGCAATATCGCAACCTGGTGATCGCGTATCGCAACGGTCAGGCGGTACGGCTTTCCGATGTCGCGACCGTCACGGATTCGGTCGAGAACGTGGACAATGCCGGTTTCTATAACGGCAAGCCGGCGGTGCTGGTGATCGTTCATCCCACGCCCGAAGCGAACGTGATCCAGACGGTCGACCAGATGAAGGCGCTGCTGCCGCATTTGCGCGCCGCGCTGCCGCCCTCGATCCATATCGGCATCGCGCTGGACCGCTCGCAATCCATTCGCGCGGCGCTCAGCGATACCGAACGCACGTTGTTCATCGCCGTGCTGCTGGTGGTGGCGGTGGTGTTCGTGTTCCTGCGCTCGCCACGGGCAACGTTGATTCCCGGGCTCGCCGTGCCGGTGTCGATCATCGGCACGTTCGGGCCGATGTATCTGCTCGGCTTTTCGCTTGATAATCTGTCGCTGATGGCGCTGACCATCGCGACCGGCTTCGTGGTCGACGATGCCGTGGTGGTGGTGGAGAACACCATGCGCCATGTCGAGGCCGGCATGGACCCGTTTGAGGCGGCGCTGCGCGGCGGCTCGGAAGTCAGTTTCACCGTGCTGTCGATGAGCCTGTCGCTGATCGCGGTGTTCACGCCGATCCTGCTGATGCCGGGTATCCTCGGCCGGCTGTTCCAGGAATTCGCCGAGACGCTCTCAATCACCATTCTGATCTCGCTGCTCGTGTCCCTGACCACCACGCCGATGCTCTGCGCGCTGCTGCTGCGCCGGGAGGAGCGCGGCCGGCCGCACCCGGTTTTGCAGTGGCTCGAAAATGGATTCGATGCCGGCTTGCGTTTCTATGAAAGAACGCTGCGCTGGGCGCTGGCGCATGCGCGGCTGGTCGGTATCGGGTTTCTGCTCACCATCGTCCTCAACGTGGCGCTGTTTGTGGTTGTGCCAAAAGGTTTCTTCCCCGAACAGGATAATGGCCTGATCATCGGCACGATCCAGGCGGACCAGGGCATCTCCTTCGAACTGATGAAGCAGAAGGTGATGCAGCTGCAGCGGATCGTGCAACACGATCCCGCGGTGGCGTCGGTGGCGAGTTATACCGGCGGGCGCGCCACCAATAACGGCTTCCTGTTCATCACGCTGAAGCCCTTGGAGCAGCGCCATGCCAGCGCCACCGGCGTTGTCGCGCGTTTGCGCGCGCCGCTGGGGCATGTTGCCGGGGCGCAAGTCTTTCTGGTTCCGGCGCAGGATTTGCGTGTCGGCGGGCGGCAGAGCAGTGCGGAATACCAGTACACGCTGCAAAGCGACGATCCCGATGCGCTCAATATCTGGGTGCCGAAAATCGTTGCCGCGTTGAAACAGCAGCACACGCTCGCCGACGTCAATTCCGACCTGCAGAATGGCGGGCTGGAGACCAATGTGGTGATCAACCGGCCTCAGGCGGCGCGCCTGAACATCACGCCGGACCAGATCGACAACACGCTCTACGATGCGTTCGGCCAGCGCAACGTCTCGACCATCTATAACGAGCTGAACCAGTATGAAGTGGTGATGGAGCTGGCGCCGACCTACCAGCAGGCGCCGGTGGATCTGAACCGTATCTATGTCAGCACCTCGGGCGGCAACGCGAGCGGCACGGCGCAGAGCAATGCGCCGGCGGGTACGGTGAGGATCGGCCCCGGCACGGCCAGCGCGGCCGCCAACGAGGCCCTGGTGGCGCTCGATTCCGCGACCAACCAGGCGATCAACGAGATCGCCTCCGGCGGCCGGGCCAACGCCTCCAGCGGCACGGCGGTGAGCACCAATGTCGAGATCATGGTGCCGCTGGCTGCCTTGGCCTCCTATCAGCGCGGCACCACGCCGATCTCGGTCAACCACCAGAGCGGGCGCGTTGCCGCGACCATTTCGTTCAACCTGCCGCAGGGGGTCGCGCTCGGCACCGCAGCGGCAACCATCCAGCGCACGATGAGCAATCTCGACGTGCCGCTGACCATCACCGGCAGTTTCTCCGGCACCGCGGCGGCATTTCAGTCCTCGCAGACGAGCGAGCCGCTGCTGATCCTGGCGGCGCTGGCGGCGGTGTATATCGTGCTCGGCGTTCTCTATGAAAACACCTTTCATCCGCTGACCATTCTTTCCACCATTCCCTCCGCCGGCGTGGGCGCCACGCTGATCCTGCTGATGCTCAACACGCCGCTCACCATCATCGCCCTGATCGGCGTGATCCTGCTGATCGGCATCGTGAAGAAGAACGCGATTCTCATGATCGATTTCGCCTTGCAGCTGCAGCGCGGCGAGGGCGTGGCCCCGGAGGAAGCGATTTTTCAGGCCGCCCTGCTGCGCTTTCGGCCGATCCTGATGACCACGTTCGCCGCCACGCTGGGGGCCCTGCCGCTGGCCATCGGCATCGGCCAGGGCGCGTCGCTGCGCCAGCCGCTCGGCCTGACCATCATCGGCGGCCTCCTGGTCAGCCAGGCGCTGACCCTCTACACCACGCCGGTGCTTTATTTGTGGCTGGAACGGCTGGCGGTGAAGACGCGCGGGCCTGACCAGGCGGCGCCACGCCCCGGCGGCATCGCGACGACGGGCTGATGACGGTCGATCTTGTTCCCCAGCCAATCCAGGATCCAGATGTTGCCCTTGTATAAAACGGACTTGCATAAAACGGTTCGCCGCGCGCTGCCCGCGCTTTGCTTCTTTGCCTTGTCCGGCTGCATGGTGGGGCCGGACTATCACCGGCCGAAACTCGTGCTGCCTGCCGGTTATAAGGAGGCTGCCGGCTGGCTG
>NZ_DATLPB010000048.1:0-55912 GCF_035535915.1 Acidocella sp.
TAGAAAAAATTCTGGAGACGGAAGTATGATCGGACGCGATTGGCTGGGATATATCGGCTTTCTTACCAACAGGATATCTGAGGCGGAGGATGCCGATGACAAGTTACAGGACATTGAAGATTGTTTTGCAGCGATCAACACCCTTGCGGCCGATACCACGGCCAGCCCAGAAGATCGCAAGACCGCGTGTGAACTACAAGCCGCATTGTCTTCGCACGTTCGGCCCCACATCGGAGCGGCCATAGCCGCACTAGCAAAAATCGCCAATTCAGATGTCGCTGAGCCTGAGGAGAGGGACGAAGCAAGAAAATATCTTAAGCATGTAACAGAGAGACTGCGCGAACAGGGCAGTGACATTAGTCAATGGGTAAAGCCAGAAACCAACCGCCTCCATTAATAAATGGTTCCCGATTGGTCCGTTACTTGATTCGTTGTTTGTGGACCACCAGTGCCCACGGTGGTTGTTCAAAACAGCCAAACCGCGCGAATCCCGGCCAAAGCTCAAATAAAATAACAGCAGGTGGATTATGAACATCGAAGAAGTCAAGATTGCCAGTGGTTTGTCAGATGCCAGCCCAGACGACCACGCCACGGCTGCTGGCCTGGATTGGAAACGGGAGGCGGGCGAGGGGGTGGAGGACTTCCGATTAAGGGTAGTTGCCGAGGCTCGGGCCGCGGGGGCGGATTTCGTTATTTTCGGGGGCTTGCCCCTTTAGCTAGATGGCTCGCGATCACTGAGCGATCCTGGACCCGTGTGTCTATGCGCTGATATGCGCCGGTATGGCACGTAATTTAATGGGTGGGTTTGTGGGATATATAAACGCAAATAATAATCAATTGATTTTACTAAGTAATTAGACATATTAAGCGGACATCTCCTCCGCCAGAACCCCTTGCACACCCCTGCATCCCTGATCAAAAAAGCCAAGCTTCCCGTGACCGAGATCGAGACCGGCCATGTGACCAAGATCTTGGAGCCGATCTCGACAACCAAACCCGAGACAGCCTCCCGCGTGCGGGTGCATCAAGACGGTGCTGAGCTACGCCACGACGCATGGATCACAAATCACCTAAAAGCTGCCCCTCATCTCCTGACAAACAAGGAAGGAAATAGCATCTAACGGTTTCCCTAAAGCGCACCCGTCTCTGCCTGCTTAATGCCTCCGCACGCACACTCAAGCACTGGAGGTTTGGATGAATTTGACCATCAAATCTGAAGCTACGCCGCTAACGGGACCCGTTCCAAAATTCGGTTCCATCGATACGTGGTGCTCCCTCACGGGTATGGGACGCCGTGCCACGTATGCCGCGCTTGGTCACGGCACCCCGATGCTGATCAATATCGAGAAGGGACTGGCCTAGCTGGAATCTCAGCCGCCCGGGCAGATCAAAGCGTCTCTCTCGCCGTCTAACCGGAAAACCCACATGACAGATATTATAGCTTCCGCTGACGGGTAGCGAACGTGTAACCATTCTGCAGATGCAGAATAGTCTACTGACAAAATGCACTGCACCTCTATCGGCGATCGTATCGCCATTTGCAGCTCTCGCCAGAGCTGTTATAGTTTTCGGAGCAGAAACGATCCAGGAAAGAGTGGCGATGGCGATTGATTTGGCATCGGGCATCAATATGCCGACCGAAAAGTGGATTGATCTGAATGGTAGGCTTGCATTCGAAAGTCCAGGCCTGGCGGTCCATGTGGCTCCCTTTCCTCCCCAGGAGCTTATGTACATAGTTTCGGGCCTGACTTCGGAGCGGGATTTTGCGGCCCATGGCATTGCCATCTACGAAGCTCTTCAAAAGGCAAGTCCAAAACCTCTTTCAGAGTTTTCTGACCTTTTTGATTTTGGGTGTGGTTGTGGCCGGTTGGCGCGTATGTTCAAAGGCTTTAAGGGGAACATGATCGGTTGCGACATCGACGCGCGGCACGTCGAATGGATCAACAAAAATTTCTCTCATATGAAGGCCGTTCTCTCGTATCCGAACGCCGCGTTGCCCTTTGGCGATGAATCGTTCGACGGCGTGATCAGCATCTCTGTTTTTTCGCACATGGATGAAAGAGCTCAACGATTCTATCTATCGGAGCTGAACCGGATTTGCAGGCCGGGGGCTTATCTGTTCCTGACGACACACGGAGCGCGGGCGCTGGAGCGCGCAAACGCTGAAACCCGTATCTTTGAGATGCTGTCGATTGACCGCGAGGCGCTTAAGACGGCGACAAGAAAGATCCGGGACGGCGGGTTCCATTGCATCGTCCAAGACGAGGGACATTTGACTTCGGACGATTATCAATATGGCATCACATTCATTGCCTCAGATTATGTGAGGCGAGTGTGGGGCGAATACTTCGAAGTGGTCGGGATCACGGATGGCGCAATTCACGATTTTCAAAAAATAATAACCTGCAAGAAGCGCTAAGCGGAAAATGTTTGGTGATGCCTTTCCTCAGACGCGACTGTTGGTGGCGAGGCCAAGACGTATGTAGCGATGTCCGTAGGTTGCCTAAACGACTTTTCAATGAATCTTCGGGCCCGAGAATATGTCGGAACCTCGATAAGGTAGTGGCACAGCGCGGCTATAAGCAGGATCGCACCAAATACGCAGAGAAATTTCGCGGGTAGAATTGGACCGGGAAATTGCATGCTGACGAAGCGTAGGATCGGATCATGAACCATATAGATCGCAAAGCTTATGTTGCCGAGGATAACCGGGAGGCGAAGCGAAAGTAGCCGCGCGAAGCCGCCATGGCTCACAGAAAACACAGCTATAAGCAGCGCGAACGAAGGAAGTCCTCCTGCGGTCGCAACGTAATACGCCCATCCAGATCCTACATAAACATGCCACCAGCGCGCTATAATCGGAATGGACAAGCTATTGATGGAAACGCCCAGAAACGCCACGACCTCAAGGGTCGTCCAGAAGATGAAGGGCCGGCTGTTGTGTCGCAAACGGCTCATCGCCTCACACAGCACGACGCCTGCAACAAACTCTGGCAGGCGAACGAGCGGATTGACCGCATAGAGGCCGTCATTAAATGAAGCGTCGAGGTGCAACGCTGCCATGAATGACATGTAGGTAAAAAGAATAGCAAGGACGGCGAGCGCAACAAGAAGAGGGGCCCTTTTGGCGCGCACGCAAATTATCGCGAAGGCGGCATAAAAAAACATCTCGTCTGAAATCGACCAAGATGGCGCATTCAGTGAGAAATAGTGATCGCTGAGGGGAACCCACGTTTGGACCAGGGCAAGATTTTCGACCCATATTGGAAAGGCGACGCGATGGGTTGCCCAGTAAAAATATCCTGGGATCGCAAGAAAAATGGCCAGAGATACTATATGCATTGGCCATAATCTTGAAAACCGAATCGCAACAAATTTTAAAACGGAAAGCGAATTCGCGTTTTTCCGGTAGGTGTGCTGCATGATGAAGCCGGAAAGCACATAGAAAAAAGACACCGCCTGATACAATTGGAATTTGTTTAGAAACGACACCCCGATGAGGTGGAAGCCCGTGGCGTGAAGCGCGAGCACCGCAGACGCCGCGAAGAACCGCAGCGAAGTCAGCGGTTTAATGTTTTCTTTCATGCAGGCTCCCTTGGGGCCGGTTCTTATCTATCCCGTCGCTCGCCTCGCCACATGTGCGCCAATTGTTGCGTTTGTCAACCATTTCTAATCCGGTATTATCTGCCGCCTTAAAGCTAACCCAAGGATTCCCATGCCCCCCATCCAATCCGTGCCCGGCTTGGTGGCTGGCGCCGCACGCTCGCTTGTGTCCTGGTTCACGTGCCGAATTTCGGCGTGTCAGCGAGGAGCCCTGACATTGCAAGAGAAATTAACCAACGGTTTGTTTGTAAACGTCGTTTATCAAACAAGGTAGAACGCTGGCTCGGCGATATCGTGGAAAGTCGTGCGGTGGCGGCCACCGAGATGCGCAATCATCAGTGGGGGCTGCCGTTCTCGGCATTGTTACCGGGATTGCCCATGCATCTGAACCATGAGCAAGTTCGCCGGAGCGGAAAGCGGCCGGATGGGGACAGGCATCCCATCCGGCCTAGCCCTGGCCCCCCAGGAGCGAGTGGTAGCCGTGGCTGAGGGGTTATATACACAGTAATTATGAGTCGCATCTAAAAAAGGAATTAATCAAAACGATCGCCCCGCGTCGTGAGAAGACGGACCGATTTTTGCGTGATTCGTCGCGTGCCAGGCGGTGCCGTGGTCCGGGAGCCTTTCCGGAACGCCGGTGCTGGAACTTCATCGTGCGGCAGGCGATTGAGTCGGCCCGAAATCTGGCGAATAATGACCCGGTTTCCACCTAAGGATGAAAGGCTCAGGCATGCCGGACATAGGGGCGCAGGCCCGAGCAGACACGTGGCTTGATGAGGGGGCTCATGGCCATGGGCGGCATTCCGTTCGGCGGGCGTTGATTCGATGCGGCTGAGATCCTGTCTGGTCTTGCTGGCGGCCGCGGCCGGGCTCGCCTCCTGTGCCTCCGACCCGCATGTGCAGGCTTACCGCGCGCACCCGCAATCCTTCCTGCAGGAGCTGGTCTATTGCCAGAACAACTATGCTGCCGTTGGTAACACGCCGGAATGTCGCGCGGCGTTTCGCGTGAATTCCCAGCTCTTTCCGGAGTAAGCCGGCCGGGGATCCGCGGGGGGAGTTGACCGGCCGGCGAACCCGCTCTGCCGATGGCTCACAGGGGCGGGAACAAGCGGCATCTTCACCGGTGCAAATTTGTTACAAAGGAACAGCCCCCGGAAATATTAAATGTTTAGGGCTCTAAGCCATATGATGATCGACCGGCTTGGCGCCGCGATAATGGTCTCGCATTGCTCGATCACGTCGATCTCGGACCAGCCTTTTTGCTGGCGCGATGGCGGCGCGCGCCAATCTTGGGAAACGTCCTCGTAGGGCGAGGTCACGGCAAGGATTGGTGAAAGACATGAAAGCGCGCTTTTTCGGAGTTGCATTTTTAGCGTTGTGCCTGTCAGGCTGCGCCTTGGAGGGGCCACAGCCTTCAACCGGGTTCATGCCGCAGGATGCATTCGGCAATTCGGTCATCGGGCAGGATCCGGCCATGGCGACCTTCAATCAGGCGTTGTTCGCCTTCGCACATCCGGACATGATGCAGGATCGACCGGCGCAGATGGCGCTGGCGGTGGCCTCGTTGGACGCGATGGCCGGGCAGTTCTCCACCGGCGGCCGCTGGTGGACCATGGACCCGATCGCCAAAATGCAGATGCTACAGGCCCGCACGCGGGTGCGCGCGATTCTGGGGATCTCGGAGGCCGCGCCGTCCCAGGCGGTGATCAACCAATTGGTGAGCGCATCCAAGGCGCTTGACGCGGGTGATCAGGATGCGGCGCTGCGGGCCTTGTCGGGCGGGGTGTTCACCCAGCCGGCGCCGCAGACGCTGGCGCTGCTGACGCATTTCCCGGCGGTGCCGATTGCGAACCACGCCACCGTGGCCGCCAGCCAGGATCTCTACCCGATGGGCGGCGGCGGCAGGGGCATGCACTAGGTTAGGGAAGAAAGCGGCCGCTTTTTGAAAAAAGCGGCACCAAAAACTTTTATTATGCTGGGCTATGGGCGGTGTCGCGGACAACGCCCACGGCCCAGAGTCATAAAGTTTTTTTGCTACTTTTTGTTCACAAAAAGTAGCCTTTCTTTCTCCATCTAACGCTCGCCGACGAGCAGAATATGCGCGGCCCGGTCGATGAAATGCGGGTCGCAGGCATAGCGCTGTTCCAGCTGCTCCAGATCCGAAACAAATTCGGCCTCGCCCTCGAAGCGGGCGGGGTTCCAGCGGCGGTCGGTGGCGAAGCGGCTATGGAACACGTCCAGGCCGACCAGCGAAGCCTGCCGCAGATGCGGGCGGAACAGCCCGTCGAGCTCGATGCTCGTGAAGAGGTGCGAGGTGAAGCCGATATGCTCGCCATTGAGCATGTCGATCTCCATGCGGTCGGACTCGTTATCCTGCTGGAAGTTGCGGGCATGGTCGAGCGAGTCGACATAGATGGTCGGCAGGCTGCCGGCCGCGCGCACCGTGACGAACAGCGTGTCCTGCGTCACCCGGGCCAGCTCCTGGGCCACCTGGTCATGCACGGTCACCGGAAGGTGGTTCAACACGCCGTAAAGGCACAGGCAGAGATCGAATTCCTGGTCGGTGAAGGCCGGCGCGGCGGTGACGTCGCGGACCAGAAAATGCATGCGGATGGTGAGATCGTCGAGGCCGGCGAGGCTGGATTTCGCCAACGCGATCATGGCCGGGGAAATATCGAAACCGAAGGCGTTGATCCGCTCGAAGCCGAGTTCACGGGCGCGCAAGGCGGTGCGGCGCAGCCAGGTTCCGGGGCCGCAGCCGGCATCGAGGATCGAGAGGGTGCGCCGCCCGGAGGCCGCCAGGCGCATCAGCGTGGCATCGATCCGGCGCCAGATGTCCCGGTCGGCGAAGCTGTATTGGCTGGTGAAATCGAAAAGACGGCTGGCGTCGCCGTCAGCGTAGCGGAGATAATCGGTTCCGGCCATGTCATAGGCCTGTGCGGCCTGGTTCGAAGGGACGGGTTGGGTGGAAAAAGAAAGCCGACTGGTCGTTTGAGCTCTCACAGCGTTCTCCAGATTTGTCGGAGGCAGCCTGGTGGCTGGTCCGCCAGCGGCTTACATGCCGTGCTGGCGCCGTTATAGAAAACGCGGGCGCCGTTAAGCCACCATGAGAAAGAGGGGCGCTTTGCCTAAAATGTTGATAAATTTATGCATCTCCGGCCGCCATCCCGGGCGGCAAAGGGGCGGCGACGCTGGAAACCGGCGCCCGCCCGACGGCGTAAAATTTTGATGTTTTCTTTATGCGACGGTTCGGATTCCGCATCGCGAATTTATCTGCCGGTGTTTAGCTAACAAGGCACGGACAATCGTGAGAACCGAAATTGATACCGACAACGACCTTGACCGGGACCCGACAACGGGACCGAGAAGAGAGTAAGAGTCCCAAGTCGAACACGGCTTCCCTTCTAAGGCAACAGCGCAGCGCCGTAAGACTGTGCCGCTTCGACCGGGCGATGATTTGCGGTTACGGCCTGTTGGCCTCGATCTTAGTGTTGCGCCTTGTCTTCGGCGGCGCCGTCGCCCTGCCCACAGGAAGCCAGACGGTAACCTCGCCTCATCCCGCACCGCATATGCTCGCCGCGTCCGCGCCGGCGCTCCCGACAAAATTTGTTGCGGCCTCCTGGACGGGGCATACCGAAACGCCGGCTGTCCGCCAGTATTAGCCGACCAGGTCCCAGCCGCTCTGCGCCAGCACTTTCATGACGCCATGCATGGCGATGCCCCGCGCGTCGGCGGCGTTGCCGGCCAGAGCGCGGGCATAGACGCCCTCGGCAATGGCGGCGCTGCGGAACAGCGCGAAACCGAGAAAGAATTTCCAGTCGGCGATTTCGGCCCGGCCCGTGATGCGGCAATAGAGCGCCAGCATGTCATCCTCGCCGGCAAGACCATGAGCGGCGAGGTCGAGCCCGCCATAGCCCTGTAGCGGCCCCGCGATTTGCGGCAGATGGAAGGGCATGCAGCAATAAGCGAGATCGGCCAGCGGGTGGCCGAGTGTCGCGAGCTCCCAGTCCAGCACGGCGATGATCAGCGGCTCCGCGGGATGCACCATCATGTTGCCGAGCCGGAAATCGCCATGGGTGATGGCGGTTTCATCCCGGTCCGGCAGATGCGCGCCGAGCCAGTCCATGAGTTTCGTCATAGCGGGGATATCCTCGGTCTGCGCGGATTCGTACTGGCCGCGCCAGCGCGCGAGCTGCCGCGCCACATAATTGGCCGGCCGGCCGAAATCGCCGAGCCCGCAAGCGCCATAATCCAACCGGTGCAGCCGCCCGAGGGTGGTGAACAAATCGAGCTGCAAAGCGCGGCGTTCCGCAGACGCCAGGTCCGGCATCAGCACGTCGCCGAACACCCGGCCGGGCAGAAAATCCATGACATAGAATTCCGTGCCGATGATGGCGGGGTCGGCGCAATAAAGGCGCAGCGGCACGACCGGGATGTCCGTGCCTCGCAGCGCCTGCTGGATGCGGTATTCCCGATCGATCTGATGCGCCGAAGCGAGCAGCCGGCCGGGCGGCTTTTTGCGCAGGACATATTTGTGCGTCGCGGTTTCCAGCAGAAATGTGGGGTTGGACTGGCCGCCCTGAAATTGGCGCAGCCGGGCCTGCCCGGGAAAACCTTCCAGGTGATCGCGCAGATAAGCGAAGAGGGGCGCGGGGTCGAAGCGATGCGCCGGGAGCGGTTCGATCAATGGGGCGCCGTTCGTCACAGCGCCCCGGCGATGGTGAAGCCGCCATCGACGGTCAGGGCATGGCCGTTGATATAGGCGGCGGCTGGCATGGCCAGGAAGGCGCCGACGGCGCCGATATCCTGCGGCGCGCCGATGCGCCCCAGCGGAGTCGCGGCCTCGACGTCCTTCAGGAGCGCCGGGTTGTCCCAGAGCGCGCGGGCGAAATCGGTTTTCACCAGCCCCGGCAGGATGGCGTTGACGCGGATATTTTTGGGCCCCCATTCCACGGCGAGATTCTGCATCAACCCGATCTCCGCGAGCTTGGAAATATTATAGGCGGGGGTGGCCGTACTGCCGCGCAGCGCGCCGATCGAGGAGACAAGGGTGAAACTGCCACCGCCCTGCCTGGCGATTTCCGGGAGCGCGAGATTGGCGAGCCAGAGCGTGGATTTGAGATTGACCGCCATGATCTTGTCCCACGCCCCATCGCTGATGCCCGAAAGCGGGCCGAAATAAGGGTTGGCCGCGACATTGGCGACCACCGCATCCAGCCGCCCGAATTCTTCCAGCGTGGCGCGGAGCAGGGCCGCCAGATCGTCCCGCGAGCTGGTGTTGCAGCGCAGAGCGATCGCCTTGCCGCCCTGGGCGATGATGGCATCGCGCGCGGCCTCGCAGGCATCCAGCTTGCGCGAGGAAATGACCATTGCGGCGCCATAGGCGGCCATGGTCTCGGCGATGGCGCGGCCGATGCCGCGAGATGAGCCGGTGACGATGGCAACCTTCCCATCCAGGCGAAACAAGTCGCTCATGCGGGCGTTTCCTTTAAGAAAGTGGCCGCTTTTTGAAAAAAGCGGCGCAAAAACTTTTGTTTACGCTGGGCCATGGGCTGTGTCCGGGACAACGCCCCCGGCCCAGCATAATAAAGTTTTTTTGCTACTTTTTGTTCACAAAAAGTAGCCTTCCTTTCTGATTGATTTACAGTGCCCATGGACTAACGCCAAAAAAAGAGGAACGCCGGAATGGCCATGACCTATTCGCCGAAGGTCGAGGCGCTGCGCGAGCGCGTGGCGGATTTCATGGCGGCCTATATCTATCCGAACGAGGCGGAATTATTCGCCGCGCCGGCGCGGGCGGATGACCGCTGGCAGACGCTGGCGCTTTTGGAAGAGATCAAGGACAGAGCGCGGGACGCGGGATTGTGGAACCTGTTTCTGCCGGACAGCGCGTTCGGCGCGGGGTTGAGCAACAGCGAATATGCGCCCTTGGCCGAATTGATGGGGCGCTCGCCTTTCGCGCCGGAGGCGTTCAATTGCTCCGCGCCGGATACGGGCAATATGGAAGTGCTCGTGCGCTACGGTACGCCGGCGCAGAAAGCGCAATGGCTCCAGCCCCTTCTGGACGGCAAGATCCGCTCCGCGTTTGCGATGACCGAGCCGAATGTGGCGTCTTCCGATGCCACGAACATCGAAACGTCGATCATTCGTGACGGCGATGAGTATGTGATCAACGGCCATAAAGGGTGGATTTCCGGTGCGCTCGATCCGCGCTGCAGGATTTTCATTGTCATGGGCAAGAGCGATCCCGGCAATGTGGACCGCCACCGCCAGCAATCGATGATTCTGGTGCCGAATCCGCATCCAGGGGTGACCATCAAGCGGCCGCTCCCGGTGTTCGGTTTCGATGATGCCCCGCATGGTCATGCCGAAATTGTTTTCGAGACTGTCCGCGTTCCGGCTGAAAATATTTTATTGGGCGAGGGCAGGGGGTTCGAGATCGCGCAAGGGCGGCTGGGGCTGGGGCGCATTCATCACTGCATGCGGTCGGTCGGCGCGGCGGAGCGGGCGCTGGAACGGATGGTCCGGCGGCTGGAGGCGCGCGTCGCGTTCGGCACGAGGTTGGTCGAGCAGAGCCTGTGGCGCGAGCGCATCGCGGAATCGCGCCTCATGATCGACCAGGCGCGGCTGCTTTGCCTGCACGCGGCCGATTTGATGGATCGGGTGGGCAACAAGGCGGCGCGCGCCGAAATCGCCATGATCAAAATTGTCGCGCCGAACATGGCGTGCAAGGTGATCGATTGGGCGATCCAGGCCTATGGCGGCGCCGGTGTTGCCGATGCCTGGCTTGCCAGCGCCTATGCCTGGCAGCGCATTTTGCGCATTGCCGATGGGCCGGACGAAGTGCATCGCGACCAGTTGGGGCGGATGGAGCAGAAGGCGGTGCAAAATATCGACCCCGCGCGCAGCGGCGGCGGCGCGGACATCTTCATCGCCGACGGGTTGTCGAGGCCGGGCGTCTGGCCATAAAAAATGGAAAACAACGGAGGAATAAAAATATGACTCAAACGATGAACGACTGGGCCGGCTATCGTGAAAAGCTCGGCGCGACGCTGAAAGAGCTTGGGGCAATCAATCCGGACATCCTGCGCGCCAATGATGTGATCTCCCACGCCGCGCCGAAGCCGCAGACGCTGGATGCGAAGACCAGGGAACTGATCGCGCTGGCGGTGGCGGTGACGACACGCTGCGATGGTTGCATCGCCTTTCATGCCGAGGCCGCGAAGAAGGCCGGCGCCAGCAAGGAGGAACTGGCGGAGGCGCTGGGGGTTGCCATCGCGCTGAACAGCGGCGCGGCTTTGGTGTATTCGGCGCGCGCCATGGATGCGTTCGGGGCCTCGTCATGAATGAACTTCACGCGCCGGTGATTGTGCTCGACCCCACAGACAATGTTGCGGTGGCGCGGGTGAATCTGCCTTCCGGCACAAATTTGACGGCGCCGCTTTTGCAGGTGGAAAGCGCCGTCGGCCGTGGCCATAAAATCGCGCTGCGGCCGATCGCGAGCGGCGCGCCGGTGGTCAAATACGGCCAGATCATCGGCGTGGCGACGCGCGATATCGCTGCCGGAGAACTCGTGCATACCGGGAACCTCGCCATCAGCGCGGTGAATCTGCAGCATGAGTTCTGCGTCGATGCGAAGCCGACCGATTTCGTACCCGAGGCGCGCCGAGCGAATTTCATGGGTTATCGGCGGCCAAACGGAAAAGTAGGCACGCGCAATTATATCGTTATCATCTCTTCGGTGAATTGTTCCGCCACGGTGTCGCGTGCCGTTGCCGCGCATTTCACCCGCGCGGGCGAATTAGCCCCGTTCGAGAATGTCGATGGCGTGGTCGCGCTCACCCATGCCGGGGGCTGCGCGATGGGCGTGGGCTCGGAAGGGGCGAGACTGCTCACCCGCACGCTGGCTGGTTACGCGCTGAACCCCAATGTCGGTGGCGTGCTGATGATCGGGCTGGGCTGCGAGACCAACCAGATTCCGGGCATTCTCGCCGAGCACGGGCTGAGCGAGGGGCAGGGGCTGCGGACCATGACGATCCAGCAGAGCGGCGGCACGCGGCGAACGATCGAGGCCGGGGTTGCGGCGGTGCGCGCGATGTTGCCGGAGGTGAACGCGGTGGCGCGCAGCCTGGCGCCGGCCTCGGAGCTGATGATCGGGCTGGAATGCGGCGGTTCGGATGGGTATTCCGGCATTTCCGCCAATCCGGCGCTGGGCGTCGCTTCGGATCTTCTCATCCGTCATGGCGGCACCGCGGTGCTGGCGGAGACGCCGGAAATTTACGGTGCTGAGCATCTGCTCACGCGCCGCGCGGCGACGCCGGAGGTGGCGCAGAAACTGCTCGCGCGCATCGCCTGGTGGGAGGATTACACCGCGCGCAACAAGGGGGAGATGAACAACAACCCGTCGCACGGCAACAAGGCCGGTGGACTCACGACGATTCTGGAAAAATCCCTCGGCGCCGTGGCGAAAAGCGGTTCGGCGCGGCTGGAGGCGGTGGTGGAATATGCCGAGATGGTGAAGGACCATGGCTTCGTGTTCATGGACACGCCCGGCTACGACCCGGCGGCGGTGACCGGGCAGATCGCCGGTGGCTGCAACCTGATCATTTTCACCACCGGGCGCGGGTCGACCGCGGGTTACAAACCGGTGCCCTGCATCAAGCTCGCCACCAACACGCCGATGTACCAGCATATGTCCGAAGATATGGACGTAAATTGCGGCACCATCGTCACCGGCGACGCCAGCGTCCAGCAGGTTGGCGAGGAGATTTTTGCGAAAATCCTGGCCGTGGCTTCAGGAGAGAGAAGCTGCAGCGAAGGGTTCGACTATGGCGACAATGAGTTTGTGCCGTGGCAGGTTGGCGCCGTGATGTAGGAAGGAAAGCAGGCGCTTTTTGAAAAAAGCGCCGCAAAAACTTTTTTGAAACTGGGCCCGTGGCGGTGAAACCGGCACGGGCCAAACTAACAAAGTTTTTTTGCTACTTTTTGTTCACAAAAAGTAGTGCTTCCTTTTGCTTACGCAAGCTCCCGCGCCGTGGGGCGGCGGAGGCTGACGGGTGTCTCCTCTTCCTCCTCATGCAAAGCGGGGTTTTCCAGCTTGTGATCATGTTGCAGAGACAGCGCCACGAGCATCGCGAAGCCGAGGATCACGCTGATCGCCAGCAGCGCGATCGTGTAAGATCCGGTGGCATCCTTCACCTTGCCCATGACATAGGGGCCAAAGAAGCCGGAGAGGTTGCCGAGCGAGTTCACCGCGGCAAGGCCGGCAGCGGCGGCGGGGCCGGAGAGGAACGTGGCCGGCAGCGCCCAGAAGCAGGGTTGCGAGCCGAACATGCCGAAGCCGGCGATGGTGAAGAGGATCATTTTGCCGACCGGATTGTCCACCACCGTGGTGCCGGCAATGCAGAGGCCGGCGATCAGCAGCGCCAGGCCGACATGTTCGCGGCGCTCGTGTGAGCGGTCGGAATGGCGGCTCCAGAACACCATGCCAATAATGCCCATAATATAGGGCAGGGTGGTGACGACGCCGGTCATCCCGAAGGACAGGCCGAAACTGTGCACGATTTGCGGCATGAAGAAGCTGAGGCCGTACACCGCCGCGTTGATGCCGAAATAAATGAAGGCGAGCAGCACCACGCGGGTGTTGGTGATGGCTTGCAGTGCGGAGAAACGATTGGCCTTCTCGCGGATGCGGGTTTCGGTCGCATGCCGCTCCACCAGCCAGGCGCGCTCTTCGTCGCTCAGCCATTTGGCGTCTTTCGGCCGGTCGGTGAGATAGTTGAGCACGACAAAGGAGAGCAGCAGCGCCGGAATGGCTTCCAGAAGGTACAGCCATTGCCAGTTGGCGAGGCCGAAGCCATGGACATAAAGCAGCATGCCCGAGATCGGGCCGCCGACCACGGTGGAGAGCGGAATCGCCGCCATGAACATGCCGATCATCCGCGCGCGGTAAAGGGCGGGGAACCAGATCGTCAGATAGAAGATGATGCCAGGGAAGAAGCCGGCTTCCGCGACGCCGAGCAGCACGCGCAGTGTCACGAACACGGTGGCGGGGCTCAGGCCCGTGGCATGCGAGATCTGCGGAATGAAAGCCTCGGCGCCGGCGACGATGCCCCAGCTGAACATGATGCGCGCGATCCATCTGCGCGCGCCGACGCGGTCGAGCAGCAGATTCGACGGCACTTCGAAGAAGAAATAGGCGATGAAGAAAATGCCGGCGCCGAACCCAAAGACCGTGGCGGTGAAACCGAGGTCTTTGTTCATGCTGAGCGCCGCGAAGCCGACATTCACGCGGTCGAGATAGGCAACGAAATAGCAGAGAATAAGGAACGGCATCAGACGCTTCGTGACGCGCCCGATCGTACGTGCTTCCAAGTCCATTGAGGATCACTCCTACCCTAGAAATGCCGGATTTTTCCGGCTTGTTGGTTCGCGCCGGGACTATGAAGCGTGCGACGGGATGGCGTCAACATAAGATTCTCGCAACAATTTTGGAATGTTTGCGCTTTGGGCGCGCAACTTCAAACGTTTTGGAGAAAAAACCAGTCGTTTTTTTATCTGTGGGTGGCGTCCGGAGGCGGGGATGGTCAGGGATTATAAGGGAAAGGTGGTGTTCAATGGATGGAACCAAAGATCGCGGGGGTTGATGAGGTCCGAAACGTGACCTAAAGCTTTCATAAATAACGCGCCCGGGAGGAGGGGCCATGAAACATTCCGAGGGTGCGGTGCCGCGCTTGCGCAGCCGCCGCTGGTTCGACAATCCTGAAAATCCGGGCATGACGTCGCTCTATATCGAGCGCTACCTCAATTACGGCCTCACGCGCGAGGAGCTGCAATCGGGCAAGCCGATCATCGGCATCGCGCAGACCGGTTCGGATCTTTCCCCCTGCAACCGGCATCATTTGGAACTCGCGTCTCGCGTGCGTGACGGCATTCGCGAAGCCGGCGGGATTCCGTTGGAGTTTCCGCTGCATCCGATTCAGGAAACCGGTAAGCGGCCGACCGCGGCGCTCGATCGCAATCTTGCCTATCTGGGCCTTGTGGAAGTGCTGCATGGCTATCCGATCGATGGCGTCGTGCTCACCACAGGTTGCGACAAGACCACGCCGGCCTGCCTGATGGGGGCGGCGACCGTGAACATTCCCGCCATCGTGCTGTCCGGCGGGCCGATGCTCGATGGCTGGTTCAACGGCAAACTGGCCGGGTCCGGCACCGTGGTGTGGGAGGCCCGCAAGCAATTTGCCGAAGGCAAGATCAATTACGATGAGTATATGGACATGGTGGTGTCCTCCGCGCCGTCGGTCGGGCATTGCAACACCATGGGCACGGCGAGTTCGATGAATTCGCTGGCCGAAGCTTTGGGCATGAGCTTGCCGGGCTGCGCCATGATCCCGGCGCCCTATCGCGAGCGCGGGCAGATGGCTTACGCGACCGGCAAGCGCATCGTCGCGATGGTGGCGGAAAATCTCCGCCCCTCCGATATCATGACGCGCCGGGCGTTCCAGAACGCGGTGGTGGCGGCGGCGGCGCTGGGCGTTTCCTCCAACTGCCCGATCCATATGGTGGCGATCGCCCGGCATATGGGGGTCGACCACACGCTGGAGGATTGGCAGGAGCTGGGCGCCCACACGCCGCTGCTGGCGGATGTGCAGCCGGCCGGGCGGTTCCTCTCGGAAAGCTTTTTCCGCGCCGGCGGGGTGCCGGCGGTGTTGCGCGAGCTGCTCGCCGCGGGGCGGCTGCATGGCGACGTGATGACCGTGACCGGGCGTACGCTGGCGGAAAATCTCGCCTCCGCGCCTTCGGTCGATGGTGAGGTGATCCGCCATTATGCCGAGCCGCTCAAGGAGAATGCCGGCTATGTCGTGCTCTCCGGCAATCTGTTCGACAGTGCGGTGCTGAAGACGGCGGTGATCGACGCGGAATTCCGCGCGCGTTTCCTGTCCGACCCTGACCATCCCAACGTGTATGAGGGCAAGGTCGTGGTCTTCGAGGGGCCCGAGGATTACCACGCGCGGATCGAGGATCCCGATCTCGGCGTCGATGACCATTCCATGCTGGTGATTCGCAATTGCGGCCCGGTCGGCTATCCGGGCAGTGCCGAGGTGGTGAACATGCAGCCGCCGGCGGTGTTGCTGAAAAAGGGCGTGGCCGCGCTGCCGACCATGGGGGATGGGCGGCAATCCGGCACCTCGGGCAGCCCGTCGATCCTGAACGTGTCCCCGGAGGCGGCGGTGGGCGGCGGCCTGGCGCTGCTGCGCACAGGTGACAAAATCCGTGTCGACCTGAATCGCAACAAGGTAGATTTGATGATTTCCGATGAGGAGCTCGCCGCACGCCGTGCGGCTTGGGTGCCGCCTGTGTTCAAGAACATGACGCCTTGGGAAGAAATCTACCGCTCCCAGGTGGGCCAGCTTGGCACCGGCGGCTGCCTTGAACCGGCGACGCTGTACCTCAACATCCTGGAGACACGCGGAGAATCGCGCGACAATCACTGAGGGTAGGAAGGAAGCAGCCGCTTTTTGAAAAAAGCGGCGCAAAAACTTTTGGTTACGCTGGGCCTGTGGCGCTCGAGCGGCACGGGCCCAAAGTAAACAAAGTTTTTTTGCTACTTTTTGTTCACAAAAAGTAGCGCTTCCTTGCTTACGGCACGCTCAATGGCCGCCATGGCCCCATCCGCCGCCACCATGGCTCCAGCCGCCGTGATAACCGCCGTGATAGCCGCCGTGATACCCACCATGCCAGTAATTGCCATGGTAGCCATGCCAGTAGCCGCCATGCCAGTAATTGCCGTGGTAGCCATGCCAGTAGCCGGGATGGCCGTAATAGTAATGGCCATGCCAATAATAGCGGCCGCCATACCAGCCGTAAGGATACCCATACCCACCGTAGGGATAGCCGTAATAGCCGCCATAATAGTAGCCGCCATAAGGGTAGGAGGAGGCGTAGCAGCCGGTGAGGCTGGCCAGGAGCGCCGCGCTTGTCAGGAGCCGCCTCGCCAATCGCAAGATTGTCCTCCGTCAAACAGAAATTATTTAAGCATGTATGTGTGGCGTGGCTGCACGCAAGCGGCCGGAGGGGGCAGACGGGTAACGAAGAGAAACGCCGCGCCTATTCCTCGCTGCCGGCGCCGAAATGGCGCAATTGCTCGATAAACCAGCGCCCGGCCGGGCCGGGCGGCGTATCGGCGGGGTAGACGGCGGACATCGCCATGGTCTCGCCTTCCGGGGGTAGATCCTGCAAGGCGATCTGTTTCAGCGTGCCTTCCTCGAGGTCGCGCGCCACCATGGCATAGGGCATGCCGCCCCAGCCGAGTCCGGCGCGCAGGAAGGCGTGCTTGGCGCCGAGATCCGCGAGGCGCCAGTTGCGGTGCGAGAGCACGCGGAATTCCCGCCCCGCTGACAAATCGGTGCGGTCGGTCAGCACCAGCTGCACATGTTTGCCCAGTTCCGCGGCCGGGATCGGCCCCTCGATCTGCGCCAGCTTATGGGTCGGGGCGGCGACGAACACGATGCGCACGCCGAGCAGCCTTTCGGCCACCAGCGCATCGGTACTGAGCGGCAATGTGCCGACCACGCCGAGCTGGCACTGGCGGTCGAGCACGGCCTTCGCCACGCCGCCCAGGACTTCCACGTACAGGCGCAGCGCGGTGCCCGGGAATTGCGCGCCGAACGCGGCCGCGGCGCGGGTCAGCGCCGCCATCGGGAACATCACGTCGATGGCAATGGAAAGTTCCGGCTCGATGCCCGCGGCCATGCCGCGGGCGCGGGCTTTCAGCGCGTCCACCCCCGACGACACGGCCCGCGCATCCGCCAGTAGCAGCCGGCCAGCCTCCGTGAGCACGGGATAGCGGCCGGAGCGTGCGAACAAGGCCACGCCGAGCTGCCCTTCCAGATTGGCCACGGTCTGGCTGATCACCGATTGCGCGCGCCGCAATTTGCGGCCGGCGGCGGAAAAGCTGCCGGCCTCGGCGGCGGCGATGAACACGCGGAGCTGGTCGAACGAAACGCCGTCGAGCATGGCAGTCTTTTGCCCTCTATCTGGAATAACGATGGTTTATATCGGAACATATTGGCTTCACAGTAGGGAGCAAAAGCCCGATGACGTCGCCATCACTGGCACAAGGCATGTCATTATGAAGCTTCTGCACATCGATTCCAGCATTCTTGGATCGAATTCCATCTCCCGCAAACTCACCGCTTCCATCGTGCAGCGCCAGAAGGCGCTGCATCCGGGGCTTGAGGTCACATATCTCGACCTGGCGGCGGCCGCGCCGATGCATCTCTCCCCGGCGCATATCGGCGCCATGTTCGGCACGGCCCCGACCGACCCGGCGGTGATCGCCGATATCGCGGCATCGGCGCCGTTCATCGACCAGCTGTTCGCGGCCGACATCATCGTCATCGGCGCGCCGATGTATAATTTCGCCCCGCCGAGCCAGCTGAAGGCCTGGATCGACCGCGTGCTGGCCGCCGGCAAAACCTTCCGCTACGGCGCCGACGGCGTGCCGGTCGGGTTGGTGTCGGGCAAGAAAGTGTTCATCGCCTCGTCGCGCGGTGGCGCGTACCATGAGGGGCCGTTGGCGGCACTGGACCATCAGGAAGCCTATCTCAAGGCGGCGCTGGGCTTCATCGGCATCACGGACGTGACGGTGATTCGCGCCGAGACCATGGCGGTGCCGGACCTGAAGCCCGCCGCTCTGGCCGCCGCCGAAGCGCAGATCGCCGCGCTGGTGGCTTAAAGCCAGTATGAAAGCAGCCGCTTTTTGAAAAAAGCGGCGCAAAAACTTCCATGAAATTGGGCCGTGCTGGCGAAACCGGCACGGCCCAATTTAGTAAAGTTTTTTTGCTACTTTTTGTTCACAAAAAGTAGCCTTCCTTTCCTTCGGCTTTAGCGCACCAGCGCCAGACGCCGCGGCTTCGCCACGGCGGCCAGGGATTCATAAAGGTCGAGATACCCCTGCGCCATGCGGCGGGCGGAGAAGCGTTCCTCGAACCGGGCGCGCACCGCGCGGCGGTCCAGCGTGTGGATGCGCTTCAGGGCCTCGATCGCCTCATCTTCGTTGCTGACGATGAAGCCGGTCACGCCGTCCTCGATGATCTCCGGCACGGAGCCGTGATTATAGGCGATCACCGGCGTGCCGCAGGCCATCGCCTCGATCATCACCAGGCCGAACGGTTCGGGCCAGTCGATCGGCATCAGCAGCGCCTTGGCGCCGGAGAGGAAGGCCGGCTTTTCGGCATCGCCGATTTCGCCGATCAGCGTGGCGCGTTCATTCAGCATCGGCGCGATCTGGGTGGTGAAATAATCCTGATCGACGCGGTCGACCTTGGCGGCGAGGCGCAGAACTTCACCGGCACCGGCGGCGATGCGGATGGCACGATCGGGGCGCTTCTCGGGGCAGATGCGGCCGAGGAAGGCGACGTAATCATGCGGCACGGGCTGTGGGAGCAGCAAGCTCGACGGCAGGCCGTGATGCACCGTGCCGATAAAATTCCCCTCAGGCAGGGGCCGGCGCTGGGAGTCGGAGATCGACACCAGATTCTGCTCCGGCAGGCCGGCATACACCCGCTTCAGCTCCGGCAGGTCCAGCCGTCCGTGCAGCGTGGTGACGAACGGCACCGGCTGGCGCGAGAACAGCGAGGCCGGGAAATAGTCGTTATGGAAGTGCAGGATGTCGAACTCGTCGGCGAGGCGGTAGACCTCTTCCATCAGCAGCATATGCGGCGCCAGGGAGTCACGGATGGTGGGGTCGAGGCGCAGGGCCTGCGGCCAGACCGGGATCAGCTTGGCGTTGGTGACCGAATCGCCGCTGGCGAACAGGGTCACATCATGTCCCATGGCGACCAGTTCCTCGGTGAGGAACGAGACGACCCTCTCCGTGCCGCCGTAGAGTTTGGGCGGGACTGCCTCATACAGGGGGGCGATCTGAGCAATGCGCATCGTTCACCGGAACCTTTCTTCGCTGGTGGTGATGGCTCCAGAAAAAACAGGTCGGTGCGGCAGCATTGTGGCGGTCTTTGACTTTTTAATGCCGCATTGTCGGGGTTTATGGGGGGCAGACGCGAATTTTACCAAAGCGGAGAGATGGGGCGAAGAAATGGGTGACGAATTGTTAAGGCCGAGAGACGGCACCCCAGCGCCGTTGGAGCGCCGGCCGGTTCGTTTTGTGTTGAAGGCGGTCTCGCGCCATGCCTGGTCGCATATCGTCATTCTGCTGTCGGTGCTGACCGGCGTCGGCTGTTCGGTGACGTCGCAATATGCCGTCAAGAACGTGGTGGACGTGCTGGCGCGGCATGACGTGTCGGCGGTCTGGGCCGCCTTCGCCTTGCTGGCGGGGCTGATCGCGGTGGACAATCTCTCCTGGCGCCTCGGCGGCTGGGTCGCGGCGCGCTCCTTCGTGCAGGTGACCGGCGACATCAGGCGCTATCTGTTCGACCACACGCTGGGCCATTCGCCGGGCTTCTTCACCACGCGCCGCGCCGGCATGCTGGCCGGGCGCATCTCCGCGACCGGCAATGCGGTGTTCCGCATCGAGAGCCTGACCGTGTGGAATGTGCTGCCGCCGATGACGGCGGTGCTGGGCGCGGTGCTCATGATCAGCCTGGTCGACCCGCTGATGGGCGGGACGATGGTGGTGATCGCCCTGGCACTCGGCCTGGTGCTGGGCCGGCTGGCTTATCTCGGCCGCAATTTGCACGAGGTTTATGCCGAGGCGGCGGCCTCGGTGGACGGGCAGTTGGTCGACGTCATCAATAATGTGAGCGTGGTCCGGGCCTTCGGCGCGACGCTGCGCGAACGCAAGAAATTCGCGGCCGAGGTCGGCACGGAGATGAAGGCGCGGCATACCAGCCTGCGTTATCTGGAAAAAATCCGGCTGATTCACGCCTTTTCGACGGCGATCCTGACCGCTTGCCTGCTGTTCTGGGTGTTGTGGCGCTGGCAGCAAGGGCATGCGACGCCGGGCGACGTGGTGCTGGTGATCACGCTGGGCTTTACCGTGCTGCACGGCACGCGCGATCTGTCGGTGGCGCTGGTGGAAATGGTGCAGGACTGGGCGCGCCTCGGCGAAGCCTTGAAGGCGCTGCTGGTGCCGCATGACATGCCGGACGCGCCGGACGCGCGGGCGCTGGAAGCGCCGCGCGGCAAGGTGGAATTCGCCCAGGTGGATTTCTCCTATGGCGAGGCGCAGCCGGTGCTGCGCGACATCAATGTGGTCATTAAAGCCGGCGAGCGGGTCGGGCTGGTGGGGCGCTCGGGTTCGGGCAAATCGACCATGCTGGCGCTGCTGCAACGGCAATATGACACGTCGCACGGCGTCATCGCCATTGACGACGTGGACATCACCACGCTGAGCCGGGATAGCCTGGTCGCGGCCATCTCCGTCGTCTCGCAGGATGTCCAGCTGTTCCACCGCTCGGTAATGGAGAATATCCGCTACGGCCGGCCGGAGGCGAGCGACGAGGAGGTGCGCGCCGCGGCACGCGCCGCCTATGCCGACGATTTCATCATGGCCATGCCGATGGGCTACGACACGCCGGTGGGCGAGCGCGGCCTGCGGCTGTCCGGCGGGCAGCGCCAGCGCTTGGCGATCGCCCGCGCCTTTCTGCGCAACGCGCCCATTCTGCTCCTGGACGAAGCGACCTCGGCGCTGGATTCGGAATCGGAGGCCAGTGTGCAGCAGGCGCTCAACCGCCTCGCGGCCGGGCGCACGGTGATCGCGGTGGCGCACCGGCTTTCGACCCTGCGCGATTTCGACCGGATCATCGTCATGCAGGACGGACGGATCATCGACGAGGGCACGCCCGACGAACTGGCCAACCGGCCCGGTCCGTATCTCGACCTGCTGCGCCAGCAGCATCAGCAGGTCATGGCGGAGTAAGGGAAGGAAAGGCAGCAAGCGCTACTTTTTGTGAACAAAAAGTAGCAAAAAAACTTTATTTACGCTGGGCCATGGGCGTTGGCGCTGGTACAGCCCCAGGCCCGGCATAGTAAAAGTTTTTGCGCCGCTTTTTTCAAAAAGCGGCTTCTTACTTACTTATTCCTGCGGGGCTGTCGCCGCGTAACGCGACGGGTGGTCGGTGATGATACTGTCCACCAGCGGCGCGAGCCGGACGAAATCCTCCGGTTCGTTCACGGTCCAGGCCAGGACTTTCAGGCCGAGTTCGTGGGCCTCGTCGATTTCGGCTTCGGTGAGATTTTTCTGTTCCGCGGCCCAGCCCCAGGCGCCGGTGGCCGCCACGGCTTGCGGGATCGATGAGCCCTCGAAGCCCGGCCCCCACCATAGGGCGCGCTGCTGCGCCGTTTTCGGCGCGGTTAGGCAGACGCGCCGAAGCGCCGGATTGCGCGCCGCGACCGCGCGCAGCACCGCCCAGTCGAAGGCGAGGGTGGCGACATCGAGCATCGGGAGCTTTTCCAGCACGTCGAGAACCCGCGCGGCGACCAGTTCGGGCGGGTGGGCGCGTTCCGGCGCGTCCGGAAAGGTCTTGATTTCCAGGAGCCACTCAAGGTCGGGCAGGCACGTGAGTGCTTCTTCCAGGGTCGGCACCGAGGGCGGCAGGTCTGCCAGGTTCACCTCCTTGATCCGGCGCCCATCGGCGAGTTCGGGGTCGTGGTGCAGCACCGGGCAGAAATCGGCTGTGAGCGCGATGTCGGTCTCGATGCCGGCCACGCCGGTGGCGACCGCGTGCAGGAAGCCGTCCATGGTGTTTTCCGGCCGCTCGGCACGCGCGCCGCGATGCCCATAGATCGCCGCTCTGGGGTTCGTCCGCATGGTCCCGCTCCTTCAGGATGGCCGTTTCATGATCCATTCC
The DNA here is from genome assembly GCF_035535915.1 of Acidocella sp. Lineage (GTDB taxonomy): Bacteria > Pseudomonadota > Alphaproteobacteria > Acetobacterales > Acetobacteraceae > Acidocella. The sequence goes on from NZ_DATLPB010000048.1 coordinate 22,413, forward strand.
TATCTAGGGTGCAATTGACGAGGAGTAATTGAGCATGTCGCAACGGCAACTGCATTTCGGCGCGTTCATGCGCCCGGTCAGCATTCATACCGCCTGGTGGCGCTATCCCGGCGCCTTTCCGGACGCCAATTTCAATTTCTCCCATCTGAAGCGGTTCGCGCAGACCCTGGAGCGGGGAAAATTCGACGCGTTCTTCATGGCCGACCATCTGGCGGTGCTGAACATGCCGGTGCAGGCGCTCAAGCGCAGCGGCACCGTGACCTCGTTCGACCCGCTGGTGCTGTTGCCGGCGCTGGCGGCGGTGACGGAGCGGATCGGGCTGATCGCGACCGGGTCGACCAGCTTCAACCAGCCTTACGATCTGGCGCGCAAATTCGCCTCGCTGGACGCGTTGAGCAACGGCCGGGCGGGGTGGAACATCGTGACCACCTCGAACCCCGACGCGGCGCTGAATTTCAACATGGACGAGCATATGCAGCATGCCGACCGCTATCGCCGCGCGCGGGAATTTTACGACGTGGTGACCGGGCTGTGGGACAGTTTTGCGGACGACGCGTTCATCCGCGACCCGGAATCGGGGATTTTCTTCGATCCGGCGAAAATGCATGTGCTCAACCACAAAGGCGAAAATTTCTCGGTGCGCGGGCCGCTGAACATCGCCCGGCCGCCCCAGGGTTGGCCGGTGATCGTGCAGGCCGGGGCGTCCGAGGCCGGACGTCAACTCGCAGCCGAGACGGCGGAAATGGTGTTCGCCGCCGGCGGCTCGATCGAGGGGGCGCGCGCCTTCTATGCCGATGTCAAAGGGCGGATGCCGAAGGCTGGCCGCGACCCGGAGCATTTGAAGATCCTCCCCGGGGCGCTGGTGATCGTCGGCGAGACGATGGCAGAGGCGCGCGCGAAGAAAGAAAAATTGGACAGCCTGGTGCATCCCGATAGCGGGCTTGCCTCGCTCTCGGTGGCGCTGGGGTGCGACGCCTCCGGGTTCGAGCTGGACGCGAAGCTGCCGGAAATCCCCGAGACGAATGACAGCAAATCCTCGCGCGAGCGGGCGATCGAGCTGGCGAAGCGGGAGAATTTGACCGTCCGCCAGCTCGCGCAGCGTGTCGGCGGCTATGGCGGGAAAAGTTTCATCGGCACCGCCGCCAGCATCGCCGACGAGATGGAGGAATGGCTGGAAACGCGCACCTGCGACGGCTTCAACGTGATGTTTCCGACCGTGCCGGCGGGGCTGGACGAATTTGTCGACATGGTGGTGCCGGAGCTGCAGCGGCGCGGGCTGTTCCGCAAGGAATACGAAGGCACGACGCTGCGCGAGCATCTCGGCCTGCCGCGCCCGGCGAACCGGTTTTTTGCTTAGAAGGAGGATAAGGAAGCGCTACTTTTTGTGAACAAAAAGTAGCAAAAAAACTTTGTTATGCTGGGTTCTGGGCGTTGGCGCGGACACAGCCTCAGGCCCAGCGTAAACAAAAGTTTTTTGCGCCGCTTTTTTTCAAAAAAGCGGCTGCTTCCTTTCTCTGTTGAAGCTTCTTCCGCGTCATGCTTATGGCGGGGCGGAATTTTCTCTGGGGTAACGTATGAATATCGGGTTGATCGTGGCGGCGGGGCGGGGGCATCGTTTCGGTGGGCCGTTGCCCAAGCAGTATCGCGAGCTGGCCGGCATGCCGATCCTGCGCCACACCATCCTGCGGCTGCAGCGCCATCCGGGCATCGATGCGCTGCAGGTGCTAATCCATCCTGACGACCAGGCGCTTTACGATGTCGCGACCGCGGGGCTGGGGCTGCGCCCGGCTTTGCATGGCGGCGCCACGAGGCAGGATTCGGTGCGGCTCGGCCTGGAGGGGATTGCCGATCTGCGGCCGAAACATGTGCTGATCCATGACGGCGTGCGGCCTTTCGTGGCGATGGAGACGATTTCCGCGGTGCTGACGGCGCTCGAGCGCGTGCCGGCCGCGATTGCCGGTGTGCCGCTGGCCGATACGCTGAAACGCGTCGGCGACAAGGTGATCACCGAGACGGTGGATCGCCGCAACCTATGGCGGGCGCAGACGCCGCAGGGCTTCGATTACGCCGCCATCCTGGCCGCGCACCGTGGCGCCGCCGCGCGACAGGACGGAGTCGAACTGACCGACGACGCGATGGTTGCCGAGCAGGCGGGGCTGGCGGTGGAAATGGTTGCCGGCTCGGAAGAGAATTTCAAAATCACCACCGAGACAGATCTGCAGCGGGCGGCGTTTTTGCTCCGGCTGGAGGCGGGGGGCTAGAGGCGTTGTCGCCAACACAGCCCATGGCCCAGCATAAACAAAAGTTTTTGCGCCGCTTTTTTTAAAAAGCGGCTTCTTTCCTATGCTTACTGGCGCCCGTAGCCTTCGCGCACCGCGATCACATCGAGTTCCGTGAGCGAGGGGGTGGCGACCGGGGCTTCGCAGGTGGTTACCGGCGTCTGGTCGGCCGAGGAGACCTCGGTATGGATGGCGCGCGCCACCGGGTCGAGGGCGGCGGTCCGGTTGAAGAAAGATTGGGGGGCGTATTCATCAGACCAGAGGCGCTTGGCCTGCCGGGTGATGCGGGTGGTCAGGCCGTAGGAGACGGCGGAGAACCAGGCCGGGGTCCTGGTGCCGCAATTTTCATAAAAGCGGGCCTGACCGTAAAGCGGCACCAGCGGCTGCCAGTAAGCCTCGAACGCCTGCAGGTTCTTGTCATTGGCGGCGGGAGTGGTCGGGTGAGCGCAGCCCGCGCAGGCCAGCACCGTGAGAAGCGCGGCAGGGAGACGGAATGAACGCAAGAGCCACATCCTTCTGACAAACAGGGAGATTTTAACACCATTCCGGCATGTCGGAAAGATTTTCACGCATAAGTTGTTTTGCGCGGAGGGCGTGGGCGTTGGCACCGACACAGCCTCAGGCCCAGCATAACAAAAATTTTTGCGCCGCTTTTTTTAAAAAGCGGCTACTTGCTCCTGCGTTCGCTAATTTTCCCCGTCCTGCAGCCGGTAGCCGATGCCGGGTTCGGTGATGATGAGGGCCGCGAAAGCCTCGCCAAGCTTGCGCCGGAGCTGGCCGATATAGACGCGCAGATAGGCCACATCTTCCGTATGCGCGTGGCCCCAGATCGCGGTGAGGATCTGCCGGTGCGTCAGAACCCGGCCGCGATTGCGTGCAAGCAGCAGCAGCAAGGCGTGTTCGCGGCGGGTGAGCGGCAGCACTTCTTCGTCGAGCGTGACGCGGTGCAGGATCGGGTCGATCGTGAGGCCGCCGACGGTGAGGGGCTTTTCCGCGTTGTCCTGCTTCAGCCGGTGGCGCAGGGCGGTGCGGATGCGCGCCAGCAATTCGCCGAGGCCGAAGGGCTTTTCGATATAATCGTCGGCGCCGGCATCGAGGGCGGCGATTTTTTCCGTTTCGCGGTCGCGGGCGGAGAGGATGATGACCGGCACATCGGTGAACTCGCGCAATTTGGCGAGAACCTCGTGCCCATCCATGTCCGGCAGGCCGAGATCGAGCAGGATGGCGTCGGGGGCGCGGGACGCGGCGAGACGCAAGGCTTCGTCGCCCCGTTCGGCGCGCACCGATTCGTAGCCGGAAGCGGTCAGCGCCGGGTTGAGAAAGCGATGGATTTGCGGCTCATCGTCGACGACGAGGATCCGGCCTGTGGGAATGCTCATGCAGCCTGCAATTCAATGATGACGCTGGTGCCGGGCAGACCATCCGCCGGCAGGTCGAGACGGGGGCTTTGGGCACGGATGGTGCCGCCCATGGCCTCGGTGAAAGCTTTGGCGATGGCGAGGCCGAGCCCGGTGCCCGGGGCCACGCGGTCGCCACGCGTGGCGCGGAAGAAGCTGTCGAACACGGCGCCGACCTCGCCGGGGGGAATGCCGATTCCCTCATCCTCCACGCTCAGGATCACTTTCGGGCCATCGCGCAGCGCCGTCACGGAGATGCGGCCGCCCTCAGGCGAGTATTTAACCGCGTTGTCGAGCACGTTCACCAGCACCTGCTCCAGCAGGGTCGGGTCGGCCAGCACATAGGCGGCGGAGTCGGCGATATGCACGCCGGCATACATGGCGCCGCTGACGCGGCTGATCGCCGCCTCGATGATGTCGGCGAGGTGGAGGCGTTCGCGCTTGGCGGTGGTCTCACCGGTATCGACCCGCGCCATTTCCATGATGTTGGCGAGGAATTTGGTCATCCGCTCGGTATCCTGAGTGATGCTGGCGAGCAGGTCGGCGCGGGTGGCTTCGTCCAGCGCGTTGCCGGCGCTGGTGAGCGTTTCGGCCGCGCCGCGAATCCCGGTGAGCGGCGTCCGCAAATCGTGGCTGAGCGAGGAGAGCAGAGCGGTGCGGAGCTTCTGATTGTCTTCCTTGGCGACGGTCTGCGCCGTCTGCAGGGTAAGCTGCACGCGCTCCAGGGCCATCGCGGCCTGGTTGGCAAGCGCGCTGAGGGTCTGGCCGAGCGGGGCGGGCGGGACGGATTTGGGCAGCGCGCCGAGCACGCCGATGGCCTTGCCGTTCGCGCGCAGCGGCAGGAAGCGCCAAGGGACGGAGGGCAGGGTGCCGGTGCCGATGCCGGTTTCCGTATCGTTGCTGAAGGACCATTCGGCGGCGGCCTGGGCGGCCTCGTCCAGGACGGTGTCGGTCGGCACGGCGGCGCCCACTTCCAGCCCTTTTTTGCCGGAGATCATGACGATGCCGGCGGTGGTCATGGCCGCCGCCTCCTCGGCGCTGTCGCGCAGCAGGTCGCTGAGCGTGGCGGCGCGGGAGAAACGTTGGCCGAACAGCGAAATGCGGCGCAGCGCCTCGATGCGGGCGGTGGCGGCTTCGGCGTCGCCCCGCACTTTGCCGGCCAGCGTGCCGGTGACGAGGCCGACCAGCAGGAACACCGCCAGCGCGACCACGTCCCGCGGGTCTGCGACCGAGAATGTGTAGACCGGCGGCAAAAAGAAGAAATTCCACAGCAGGAAGGCGGCGAGGGCGATCACCAGCCCGACCGTGCGACCGAAGCGGCTGGCGGTGCCGGCGATGAGGCCGGTGAAAACCAGCCCCATCGCTTCCCGGGGCAGGGCATTATTGCCAAGGCTGAATCCGAGGATCGTGACGCCGGCAAGGATCCCGCCGGAAATCGCGTAGGGCTTCCAGGGCTCCATGGGGGGCGGGGTGGTTGCGATCCGTGTGACGGGCGCGGCCGGGAGCGGCACGAAATGCAAGGTATAGGCGGTGCATTCGCGGGTGAGCACCTCGGCGAAACTGCGCCGGCTGAGGCGCCACCACCAGGGGCGCGTGCCATGCCGCCCGACCACGATATGGGTGACGTTATGCGCCGCCGCGTAGTTCAGCACCGCGTGGCTCATATCGGAATCGCTGACGGTGACGACGGTGCCGCCGAGCTGCACCATCAGGTCCAGGGCCGATTGCACATACAGATTGTCGTTGGTGCGCTCGACATGGAAGGCGACCATCGGCGCGCGCAGCGCATCGGCCAGCCGGGCCGCGTGCCGCACCACGTTCTCCGCGGAAATATCGGGGCCGATCAGGGCCATCACGCGCTCGGTCGCCGGCCAGGGGCCGGGGATGGCGCGGGCGCGCATATAAGAGGTGACATCCTTGTCGACGCACTGCGCGGCGCGGCGCATCGCCATCTCGCGCAGGGCGCCGAGATTGCCCTCGCGGAAAAACCCCTGGAGCGCGCGGCCGGCGACATCGGGGCGGTAGATCCGGCCTTCGGTGAGGCGGGCACGCAATTCGGCCGGCGGCAGGTCGATCAGCTCGATCTCGTCGGCCATGTCGAGCACGGTGTCGGGAATGGTCTCGGCCACGCGGATGCCGGTGATCCGCGCCACCGGGTCGTTCAGGCTCTCCAGGTGCTGGACGTTGACGGTGGTCCACACATCGATGCCGGCTTCCAGCACGTCTTTCACGTCCTGCCAGCGTTTGGCGTGGCGCAGGCCGGGGGCATTGGTGTGCGCCAGCTCATCGACGAGCAGCAAACCGGGACGCCGGGCGAGGGCGGCGTCGAGGTCGAATTCCTCGAGCACCTGGCCGCGATAGGGAACCTGCAGGCGCGGCAGCATCTCGATGTCGCGGATTTCCGCGAGGGTGCCGCTGCGCCCGTGCGTTTCGATCAACCCGGCGACGACGTCGACCCCCGCCTTGCGCTTGGCATTGGCCGCGACCAGCATTTCCCAGGTCTTGCCGACGCCGGGGGCGGCGCCGAGGAAGATCTTCAAATGCCCCCGCTGGCCGCGCTCCGCATGGGCGAGCAGCGCGTCGGGGTCCGGCCTGGCGTCGGAGTCGTCAGGCACCATGGAGGCAGTCCATAAAAAATTCGGGGGGGCAACGCCCCCCCGTTCCGTTCATATCGGTTGCGATGCGCATGCCTTGTTATGGGGCCGCGGTCGTGCCCTGTGCAAGGTTCTCCGCCCCTGAAAGATGATTCAGGGCCAGGTTCAGCTCCAGCACGTTCACATGGTCGGTGCCGACGACGCCGAGGAAGGAATGGTGCGTCATCTGCTGCACCAGCCCGGTCACGGTGCTTGCCGGCAGATGCCGGGCGGCGGCGACAGCCGGCGCCTGGCGCAGCGCGTTGGCCAGCGAGATGTCGGCGTCGAGACCGGACCCCGAGGCGGTGACGGCATCGGCCGGCACCGGTCCCGGACCGAACGCCTTGGTGTAGGCGGTGATCCGCTGCTTGACCGTGGTCTGCAGGGCGGCGCTGGTCGGCCCCAGGTTAGAGGCGCCGGATTCGCTGGCGTCATAGGGCGTGGCAATGGAATTGCCCTTGGCGTCGGTTCCCGACAGCGCCGAGGGGCGCGGCTGGAAATAGGTCGGCGCGGTGAAGTTCTGGCCGATCAGTGCCGAGCCGACGACCTGGTTGTTCACCACGATCTGGCTGCCATTCGCCTGGTAGGGAAGGACCGCCTGCATGATGCCGGTGAAAACCTCGGGGAGGATCACACCGGTCAGGATGGTGAAGAGGATGACCAGCGACAATGCCGGTCGTAGTTCGCGAAGGATCAACATTGATTTTGTCCGTTACGAAAAGATATTGAAGGCGCCGAGCACCATGTCGATGAGCTTGATGCCGATGAACGGCGCGATGATGCCGCCGAGGCCATAGACCATCAGGTTGCGCCGCAGCAGCGCGGCTGCGCCGATGGGGCGGAACTTCACGCCGCGCAGAGCGAGCGGCACCAGCACCACGATGATCAGCGCGTTGAAGATCACTGCGGAGAGGATGGCGCTCTCCGGCGTGCGCAGATGCATGATGTTGAGCGCCTGCAGCTGCGGGTAGGCGGCGATGAAAATCGCCGGCAGGATCGCGAAGTATTTCGAGATGTCGTTGGCGATCGAGAAGGTGGTGAGCGCGCCGCGGGTAATCAGCAGCTGCTTACCGATCTCGACGATCTCGATCAGCTTGGTCGGGTCGCTGTCGAGGTCGACCATGTTGCCGGCCTCGCGCGCCGCCTGCGTGCCGGTCTGCATCGCCACGCCGACGTCGGCCTGCGCCAGCGCCGGAGCGTCGTTGGTGCCGTCGCCGCACATCGCCACCAGACGGCCGTCCGCCTGAACCCTCCTGATATAATCAAGCTTGTTCTGCGGGGTTGCCTCGGCGATGTACTCGTCCACACCGGCCTCCGCCGCGATCGCGGCGGCGGTGATGCGGTTGTCGCCGGTCACCATCACGGTGCGGATGCCCATGCTGCGCAGGGAGGCAAAGCGCTCCTTGATGCCGGGCTTGACGATATCCTTCAGCTCGATGACGCCGAGCAGATGGCCATTGGCGGAAACCGCCAGCGGCGTGGAGCCGGCGCGGCCGATGCGCGCGACAGCTTCGGTGAAGGCGGCGTCGCCGGTGGCGCCCAGCGCCTTCAGCACCGAGTCCACAGCGCCCTTGCGGTAGGAGCGGCCGGCGAAATCGATGCCGGACATGCGGGTGTTGGCGCTGAACGGAATGATCTGCGCCTGATCAGGCATGGAAGGGACCAGATTATAGCGGTCGCGGGCCAGGGCCAGGATCGAGCGGCCTTCCGGCGTGTCGTCGCCCAGGCTGGCCAGGGCGCAGGCTTCCGCGAGGTCACGCTCCTGCACGCCCGCCACCGGGTAGAAGCCCGAGGCCATGCGGTTGCCGAAGGTGATCGTGCCGGTCTTGTCGAGCAGCAGGGCATCGACGTCGCCCGCCGCTTCCACCGCGCGCCCGGAGGTGGCGACGACGTTGAAGCGCACCAGGCGGTCCATGCCGGCGATGCCGATGGCCGAGAGCAGGCCGCCGATCGTGGTCGGGATCAGGCAGACCAGCAGCGCCGCCAGCACGGGGATGGCGAGGTTGATGGTCGAGTATTTGCCGAAACCGACCAGGGTGACGACGGCGATCAGGAACACCAGGGTCAGACCGGCGAGCAGGATGTTCAGCGCGATCTCGTTCGGCGTCTTGCGGCGCTCGGCGCCCTCGACCAGCGCGATCATGCGGTCGAGGAAGGTGTTGCCGGCATCGGCGGTGATGCGCACCACCAGCCAGTCGGACACCACCTGGGTGCCGCCGGTGACGGCGGAACGGTCGCCGCCGGCCTCGCGCACCACCGGGGCGGATTCACCGGTGATGGCGCTTTCGTTGACGCTGGCCACACCCTCGACGATCTCGCCATCGGAAGGCACCAGATCGCCGGACTGGACGAGGACGACGTCGCCACGCTTCAGGCTCGTGGCGGGCACCGCGGTGGTCTTGGCGCGGTTGGCCGGGTCGCTCATCAGGCGGGCCATCGCGTCGGAGCGGGCGCGCTTCAGGCTTTCCGCCCGGGCGCGGCCGCGGCCTTCCGCCACGGCCTCGGCGAAGGTGGCGAACAGCACCGTCAACCATAGCCAGACGGCGATGGTGACGGGGAAGGCCGCGCCCTTGCCGTGGGCGAGGTCCTCGGCGCCGACGATGGTCACCATCGCCGCGACGATCTCGGTGACGAAGATCACCGGGTTGCGCATCAGGGTGACGGGGTTGAGTTTCGCAAAGGCGTCGATCGTCGCTCGGCGCAGAATGCTCGCGTCGAACAGCGAAATTACTTCAGCATTCGCAGTTGTCATTGTCTTGATCTCTAACCTTTAAAATGTCTTGCCGGCGTAGAGCAGGAAATGCTCCGCGAGCGGCCCGAGCGTATCGGCGGGCAGATACTGCAGGCCGCCAAGGATGATGATCACGCCGATCAACAGGCCGATGAACAGCGGGCCATGGGTCGGGAACGTGCCGGCGCTTTCGGGCAGTTTCGGCTTCGCGGCGAGGGACCCGGCGATCGCCAGGATCGGCACCATGAAGGCAAACCGGCCGAACAGCATGGCCGAACCCAGGCCATAATCGAGCAGCGTCGTGTTGGCGCTGAGGCCAGCAAAGGCGCTGCCGTTGTTCTCGGTCGCGGACGACCAGCCATAGAGCATCTCAGAGAGCCCGTGCGGCCCGGCGTTCTCGAGCGAGGCGAGGCCGGAGGCGGTGAGCAGCGAGAAGCCCGCGCCGGCGAGGATGAACAGCGCCAGAATCAGCACGCCGAGCATCGCCAGCTTGATCTCCTTGGACTGCACCTTCTTGCCGAGATATTCCGGCGTGCGTCCCACCATGAGCCCGGCGACGAAGACCGAGAGCAGGGCGAAGACGATCATGGTGTAGAAGCCGGAGCCGACACCGCCCGGGGAGACTTCACCCAGCTGCATCAGGAACATCAGGATGCCGCCGCTGAGCGGCATGTAGCTGTCGGAGAAGCTGTCCACCGCGCCGGTCGACGTACCGGTGGCGGCGACGTTGAACATCACTGAGGAAGGCACGCCGAAGCGGACTTCCTTGCCTTCCATGTTGCCCTGTGTGGCGGATACGCCGGCATGGACCTGCAGCGGGTTGCCACCGGCCTCGGCCGCGTAGGCACCGATGGAAGCAGCGCCGAGGATGATCGCCATGACCGCCATCAGGGCGCGGCCCTGCTTCTTGTCCTTGATCATGTAGCCGAAGGCGATGGGCAGGCCGAAGCCGATCACGAGGTCGAGCCAATCTTCGAGCAGGTTGGTCCAGGCATTCGGGTTCTCGAACGGATGGCCGGAGTTGGCATTGAAGAAGCCGCCGCCATTGGTGCCGAATTCCTTGATCGCTTCCTGGAACGCGACCGGGCCGATGGCGATGGTCTGCGACCCGGCATTCACCGTGTGGGCGGTGAGGAAGGGACCGAAGGTCTGCGGCACGCCGGCAATCACCAGCAGCGTCGCGGCCACCAGGCAGACCGGCAGCAGCAGGTACAGGGTGACGCGGGTGACGTCGGCATAGAAATTGCCGATCGATTTCAGACCGCCGGCCGTGAAGGCGCGCATGACCGCGGCCGCGGCCGCGATGCCCGCCGCGGCGGAGACGAACATGTGCACAGCCAGGCCGAACACCTGCGCGCCGTTGGAGATCTGGCTCTCCGGCGAGTAGGCCTGCCAGTTGGTATTGGTGGTGAAGCTGGCCGCCGTGTTGAAGGCGAGGGCCGGCGCCATGCCGGCGATGTGCTGCGGGTTCATCGGCAGGTAATATTGCAGCCGCAGAATCGCATAGAGCAGCAGGAAATGGATCACGCTCAGCAGCAGCAGCGCAACGGCATAATTCTGCCAGCGCATGGCGCGGTTGGGATCGATGCCGGAAAGCTTGTAAAAGCCCGTCTCCAGAGGAGCGAGGAAGTTCACGCGGCCTTCAAAAATGGCCGCCATATAGCGGCCCATCGGGAAGGCGCAGCCCAGCACCAGCACGAACACCAGTGCGATGTACAGCAAACCCTGAATTGTCATTGGTAAAACCTTAAAAATCTTCGGGGCGTATCATCGCCCAAACGAGATAGACGAGGACCGCGGCGGAAATCACGCCGCCCAGAATCAGATCGAACATTTTTAAACCTTCTCGCAGCCGAACACGTAGCCGATCAGCAGCGCAAATATTACGATGCCGTACAAAATGCAGACGACGTCACCCATGGCGCACTACCTTTTCCTTTCAAGCGGCCCGTGATGAATGAGTTGTCATAAAGCGACGAGACGAAAGGGAAGGGGTAGGCATAAAGGCGGTATAAAAATTCTCACGGCCGCGTTACGCGGGGCGCCTCGGCGAGCATGCAAAGGAGAAGGCTTCTTTTTGTGAACAAAAAGAAGCAAAAAAACTTTATTACGCTGGGCCATGGGCGTTGTCCGGACAACGCCCATGGCCCAGCGTAAACAAAAGTTTTTGGCGCCGCTTTTTTCAAAAAGCGGCCGCTTTCTTTCTTCAGACCACCACGCGAATGGCGGTGAGGCCGGCGGCCAGAATGCGCCGCAATTCGGGCAAAGGCAGAGCGATGCAGCCGGCCGTGGGGGCATAGTCGGGTGTTGCGACGTGAAGGAAAATCGCCGAGCCCCGGCCGGGAATGACGGGCTCGCGATTCCAGCCGAGCACGCCGACAACATCGTACAACCCGTCATCACGCCATAAAGTCTCATGCCGGGCGGCATAGGGGAGGCGGATCTGGCGGTTATAGGCCGGGTCGGCCGGGTCGTCGCACCAGCCGTCATTGGGGGCGATCGGCTCCACCGGCACCGCGCAGTGCGGCGTCTCGCACCGGTCGGCGCGGAAGAGGATTCGCGACAGAGGCAGTACGCCGAGCGGTGTGGCGCCGTCGCCCTCGGTTTTATGCGCGCTTAATCCGTTACGGCCGCATGCGGCGCGCAAGCGCAGCCCCGCACCTTCGAGCATGCCGGCGCGGAACAGGAACTCAACCAAGCAGATGGCCGAAGCGCCGCGCCTTGGTGGCGAGGTAATGGTCGTTCACGCCGTTCGGGGCAAATTCATGCGCCACGCGCTCCACCACCTCGATGCCGCAGGCTAGCAAGGACGTGACCTTTGCCGGGTTGTTGGTCAGCAGCCGGATGCGGGGCAGGTTCAGCGCTTCGAGCATGGCGGCGGCGATATGGAAGTTGCGTTCATCGGCGTCCCAGCCCAAAGCGCGGTTGGCATCCAGCGTGTCCAGCCCGCGATCCTGCATCGTGTAGGCGCGCAGCTTGTTGATTAGCCCGATGCCGCGGCCCTCCTGCGCCAGGTAGAGCACGGCGCCGGCCCCTTCCTGCGCCATGCGGGCGATCGCGCCTTGCAGTTGCGGGCCGCAATCGCAGCGCAGGCTGCCCAGCAGGTCGCCGGTGAAACATTCCGAATGCACCCGCACCAGCGGCGCCGTTTCCGCGTTGGGGTGGCCGACCAGGATGGCCATATGCTCGATGCCCTGGTCCAGGGCGCGGAAGGCGATCAGGCGCGCATCGCGGGCGGCTTCCAGCGGCACTGCCACCTCCGCCACCTTGGTGAGCGAGGCGGCGAGCTCCAGCGGGTAGGCCAGCAGGTCCCCGGCCGGAACCGAGAGCAGTTCCGCGCCGCCAGGAAGGCTGGCCCAGCCCGGCTTGACCGGGGCGACGACCATCGCCGGCAGCAGCCGTGCGAGCTTGCCCAAGGCGAGCGCGGCGGCGGCGGCGTCCGGCGGGGCGGTGCGCTCGAAGGCCGGCAGGATCTGCTCCATGGTCGGGTCGGCGGCGCGCTTCAATGTTTCCGCGTCGATCAACGGCCGCGCCAGCCTGAGCGCGACGGCCGGGGCGGCGTCCTTGATATCGTGGTGCAACACCGCGGCCGCGCGCGCCGGCGCCAGGAGCAAGGCGGCCTGACCGGAGGACAGAAGGTCGATCAACCGCAGCCCCTCGGCCCCGACCGTCTCGACGGGGGCGATGATCAAAGGCTGGCGCGCGGCCAGGACCACCGGCACGCCCCGCCTGGCTTCGGCGATGGCACGATGTACGGCGCGGGTGCGGGGGGTGCCGAGGCCAACCGCCGCGGAAGGTAAGGCTTCGTTCATCCGTCTCAAATAAGGTGCGAAACCGAGGCCCGCTAGGGCCGGATAAGTAGGACAGGAGTCAAGACGTGCTGACACTATTGTGAACAGACACTATATTATTTCACGGATCATAGGAGAGACCTAATGGCCAGTCAGCATCCGATCTTAGTCGTCGACGATGACGCCGCCTTGCGCGCTGCATTGATCGAGCAGCTTGTTCAGGATGGTGAGTTTTTGCCCAGCGAGGCGGCGAGCCTGGCCGAGGCGGAGAGCAAGCTCACCGGGGCCAATGCGCGGTTCGACGCGATCTTACTCGATGTCGGCCTGCCGGACGGCGATGGCTGCGATTTCTGCCGGCGGCTGCGCAGCCAGGGCCTGCGGACGCCGATCATCATGCTGACCGGCTCCGCGGAGGAGACGGATGTGGTGCGCGGACTCGATTCCGGCGCGAATGACTATATCGCCAAGCCGTTCCGCCTGAACGAGCTGCTGGCGCGGCTGCGGGCGCAGCTGCGCAGCTTCGAGAGCTCCGAGGACGCGGTGTTCACCATCGGGCCCTATACGTTCCGTCCCGCGGTCAAGCAATTGCTCGAGCCGACGCGCAACAAGCGGATCCGCCTCACCGACAAGGAGACGGCGATCTTGAAATTCCTGTACCGGGCCGCCGGCAAGGCGGTGTCGCGGCAGGTGCTGCTGAACGAGGTCTGGGGCTATAACGCCGCGGTGACGACGCACACGCTGGAGACCCATGTTTACCGGCTGCGCCAGAAGATCGAGCCCGATCCGGCTGTGTCGCGGCTGCTGCTCACGGAAGGCGGCGGCTATCGGCTGAACGTGGAGGCCGAGCGGCCCAGCGCCATGGCGCACGCCAACCAGGGTTAGCCGGCCCGCGCCTGCCGCAGCCGGATTTGGCAGGCCGGCATAATTCGGATAGATCGGGCCTACCAATATGCGCTCGTAGCTCAGCCGGATAGAGCACAGGATTCCTATGCAATTGGGCGGTTTCGCCGGAAACGGCTTAGCCGGATTTGCTCAAATTCGGGGAAGGCTTCGGTGCGCGCGCACCATGCTAATCCCGAGCCAAGCCCGGTGACGGGAAGGTGTAGAGACTCGACGGGCAAGACCTAAGGGCTTCGGCCTATGGTCAAGAGAGAGTCCAGACTGCAAACGCCGCAAGGCGGTGGCGAAAGCCATAGCGGTACGAATCCTGGGGCCGTGGGTTCGAATCCCGCCGAGCGCAGACCCCTCCCTCACGTAGGCAAGCAAGAAAAGGAAGCGCTACTTTTTGTGAACAAAAAGTAGCAAAAAAACTTTGTTTACTTTGGGCTATGGGCTGTGTCGCCGACACCGCCCATAGCCCAGCGTAACAAAAGTTTTTGCGGCGCTTTTTTCAAAAAGCGCCTGCTTTCTTTCTTACTTCGCGCGCACGGTCGGAATGCCGTGCCAGCTTCTGCCGGCGGGCATGATTTCGCCTTTCATCAGCAGGGACATCGGCCCGAGTCGGGCTTGTTCCTCCATGCGCGTGTCGTACAGCACCACGCTCATATTGCCGACCGAGCACCCTTGTTCGATCCGCAGATAGGAAGATTTCATGATGCGGTCCTCGAACAGATGGGTCTGCATGACCGAACCGGTATTGAGCGCGACATGGTCGCCGATTTCCACCAGGTCGAATTCCGACATGAGGCTGGCGGCGATGTAGCAATGGCGGCCGATTTTGCAGCCGAGCAGGCGGAGCAGCGGCGCGGCAAACGGCGTGCCGTGAAACATCGCGACCACCGGCGCCATGAGCGATTCATACGCGCCATTGACCATTTCGTTGAACCAGACATAGGGCGACCAGAGCGGGACGATCACTGGCCTGAAGCGGCCCATCACCGCCCATTTCAGCCCGACCACGACCGCGACCGCGCTGGCGGCGGCCAGAAGGCCGAGCGGCAGCGTCGCCAGGAACGTGCGCCACAGGCCGGCGGCATTGTAGAGATAGAGCGAGGCGATCAGCAGGCCGGTCCCCAGGGCGAAAACGGTATAGGCCGGGATGAGGATGCGCAGCGCATCGACGAGGGCGCGCTGGGCATAGAGCTTTCGGGTGGGGCGATAGGTGGCCTCTTCGCTGAAGCCGCCGACTTTTTGCCGGTTGGGCAGCGGGAAGGCGGGCGAGCCCAGCCAGTCGGTGCCGTTCGGGGTGGTCTCGCCGGGCACCGGGGGCGCGGACAGCACGCCCAGCAGGCAATGATCGCCAAGGCCGCCACCGGTCGGCAGGATGGCGCCGTTGCCGATGAAGCTGCGATGTCCGACATGGTTGATGCGGATTTCGAACCGGCCGCCATACACGCGTTTGCCGCCGAACATGCTGCCGTCGGCGAAAAAGGCGGAGTCGCCGGCCTGGAGCAGTTCCGGCATGAAGCTCCAGATCGTGGACATTTCGGCATATTTGCCGATCCGCGCGCCCAGCAGACGCATCCAGGGCGGCAGATAGAGGGTGGTGAAGACCGGCAGCAAAGCGAAGCGGGTTGCACGCATCAGCCCGTAAGCGAGCCAGTACCGAAGATAATAGACGGAATACAGGGGGTAGATGCCCGGCTTCGCGCGGCGGAGGATGAGGGCCTTGAGCAGCACGATCCACAGGCAGGCGAGCGCCACCAGCGCGGGCATCAGGACCGCGACGACGCCGATGGCGGCCGGCAGATGGTGAGCCCTGAACGCGAGCAGCAGGAACAAGGCCACGACGAACGCGGGAAGCATGGCGACCAAAGCGAGCAGACTGCCGGCGAGCCAGGCGAGCGACACAAAAACGATCTGGCGCAGCCGGCCGGGGCGGGAGAGCTCGCCGGGGGGCACCAGGACCTGGGCGGCGACCCCCGGCGAACCGCGAAGCTGCGCCCCTGGGGCGAGGTTCGTGCCGTCCGGCAGCAGGGATTGGGCGTCGAGCCGCGAGTCGTCGCCCATGCGCACATTCAGGCCGAGGGCGGAATGCGCCCCGACGAAGCAATTGTTGCCGATGTCGATGCGGCCGATGAGCAGATAGCCATCCTCGACCCGGGCGCCGTAAAGCTGCGTGTCGGCGCTGATGCTGCTGTCATCGCCGATCGAGACGAGGTCCCAGGCGGAGACCAAAGCGGAGTCGAGCGCGCAGCCTTTTCCGACCGTGGCGCCCATCAGCCGATAATAGACCGGCATCAAAGGCGTGCCGAGGAACAGGCCGGCGCCGGACAGGGCCTGCAGCCGGCTCACCAGCCACCAGCGCATGTAATAGCTGCCCCAGAGCGGATAGGCGCCGGGCTTGTAGCGGCCGATGATCAGCCATTTCGCACCGATTCCCGCGGCCATCAGGACCGGGGTGAGCCAGAGATAGAAGGGCACGAGCATCCCGATGACCTCCAGGACCGTGAGGCGTTCCCACAGGAGGTCGTTGAGCAGGGGCAGGGCCAGCAGGAGCGGTGTCGCGAAGATGTACCAGCTGAGCAGGAACAGCAGCGCTTGCAGCGCGGCGACCCGCAGGCCGGCCTTCGGGCGCAGGGCCGGCCGTTCTGCGCCCGGCGCGGCCTGCGCCGCGGCGGCGGGCAGTGCCAGCCCCGCCACATAGGCGGCGAGCTTGCGCACGTCGGGGAAAGCATAGATGTCGCGCACCGCGACATGCACGTCGACGCTGCGCAGCCGCGCCACGGTCTGCGCGGCGATCAGGGAATGGCCGCCGAGATCGAGAAAGAAATTCTGGTCCGTTCCGACCGCGTCCATGTTGAAGATTTGTGCCCAGATTCCGGCGATTTTGGCTTCCAGTTCCGAGGCTGGCGGGGTGAGCGTGCCGGCCTCGTCCACCAGTTTTTGCGCCGGTGCCGGCAGCCGTTTGCGGTCGACCTTGCCGGTGGTGAGCATCGGCAGTTCGTCGAGCCGGTCGAGATAGGAGGGCACCATGTAAGGCGGCAATTTCGCACGAAGGGCTTGCAGCAGTGCGCCGCGCGCCAGTTTTTGGCCAGGATCAGCGGCGACCACATAGGCGGCCAGAACCGGCAGTTCGTCCTTGCTGTGCGCCACCACGGCGGCCGAGGCGATGTTCTCCTGTTCCAGCAGCACCGAGGCGATTTCCGACAATTCGACGCGAAAGCCGCGGATTTTCACCTGGTCGTCGATCCGCCCGAAAAATTCGATTTCGCCGTCCGCGTTGCGCGCGGCAAGATCGCCGGTGCGGTAGAGCCTGCCAAAGGAAGGGGCGGTGATGAAATGGCGTTCGGTCAGTTCAGGCTGGCCGAGATAGCCGCGCGCGAGACCCGGACCGCCGATATAGAGTTCGCCCATTTCCCCGGCGGGCAGAGGCCGCATTTCGGCATCGAGGATCCAGGCGCGGTAGCCGGCGAGCGGCCGCCCGATCGTCACCGCCTCGCCGGGCCGGCAGAGTTTCGCGGTGGTGTTCACCGTCGCTTCGGTCGGGCCGTAGACATTGTGCATTTGCCGGCCCGGCCGGGCCCAGCGCGCCACCAGCTCCGGCGGGCACACTTCACCGCTGACGACCAGGTGCGTGAGGCTGGGAATGTCCTCCGACATCGTCGAAAGCATGGTCGGCACGGTGGAGAAATAGGTGACGCCGGCGCGTGCCAGATATTGCGCGAGGTCGTTGCCGAAGCGCGGCGTGTCTCTTTCGCCCACGACCAGAGTGCCGCCATTGGAAAAGGCCATCCAGATTTCTTCGACCGAGCCGTCGAAACTCAATGAAAACCCCTGATAGACGCGCCCGCCTTGGGCGCGGCAGGCGGCGTTGAAGGCCTGGACGAAATGGCGCGCGTTGCGATGTTCGGTCATCACACCCTTGGGCCGGCCCGTCGTTCCCGAAGTGTAGAGCACGTAGCAGAGATCGAGCGGGGTGACGCCGGTCTCTTCCGGCGACAATCTGGTTGCGCTGCGTTGCGCGATGTCCGCGGCGTCTTCATCCCAGTCGATCAGCGTACCGCCGAAGACGCTGCGGATCCGGGCGCGGGTCGCCTGTTCGCCGATCAGCAGACTCACCTCAGCTTGCTCAAGGATATAGCGCAGGCGGTCGTCGGGATGAGTCGGGTCGAGCGGCACATAGGCCGCGCCCGCTTTGAGGCAGGCGAGCAGGGCGATGATCGGCCGTTCGGAACGCTCCAGGCAGAGTCCGACGATGGCGCCGGGGCCGAGGCCGAAGCTGCGCAAATGACGGGCGAGGCGATTGGCTTGCGCTTCCACGGACGCATAGCTGAATTCGCGCGCGCCGCAGATGAGCGCGAGGCCGGCACCGGCTTCATCGGCGCTGGTCTCGAAGAGTTCATGCAGACAGCCTGTGGCGTCGGCCTCGCTTATGTCTCCGGGACGGTCCGCCGATGCCGGCGAGGAACTCAGCATGAATGCCTCCCGGCGCGTGCCGCATGCCGTGGCGCGGAATGAGCAATGTTCGCAATGTTCATGGGGGCGAGGCCTCCGCTTAGGACGAAAGCGGCAGGGCGGCGAGGCGGTTGGCGTCGTTTGGCATGGGGAACCAGGGAACGTCGCCGGTAAAATCGCCGCATCGGATCTCGGCCATGATGTCTGCGCGTGACCGGAGCTGCCAGGCTTCCTGCCCCGCGCGCGGCAGGCAGCGGACCGGATCGAAATATTCAAACATCTTGCCGGGGGCGACGACCGGCGCGGTGAACGAGGAAATGCCGTATTTTTCGATGTAAAACTCGGCGCTGTGCACGTCGCGCTTGCCGGCCGGCGTATCGACGATGAAGAGCGGCGTATTGAAGCCGGCGGTGGCGCCGCGGACCTCTTTCTCCAGTTGCTGGGCCTGCCTGAGCGACACGCGGAAATGCTCGGTGCCTTTCACCATGTCGCAGAGATAGACGTAATACGGGTGGATATGGAGCCAGCCGAGGCGCTTGATGAGGGTGCGCAGGGTCTCGGCATCGTCGTTCACGCCGCGCAACAACACCGCCTGGTTGCGCACCAGCACGCCGCGCGCATGCAGGCAGCGCATCACCCGCTCGACCAGCGGTGTGATTTCGGCGGGGTGGTTGAAATGCGTGTGGAGGCAGACTTCCTTGAACTGCGCGCGGGCCTGGTCCATGACTGCAAGCAGGGCTTCCACCCAGCCATGGTCGGTGAGGAATTTCATCGGCTGCACCGACACCGCCTTGGTGGCGAAACGCAGGCGCCGGACATGTTCGATGCGCAGCAGGGCATCGCCGAGTTCCTTCACGTGCGCGGCCTTCAATCTTGCCACGTCACCGCCGGAGACCACGACATCCTCGATTTGCGGATGGTCGCGGATATAATCGAGCGCTGCCTGCCAGTTCTTCGTACTGGTCACGTGTTCTTTCTGGACCAGCGGCGTATCCGTGCCGACCGCGTAGCTGCGCGTGCAATATTGACAATAGACCGGGCAGACGGCGGTGACGAGAAACAGGACCTTGTCCGGATACCGATGCACCAGGCTGAGCGTTGGTGAGTGGCTCTGTTCTTCCAGGGAATCGACGACCAGGCAGGGATGGTCGTGTTCGAGCTCGGAGAGCATCGGCATGAACTGGCGCCGGATCGGGTCGCGCGCCGCGTTCGACCAATCGATGAGCGAGACGATGTAGGGATTGACCCGCAGCGACATGCCGACTTTGGCGAGGCCCGCTTCGATTTCGGTCATCAGCTCTGGCGCCACCAGGCCTTCCAATGTGCTTCTGATCTGGTGGGGATGAATGAGCGCATTCTTGTCTTGCCATAACGAGTTCTCGAAGACCTCCGGCGCGAGGTCCTGCCAGATTTTGAAGCGTTGCCAATCGTAAGACATGACGATCCTTTCCGATCTTTGCGACGTTTGGCTGTTGACAGGAGGAGGCTGAAATCGCCTCACCGCGCCACGCGCGTATGGTTGTTGGCGTGCGTCAAGGCTCGTTCAAGGTTGGTTATTCCCTGAAATTCAAGCCATGGCCGTCGCTTGATGAAAAATAATGGACGTTGGGAACTATCGAACGTCGCTTATAGAGCCGCGAGTTTTACCACGCCCGTTCCATTTCCGCGCCACAATAACACGGCGTCAGAGCGGTTTCGTTCGGAAGCGGCTGCGCCTGTCCCGAAATCGTTTTGTTCAAAGTGCATTACCGAAATTATAAGGTCCGGATTTTTAAGGTTGCGACATCAAAATAAAGAAAAAACTTTTCTGAAAAAAGTGTCAAGCTTCAATTTGCTTGCATCGTATAATTTGTGATATTTATCAGCTTGATTATTTATACAACAACGCGAAATTGCATGATATTCCCACAAGAAATAGGAATGGTGTCATAGATCGTGTTGTTTTATCGATTGTCGTCGTGATCTTAGGTTGATCACGCCTCATCATAAATTTCGCAGGGAGTCTCCGCCATGGCAGCTTTATCTTGTTTGTCGTTTTTGTTCCGGAAGAAGCGCGGGGCGGCCGGTCGTCTCCTGTTTCCCGTGACCGTTGCGATCTTGGCGGCGGGGGCGTTGCTGGCCAGTTGCGCCAATGCGAACAGCTCGGATGTTTCCGGCTTTCGCGGCGAGGCCGATGGTTGGGTTGGAAATTGTCCCGCGCAGCTCGCGGTCGGTACGCCGACCGGCGGCATGATCGATGCAACGCTGACCGTGCTATGCGACCAGAAGCCGGCGGTCGAGGAAACGATGAGCGGACCGTATGTGCCGAACAACGGGCATTACCATGCGGTCGTCACGGCGATCAAAACGGCACCGAGTTTCAGTTACGATCAGGATAAGAATTTTGACCTGGCCTTGATCTCAGACGGTTGCATGATGTCCGGGACCGTTACGGATGCAGATGGAACCAACAATGTCACCTTTAATTCCCTGGCACAAAATTGCCCGTGAACGCACCGTTCGACGTTCCTGGTGCCACGACGGTTCGCGCGGATGCGGGAACCGTCGCGTAGCGCGCTCAACGCCCCAGGGTGATCTGGTCCAGAACCCGGGTGACGCCCGGCGCCGACCATGCGGCGGATTCCGCCACCGACCGTTCGTGCCAGGATTTCACGTTGCCGGTCAGGGTCACCGTGCCGCCGCTGGCCGCGACATGGATGTTTTCCGCCTCGACCTGCGCATTGCGGTGCAAAGCGGCCTTGATCCGCGTTTCGATGTCTTTTGGTGCGAGATGCGGCTTGACGGCGATCGCATTGGCCACGCCCCGGACACCGCGTATATGATGCGCGTCTTCGCCGGCAAGATCTTTCTGATATTGCCAGTCCAGATTGCCGGTCAACGTGACATAGCCTTGCTCGACCTTCACCTGCACCGCATCCGACGGAATGGCGCAGTGCCAGCGCAACACGTTGATGATGCTGAGCGCGATGTCTTCGTCGGAACGCTGGTCCAAAGCCGGCAATTCGATGGTGAGCTCCTCGGCGATCCCCTTGACGCCTTTCACACGGCGCGCGGCGCGCTCGGCGGCGAGCTTCTGCATGTAATTTTGCACGTGGCCGGAAAGGGTGACGATGCCGTCATGCGCGGCGACGCCGATATGCGCGGCTTCCACGGTCGGCTCCCAGGCAAGCTCAGCGAGAACGTCCTTCTGCAATTGTGCGTCCGTGATCATGATTTTCTCCGTTGGACATGAGCCGCAAGGATAAACGCGGCCGGGTCCGGGGGGCATTGATCGGCATCAAGAGCCCGTGACGTTTTCGGGGCTAAGAATGCTTGGCCGACAAAGCCACGGAGATCGCGCCATGCATGCCATGCGGTTGCCCAGACCCGGAGCGGGCCTGGTCTGGACGGAATTGCCGGACCCGGAACCGCAACAAGGAGAGGTGCGCGTCCGCGTTTGTGCCTGCGGCGTCTGCCGGACGGATCTGCATGTGCAGGATGGCGAATTGGCGGCGCAGCGTTACCCGATCATTCCGGGGCATGAAATCGTCGGGCGCATCGACCGGCTGGGGCGCGGCGTGACCGGGCTGGAGGAGGGGCAGCGGGTCGGCATTCCCTGGCTCGGGCATACATGCGGCAATTGTTTTTATTGCCGTAGCGGCCGGGAGAATCTGTGCGACCATCCGGAATTCACCGGCGCCACGCGCGATGGCGGTTACGCCACCGCCGCCATCGCCGATGCGCGCTATGTGTTTCCCTTAGGGGAGGCGGGCGAGGATGCGGCGTTGGCGCCGTTGTTGTGCGCGGGGTTGATCGGCTGGCGCGCGCTCAGCGCCGCGGGCGAGGGAAGGCGCCTCGGCCTGTATGGCTTCGGCGCCGCCGCGCATATCATCGCCCAGCTCGCCCGCGCGCAGGGACGCTCGGTGTTCGCTTTCACCCGGCCGGGAGACGAGGCCGCCCAGGAGTTTGCCAGGAGCCTGGGGGCGTGCTGGGCCGGCGGGTCCGACCAGGCGGCGCCGGAACCGCTCGATGCCGCGATCATTTTCGCCAGCGTCGGGGCGCTGGTGCCGGCGGCGCTCAGCGCCGTCCGCAAGGGCGGAATCGTGGTCTGCGCCGGCATCCATATGAGCGACATTCCCGCGTTCCCTTACCGTCTGCTGTGGGAGGAACGCCAGCTCCGCTCAGTGGCAAACCTTACCCGCCAGGACGGGTTGGATTTCCTGCGCGCGGCGGCACACCACAAGATCGTCACGCATGTGCGGCCTTATGCCTTGCGCGACGCCAACCAGGCGCTGGCCGATTTGCGCGCCGGGGCTTTCTCAGGGGCGGCGGTGTTGAAGGTGTAGAAAGGCAAGGGAAAGGAAGGAGCCGCTTTTTAAAAAAAGCGGCGCAAAAATTTTTATGACTCGGGGCCATGGGCGTTGTCGCGGACAATGCTCATGGCCCAGAGTCATAAAGTTTTTTTGCTACTTTTTGTTCACAAAAAGTAGTGCTTTCTACCCCTAATCCAACGACTTGCGGAAGCGCAAAACGCTCACCCCCAGCATGGCGGCGCCGAGCAGCGCCAGCGCCGTGAGCGACGGCCACAGCACGCCTACGCCGA
This sequence comes from Acidocella sp., assembly GCF_035535915.1. GTDB lineage: Bacteria > Pseudomonadota > Alphaproteobacteria > Acetobacterales > Acetobacteraceae > Acidocella. The sequence goes on from NZ_DATLPB010000048.1 coordinate 45,163, forward strand.
CGCCTTTCAAAAACACCGCGCGGATCACGATGAGAAAATAGCGCAGCGGGTTCACCAGCGTGCACCATTGCATGATTTTCGGCATGGCGGCGATGGGGAAGGCGAAGCCGGAGAGGATGAACAGCGGGAACACGAGAAAGAAATTGAGCGCGAAGGCCTGTTGCTGCGTCTTGGACACGGTGGAGAGCAGCAGCCCGAAGCCGATGGCGGCGATGAGGAACAGGAATGTGCCAAGCAGCAGCACCAGGGGGCTGCTGACGAAGGGGATGTGGAACCACAGCACGCCGAGTACCGTGATCAGCGCGACATCGAAGCAGCCGATGATGAAATACGGCACGGTCTTGCCGAGAATGAACTCCAGCGGGGTAATCGGGCTGACCATGATCTGTTCCAGCGTGCCCAATTCGCGCTCGCGCACGATCGCGAAGGCGGTGAGGCTTACCACCTGGATCAGGGTCAGCGTGCCGATGACGCCGGGAATGAAGAACCAGCGGTCCTCCAACCCGGGATTGAACCAGGGGCGGGGCTGTAAGGTGATGGCGAGGCTGCCGGGCGCGGCGCCGGAAACCGGGGGAGAGGGCGCCATGTCGGCCTGATATTGCGCGACGATCTGGCTGATATAGCCGAGCGCGATCAAGGCGGTGTTGGAGTTCGTGCCATCGACCGCCACCGCCAGCGGCGCGGTCTCGCCGTTATTCAGATGCTGCGCGAAGCCGGCATGGATGATGATGGCCGCGACCGCGTTGCCACGGTCGATGTCACGCGTCACCTGTGCCTGGGTGGCGGCGATATCCACGAGGTCGAACCGCCCATTGCCGGTGAAATACGAGATCAGCGTGCGGCTGGCCTGGCTGTGGTCGAGATCCAGCACCACGGTCGAGACATGGTTCACCGTGAAGGTCGCGGCATAGCCGTAGATGAGCACCTGCACCACCAGCGGCATCACCAGGCGGAACATCGCCCAGGGGTCGCGCCTGAGTTCCAGAAACTCCTTCATCAGCATGACCTGGATGCGCTGCCACATGTTAAGGCCTCAGGCTGACAATTGAAGAAAGTGGCCGCTTTTTAAAAAAAGCGGCGCAAAAACTCTTATTATGCTGGGGCATGGGCGTTGTCAGCGCCAATGCCCGCGGCCCAGCATAAAAAAGTTTTTTTGCTTCTTTTTGTTCACAAAAAGAAGCGCTTCCTTCCGCTTTCCTGCATATGATCGATCGTAAACCATCAGCCTCAATCCAGCCGCTTGCGGAAGGCGCGCGCCGCCAGCCAGATGATGATGCAGGCGGTGACGACGAGCGCGAAGACCGGCGCCGCCAGCCAGGCGAGCGGGCTGCCTTTCAGGAACACGGCGCGCAAGATCGTCACGTAATAGCGCGCGAACACGATCAGGCTGATGGCCTGCACCGCCAGCGGCATCTGGTCGAGCGGAAACGTGTAGCCGGAGAGCATGGTGGTCGGCAGCAGAGTGACCAGCAGCGCCACCTGGCTTGCCCCCACCTGGTTATGGATGCGCACCGAGAGCAGATAGCCGATGCCGAGCACGACCAGTGCGAACAGGCCGGTGGTGACGGTCAGGGCCAGCAGGTTGCCGCGGAAGGGCACATGAAACCAAAAGACGGTCGCGGCGAGGCAGAAGGCGGCGTCGAGCATGCCGATGAGAAAATACGGCGCGAGCTTGCCGAACATCATTTCCAGTGCGGTCACCGGCGTGGAGATCAGCTGCTCCATCGTGCCGCGCTCCCATTCGCGCGCCACGGTGAGGGAGGTGAGCTGCGAGCCGACCAGCGCCAGGATCACCGCCACCACGCCGGGCACGATGAAATTGCGGCTGTCCAGCCCTTCGTTGAACCAGACGCGCGGCTCCAGGTCGACCACGCCGCGCGTCGGCGCCGGCAGTGCGTGCGCCTGGCCCCAGCGTGACTGGAAATCCGCGCTCGCCTGGGCGATGATGGCCTGCGCATAGCCGGTGGCGATGTTGGTGGTGTTGGCGTCCGTCCCGTCGAACACAATTTGCACATTCGCGGCCCCGGTGCTCGTCAACACGCGGGTGAAATCCACAGGAATCGTCAACGCGCCGGCGCAGGTGCCGCGATCCATGGCGGCGCGCAAGGCGGGTTCGTCGGGCAGGCGGGAGACGACATCGAACCAGCCGCCGTCGGTGAAATCGGCGACCAACGCGCGGCTGATCTGGCTCTGCTCCTGGTCATAGACGCAAAGCGGCACGTGCCGGATATCGAGGCTGACGCCGTAGCCGAGCAGCACCATCTGCATCGCCGGCATCAGCAGCGCCACGGCGAGGCTGCGCGGGTCGCGCCAGACCTGCAGCGTTTCCTTGTAGGCGATGGCGGAGAGCCGGCGCAGTTTCATGACGACGCCGCGCGGTGCGAGACCAGCTGCACGAACACGTCCTCGAGGCTGGGCATGATCGGCCGTGGCGCGGTGGCGGTGATGTTTTGCGCGCGCAGTTTTTCCGGCAAGGCAGGGGCGTCCTGCGCGTCGTGCAGCAGCACATGCAGCCCGTCGCCGAAGACCGTGGCGTCGATCACGCCCGGCATCTGGCGCAAGGCGGCCAAAGCGGCGCCCAGAGGCGTGCCCTCCAGCTCGAACAGCGCCCCGCCCAGATGGCGGCCGCGCAGCGTGCCGGGGCTGCCCATCGCGACCAGATGCCCCGCATCGATCAGCGCGATGCGGTTACAATACTCCGCCTCGTCCATGTAATGCGTCGAGACCAGGATGGTGACGCCGTCTGCCGCCTGGGCCTGGATCAGGTCCCAGAAGCGCCGCCTTGCCTGCGGCTCCACGCCCGAGGTCGGCTCGTCGAGGAACAGCACCGGCGGCCGGTGCAGGATCGCGCACCCCAAAGCGAGGCGCTGCTTCCAGCCCCCGGCCAGCGTGCGCACCAGCGCCTCCTCGCGGCCCGCCAGCCCGGCCATGTCGATGGCGAATGCGCTGCGTGTTTCGAACTCGGACGCCGGCACGCGATACAGCCCGGCAAAGAAGCGCAGATTTTCCCGCACGGTGAGGTCGGGATAGAGCGAGAATTTCTGCGACATATAGCCGATATGCGCGCGCACCGCCTCGGGCTGGCGGGCGATGTCGAACCCGGCCACGCTGGCGGTGCCGGCGCTCGGCCGCAACAGGCCGCAGAGCAGCCGGATGGTGGTGGATTTGCCCGCGCCGTTCGGGCCGATGAAGCCCACCACCTCGCCCGGGGCGATGTCGAGATCGAGCTGATTTACGGCAATGAAGGCGCCGAATTTCTTGGTCAGGCCGCGGGCGAGGATCGCGCTCATGAAGCCGGCTCCGTGTCCAGTGCGACGAACACGTCTTCGATGCTCGGCCGGATGGGAGCGATGTCCGCGCCGCTGACGCCGCGCGCGGCCAGCCAGGTTTGCAGGCAAGGCAGGCGGCGCGGCGCGTCATCCACCCGCACATGGACGCGGTCGCCCATCAGCAGCAGGCCGAGCACGCCCGGCGCGCCCTCGAGCGCCGCCTTTACCGCGCGCGGGTCAGCCGCGCTCACGGCCAGCATCATGCCCGGCATCATCTGCTTGAGCCGCGCCGGCGTGTCGCAGCGGCGGATCTCGCCGTGCCCCATCAGCGCCAGCCGCGAGCAGCGTTCCGCCTCATCCATATAGGCGGTGGAGAGCAGCGTGGTGACGCCGCTGTCGCGCAGGCCATACAGGATCGCCCAGAAATCGCGGCGCGAGACCGGATCGACGCCGGTGGTCGGCTCGTCCAGCAGCAGCACCTCGGGCGTGTGGATCAGCGCGCACACCAGGCCGAGCTTCTGCTTCATCCCGCCCGAGAGCCGGCCGGCCAGGCGCGCGCGGAACGCGCCGAGATTGGCCGCCGCCAATAATTCACCCTCGCGCCGCCGCCTGAGGGCGCGCGGCACGCCGAACATTTCGGCATAGAAAAAAATATTCTCGGCGACCGTCAGGTCTTCGTACAGGCCGAAACGTTGCGGCATGTAGCTGAGTTTCTCTTTCGCCGCTTCGGGATCGGCCACCACATCGACGCCGGCGATGATGATGCGCCCGGTATCCGGCGGCAGCACGCCGGCCAGCATCCGCATCATCGTGCTTTTGCCGGCGCCATCCGGCCCGACCAGGCCGAAAATTTCGCCGCGCCGCACGCTGAGACTGACCTCCCGCACGGCACACACCGTGCCGAACCGCCGGCTCAGCCCCGCGGCGAAGATCGCGATGTCGTCGCTCATGGCTTGGCCGGCCCGAGCAGCCGGATCGTCGCATCCGCGGGCATGCCCGGCAGCAGCTCATGGCTCGGATTGTCGATATCGATGCGGATCCGGTACACCAGCGTCACCCGTTCCGCGAAGGTCTGCACGGTTTTCGGCGTGAATTCCGCTTGCGGTGAAATGAAGCTGATGCGGCCGTGATAGACATGGCCGGGATAGGTGTCGGTGGTCACGTCTACGGCCTGGCCGAACCGCACCTTGCCCAGGTCCGGCCCGTTCACATAGGCGCGCAGCCAGACATGATCGAGATCGTCGAGGCTGAAGATCGGCACGCCCGGCCCGGCGAGTTCGCCCAGCTCCGCCTGCCGGACCGCGATCACCCCGGCAAAGGGGGCACGCAGCACGGTGTAGCCGAGCGTGATCTGATCCAGGAGCAGCCGCTCGCGCAACGCCGCCACATTGGCCTCGGCCAGGCCGACGGCCGCCTGCCCGGCCAGCACCATTGCCTGGTCATGCGACAGCAAGGCGGCGGATTGGCGGGCGGCGGTCTCCGCCCGGTCTCGCTCCTGCACGGAGACCGCGTTGCTTTGCGCCAGCCGCGCCGCCCGCGCGGCATCGCTCTGCTTCTGCGCGAGATCGTAACGGTCGCTCGCAACATTGCTCTGCGCTGCGGTGAGATTGTTCTCGCTCTGCGTCACCTGCGCCATCTGCACTTGCAGATTGCTGGAGTCGATCTGCACCTGCTGCCGGTAGAGCCGGTCATCGACCCGCGCCAAGATTGTTCCGGCGGCGACTGTTGCGCCTTCGTCGAAGGGCAGGAAGACGATCGGCGCCTGCACCTGGGTAAAGCTCAACAGGCTCTCATGCGCCTCGATGTTGCCCGAGGCGGTCAACACGCCGGCCACCGGCCGGGGGCCGAACACGGCATCGCGGGCGCCGGGCCAGAACCAGAGGGCCAAGACCGCTACCGCCGCCAGCGCGAGCAGCGCGGGCAGAAGCAATCTGCGCCGGCGTTGCGGCGCCAGGAAAGGGCGAGCGGCCGCCGGCGTAGCGGCGGGACGGTCGCGCGGTTCCGTGGGGTGGATTTCATCCATGGCCTACGCCCTCTGCCCGGCCAAGGCCCGGATCGCCGCACTTTGCATCATGTTTGCCAAAACGTCCTCTGCATGAGCGGACCGTAGAGGCAGGACAGGGCGGCTTCCTTGATATGACGCAAAGTGACGCCCATCGGCAGGCGGATCATTTCGCGCGCCCGGGTTTGACCTGCGTCATATCGGCGCCGCCCGGGCGGACTTAGAGCTGAAATACGAGGATGCAGGTTCTTGCAGGCGCGATGAGGAGGCAAACAATGCCGAAGCGGTCAAATCTGGTGATTATGCTGGCCGATGGCGAACATGCCCGCCTGGTTCGCCGTGATGCCCATGGCGTGTTGAGAACGGAGCAGACATTCGATTCGATCGCCGCCCATAAGCGGTCAGGCGATCTGGGCACGGATGCGCCCGGAGCCTCGTTCCATAGCGATGCAACGGCGCATCATGCGTTCACCCCGCGGCACGATCTCCACGAATTGGAAAAAGCGCAATTTGCCCGGTTCGTCGCCCAGCAGCTGAACGGCATGGAAGGCAAGGGCGCCTTTGACGCTTTGCTCATCGTCGCCTTGCCCGACACGGCCGCGGCGATCGAAAGCGCGCTCAGCGGCGCCGTGAAAACCACCCTTCGCGGCACGGTCAACAAGGATCTGGTGAAGACGGTGGACGATCAGCTCGCCGCCCATCTCAGCCCCTGGGTATCTGCGCCGACGCGTAATGTTCGCCCATAGCTCATTGTGAGGGAAGGATTAAAAACATGATGCTGTTTCTGGTGACGTTTCTCGCCTTACTCCTCTGTGTGGCGATGCGCCCGGCCCGGGCGGTCGCGCCGCGGCGCGTCAGGGTTGATGAGCCGCGCCGAGGCCGGCGCGGCTGACGCGCGCGTGCCATGGCCGAGCCGCGCGACAACCCGCCGTCGAACGTCAAAACCGCTCTGACGGTATTCGGCGTCATGGTTTCATTGTTGTTGCTGCTCGGCCTGCTCCCGCTGTTTTTTTCGCCTCCGTCTACCGAGATCCCCTACAGCCAGTTCCAGTCGCTGCTCGCCGCCAACGAGGTGGAAAATCTCGTCGTCAGCCCCAACACGATCAGCGGCACATTGAAACATCCCAGCCCCGGGCAATCGGATCGGTTCGTCACCGACCGGGTGGACCCGGCGCTGGCCGCTATGCTGGAGAAGAGCAAAATCACCTTCACCGGCCAGCCGGCCTCCGGCCCCTTGGTCGCGCTGCTCGGCTGGTTGTTGCCGATTTTGCTCTTCAGCGCCGTTTTCTATTTTGTTTCGGGCGGCCGGCTGGGGGGCGCAAGCGGGATTCTGTCCATCAGCAAGAGCCGTGCCCGGGTTTATGCGGAAGATGACGTGCCTGTTCGCTTTGCCGATGTCGCCGGCGTGGACGAGGCCAAAGCCGAGCTCGAGGAGGTTGTGGAGTTTCTGAAAGCGCCGGCCGATTACGGCCGGCTTGGCGCGCATATTCCGAAAGGCGTGCTGCTGGTCGGCCCGCCCGGAACCGGAAAGACCCTGCTCGCGCGGGCCGTTGCCGGCGAGGCGGGGGTGCCGTTCTTCTCCATCTCCGGTTCGGAATTCGTCGAGCTTTTCGTCGGCGTCGGCGCCGCCCGCGTGCGCGATCTCTTCGAACAGGCGCGCCGCCGCGCACCCGCGATCATTTTCATCGACGAGCTGGATTCCCTCGGCCGCGCCCGCAATGCCGCCATCCCCGGCAGTAATGACGAGAAGGAGCAGACGCTCAACCAGCTTCTGGCGGAAATGGACGGGTTCGATCCCTCCAGCGGCGTGGTGCTGCTGGCGGCCACCAACCGTCCGGAGATTCTCGACCCCGCCTTGCTGCGCGCCGGCCGGTTCGACCGCCAGGTGCTGGTCGACCGGCCGGACCGCAGCGGCCGGGCCGATATTTTGCGGCTGCATATCCGCAAAGTGCGCCTCGCGCCCGATGTCTCGCTCGAGGATGTCGCCGCCATGACCCCGGGCTTCACCGGCGCCGACCTTGCCAACCTGGTGAACGAGGCGGCCTTGCTCGCCACCCGCCGGCGCGCCGATGCCGTCACGCTCGAAGATTTCAACCAAGCTTTGGAGCGCATCGTCGCCGGCCTGGAAAAGCGTAGCCGCCTGCTGGCGCCGAAGGAGCGCAATGCCGTCGCCTATCATGAAATGGGGCACGCCATCACCGCCATGGCCCTACCGGATGTCGACAAGGTGCAAAAAATATCGATCATCCCGCATGGTATCGCCGCGCTCGGCTACACCATCCAGCGCCCGCTGACCGACCGTTTCCTCATGGAGCGCGGTGAGCTGATCAACCGCTTGACCGTTCTGCTCGGCGGCCGGGCCGCGGAGTCCCTGGTGTTTGCGGATATTTCCACGGGCGCGGCCGACGATCTGGCGCGCGCCACGGAAATCGCCCGCAGCATGGTGGTCCGCTACGGCATGGATGAGAAGCTCGGCCAGGTCACGTACGAAACCGAGCCTTCTCCCATACTGACGTCGGGTGGCATGATGGATTACCGGCCACGGCGGTACAGCGAACAGACGGCGGCTGCCATCGACATGGCGATTCACGATCTGCTCGACGATGCCTATGGCCGGGCCCGCGCGATCCTGAAGCAGAATTTGGCGCTCCTGCGTGACGGCGCCGCGGAGCTGCTCGCCCATGAAACCATTTCCGGCGCCCGCCTCAGTGACATCGAAGCCGCGGTCCTGCCTGCCAGGGACGAAATATTTTTGCCCCGACGTGAAATCCCGACCCGGCAGGCGGGGTGAAGCGCGTTTTGCTCCTCTGCCGCAACTCAGATACAAGCGAAAACGAAATGAATATGGCCGGGGAGTTGCGGCGCCATCATGCTTTTGCTGATTTTGGGTTTGATCATCTTTCTCGGCGTCCACTCGCTCGGGATTTTTGCGGAAGACTGGCGGCGGCGCCAGATTCTGCATTTCGGCGCGGCGGGCTGGAAGGGGCGTTTCGCGCTGGTGTCCTTGGTGGGGTTCGTCATGATCATCGTCGGCTTCGGGGAAGCGCGGGTGACGCCGGTATTGATCTACGCGCCGTCCGATTGGCTCCGCCATCTCAACATACTTTGGACGCTGATTGCCTCCGTCCTGGTGGCCGCGGCCTACACGCCGGGTAACCGCATCAAGGCGCGGATCGGCCACCCGATGCTGGCGGGCGTGGCGATCTGGGCCTTCGGCCATCTGCTCGCCGTCGGCACGCTGAGCGACGTGGTGCTGTTCGGCGCCTTTCTGGTCTGGGCGCTCGTGGATTTCGTGGTCTCCAGCCTCCGTGACCGCCGCGATGGGACGGTTTACCCCCCGGGCTCGCGGCAAGGGGATATCACCGCCATTACGGTGGGCGTGGTCGTTTGGATCGCCTTCGCGATCTGGCTGCATCGATGGCTGATCGGCGTGAACCCGCTGGCGTAAGAGACAGGAAGGCAGGCAAGGAAGCGCTACTTTTTGTGAACAAAAAGTAGCAAAAAAACTTTGTTAATTTGGGCCGTGGTGGTTTCAACGCCTCGGGCCCAGCGTCAAAAAAGTTTTTGCGCCGCTTTTTTCAAAAAGCGGCTGCTTTCTTCCTCTTAACGCCGCCTCCCTTGATAAGTCAGACGGGATGCCCAAAACTGCCGCCAAATATAATGGGAGGGGCCGGGCACATGGACACTGGCAGCAACAAGATTGAACATATCGGCATCGTCGGCGCGGGGCTGATCGGCGCGCATTGGGCCGCGTATTTTCTGGCGCAGGGTTTTGCGGTTTCGGCGTTCGATCCCGACCCGCGCGCGGCTGCGCGCCTTGCCGCCACCGTCGCGGATATATGGCCGGCTATGGAGCAGGCGGGGCTGGTGCGCATCGCCGGCGCGCCGTCCGCGGTGGCTTTCGCGCCGCTGCGCGAGGTTTGTGGACGCGTGCAGTTCATCATGGAGAACGGGCCGGAAAGCGTGGCGGCGAAGACGGCGCTGATCGCGGAGATCGACGCAATGACCGCGCCGGAGGTGATCATCGCCAGCAGCAGCTCTTCTTTGCTGCCGAGCGATTACCAGAGCCAGGCGGCGCATCCCGGCCGCGTGCTGGGGGCTCATCCGTTCAATCCGCCGTCGCTCATTCCCTTGGTCGAAATCGTACCCGGCCGGCTGACCAATGCGGGGTCCGTTGAACGGGCGATGAAATTCTTTGCCGCGATCGGCAAGCATCCGATTCATGTGCGGCGCGAGCAGGCCGGGTTTGTGGCCAACCGGATGACCGCGGCTTTGTACCGCGAGGCGGTCGATCTCGTCGCTTCCGGCGTGGCCACGGTGGAGGATGTCGACGCGGCGATCTGCCAGGGGCCGGGGCTGCGGTGGGCCTTCATGGGGCCGCATCTTCTCTATCATCTGGGCGGCGGGGAGGGCGGGTACCGGCATTATCTCGAACATCTCGGCCCGTCCCAGGAAGCCCGATGGGCCACGCTGCGGACCTCGCCGCTGACGCCTGCCTTGCGCGAGCAATTGATCGCCGGCGTCGAAGACGAATTGCGCGCTTTGCGGATGGATGAGCCGGCGCGCCAACGCGACCAGGGGCTGGGCGCCCTGCTGCGGCTGCGCGCGGCGATGGGAGACAAGCCATGAGCGCGTCTTCGGCGAAAACGGTTGCGGAACGCGGCGTGAAGACGGAGGCGCGTGCCGCGCCGCAGGTCGCGCGTTCGCTGCGCCGCTATCTGTGTTTGGACGATTTCGAACCGGTCGCGCGCCGGCGGCTGCCGCGCCAGATCTATGGCTATTATGCCGGCGCGGCGGAGACGGGCGCCGCTTTCAGGGCCAGCCGGGACGCGTATCAGCGCTTCGCGCTGCTGCCGCGCGTGCTGGTGGACACACGCGCCCGCTCGACGGCGAAGACATTGTTCGGCAGCAGCTACAGCCTGCCCGTCGGCATCGCCCCGATGGGCATTTCCGGGCTCTCGACGTTCCAGGGGGACCTTGTGCTGGCGCAGGCGGCCCGGGACGAGCAGGCTTTGATGGTGGCGAGCGCAACCTCGCTCATGCCGTTGGAGCGCCTGAGCGCGGAAGGCGGCGCGCGCTGGTTCCAGACCTATCTGCCCGGCGAGCCGGAGCGGATCGAGGCCATGCTCGCCCGCGTGGCGGCAGCGGGCTTTGAGACCCTGGTGCTGACGGTGGATGTTCCCGTCTCCGCCAACCGCGAGAATAACGCCAGGACCGGGTTCTCGATGCCGCTCAAGCCCAGTTTTCGGCTGCTGCTGGACGGCATGAGCCATATGCGCTGGTCGCTGGGGACCTTCGGGCGGACGTTGCTGCAGGGCATGCCGCGCTTTGAAAACATGGATGCGTTCCGGGGCCCGGCGATCCTGTCCCGCACCGTCGAACGAGCGCTCGGCGCACGTGACGGGCTCTCCTGGACGCATCTGGCGCTGATGCGCCGACGCTGGCCGGGCAAGCTCGTGATCAAAGGCATCCTTGCGCC
>NZ_DATLPB010000049.1:0-17474 GCF_035535915.1 Acidocella sp.
GCTGTCGAACGTCAGCGGTGCCAGGGTCAGGCCCAGAGAGGCGTGGCTCGTTCCCGGCGCCGCATTGTTGCTGCCGCCGATCTGGAAGCCGGCATTCGGATCGGCCGGCATGGTCGTCACCACCACCGACAGATCGTGTGACTTGCCGTCCTGCGTATAGGTGATGGTGGCGTCGTGGTTGGGATCGATATTGGCGATATCGGCGGCGAGATCGCTCGGGCCGCTGACCTTCACGCCGTTCACGGCAGTGATGACGTCGCCCGGCTTCAGCCCGGCGCGCGCCGCGGGGCTGCCGCCGGAAACGGCGGCGACCAGCGCCCCGTCATTGGCCGGGTCCGCGGTCGGCAGGCCGATCGCCTGCGCCATTTCCGGCGAGATCTGCTGCGCCGCGACGCCGAGATAGCCGCGCGTCACCTTGCCGCTCGCGATCAGCTGCGAGACCACGCGCTGAACCATTTCCGAGGGGATGGCGAAGCCGATGCCGACCGAGCCGCCGGTCGGCGTCAGGATCGCGGTGTTGATGCCGATCACCTCGCCGCGCTGGTTGAACAGCGGGCCGCCGGAATTGCCTTCATTGATCGGCGCATCGATCTGGATGAAACGGTCATACGGCCCGTCGCCGATATTGCGGCCCAGCGCCGAGACGATGCCCGCGGTCACGGTGCCGCCCAGGCCGAACGGGTTGCCCATGGCCACCACCCATTCACCCGGCTCGACATCCTTGGACTGGCCAAGTTCGACATAAGGGAGGGGATGGCCGACCGTGATCTTCACCACCGCGAGGTCGGTTTTCGGATCGGTACCGACGACTTTCGCCGGATAGCTCGTGCCGTCGGACAGCGTCACGCTCACGCTCTGCGCGCCCTTCACCACATGGTTGTTGGTGACGATCGTGCCGTTTGAATTGATGATGAAGCCCGACCCTTTGGCCTCGACCGCTTGCGGCTGCTGGGGCGCCGGGCCGAAGGGGAAGCCGGGCGGGAAACCGGGCAATTGCGGGAAGCCCGGCGGCACGTTGTTGTTGCCGCCCGAATTGTTGCCATTGTCGCTGCTGTCATCCGCGGTCTGATCAAGTTTCAGATGCACAGTGATCGACACCACGGCCGGCGTGACGCGCTTGACGAGGTTGGTGAAGTCGCCGACCGGCTTGAAATCGCTTTCCACGGCGGCCGTCTCGTTCAAGGGCGGGTTATCAGCCCGCGCCGCGACGGCGCTCAGGCTGCCAACCACGGTTGCGCCGAGCAGCGCCAACGTGATCGCCGTGCTACGGTTGAATGTCTTGCGCATGTACACAGTGTCTCCAGCTCGCTTGGGTTAAATCGGCCTCGTGCCGTTACATAGCTCTAATTTCTATACGACGCTTCCGTGACAGCGTGAAACAATAGTTACCGAAATGCCACAGGCAACCGGAAATATGTATACGAAGTTCACGGTAAGTTGCATACGCAACGAGGGGTCACATCTCGTCGCGCACATCGACCAGAAGAATTTCCGCGGCGTGCATAGCTTCGATGTCGATATGCGGTTCGTCGCGCAGCGCCACACCGTCGCGTGCCGCGGCGGTCTGGCCGTTGATGTTGATCTCGCCGCTGGCCGCCACCAGGTAAGCCGCCCGCCCCGCCGGCAGGGCGTAGCTGGCACGCTCACCGGTGGCGAACTTGCCCACCAGCAGCGCGGCATCGGCATAAAGCGGCAAGGCGTCGGTGGCGCTGTCCGCGGGCCGGCCGCTCGCCAGCACCTGCAATCCTTCGCCCCAGGCGCGCGGAAATTCCCGCATCTGCCAGCCGGGCGCCACGCCGAGCTGGTCCGGCTCGATCCAGATCTGGAAAATCCGGGTCGGCTCGGCCTCCCGGTTCAGCTCGGCATGCATGATGCCGGTTCCGGCATGCATCACCTGTATGTCGCCAGCCTGGGTCCGGCCCTCACTGCCCGTATCGTCCTGGTGGGTGATGGCGCCCTGGCGGACGAAGGTGATGATCTCCATGTCCCGGTGCGGATGCGCGCCAAAGCCTGTGCCGGCGGCGATCTGGTCATCATTCCAGACCCGCAGGCGGCCAACGCCCATGCGGGCGGGATTGTAATAGTCGCCGAAGCTGAAATGATGCCGGGCGGTCAGCCAGCTATTGCTGAAGGCGCCGAGTGAAGAGAACGGGCGAATGTCTATCATCTCGTACTCCTGTGAAGATGCCGTTCACGTCGCCATGAGATGGCCGATGAGCTGTCCGGTCTGCCACGTTGTTACGTCGAACGCGCATTGTAGATAGAAGAAAGCTGCCGTTTTTTGCAAAAAGCGGCGCGAAAACTTTTGCTATTGCGGGCCGGCGGCGCGGCAACCAGCCCAGCCCGAGCGTTTTTTGGCCCGCCGCCTCTCGATAAATAAGTTAGAGGACGATTCAGACTTTAAGTCGAACCATGAAACGGTCCGACTTAAAGTCATCGCGCTCTAGCGGTTCATCAGCACCGGCAAGGCTGCGTGCTCCAGAACATGGCGGGTGGTGCCGCCGAGGATCAGTTGGCGCAGGCGCGAGGCCGAGCAATAGGCGCCCATCGACATCAGATCCGCGCCCCAGTCCATGGCCGCCGCCAGCAGGCCGGCGCCGACGACGCGGTCGACCGGCCGGAATTCGCCCACCTCCGCGGTCACGCCATGATGCGAAATATAGCCCACCACTTCGGCCGCGCTTGGCCCGCGCCGGAAATATTCCTCCGAGGTCAGCACCCGCACGGCCTCGGCCTGGCGCACGAACGGCATCACCGAAGCCAGCGCCGACGCGGCATAGGCGGTGCCGTTCCAGGCGATGGCGATGCGCTTGCCGATGCTCTGCGGCGGCTGCACCGGCGCCAGCAGCACCGGGCGGCCGGAATCGAACAGCACGGCATGCAGCGCGTCCGCGGCGGCCACATCCTCGCCGGCAAGGGGGTGCGGCACGATGGTGAGATCGGCCAACCGCGCCTGATGCGCGATGATTTCCTCCTCGCGGCCGGTCATGGTGGTGAAGCAGGCGCTGGGCTCGTTGCGGCCGCGCTGCGCGTCGCCCACCGGCACGGCCTCGGCCTCGGTGGCCAGGCCGAACATCTCGCGTAAATCGAACGCGCGCGCGCCGCTCTCTTTTTCAGTGGCGCTGATCATTTCCTCGATCATCGCGCCGGACAGGCCTTCACCGGCCAGGGGTGCGAGGTCGCGGGCATCGACGCGGATATGCAGCACCTGCAGATGCGCGTTCCACATTTTCGTCAGCATCAGCGCAGTGCGGAGGGCTGACTCTGCCGAGGCGGAGCTGCTGACCGGGAGCAGGAATTTTCGGACCGACATCAACCCTCCGAGTGAATCTATTCTATTGATTATACTAGGTCATTCCGGAGATAAAAATGCAACGTCCCTGCCGCGATGCAGGAGGTGCTCGCCGCCATCGACGGTGATGGTGGTGCCGGTGAGCGAGGGCGTCTGCATGATGAACACGGCGGCGGCGGCGATGTCCTCAGGGGCGGCCCCCCGGCGGAGCGGGTTGGCCCGCCAGGCCCGCGCGAAACGTTCCGGCGCCTGTTTGGGGCCGGGCAGGGTCAGGCCGGGGGCGATGCCGCACACGCGGATCGCAGGGGCGAACGCCTGGGCCATCATTTCCGTCGCCGCCGCCAGGGCCGCCTTGCTCAGCGTGTAGGCGAAGAAATCCGGGTTCAGGTTGCTCAGCTTCTGGTCGAGCATGTTGATGATCACGCCTTGCGCGGGCTTTTGCGCGGCGAAAGCCCGCGCCAGCAGAACCGGCGCCACCAGGTTGGGGCCGAAATGCGCGTGGAGCGATGCCGCATCCACCGAGCCCGGCGCGTCGAACGTGAAATGCGAGGCATTGTTGATCACCCCATGCAGCGCACCGCATTGGTCGATCAGCCGCGCCGGCACCGCCGGATCGGCGAGATCGCCCTGCACGATCCGGGCGCCGAGTTCGTCGGCCAAAGCCTGGGCCTCCGCCAGCGAGCGGTTGGCATGGATGATGACGGGATAGCCGGCTGCCGCGAGCGTGCGGGCCATCGCGGCGCCCAGGCGTTTGGCGCCGCCGGTGATCAGGATCGGATTCATGGCTTCCGATATATTGGCCGTTCCACCGCCTCGCCAGCCTCAAAAAGAAAGCGGCCGCTTTTTGAAAAAAGCGGCGCAAAAACTTTTTGTGACTCTGGGTCATGGGCGTTGTCGCCGACAACGCCCATGACCCAGAGTCATCAAAGTTTTTTTGCTTCTTTTTGTTCACAAAAAGAAGCGCTTCCTTTTTGTCTTAAAACATATCCCGCAGCCGGTAATAGGCGGTCGCCAGCAGCAGGGCCGGCACGCGAAAAGCCCGGCCGCCGGGAAAACGCGCGTGCGGGATGCGGGTAAAAGCGTCGAACCGTTCGGCCTGGCCGGCGATCGCCTCGGCGGCGAGCTTGCCGGCCAGCCCGGTCAGGGCCACGCCATGGCCGGAAAATCCGTGGCAGAACAGGATATTGTTGGTGAGGCGGCCGAAATGCGGCGCGCGGTTGCGGGTGATGTCCACATTCCCGCCCCAGACATGCTCCACCCGCGCATCGCGCAATTGCGGGAAGACGCGCACGGCCCGGGCCAGCATGGCCGATTTCAGCGCCGGCGGGGGCAGGGTGGAGTAGGAGACGCGCCCGCCGAACAGCAGCCGGTCATCGGGCGAACGGCGGAAATAATCGAGCACGAAATTCAGATCGGCCACCGCCTCGTTGCCGGGGATCAGCCGGGGCATATCGGCGCGAGATTCGGTGGCGATAATATAGGTGCTGACCGGCATGATATAGCCGGTGAGCGGCCGCATCAGCTCGCCCAGATAGGCGCCGCCGGCGGTCAGCAGGTACGAGGCCCGTATTTCATGCCCGCCGGCCCGGATTTTGATGCGCCGCCCTGGTGTGACCTCGGTCACCCTGGTCTGCGCGAACAATTTCGCGCCGGCGCGCTGCGCCGCGGCGGCGAGGCCGAGCGTGTAGTTGAGCGGATGGATATGCCCGGCCAGCTTGTCCTCGAGCGCGGCCAGATAGCGCGGGCTGGCCAGCCGCGCGCGCAATTCGTCGCCGCGCAAAATCCGCCCCACCGGCGCGCCGAGCTGTGCGTATTCCTCCTGGGTCTCCTCCAGTTCGCGCACCTGGCGGGCTTTCAGCGCCGCGTGCAGATAGCCCTGCATTGGATCGCATGGGATGTCGAAGCGCCGGATCTGCGCATGGAGCAGGTTCACGGCTTCGACCGACATGTCCCAGAGCCGCTGCGCCGGCTCGGCGCCGACGAGTTTTTTCAGCTTCACCTGGCCAACACCAAAGCCCGCCAGAACCTGGCCACCATTGCGCCCCGAGGCGCCCCAGCCGATGTCGTGCGCCTCGAGCAGCGCCACATCATAACCGCGCTCGGCCAGATGCAAGGCGGCGGAAACACCGGTGATGCCGCCACCGATAATGGCGACGTCGACGTTCAGATCCTGATCCAGCGCCGGCGCCGTCAGCGCGACCCGCTTTGTGGCCTGGTAGTAATTATCGGTGGTCATTTTGTTGTCGTGTCAAAATTCTGGGGCTGAAGCAAAAAAGCAAGAAGGAAGCGCTACTTTTTGTGAACAAAAAGTAGCAAAAAAACTTTGTTATGCTGGGTCATGGGCGTTGGCGCCGACAGTGCCCATGGCCGGCGTAAACAAAATTTTTGCGCCGCTTTTTTTAAAAAGCGGCTGCTTTCTTCCTAAACATTCAACAGCAAATGCTCCCGTTCCCAGGAGCTGATGACGCGCAGATAGGTTTCGTATTCCAGCCGCTTCACCGCCACCAGCACGTCGACGAGCTTCTCGCCCAGAATCTCGCGCATGGCGGTGGAACCGTCCATCACCTCCAGCGCCTGGGAGAGTTCCCGCGGCAGGGTATATTCCCCGGAATAGGCCGAGCCGATCTGTTCGGGCGTGGCTTCGAGTTGTTCGACCATGCCGAGATAGCCGCAGGCGAGCGTGGCGGCGAACGCGAGATAGGGGTTGGCGTCGGCCCCCGGCACGCGGTTTTCCACGCGCATCGCCGATGCGTCGCCGACCGGCACGCGCAGCCCGCAGGTGCGGTTGTCGTAGCCCCATTGCAAATTGATCGGGGCGTTGGAGAAACGCGCCAGCCGACGGTAGGAATTCACGTTGGGCGCGAAAATCGGCATCACCGCCGGGATGTATTTCTGCAGTCCGCCGATATAGGCGCGGAACAGCTTGCTTGCTTTGCCGTCGGCGCCGGCGAACAGGTTTGCGCCGGTTTGCGGGTCGACGATGCTCTGGTGCACATGCATGGCGCTGCCCGGCTCGTTGCCCATCGGCTTGGACATGAAGGTGGCGTAGATATCGTGCCGCAGGGCCACCTCGCGCACCGTGCGTTTGAACAGGAATACCTGGTCGGCGAGGTCGAGCGGGTTGCCATGCAGGAAATTGATCTCCACCTGCGCCGCGCCCTCTTCATGGATCAGCGTGTCGAGGTCGAGGTCCTGCATGTCGCAGAAATCGTACATTTCCTCGAAGAGCGGGTCGAACTCGTTGACCGCGTCGATTGAATAGGCTTGCCGGCCGGTTTCCTGCCGCCCGGAGCGCCCCACCGGTGGCGCCAGCGGATAGTCCGGGTCGGTATTGCGGCCGACCAGGTAGAATTCCAGTTCCGGCGCCAGCACCGGCTTCCAGCCTTTTTCCGCGTAGAGCGCCAGCACGCGCTGCAGCACCTGGCGCGGCGCCATCGGCACCGGCGTTCCGTCGGCATATTGGCAGTCATGAATGATCTGCGCGGTCGGCTCATGTGCCCAGGGCACCAGCCGTACGGTTTTGGCGTCCGGGACCAAACGGATATCGATGATTGCCGGGTTGGTCAGCGTGTCCTGCGGGTCTTCGGGATACTCGCCGGTCACCGACTGGATGAAAATCGCCTCGGGAAGACGCGGGGCGGTTCCTTGCAGGAATTTCTGCGCCGGCATGATCTTGCCGCGTGGGATGCCGGTGATGTCCGGCACCAGGCATTCGACTTCCGTGATCCGATGCTCGTCGAACCAGTCGACCAAGTTCGTCATGTGATCCTCCAAGAAAGCGGCGCAAAAAATTTTTGTTATGCTGGGCCCGTGGCGGCGGAACCAGCATGGCCTAAAGTTAACAAAGTTTTTTTGCTACTTTTTGTTCACAAAAAGTAGCCTACCTTTCTCTTTCTTAGAAATGGTCCTTCGCGGTGCGCAGCTTGCCGAAAGTCTCGGCATCCGGCGCGCGCAGGAACGGGTTGGTCGCGCGCTCCACCCCCAGCGTCACCGGCAGGGTCGGTTTGCCGGCGGCGCGCAGGGCCGCCACTTCGGCCGCGCGCTCCTGCAAAGCCCTGTTGTCCGGGTCCATCGCCAGCGCGAATTTCGCGTTCGAGGCGGTGTATTCATGCCCGGCGCAGACCAGGGTGCTGTCCGGCAAATCCTCGTATTTGGCCATGGAGTGGAACATGTCCTTGGCCGTGCCTTCGAACAGCCGGCCGCAGCCCAGGCTGAACAGCGTATCGCCGGGAAGCAGGATGCCGCCATCGGCGATATAGTAGGAGATGTGCCCGAGCGTGTGGCCGGGCGTGTCGATCACCCGCGCCTTGGTGGCGCCGAAATCCACCGTATCGCCTTCATGCACGGCGATGTCGAGGTTCGGCAGGCGGTGCGCGTCGGCGGCGTTGCCGACCACCACGGGATGGTATCTGGCGACGAGCGCCGGGACGCCGTCGACATGGTCGGCATGGTGATGCGTCAGCAGGATCATGTCGAGCTTGCCGCCGGCCGCTTCGATCGCCGCGATCGCCGGCGCGGCCTCGGCGGGATCGACGATGGCGACCTTGCCGGAGACTGACTCTCTCAACAACCATGAATAGTTGTCGCTGAGCATAGGGATAGGGGTGGCAGTTACGGTCACGTCTGTCGCTCCTGGGAATAGAGGGGTGTATATAAGGCAAATGGGGATCGACGCGCGAGATGCGGGAGAATTTTATGCGACAGCGCTGGGGCGCCTGACCGCTGCCCTGCTGCGCCAGAAGTTGCGGGAAATCTGGCCGGATTGCGCCGGCCTGTCGGTGCTGGGCCTGGGCTATACCGGCCCCTATTTGCAGCTTTGGCGCGAGCAGGCGGCGCGCTGCATTGCCGTGTCGCCGCAGCAGATGGGGCTGGCCCCATGGCCGCTCGGCCGCGCCAGCCTGTCCTGCCTGTCGGAGGAGGATGCGCTGCCCTTCCCCGATCTGCTGTTCGACCGCATTCTGCTGGTGCATGGTTTCGAGCAGGCCGACAACGCCAGGCGCCTGTTGCGGGAGGTCTGGCGGCTGCTGAAAGATGACGGGCGGCTGATCATCGTCGTGCCCAACCGGCAGGGGCTTTGGGCCTATGCCGAAAGCACGCCGTTCGGCCATGGCCAGCCTTATTCCGAGCGGCAGCTGGCGCGGGTGCTAAGCGGGCTGTTTTTCAAGGTCGAGACCAGAGAGCCGGCTTTGTTCGCGCCGCCGATGCCCTGGCCGCACTGGGCTTTCGACCTGTGGGAGCGCACCGGCGGCGCGATCGTCCCGCGCTTCTCGGGCGTCACCATCGCCGAGGCCAGCAAGGATATGCACGGCGTGATCCCGCTGCGCCGCAGTGTCTCGGGCCGGCGCGTCCTGGCCGATATTACCGGCTTTTGAGGGGCGATTTTTCGGGCACTGAAGGGGCCGCTTCGGCATGTGCCGGTTGGTCCGGCGCCGGCGCCAGATAGAGATAAGGCAATTCGATCCCTTCGGCTTCGAAACGCTGCTTGACCCGGGCATAAAATTCGCGCCGCACCGACCAGTGCTGGCCCGGCCCGGTACGGATCTGTCCGGTAATCGTCAGAGCCGAGGCGCCGAACTGGTCGAGGCCGAAAACCTGCAGATCGTCGCGCATCATCGTCCCCCAGACCGGGTCCGCGCGCATGCTGCGGCCAATGTCGGTCAGCACCGCGAAAACATGCGGCAGGTCTTCTTCATAGCCGACCCCGATGGAAATCTGCGCATAGCTGAAATCCCGCGTCATGTTGGTGACCGTGGTCACCGCGGAGAAGGGGATGATGTTGACCGAACCGTCGCCGCCGCGCAGGCGGATGGTGCGGATCGAGAGCCGCTCCACCGTGCCGCTCATGCCCGCGAGGGTGATAACGTCGCCGACCTGCATCGCATCCTCGAGCAGCAGGAACAGCCCGGTAATCACATCCTGCACCAGCTTCTGGCTGCCGAAGCCGATGGCAATGCCCAGCACGCCGGCACCGGCCAGCAGCGGCGCGGCATTGACGCCGATTTTCGACAGGCAGATCAATCCCGCGACCAGGCCAATGATGATGGCAAGCGTGGCGCGAATGATCGGCAACATCGTGCGCAGCCGCGTGGCATGCCGTGTATGGCCGGTGGCAGTCAGATGTTCGATCCGGCTGTTCAGGAAGACATTGGCGCATTCCCATAAGGCCAGCGCCGCGGCGATGGTAATGACGACGGCGATAAAGGCGTCGATCAGCGCGCGACTGATCGGGTCGTTTAGCAGCCAGCTGAAGGCGTGTATTCCCCAGCCTTGCAGGATGAGAAGGAAGACCAGAATGCCGATGACAGCGCGAATGAAGCCGCGCAGCACGGGGCGATAAGCGTAGATACGGGCAAAGAGCGCGTGTCGCTTCGCGATGGCGTCCGCAGAGGGAAGGAAGCGCTCCAGCGTATAGGCGCTGCCAAACCAGGCGAGCCGCCCTACGATCAGCGCGGCGACGACCACGAGTACGACCCGGAGGAGTACCCCGAATGCGTTGTGCACGCCGCCGGCCCAGGCGATCCATAATGCCAACACATAGAACAATGCCGGATAATGCCAGATCCGGCCGAGCCTTTGCCGGATCCCGGCGCTCAGGCTCGTGGCGTGCGGCGCCCCGCTGATCCAGCCGCCGACGATGCGCCGGCTCCTCCAGATGCCCCAGGCGATTTCCAGATGAACCACGAGCGTGATCAGCCGCAGCAGCACGGTGGCGCCGAAAGGGTCGAGGCCGAGCAACTCGCCAAGCGAGACCAGCGCAAAGCCGGCGAAACCGGTTAAGAGTGGCCGCCGCGCCCCGCGCAGCACCCGTTCGGCGGCGGCCGAGCCGAGCCGCACCAGCCGCAGGCTGGGGGTTTGCGGCGCGAGGACGAACCGTAGCAACTCCAGCGCCGCCCGGCACAGCAAATAGGCGTTGGCGACGTTGATGACCGCGAATTCCCCCGGTTCGCTGGCGATCAGCGAGGACGAGACCAGCACCTGGATGATGATGGCGAAGCCGATCAACGGCACCAGACGCAGGCCCAGATGCAGCAGGCCGAGGGCGAAGCGCCGCCCCCAGATCAGGATGCTGTGCTTGCGGTCCAGCCGCTTTTCCGTCTCGCCGGCCTCGGCATCGGCCAGCCCTTGGCCGTCTTCCTCGGACTCCTCGCTATTTTTGTCGTCATTTGACGGCCTTGCCATGTCGGTAGGCAGCGGGAGCCGGGTCTCGGCGCGCCTCACCAGCGCGGCGCGCGGGCGCGCCAGGGCGAAATGCAGCAGCCGCTCAGCCGCCAGGCCGGGCAGAATGGTGAGCAGCAACGCCTGGACGACCTCCAGGAGATGCGCGCGGCGGGCGGGCACGCTGGCAAAGCCGTGGATCCAGTTCAGCACCGGGCCGATCCGGGTGGATTGGTGCACGGCCATGATAAAATTGCCGAACAGGCGGGCCGATTGCTTGCTGATCGCCGCGGAGATCGACAGGGTGATCGCGCTGGTGCCCGGCGGGGCGGCCGTGCCGGACCGGGCAGGGGGCGCCGCCGCGCCGGTCAGCGCGGCAAGCGGGGAGCCGGGAATGATGGCGCTGGGCGTGGCATGGGCCGGTGCGGCCGGGTGGCTGGCCGGATGCGCGGCGGTGGTCGTCTGCGCCATGGCGGGGCCGCAACCGAGGTAGAGAACGAAAAGGCAGGCAAAAAGGGCAAAACGCATGGCCCATGCACAAAGGATGTTGCCGTGTTAGTCAACCCGCGCGGCGATAGGCAAGCTGTCCAGGGCCTGCTTATATGACCGCCATGAGAACGATCCTTTTCATCCTGCTGGCGCTCGACATGATCGCGGTGGTCGTGGTCATGCTGATCGGTGCCATCGGCATGGCCGATCTCAACCGCAGCCCACGGACCTCCAACCGGCTGATGCGCTTGCGCGTGATCCTGCAGGGCGTTGCCATCGCCCTGGTGGTGGTGCTGATGCTCTCCGGGCGTTAGGCGCAGCAAAAGGAAGAAAGCGCTTCTTTTTGTGAACAAAAAGAAGCAAAAAAACTTTGTTTACTTTGGGCCCGTGCAGCTTCAGCGCCTCAGGCCCAGCGTAAACAAAAGTTTTTTGCGCCGCTTTTTTTCAAAAAAGCGGCTACTTTCTTCCGCTTTCCGCTAACGGGCGAAATTCACGACAGCCGCGAACCCGGTTTCGGTGCCGATGGCCAGGCGGGCGCCCGCAGCGTCCCAGTCCAGGGCGGTGACGGCGCCGCGCCCCGGCCCGCAGACCGGCAAGACCTGTTCCTTCTGCACGTCGGCGATGATCACCAGCCCGGTATCGAACCCCGCGGCCACCACCTCATGCTCCGGATGCGCGGCAATGCGCTTGACGATGCCGTCTCCGGCGCCAAGCTCCATCGGCGCCTTGCCCATCGGCCCGCCGCCGAAGAACGGCCAGAGCACGATCGATTCCGCGCCCGCAGTGGCCAGCCAGCGGCCGGAGCGGGTGAAGCCGAGGGATTCGGTTTTGGCCGGATAGCCCGCCATGCGCATATGCTTGCCCTCGGGCAGGGTCCAGCCATGCAGCGCGTTCTCCTGCATCGCCGTCACCAGCGCCTCGCCGGCCGGGTGCAGCGCGACGCCGATATGGCTGCCCTTCCATTCCAGCTTGCGCGGTTCGGCGTTGGAACCGGTGAACCAGAGCGAGGCCCCGCCATAATGCGCGGCGGCAACCCGCTTGCCCTTGGTGTCGAAGGCGATGCCGGCGACCGTGGAGGGGTGCGCGAGCGTCTTCAAAACCTCGCCGGTGCCGCTCAGCAGATACAGGTTCTTCCCCGCCGCGGCGGCGATGAGCGGCGTCTTGCCGGCGAAGCCGGCGACATGCTCGACCCATTTCGAGCCGAATTTGGCGATTTCGCTGACCTGCCCCTCCGGCGTCACCGCCATCAGCCGCCCGTCATCGCCGCCTAAGCAAAATCCCGATGCGGCCGGATGCGGGGCCAGGCTCAGCACCGCGCCGTCATAAACCGCCACCTTGTTCCAGCCCTGGGAGTCGAACAGATGCAGGCTGCCATCGCCGAGCGCGAAGGCGGTATGCGTGCCGGCACGGTTGAAGCGGGCGGCGACGATATGGGCGCCAAGCTCCGCCACAATGCCACGGGATTTCAGGAGTTCATCGAGATCGGCCATGCCGCTTCTGTGCCGAACTCCGCCGGTTAGGGCAAGGCAGGGAGGAAGCAGCCGCTTTTTTGAAAAAAAGCGGCGCAAAAAACTTTTTTTGACGCTGGGCCGGTGGCGTTGAAAACAGCACGGCTTAGATTAATAAAGTTTTTTTGCTACTTTTTGTTCACAAAAAGTAGCCTTCCTTCGCTTGGGATCACCCATGAGACATGTCACCGTTGCCGCCACGCAAATGGAATGTGGCACCGACAAGAGCGCCAACATCGCCACAGCCGAGCGGCTGATCCGCCGGGCGGCGGGGCAGGGGGCGAACATCGTCCTGATCCAGGAATTGTTCGAGACGCCGTATTTCTGCCAGGACCAGATCCACGCGCATTTTCAACTGGCGGTGCCGCTGGAGCAGAATGAGGCGGTCGCCCGCTTCAGCGCGCTGGCGCGGGAACTCGGGGTGGTGTTGCCGGTCTCGGTGTTCGAGCGCGCCGGCCAGGGCTTTTTCAACACCGTGGTCATCATCGATGCCGACGGCAAAAATCTCGGCTTCTACCGCAAATCGCACATCCCGGACGGGCCGGGCTATTCGGAGAAATTCTATTTCACGCCGGGCGATACGGGCTTCAAGGTGTGGGACACCGCGTTCGGCCGCATCGGCGTGGGCATCTGCTGGGACCAGTGGTTCCCGGAATCCGCGCGCGCCATGGCGCTGATGGGCGCGGAATTGCTGTTCTACCCCACCGCCATCGGCTCCGAACCGCAGGACCCCACGCTCGATTCACGCGACCATTGGCAACGGGCGATGCAGGGCCATGCCGCCTCGAACGTGATGCCGCTGATCGCCTCCAACCGCATCGGCACCGAGGCGGGGGCGCGCGGCACGTCGCTTACCTTCTACGGCTCCTCCTTCATCGCCGACCAGACCGGCGGGAAGATCGCCGAGGCCGTGCGGGCCGGGGAAGCAGTGCTGACCGCCCGCTTCGACCTCGACGCCATCGCCCAACAGCGCGCCTCGTGGGGCCTGTTCCGCGACCGCCGCCCGGACCTTTACGGGCCGCTGCTCACCATCGACGGCCGGCACGGACGGACGAATTGACCATGTCCGATACGATCACGCCACGGGCGCAAAACTACGCGATGCCGGCGGAATGGGCGCCGCATGATGGGTGCTGGATGATCTGGCCGGAACGCCCGGATAATTGGCGGCTGGGTGCGAAGCCGGCGCAGGCCGCCTTTGCCGCGGTCGCCGGCGCCATCGCCCGGTTCGAGCCGGTCACCATGCTGGTGAGTGCAAGGCAATTCGCCAATGCCCGCGCCATGCTCCCGGCCGCCGTGCGTGTGGTCGAGGCGAGCAGCAACGATGCCTGGGCGCGCGACACCGGCGCCACCTTCCTGCTCAACCCGGCGGGAGACCTTGCCGGCGTGGATTGGATGTTCAATGCCTGGGGCGGGCTTGGGCACGGGCTGTATTTTCCGTGGGATTTGGACGACCAGATCGCCGCGAAAATGCTGGAAATCGAAAAGGCCAAACGCTTCCGCGCGCCGAAAGTGCTGGAAGGCGGGGCCATCCATGTCGACGGCGCGGGCACCGTGCTGGTCACGGAATCCTGCCTGCTGGATCAGAACCGCAATTCCGGCGCCACGCGCGCGGAGATGGAAACGCTGCTGCGCGACTATCTCGGTGTGGAGAAAATCGTCTGGCTGGGTGCGGGCGTGCCGCATGATGAAACCGGCGGCCATGTGGACAATCTCGCCTGCTTCGTGCGCCCCGGCCTCGTGCTCTTAAGCTGGTGCGACGACCCAAGCGACCCGCATTACCAGATCTCCCGCGACGCCGAATCCCGCCTGCGCGCGGCCGGCCTCGCCGTGGAACACATCCCCATGCCCACGCCGATGTTCCTCACGGACGCCGAGGCGGCGGGGATCGACCACAGCCCCACCGGCATGAACCGCGCGGCCGGCGAACGCCTCGCCGCCTCCTACGTGAATTTCTACGCCGCCAACAGCGCCATTATCGCCCCCTGCTTCGACGTGCCGACCGACTCAGAGGCGCATTCCGTGCTGCAGCGGCTTTTCCCCGACCGGCAAGTGGTCATGGTCCCCGCCCGCGAAATCCTGCTCGGCGGGGGGAATATTCATTGCATTACCCAGCAGCAGCCAAGGAAGGCAAGGGAGTAAAGGCCGCTGACATTGTAGTCCGGTACGGGAGTGCGCAGAGATGCCCAAGCCAGTCGGAGATGACATGCTCCTGATAAGAGGTCGTCCTCCACAGGCTTTACTCTCGCGGGCGAGCAGGCAGTCCATGGACGTTCCTATGCTGGGGTCCTCTATATTTGATAATGTCCTTTATCAGATATAGGCGGCGCCCAGCTCTTCAGATATAAGGCTCAGTTATTGCAAAATCGGTACTTCAGGAATGACGGCGGCGCGTCTGGTTGACAAAGCTATGTCCAATAATTCAAGCCTGTCCTGCCCCCAAAAAATCTCATCGTCGAGTACGTAAGATGGCGCACCAAAGACCCCAGAATCGATGGCATCCTGCAGGTTCGCCTCATAAGCTAATTGCGCCGCCTCCTGATGGTCACGATCCAGGAGACTGGCCGGTAGTCCAGCTGCAACAGCGAGTTCAATAATTACGCTAGGATCGGCCAAGTTGCGTTCTTCATGCCAAATTCCTGCAAACGCTTTTCGCATAAACGCGTCGGGATCATAGCCTGAAATTACGGCCGCGGTAACAACTCCGTCGAGTAACGTCGCATCGAAAGGTGAGTAGGCCGGGAAGAGTTTGAGAGGGACGTTTCGTAAATCACGCCAACGCGTTAGCTCAACCAATCTATACTTCTGCCGAACTGGATGGCGTTTCGGCAATGGTAGCCCCCCAGTTTCTGGAAACAAGCGTCGAAGCGGAATTGGCCTCACAACGACCTCAACGCCGTGTCGCTGGCTCAGGCTTCTAAAGGCATCATGGCCAAGATAGGCCCATGGCGAAGCCATCGATAAAAAATACTCGACTTTGCGCTGCATTTCTAAAGCCTCGATATTGTTGAATGGCTGATGTTATAGCTCCGCGCGATTTCTCTTGTCGGTTCTCCTGCGTCCCGCCGCTGCAAGGCTTGCTTTACCTACATCGCCTTCCGAAACGTCAAATTAATCCGTGCCCGTCCTGTTAGCGGATGCTCTCCCTCCTTCAGCGGCGCGATCCCATGAAAATACAGCCGCGCCGAGCCGCCCCAGACCAGCACGTCGCCGTTTTCTAACAGGATGCGGCTGGTTTTGTCGGTGCGGGCGGGGCCGCCCCAGAGGAACATGGCGGGCAGGCCGAGTGAGACGGAGACGATGGGGGCGGTGAAATCCCGTTCGTTGCGGTCCTGGTGCAGGCTCATCCGGGCGCCGGGGCGTAGCGGTTGATCAGGCAGGCGGGTCGGTCGTGGGCGCTCCCCCATCGCACCCGCTCCACGCTTCGCCGGTCGTTCCCGCAAGGGCCATCCACGGTGTCTCCGGGAGCGGTGCCACGGCAGTCACCGGTCAGGATTTCTCGGTACAGGCGCGCCACGCAGTGACGAAGGCCAGGGCGTTCGCACTCACCTCACCGACGCTCATGCCCGGCCGATAAAGTGCCGAGCCAAGGCCGAAACCGGCCGCCCCCGCCGCCACATAGCCCGCTAGACTCTCAGGCTTGATGCCGCCCACCGGTAAAAATTTTGTCTCTTTCGGGAACACGCTGCGCAGCGCGGTGAGGGTTGTCGGGCCCATCGCTTCCGCTGGAAACAGTTTGAGCGCATCGGCGCCGGCGTGCAGGGCGGCGAATCCCTCGGTCGGGGTGGAAATGCCGGGGACGCAGGCCAAACCTGCCGCCTTGGCAGCTTTGATCACCGCCACATCCGCATGCGGCATCACGATGATCCGGCCGCCGACTGTCGCGATATCCGGCACCCATGCCGGATTCGTCACCGTGCCGGCGCCGATCAGATAGTTGTCCCCCAGTGCGGCGCTCATTCGCCCGATACTGACCAGGGGCTCTGGCGAGTTCATCGGGATCTCGATGATGGAAAATCCGATCGCCGCCAGGGCGCGGCCCACCGGCGCCGCCTCATCCGGGGTGATGCCGCGCAGAATGGCGACCAAAGGCAGCCTTTGCAAAAACGTCTCGAACATCGGCGTATCTCCTTCAGTTTGCCAGCTCATGCCAGTCCAGCCATCGTCGCGATCCGCCACAATCCGGTGGCACACGGATTCTCGATCAAACGAGGGGTGGACAGGCCGAACAGGGCGGCGGCCCGTTGGTAGCGGGCGCATAGCGCCGGATCGCCGATCACAGTGAGGGGCCGTTGCGTCTCGGGACGAGCAACCCGAAACTCCTCCCCGATGAGCAGGCCGGACAGGTAATCCAGGCTGTGCGCGGGTTCCATCAGTCCGGCCAGGACCAGGGTGCGGGTGGAAAATAGCAGCGCGGAGAGGCCCTCGGCGCTGTCGCGAACCGTGCTTGCGCCACGCTCGAAGGCAGACCAGTCGATCTCCGAAGCCCCGGCCTCCCTTTGTACCGCTTTCGCCGGCCTGCCCAGAATTGAATGGTCCCGCAGAACGGCGAACAGCTCACCGGTCATGTAAGTCGCGAAGTCCATGATGCGCGATTCATGCACGGAAACCCATTTGCTATGGGTCCCGGGCAAGATCACCATGCTGTCCTTCTCGAGGTCGGGCGCCAGGGACAGCGCGCCGAGAATTTGGGTTTCTTCGCCGCGCATCACATTTGGAATCTTGCCCCCGCGCCGCACGCCCGGCACGAGATATAACGGGCCATTCCCTGTCCCCACCGTCACAAGCGCGGCGGCCAGTTCGGTTGTGCCGGCCGGTGCCTCACAATAGGGGGCCTCCCGCCAGCCTTGCGCGCTGCCGATCATGCCGCTGGCGATTGCCTTCATGTCAGGAAAGCGATCCCGCCATGGACCAGTCAGCATGGTAAACGCCGCAGCGAAATCTCCCCCAGGCGTGTGCATGATGCCCCAAGGTTCGGCGCGCGTGTCCATGATCGCTCCGTCGGTCCCCAGGAGATACGCTCGGACCGA
>NZ_DATLPB010000050.1:0-10108 GCF_035535915.1 Acidocella sp.
GTCCACATCCGGCCAATCCGGCGTGTTGGGCAGCCGCACCGGCTCCGGCGCGCCGCCGCCGAACAGGCCGATCTGCCCAGAGCTGCGCTCCTCGGCCAAGGACTGCGCCAGGCGCACGATCGTTTCCGCAGCGGCAAAAACCTGGGCGCGGTTGGGCACCACGGTGTCGAACGCGCCGGCCTTGGCGAGAATTTCGATCTGCCCGCGGGTGAGCGATTTTGGATCGATGCGCGCGGCGAAGTCCGAGAGGTCCTTGAACAGACGCGCGCCCCGCGCCTTCACCAGCTCCTGCATCGCCGCGATGCCGACTCGCTTGACCGCCCCCAGCGCGTAGCGAATGGCGTAGCTGCCATCCTCCTGTTGTTCCGGCCGGAAATCCGCCTCGGATTTGTTCACGTCCGGCGGCAACACCTTGATGCCAAGGCGGATCGCCTCGCCGCGCAGAATCGCCAGCTTGTCGGTATTGGCGATGGACAGCGACATGCAGGCGGCGAGCAAAGCGACGGGATAATTCGCGCGCAGATAAGCGGTCTGGTACGAAACCAGCGCGTACGCCGCGGCGTGCGATTTGTTGAAGCCATAGTCGGCGAACTTAGCCATGAGGTCGAAAATCTCGTTGGCCTTTTCCTCGGTATGGCCAAGCTTCAACGCGCCCTCGCAGAAAATCTTGCGCTGCGCGTCCATCTCCGCGCGGATCTTCTTGCCCATGGCGCGGCGCAGCAGGTCGGCGCCGGCGAGCGTGTAGCCCGCCATCACCTGGGCAATCTGCATCACTTGTTCCTGATAGATGATGATGCCGTATGTTTCCTCGAGAATCTCGTGAATCGCCGCGTCGGGCGCGGTCCAGGCCGCGCCGCGCTTACGCGCGCAATAATCCGGAATGTTGGCCATCGGCCCCGGGCGGTTCAGCGCCTGAATGGCGATGAGATCCTCAAACCGGTCGGGGCGCAATTGCTGGAGCGCGCTGCGATAGATCGTGGTTTCGAAGGTGAACACGCCGCCGGTGTCGCCGCGCGAGATCATCTCGTAAGTTTTCTTGTCGTCGAGCGGGATTTTCGAAATATCCACGTCGATGCCCTGCGCGCGCAGGAAGCCGAGCGCGCGGTCGATGATGGTGAGCGTGGTGAGACCCAGAAAGTCGAATTTCACCAGCCCGGCCTGCTCGACATATTTCATCGAGAATTGCGTCACCAGCAGGTCCGAGCGCGGATCTTTGTAAAGCGGCACGAGCTGGTCGAGCGGCCGGTCGCCGATCACCACGCCGGCGGCATGGGTGCTGGCATGGCGATACAGCCCTTCAAGCTGCAAAGCGATTTCCATGAGGCGCGCCAGGCCTTCGTCGGAATCGCGCAGCTCGCGCAATTTCACCTCGCCCTCGATCGCCTGGCTCAACGTCACCGGCTTGGCCGGGTTGTTGGGGATCAGCTCCGCCACCTTGTTCACCTGGCCGTAGGGCAGCCCCAGCACGCGGCCGACGTCGCGCACCGCGGCGCGCGCCTGCAATTTACCGAAGGTGATGATCTGCGCGACGCGCTCCGCGCCATATTCCTTGAGAACGTAGTTGATGACCTCGTCGCGCCGTTCCTGGCAGAAATCGATGTCGAAGTCCGGCATCGACACGCGCTCGGGATTCAGGAAGCGCTCGAACAGCAAGCCGTAGCGCAGCGGGTTGAGATCGGTGATGCGCAGCGCCCAGGCAACCAGCGAGCCCGCGCCCGAACCGCGCCCCGGCCCGACCGGAATGTCGTGGTCCTTGGCCCATTGGATGAAATCCGCCACGATGAGGAAGTAGCCGGGAAAGCCCATCTGCACGATGATGCCGAGCTCGAATTCCAGCCGCTGCCAATAAGGCGCCTGCTCAGCCTCCGCGAGGCCCTCCGCCGCCAGCCGCGCACGCAATCCTTCCTCGGCCATGGCCTGCACGGTTTCCGCCTCGGTGGTGCCGGGGCGCACTTTCGGGCAGATCGGCAAAAGCGGCTTGCGCGCCTCGGCCATCACCGCGCAGAAACGGGCGATGGCGAGCGTGTTGTCGCAGGCTTCCGGCAGGTCGGCGAACAATTCGCGCATCGCCTCGGCCGGCTTGAACCAATGCTCTGCGGTCACGCGCCTGCGCTCCTGCTCCGCCAGCACCCGCCCCTCGGCAATGCAAAGCAGCGCGTCATGCGCCTCGTGCATCGAGGATTTGGCGAAATACGCCTCATTGGTCGCCACCAGGGGCACGTTGCGCGCATCCGCCAGCGTGATCATGCCCGGCTCGATGGCGCCTTCCACCGGCACGCCATGGCGCTGTAATTCCATGGCGATGCGGTCAGGAAACGCCTCGGCCAGTTCGGCCAGATAGCGGCCGGCCTCGTCGAACAGCCCCTCGGCCAGCAGCCGGCCGATCGGCCCGCCGGCGCCGCCGGTGAGCAGGAACAAGCCTTCGGCATGGTCGAACAAGGTCCGCAGCGGAATTTGCGGCACCGTCACGGCATCGCCCTGCAGGAAACTCGCGGAAGACAGTTTTTGCAGATTGGCGAACCCCGCCGCGTTCTGCGCCAACAGCACCACCGGGTCCGGCGGCAGGGTCAGCCCCGGCCGCGCCAGGCCGAGCTGGCAGCCGATGATCGGCTGCACGCCCTCCTTGGTGCAATATTGCGAGAATTCCAGCGCGCCGAACATGTTGGAGCTGTCGGTGATCGCCACCGCCGGCATTTTCAGCTCCCGCGCCAAAGCCGCAATCTTGTCCGGCTTGATCGCCCCTTCGGAGAGCGAATAAGCGGAGTGAACCCGAAGATGAACGAAATTCTGGTGCGGCATGGGCGATTCCTGGCAAGCGAACCCGAGTCGCCTCAAATTCCGCTCCGGATCAAGCCCGGAACACCAAGGCAAGAAAGAAGCCGCTTTTTAAAAAAAGCGGCACCAAAAACTTTTTTGAAACTGGGCCGGTGGCGGCGAAACCAGCACGGCCCAGAGTCACAAAGTTTTTTTGCTACTTTTTGTTCACAAAAAGTAGCGCTTCCTTCGCTTTTTTCTAACTGCGGTAATCGATCGGCGAGCGTTCGATCTGGCGGCAGGCGGCGGCCCAGACCATTTCCAGGTGCGCGCTGCGCAGCGGCTCCGGTCGTTCGTGCTGGGCGGCGGCGTGGCGGCAGACCTCTTCGGACGGGATGATCAGCTTCGAGCCGCCGGAGAGTGCCGCCACCTGCGCCTGGCAGGAGCGCTCCAGGTAATAGATCTGCAGGAACGCGTCGGGGGCGTTATTGCCGCCCACCAGCAGGCCGTGATTCACGAGGATCATCGCCTTGTTGGTGGGGCCGAGATCGGCGACCAGGCGCGGGCACTCATCCTCGTCCAGCGCGATGCCCTCATATTTATGGTAAGAGAGCTTGCCATAAAATTTCATCGCATGCTGCGAGATCGGCAGCAGCCCCTGCTCCTGCGCGGCCACGGCGATGCCGGCGGCGGTATGGGTATGGATGATGAAGCGCAGATCATGCCGGGCGGAGTGGACCGCGGAATGGATGGTGAAGCCGGCCGGGTTGATGATTTTCGAGCCGTCCCGGTCCTGGTCCACGATATTGCCGTCGAGGTCGATTTTCACCAGGTCGGACGCCCGCATGTCCTCGAACAGCACGCCATACTGGTTGATCAGAAAATGATTTTCCGGTCCCGGCAGCCGGGCGCTGATATGGGTATAGATGAAGTCCGTCATGCGGTAATGCGCCACCAGCCGGTACAAGGCCGCCAGGTCGCAGCGTATGTTCCACTCGGCCTCATCCATCCCCACAGGGGCGATCCTGGTCGTAACGTTCATTTTTGATTTTCCTCCAGATTTTTTTTGGCGTGAGCGTAGGCAACTCAAGAAAGCGGCCGCTTTTTGAAAAAAGCGGCGCAAAAACTTTTGTTACTTTGGGCCCGAGGCGGCAAAACCAGCACGGCCCAAGTTTAAAAAAGTTTTTTGCTTCTTTTTTTCAAAAAAGAAGCCTTCCTTGCTTCCATGCTCAGCCCAACGGCCGGGACGGTCAAGTGAAAAGAAGCGCCGGTTCGTAACCAATGCTGACCAGATACAGCCCGTCCGCCGGGGCAGTGGGGCCGGCCATGGCGCGGTTTTTCGCTTCCAGCGCGTCTTGCACGCGGGATTCGGGCCAGCTTCCCTCCCCTACCATTTTCAGCGAGCCGACCATGTTGCGGACCTGATGGTGCAGAAAGCTGCGCGCCTTGGCGTGGACGATCAGCCGCTCCTCCTGCCGCGTGACGGTGAGTTCGTCGAGCGTGCGCATCGGCGATTTGGCCTGGCAGGCGGAGGCGCGGAACGAGGAGAAATCATGATGGCCAAGCAGCAGGTTGGCGGCGCGCTGCATGGCCGCCTCGTCCAGCCGGCGATTCACATGCCAGACGCGCCTGGCCTCGACCGCCGGCGGCGCCGGGCGGTTGGAGATCACATAGCGATAGGTCCGGGAAATGGCGGAAAACCGGGCATTCCACCCGTCCGGCGCAAGGCCGGCGCGCAGCACCACCACCGGGTGCGGCTTCATGTGGTAATTCAGCGCCTCACGGATACGGTGCGGCGGAAATTCCGGCAGGTCGATCTGCACGACCTGCCCCAGCGCGTGCACCCCGGCATCGGTGCGGCCGGACGCGGTGGCCTGCGGCGTGAGCCCGCCGCAGATTTTCGCCGCCGCCTCCTCGACAACCTGCTGAATGGCGAGCCCGTGCTTCTGACGCTGCCAGCCCATGAAGCCGGTGCCGTCATACTCCACTTCCAGGGCCCAGCTGATCAGCTGGGGCGCGTCGCCCATCAGAAGAACCGCGCCCCGGCGGGGAGCGAAAAGCCGCGCAGAAAATCCGCCGCGCTCATCGCCGCCTTGCCGGCCCGCTGCAACCGGGTCGGCCGCAGCGCCCCCTCGCCACAGGCGATGGTGAGCTGGTCGTCGAGGATTTCTCCCGGAATCGCGTCTGGCGCGCCTGGCACGATTTCAGCGGCGAGGATTTTCAGCACCACGTCGCCAAGCAAGGCCAGGGAGCCCGGCCAGGGCGTGAAGGCGCGGATCTGGCGCTCCAGCTCGGCCGCCGGCCTGGTGAAATTGAGTCGCGCATCCTCGCGGGAAAGTTTCGGCGCATAGGTGGAAAGCGCGTCGTCCTGCGGCACGGCGGCCGGGTTCTCCTCCAGGGCGCGGAGGATCAGGCGGCTGCCGATGTCGGCAAGCCGGTCGTGCAGGTCGGCGGCGGTATCGTGCGGCCCGATCGGAATCGCCTCACGCAGCCTCATGGCGCCGGTATCCAGTCCCTCATCCATCTGCATGATGGTGATGCCGGTTTGCGCATCGCCGGCCAAAATCGCCGCCTGGATCGGCGCGGCGCCGCGCCAGCGCGGCAGCAGGCTGGCATGGATGTTGAGGCAGCCGCGGCGCGGCGCCTCAAGAATGTCCTTGGGCAGGATCAGGCCGTAGGCCGCGACCACCGCGGCATCGAGGCCAAGGGAACGGAAAAACGCCGCTTCTTCCTCATTCCGGCGCAACCGCTTCGGCGTGCGGACCGGCAAGCCCAACTCCAATGCCGCCTGGTGCACCGGGCACGGCGTTTCCTTCTGGCCGCGATGCGCCGGCTTCGGCGGCTGCGCATATACCACCGCCACCTCATGCCCCGCCGCCACCAAAGCTTTGAGCGCCGGGACCGAAAATTCCGGCGAGCCCATGAAAGCGAGCTTCACTTGCGCGCGGCCTTCCCCTTCTGGTCCTTGGCGAGCCGGCGGAGCAGCATGTTGCGCTTCAGCGCCGAGAGATAATCGACGAACAGCACGCCGTTCAGATGGTCGATCTCATGCTGCAGGCAGGCGGCCAGCAGCCCCTCGCCCTCGATTTCCTTTTTATCGCCATGCTCGTCCAGGTAACGGACCTTCACCCGCGCCGGGCGGGTCACCTCGGCATATTGTTCGGGCACGGACAGGCAGCCTTCCTCGGCGGTCGCCGTTTCTTCCGAGGCGGCGACCACCTCCGGGTTGATCAGCACGAGCGGCGTCGGCACCTTTTCCGGCGCCAGATCGATCACCACCAGCCGGAGCAGACGGCCGATCTGCGGGGCCGCGAGGCCGATGCCCGGCGCCGCATACATGGTGGCGAACATCGTCGGGATCAGCGCCCGCACCTCGTCCATATCCGCCGGCGTGACGGCCCGCGCCATTTTGCGCAACACCGGGTCCGGCACGATGCGAATGGGCAATAACGGGGTTTCGATTTCTGCAACTGACATGCCACGCCTCTAGAGCAATCTTTGCGTCTCTGGAACCGGCCCGGCCCGGCGAAACGCATGACACCGCCCGCCCGGCACCGGGGCGGCGCCTTCACCGTCACGTAGATCCCGGAAGATGAATTTACCACAAGGAAAACCGCTGCCGATTGAAATTCCGCGCCTGGGTTCGCGGGACCGAATTACCGCTCGGTCATTGCGGCGCAAGAAACCCAGCCATGCGCGCTTCACGCGGCGGGACGCGGCGGGAAAACCGGCGGTGTATCAGTCTATTAGGGCTTGCAATGAGCGATGCTTATGACAATGTATGTCACGGATGCCTTCGGGGTCCATGACTTGCTTCGCTCATCCGGGGGAGCCTGAAAGAGATGAACACACGTGTTTTTACTTCGCCTTTGTTCCTGGGCTTCGACCATCTCGAACAGATGATCGAACGTGCCGCGAAAAATTCGTCGGACGGCTATCCGCCCTACAATATCGAGCAGCTCAGCCCCATTTCGCTGCGGATCACCCTGGCGGTGGCCGGCTTCTCGATGGACGATCTGCAGATCACGCTGGAAGACAACCAGCTGGTGATCCGGGGCCGCCAGACCGACGACGCGCACGGGCGCGTATTCCTGCATCGGGGGATCGCCTCCCGGCAGTTTCAGCGCGCTTTTGTGATCGCCGAGGGAATCGAGGTGAAGGGGGCGTGGCTCGATAACGGCTTGCTGCACGTCGATCTGGTTCGGCCGGTCCCTCAGCCGGTCGTCAAAACCATCCCGATCTCGCGCGGCCAGGCCAAAACTTCTGTGGCGCCGACTCGCACGGTAGATGGAGAGTCGCAAATCTCCGAGGGCTGAACGATCGAGTGTCCATATTTTTGACACGCTGTGGCCAAAATCCGGCTTTAGAAGCGGGTTCGGCCTGAAAGGATTGTGCAATGAACGTGAAAACGCATGATGGCAGCGCCAATTTCGTCCCTGGCACGGTGATCGACATTCATCACATCACCGTTGCTCAGCTGGCCGCGCTTGGCATGGAAGAGATCGCCTTCGTCAAACCCGTGATGACCGAGACCGGCCCGGCTTTCGCCATTCACGCCGCCGACGGCACCCCCATGGCCCTGGCCTCCGACGCGACCCTGGCTGCCGCCGCGATCATTCAGAACGACATGGTGCCAAGTCTCGTCCATTAATGACGCCTTGGCGCACGCATGAAGGGGCGGCCTCGGGCCGCCCCTTTCGCTTTCCCGGACGGTTTCGGCGGCCGGCGGCCGGCGACCTGTTCACCTTTGGGCCGATTCTGCGTATGTCTCCCCCATGACCGACACGCCCATCGACCTGATCCGCAACTTTTCCATCATCGCCCATATCGACCACGGGAAATCCACTCTGGCCGACCGGCTGATCCAATATTGCGGCGGCCTCACGGCCCGCGAGATGACCGAACAGGTCCTCGACAGCATGGACATCGAGAAGGAGCGCGGCATCACCATCAAGGCGCAGACCGTGCGCCTCGCCTATCCGGCCCAGAACGGCAAAACCTACACGCTGAACCTGATGGACACGCCCGGCCATGTGGACTTCGCCTATGAGGTGAGCCGTTCGCTCGCCGCCTGCGAAGGCTCGCTGCTGGTGGTGGACGCCTCTCAGGGCGTGGAGGCGCAGACGCTGGCCAACGTGTACCAGGCAATCGACGCCGGGCATGAGATCGTGCCGGTACTCAACAAGATCGACCTGCCGGCCGCCGATGTGCCGCGCGTCAAGCAGCAGATCGAGGACGTGATCGGCATCGACGCCTCGGACGCGGTGGAAATTTCCGCGAAGACCGGCCTCAACATCGAGGGCGTTCTGGAGGCGCTGGTCACCCGTCTGCCGCCGCCGAAAGGCGACGCCGACGCCGAACTCTCCGCGCTGCTGATCGATAGCTGGTACGACCAGTATCTCGGCGTGGTGATTCTCGTCCGCATCAAAAACGGCGTGCTGCGGCGTGGCCAGAAAATCCGTATGATGTCCACCGGCGCGGTGCACCCGGTCGAGCAGCTTGGCGTCTTCACCCCGAAAATGCGCCCCGTGGAGGCGCTCGGGCCCGGCGAGATGGGCTATATCACCGCCGCCATCAAAACCGTCGCCGACTGCAATGTGGGCGACACGATCACCGACGACCGCCGCCCGGCGGCCGAGCCCCTGCCCGGCTTCAAGCCCTCGGTGCCGGTGGTGTGGTGCGGGCTGTATCCGGTGGATGCCGACGATTTCGAGAAGCTGCGCGACTCCCTGGCCAAGCTGCGGCTCAACGATGCGAGCTTCCATTACGAGGCGGAAACCTCGGCGGCGCTCGGCTTCGGCTTCCGCTGCGGCTTCCTCGGCCTGCTGCATCTGGAAATCATCCAGGAGCGGCTCAGCCGTGAATTCGACCTCAATCTGATCGCGACCGCCCCTTCGGTCGTGTACAAGATTTTCCGCACCAACGGCGAGATGGCGCTGCTGCACAACCCGTCTGACATGCCGGATGGCAGCGTCATCGACCGCATCGAGGAACCCTGGATCCGCGCCACCATCATGGTGCCCGACGATTATCTTGGCGCGGTGCTGACCCTGTGCACCGAGCGCCGCGGCCAGCAGGTGGACCTGACTTATGTCGGCAACCGGGCGATGGCGGTGTACCGCCTGCCGCTCAACGAGGTGGTGTTCGATTTCTACGACCGGCTGAAATCCATCAGCCGCGGCTATGCCAGCTTCGACTACCAGATCGAGGATTATGCCGAGGCCGACCTGGTGAAAATCTCCATCCTGGTGAACCAGGAGCCGGTGGACGCGCTCTCCTTCATCGCCCATCGCGCGGCGGCGGAGAATCGCGGCCGCGCGATCTGCGCCAAGCTGAAGGATCTGATCCCCAAGCAGCTGTTCAAAATCGCCATCCAGGCCGCCATCGGCAGCCGCGTGGTGGCGCGCGAGACGATTTCCGCCCTCTCCAAGGACGTCACCGCGAAATGCTATGGCGGCGACATCTCGCGCAAGCGCAAGCTTCTGGAGAAGCAGAAAGAGGGCAAAAAGCGCATGCGCCAGTTCGGCAAGGTGGAAATCCCGCAGAGCGCCTTCCTCGCCGCGCTGAAAATGGACGTGTGATCTTTTCTCCCCCCCGGGAGGCCCCCTGCCCTTGAGCAACGCCCCCGGTTCGGGTTATGAGGCTCCCCGGAGCCGGTTCGCCCGGCTCCAGCTCGTTAAGGGCGCGGCTTGCCAGGGCATTATGCTCCGACCGACCGCTCCCATGCCGGAGAGATGGCCGAGCGGCTTAAGGCGCACGCTTGGAAAGCGTGTGTGCGTGAAAACGTACCCAGGGTTCGAATCCCTGTCTCTCCGCCAAAAAACCTTATTTTTCAACGACTTGCTCGGCGGCCAGGGAAAATTCCCTTATCAATCCCCTTGTCGTTCCAGCGAATAAATGCGGACGGTGGTGCACGGAAAGTCGTGCAACAAGAACGAATCAAACGGGAACGCTTGGTTATTGGAGGCGGTTGGTTTCTGGCTTTACCCATTGACTAATGTCACTGCCCTGTTCGCGCAGTCTCTCTGTTACGTGCTTAAGATATTTTCTTGCTTCGTCCCTCTCCTCAGGCTCAGCGACATCTGAGTTTGCGATTTTTGCTAGTGCGGCTATGGCCGCTCCGATGTGGGGCCGAACGTGCGAAGACAATGCGGCTTGTAGTTCACACGCGGTCTTGCGATCTTCTGGGCTGGCCGTGGTATCGGCCGCAAGAGTGTTGATCGCTGCAAAACAATCTTCAATGTCCTGTAACTTGTCATCGGCATCCTCCGCCTCAGATATCCTGTTGGTAAGAAAGCCGATATATCCCAGCCAATCGCGTCCGATCATACTTCCGTCTCCAGAATTTTTTCTA
>NZ_DATLPB010000051.1:0-4186 GCF_035535915.1 Acidocella sp.
TGGGCACGGCGCTCTTCGGGTTTGGCATCGTCCGGCGGCGGCGCGGCGTTTGAGCGACCCGCAGCCGGGCAGCCGCGCGGTCGTGCAGGACGACAACGTCAGCATTCAACTCCACGGCTATGCGACAGCAGACGGGCCGCCGGTGGTGATCGTCGTGCTGCCGCCCCTGACGGCGCTGCGGCTGGCGGCCGAGCTGCTGGCGGCCGGGCTGCGGCATCTGCTGGCCGAGCGCAACCACGCGATCGGCGTGCGGCGGGGGCCGCCATGAACGGCATGCGGGGGCCGCGCGGCTGCGCAACGCTGCCGGGATCGCGGGAGAGTTACCCGCAAAGCAAACAACCCGCTTGGTCGAAGCGGGCTGCATACCGGCGCAAAAGCCTGGGAACTCGGTGTCGCCACCGCCACGATTCCCTCGCACATCGCGCCGATTTTCGCAAGCCGATTCTTGCCACGGGCGCCTTGCGCCCGGCGCGCGGATGCGCCACGCTGAACGCGGAAATAGTGAAACCCGCGCTGGAGGGCGCGGGCTGCACATACCGGCGATGTCGGCCAGAAATCTCGTCTCAGCAGCGAGATATTTCCCGACATCGCCGATTTTTGCAAGCGTCGTCTTGCCACAGGCAAGGTGCGCCTGCCGCAGCCCGCCCTCCGGCGCCATCGGAGGTGCTTGAGCCATGACTAATTCCCCCCGCAATTTCCAGCCCTACCGGAGCATCCCATGAGCGCCGGATTTTACCTCATGCACCGCGGCTGGCTCGACCATCCGGCATTCGGCAGCCGCAAGCGGGAACCGTTCTGTCGCGCCGCCGCTTGGGCGTGGCTTATCGAGCACGCTGCCTATGGCGCGATACGCGTCCGGATCGGCGGCGCGATTGCCACGCTGCAGCGCGGCCAACTCAGCCATTCGCTGCGCCATCTCGGCGAGGCGTGGGGCTGGCAGCACGACCGCGTACGCAGGTTTTTGGGTGAGCTTGAAAAGCGCGCCATGATCGCGACAGACCGTGCGACAGGCCAAACGGTCATAACTATCTGTAATTACAACGATTATCAGGCCATATCGGAGCGCCGCGCGACAGCGCCAAACGGCGATGCGCGACAGCAGTGCGACAGCAGTGCGACAAGATATAAAGAAAGAAAAGAAGGCGAAGCAAAAAGGAATCTCTCTGAATCTGAAAAGACTGAGTCTGTCGCCGCGCGCGCGAGCGCGACAGCCCGCCCACCCGAGCCGCCATCCCAGCCGGAAGCGACAGCGGAAGATTTTAAGATTGTTGATGATGGTCCTGAAGAGCAGCGCTGCGCGCTGCCGCCGCAGGCGCCCCAACCGGAGACGCCTGCGCCCGAACCGCCGCCGGACAGCACCAGCGAAAAGAAGAAAAAACAGCTCGGGCAGAAGCTATTCCGCTTCATCAACGCGACCATGACCGGCGCGGAGCAGATGGCCGCGACGCTCGGGCTGATGGGCCTCGACCCTGAGCACACAGAGCAGGAGTGGTTCGACGAGATCGACCGGCGCCGTAAACGCGCCGGCTGGGACGACATGCGCGACGTGCCGCCGCAGGCTTACGGTGCGCGGCCGGTCGGCGCCATGGCACTCGTGGTGTAGCCATGCGGTTCCTCCCACAAGACGACCCGCGCCGCCGGGTCTGGGAAGCCTGCGAAAGCCCGATCGAGCAATGGCTGTGCTGCGGCCTGTTCACGCTCCTGGGCTGCCGTGCGGTCGGAAACTATTTTTTCCCAAGCCTGCTTACAGAACTCTGCGTTCGCGCCGGCGATGCGCCCGCCTGCTACCTGTTCTCGCAGCACAAAATCGGCCGCTTTCGCGTGGACTTCCTCGCCGTGATCGTCAGGCCGGCGGATCGCACGCACCGCCTTATCGTCATCGAGTGCGACGGTGAGCGCTATCACGGCAGCCCGGCGCAACAGGCCCGAGACCGCATCCGCAACGGCATCTTCGAAGAGCGCGGCTACACCGTCATCCGCTACACCGGGTCGGTGTTGTTCCGCATGATGGGTGGCGTCCTCAAGGAAATCCAAGCCATCCTGTTGTCCGAAGGCGTTACATGCGCAACGCCGCCTGATCTCTACGGCTACTCAGGGTTGCTGGCCCTCTTTACGCCGAACCCGATCGTTAAACAGGTCCGGCGCGAGGCCCGCGCCGCCTGCGATCGCGAGGAAGAACTCGAACGCAGCCGCTTTTTCGAGGGCGACGACGGCGGGTCTTACCGCTGGACGGACACGATCTGATGGCGGAGCGCATCGACATGCACGCCTACGCAAGGTCTGTCGGGTTTCGCGACAACGCCGAGCGCATGGAGCAAATCCGCAAGGATGTCGCCAAGCGCGATAATCCGGCGCATTTCGAACGGCTGCGCGCCATCCGGGACGAGCTGCCGTTACGCGGACCCGCCAGGGCGGAAAGGTCCGGCCCCGCATACGCCGCCGATGAGCTGCGCCAAGCCCGCATCGCGCTGGGGATCGAGCCGCCCGACCCGCCCGCCGAGGCCGCCGAATGAAACCCCATCCGCCGGCCCCGCCTGATCCGTGCTTTCCGGTGGAGTCTGAGCTTGTGCCGTCCTCGCGCTACTGCTTGCCGGGCCAATGCGTGTGGTACGGCGACGAACCGATGTGCCCGCATCCTCGTGGCTGCGACCGCTGGGGCGGCTGCGTGCATCCAGGAGCGTTCGGGGAAGAGGCGACCGTCAATTGACCCACCGCCCCCCGGCACGTCCCTCGCGCAAGGCCGCCGCCGCTGGCAAGGCGCTGTTGGCGCCGACGCCGGAGCGCCTCAAGCACGGCACCGTCAGCCGGGCGCGCGACAGCGTGGCGGACGCACACGGCGGCATCGGCCTGCCATGGCTCGTCGAGACGCCGCTGCAACGGCTCTACGAGCGCGGCGCCATCAACCAAGCGCAGCTCATCGCCGGCGAGCAATTTCAGCGCATCTTCCGCCTGGCGCACCACGACGCCTTGCGCGCGGCCGACCTGTTGCGCGACGTGCGCCACAGCGCGCCGGTTGACGCTGTCGCCGTGGAGCGCGCCCGCGACTCGGTGTGGCAGGCTATCCGCGCCTGCGGTGGCATGGGCAGCCCGTG
This sequence comes from Acidocella sp., assembly GCF_035535915.1. Taxonomy (GTDB): domain Bacteria; phylum Pseudomonadota; class Alphaproteobacteria; order Acetobacterales; family Acetobacteraceae; genus Acidocella. Next base: position 3,093 of record NZ_DATLPB010000051.1, read on the forward strand.
CGGCTCCTGCGCCTGGCATGTGCTGGGCAACGAAATGACCGTCGCCGAATGGGCCAGACGCGAAGGCTGGGGCGGCAAGCCGATGCGCGAGGAGGTCGCCAAAGGGACGCTCATCGGTACGCTCGGCGTGTTGGCCCAGCATTTCCGCTTGACAATCTCCGGGAATTTTTAGGAAATGATTTATCTGTCGAGTGTTGTCACTCGATCGCACTTGCCCGCCACGGCTTGGCCGCCCGGCGGGCAAATGCGTTTTAAGGCGCTACGGAGGCCGCTGGCGCGATTTGATGCTGGGGTGGCTGTCGGGTAGCGGAAAATGCCTTCAGGCCATCACAGCTCGCTCAGATCGCTTCTATGGGGCATTCTAGCGGCCACGCAGGACCTTGACGCCGGTGCGGGTATCCACCGTGACGCCCTGCGGCTCCCCTATCACGATCTCGCGCGCCGTCTTCTCGATCGCATCAGAGACCGAGCCGTTCGGATCTTTCTTATCGACGTGATCGCCGCGGCACTGCTGCACCGCGCCGCGTGTGAAGCACATCGCCCAGGTCGCCGTCGCCGCCGTCTCGGTCACGGTATAGCACATCTGCCAGCCCTGCTTCGGCAGGCACGCCGAGCGCACTGTTACCGTTTCAGCCTGCGCGGCCAGCGGAAGGACGGCCAGCACGGCCGCGAGAATGTAGGTTTTCATGACGCAGGCACATCGCGCGGACACGCGCCGCGGTCTTGATAAACCCGGCCAGAATGTTGACAACGCGCTTTACCGCTTTTACCGCAGCCCACAGTGGCGCACCGCCCGCCGCCTCGCGCTGCGCCGCGATTCCTACCGCTGCACGCAGTGCGGCGCATCCGTGCGCAAACTCGGCACATCCCGCGTTGACCACATCCATCCCGTCCGCACCCATCCGCATCTCGCGCTAACCTTGGATAATCTGAGAGTCCTTTGTGCCTCGTGTGATAATCGCCGGCATTCGGACAAATGGCGGGGCACGAACGATCATCGCGCAAAACAACTCAATGTGACGCTGGGTTGTAGTTTAGATGGCTGGCCTACAAGGCGGTCGGACTAAGGCGATGCGTTCGCAATCTCTCTGTGG
>NZ_DATLPB010000052.1:0-31887 GCF_035535915.1 Acidocella sp.
GGCGGAGGACACGGCGCGGCGGCTGTTCGCGGCGAAATGAGCCAGGCTTAAGCGGAAACCTCGGCGGATATCCGCCTTCGTCTAACGCCTTATTTTAATTGATATGTATTGGTTGCGGGGGCACGCAGGGGTATAGGGGAAGAAGAAAATGGTAACGGTTCAGTAAGACGGTCCTATTGAAAAAGACGGGCGTCAGGAAACCCACATCGAACTCGCGTTCAAGACCGGAAATATAGCGGTAGTCATCTGGATCATAGATAAACGAAACGTTTGTAAATCGATACTCCTCTGTCAGCTTACGCCTGGTTACGCTAATAGCCGACATGCCCTTCTTGGTTGCCTGTTCGTGCGTATAAACAATAAAACCGCGCGAGCGGTCCGGTAAGTGATCTCGGCCACAGATAGAGCAGCGAAGCACCGGCAGGCCCACGATGGCGACGTTTATCCCGGACATCTCATCATCGAAATCGGTGTAAGCGAGATCAAGCCCCCCCGCCGCAATTCGCTGCAATTGAGGCTTTGAACATGGTTTGGCGGCGGAAAGACGTCGGCGATGTTCACGATCATTCTCACATATTTTGAGCTGCGGGATGCAACTCAGTTCCATTTAGGATAGCCTTTGCCTCGTATCACAGGCAAAACTTGCCGCGCCCCCCTCCAAATTGTACCCCCCGCCATTTTGTAAAGCCGCGCATATGCGAGAACGTCCGCTTCGGCGGCATCGGCCGATTCTGTAGCATGGCCCACTTGGGTGCGAAGCCGTCGGAACTGCGCCCTTAGACAATGCCGACCGACCCTCTGGGGGCTGGTTTGGGTCCATAGCTGCCGATTTGATTGGGTATTGCCCCTAACGCGGCGTTCTGATGTTTGTGTCCGCTATGTCTGCTGTGTCATGGTCAACCCGTGACGAGATGGCGGCTGGTCTCGCATCACCATAGCGGTTATGCGCTCGGCGCGCCGTGCGCATATGACGCATTGGGGGGGAAGGCCGCCGAGACGCCGGCTTCGGGCCGCCAACCACAGCCTCTTGGCCGCTGCAACCGGGGCAGCGTATTGGTAACCTGGTAACCTTAAAAACCCCTTGTGGCTGGACAATCATCGGGCGGGCGCAATGCCCGCGATACTACCCCGCCGGGAGGGACCCAGCCCCCTACAGCCACACGGATGGTCACAGACAGCACGGATGGGGAGGAAAGACCGGCATGGACTTTCCCATGTACACCACATATTGTGGTGGTATCAGACCAGCACTGCGCATATGTAGTACATCAAAATTCAGCTTGCAAGCGAATCAAAAGAGGCAATATACACTAACCATAGCGGAAAATTTGGGGCTTTTGCCGGCTTTACGCCGGCGTGACTGATTCAGGCACTAACCGTCTCCGATTTTCATCATGGAGCAAGGAGAGACAGAATGCAGCTTATTGAACTTGTTGAGCAGGCTCGCGCTCACCGGATGACTCCTAAGGAGCGCCGAGAGCAGCGGCTGAGCCTCATAATGGGTCTGCGAGGAGCGCATTCGACTCTAACCCGTGAGAAGGCAAAAGAGGTTTTAGATGATACCGAAGGCCACGTGGATGACGAGAATTACGCTTAGTCGCTTGTAAAATCTTCAAAAAAGTTCTTTGTTAAAGCCCGGTAATAACCGGGCTTTATTTTTGGGCAATTTTTAATGCTTGATTCAAATTGGGATTCCCTCAACGGCCCCGTCGCACATGAGATCGAGGCACTTAATTACTCAAATCAAGTCAACGTAATCGAAGCCCTTATAAAGGTCGTTATCACCCAGGTTGGACTGGTGGGAACAAGGTCAGCGTACGCACCAAATGTTAATGCACTCAAGGAGTTGCATCGAACCGCGACCATCTTTCTGCTACATAGCCCCGGTGAATTTCGCATGGAGGACGTCCGCGTAGTTAACGGTCTGGGTGAAGTCCGCTACCAAGCACCGCCATTTGCCGACGTTCCGGCCCTGGTAGATGAGTTTTGCGTGACCTTACAGGCAAATTGGTTGACGTGGACGCAAACTGAGGTCTCCGCCTTCGCCCTGTGGAAAATCAATTGGATTCATCCATTTAAGAATGGAAATGGACGGACGGCACGGGCATTCGCATATGCTTGCCTATGCTTACAATTTGGCGGCTCCCTGCCGGGCAGCAAGACGGTGATCGATCTAATTATGACAAATCAGTCCCACCGAGATGCCTATGAAGCCGCACTTAGCCACGCCGACGGTGTCTTCGCGCAGAATAAAACCATCGACGTCAGCCAGCTTTCGGCTCTAATCGAGCAACTACTCCGCGAGCAACTTCTATCGGCAATGCCTTCGCCTCCCTAAATCCCCACCCTATCGAATCTGGCTTCGTCCACGTGCGCCGCGATCCGCATTGCAAGTGCCCACGTGTAGACCGAACGAACCGAAATTGCTATTCCACAAATATTTCAATAAGTTAAGTGGGCAGACCGACGGAGATGGTGCCGGTCGATTTCTCATGCCCCAAAAAATTTAGGCCACTCAGCTTATGCCGCCCGATTCCACGAATGAGCACGCGCGCCCCGGCCGCCGGACGGGCTGCCACACCATTAACGTAGCGGCACATCCGTCATCAACGATAACAACCCGTTGTCGCAAGCCCTCATGCTGGGTACGTGCTTGCGGCACAAAAAGACGCAACGCTTGAACAGGGGCTGATGATGGCACCAGACCAATCGGATTTCGTGGCATCCACGAACCCAAAAGCCGACCAATGGCAGGAACAGTTTCGCGGCTCAGACGGAAAGCTTCCTCCTATGAAGAGATGTCCGGACTGCGCTCTCGAAATGCCAGACATCGCAAAGAAGTGCTCAAAGTGCGGATATCAACGCTTTAGATTTTGGTCGTCATCAGCGCCAACGATACTGAGCTTGATTGTTGCGATTATATCCGTATCAATCAACGCCGCTCCAATTCTAGAAAAATGGCTCCTTCCGGATGTCGCTGACCCACGAGTGGCATTCTTAGACGCACAACCCGACGGCTCTCTTGAGCTGTCGATCCTAAATGATGGTCGAGCTCCAAGCGTTCTCGAATCGGCGACATTACTTATACTTATAGGGTCAAATGACGACCAAAACAAAAGCCACCGATTTAGGGTCAATTTTCTAAAATCTGACAACGAATCAGATTTTCGGACCTTTAAGTCCAAGGACCTTCGAACAGTCACAGGCCGATTGGGCTCGCAGGATCTATCAATCGCTCGAACAGCGCTCAATTCTATGCCGCAAAATAGATATATGTACTGCGAAATCGACCTTCGCTTTGCCGGGCTGGTTGCCGACCAAGAAAGCGACCTCCCCGTGGACTGCAATAGTCTTCAGGGCTTGTCTTCGGTCTTGCCCGCATTATCCAACCCGTCACCGTTACCGATTCGGTAGAATACGCACCTCTCCGCATGACGCATACCACGGAGAAACTAACACACCGCCTTGGTGCGCCAAGGTGCGGCCCAGACATGCCGCTGCGTTCAACGTGCTCGATGCGGCGTGCATGACTCCGGCTTGATGGGCAACTAATCTATACGATCTGATGACGTTTCGCCGTGAAGTTCTATACCGTGGCTGATGGCCGGTTCGTCACCTACCTGCGCGCCTGCGGCGAAGGGACGCTTCTGCCCATCAGTTGCAATAACGAGTGCCGAGCAGCCGTGTAGCTGTTTTAGGGGGGGTGATGCGACCTCATCCCTCTTGATAAAGGCGAACTAAGGTCATGTTAAACTGTACTCGTCAAACGAACAAAGGAATCACGACGTGCCCATTGTTATGATGCCAGGCCTATCTGACTACCAATCGATTATTCAGCTGGCAGCGGGAGTAAATCTTGCATTTCCAATTACAGCCACCATGCGCAAGCCCGCGCAAAACATGATCCGTCGGCAAGTCGCGTGGGCACAAGAGGATTTAGAAGAGTTACACTCAGACATGGTTTCGATAGCCCAAGATCAGCATTCATCGCCCGAGCAACTAAACGTTGCTAAGGCCACGTTACAAATCGCAAAAGAGGATATTTCAGATCTGTCAAGACGTCACGCGAGACGAAAGGAGGATTGGCTGTCCGACGACTACAGCGGCTTATATAAGCAAGTCATTGCAAGCATATTCTCTGTTATATTGTTATTCATTGCGGTTCAAAATCCATCCCACCAGATATCCGTGGGGCCGGCTCATTATCATGAAATGATCATCGTAAGCGAAGCAATTGGGAAGGCTTATGAGATCTTCTGTCTTGTACTATATGTTCCATTGATGTTTTCCCTCCTAAAGCTAGTCTTTCGTTTCTTGGTTATGCGAAACGTAGAACGGAATCTTGAACGTATTGTAAGAGACGCCAGGATGGAGGTACGAGATAATTTGCGAAGAGTCGACGAGGTCGGCGCAACATCCTGAGTATTCAGCCCGTTCTTCTTCAACCTCACCGCCGGCGCCGCCGCCATTCTCCGGGATGAATTCGACGTCGGCAGCGTCAAGGGCGAAGCGGATGACTTCAACCGTGGACAGCTTCAGCCTCGCCTTTCTCAAACCGAGCGACAGCGTTTGTGGGCAGCCCCTCGCCTGTAGCTACGGTTCGGACTCAATCAGCCTGCCAACGGACGCCCCGGTCAGTTCCCGCTCTCAGGGATTCCCGTGCCCAAGCGTCATTTCGACGGCCGCGACCTAATCGAGGTTTGCGATCAGGCACGTCGCGCAGGGCCCCCGCGTCCACGGCGACAGGGGTCGTCTTACATTGGACGGAGTTATAAGGTTACCTTTTAAAAGGTAACCTTATTGTGATCCCGCCGCCTGGAGCTATTCATCCTCTGCATGAATGGGCCTGCCCCCCGGTTGGAACCCAACACTGCTGAGGCTCGTCGTCATGCGCCCCCTGGAAGGGAACGCGCAAGCTTACGTCCGCGACAATTCGCCCCAATGCGCATTGTAGGTGCGTGCCTAAGTGTAGGCCGAGCAAACCGAAACGATTTTTTCTCTGGGCTTTCTGCCACTCTGCTGGGAGCGACTGGCGGAGAGGGTGGGATTCGAACCCACGGTAGGCTTGCACCCACAACAGTTTTCGAGACTGCCCCAATCGGCCACTCTGGCACCTCTCCAGGAGCCGGACTGCCCCGCGTGCGGCATTGCCTGCCGCCCCACCGGGCCATCCGTCTCATCTCGCCGGCGGCTTATACGGGGCTGCCGCGCGCCCCGCAACTGCCTGGGCCGCAAGGAACCGCGCAAAATCCATTGACACTCATCGCCGTCCCGTTATAACCCGCTCGCTCGCGGCGAGGCCCTGCCTTGCCGCGTCCATTCTTTTTGACGATACCAGATTGGATTGAAACCCATGTTCGCAGTCATCCGCACCGGCGGCAAACAATACCGCGTCACGCCCGACGCGGTGCTGAAGGTTGAGAAGCTGGAGGCGGAAGCCGGCAGCACCGTCACCTTCACGGATGTGCTCGCCGTCGGCGGCGAGGGCAGCCTGAAGCTCGGCGCCCCGGTCGTGGCCGGCGCCTCGGTCACCGCCACCGTGATCGCGCAGGACCGTCTGGACAAAGTCATCATCTTCAAGAAGCGCCGCCGGCAGAACAGCCGCCGCAAGAACGGCCACCGCCAGCATGTCACCGTGCTGCGCGTCTCCGCCATCAACGCGGCCTGAAGTTTAGGAGCACCCTCACATGGCACATAAGAAAGCAGGCGGCTCATCCCGTAACGGCCGCGATACCGCAGGCCGCCGCCTCGGCGTGAAGAAGTCCGGCGGCCAGGACGTCGTCGCCGGCAACATCATCATCCGTCAGCGCGGCACCAAGGTGAAGCCCGGCGTGAATGTCGGCCTCGGCCGCGACCACACCATCTTCGCCCTGACCGACGGCACGGTGCTGTTCGAGCGCAAAGCCGACAACCGGGTTCACGTTTCCGTGACCCCGGTCAAGCTTGCCGCCGAGTAAGCCGGCCTCGCACCACATACAAAAAGGCCGGCACAAGCCGGCCTTTTTTATTGGCTGAAAACAGACCATGAAATTCCTCGACCAGGCGAAAATCTACCTCAGATCCGGCGACGGCGGCGACGGCGTCACCGCCTTCCGGCGCGAAAAATTCATCGCCTATGGCGGGCCTGATGGCGGCGATGGCGGCCGCGGCGGCGATATCGTGTTCGAGGCGGTCGAGAATCTCAACACTCTCATCGATTTCCGCTACACCCAGCATTTCCGCGCCAAAAAAGGCGGCAACGGCTCAGGTTCGGACCGCACCGGCGCCGCCGCGCCCACCTTGCTCATCAAGGTGCCCGTGGGCACGCAGATTTTCGACGACGACCGGGAAACCATGCTCGCTGACCTCGACACGCCCGGCCGCCGCATCGTGCTGCTGCGCGGCGGCGATGGCGGGTTCGGCAATGCCCGCTACAAAACCTCCACCAACCGCGCGCCGCGCCGCTCCGACAAAGGCTGGCCCGGCGAGGAGCGCTGGGTCTGGCTGCGCCTGAAGCTCATCGCCGATGCCGGGCTGGTCGGCCTGCCCAATGCCGGCAAATCCACCTTCCTGAAGGCGGTCTCCGGCGCCAACCCGAAAATCGCCGACTATCCCTTCACCACCCTGCACCCGCAGCTCGGCGTCGTGCGCCTGTCGATGTCGGAGGAATTCATCCTTGCCGACATTCCCGGCCTGATCGAGGGCGCGCATGAAGGCACCGGCCTGGGCGACCGGTTCCTCGGCCATGTCGAGCGTTGCGCCGTGCTGCTGCACCTCGTCGACGGCGCCGCCGGCAACGTGGTCGATGCCTGGCGCACGATCCGCCACGAACTCGCCGAATATGGCGGCGGGCTGGTGGACAAGCCGGAGATCATCGTGCTCAACAAGGTCGATGCCATGACCCAACGCGAATGCTCCGCCCGCCGCGCCGCCCTCGCCAAGGCGTCCGGCGCCACCGTGATGGTCGCCTCCGGCGTGACCGGCCAGGGCGTGCCCGAAGTGTTGCGCGCCGTGCAGAACATCATCACCGCGTCCCGCAAGGCATGACCCCCTCTCTGGCCAACGCGCGCCGGGTGGTGGTGAAGATCGGCAGCGCGCTGATCGTCGATCCCGCCACCGCCGCGCCGCGCGAGGCCTGGTTGGCCGGCATCGCCGCGGACATCGCCGCCTTGGCCGCGCGCGGCGTGCAGGTCATCGTGGTGTCCTCGGGTGCCATTTCACTGGCGCGCCAGAAGCTGCAGCTCACCGCACCGAAGCTCCGCCTCGAGGAAAAGCAGGCCGCCGCCGCCGTCGGCCAGATCCGCCTCGCCCAGGCCTGGTCGGACGCGCTCTCGGCCAAGAACCTCACCGCCGCGCAATTGCTGATCACGCTGGAAGACACCGAGGACCGCCGCCGCTACCTCAACGCCCGCGCCACCCTCTCCACCTTGCTCAGCCTCGGCTGCATCCCGGTGATCAACGAGAACGATTCCGTCGCCACCGCGGAAATCCGCTTCGGCGACAATGACCGCCTGGCCGCCCGCGTCGCGGAAATGCTCCAGGCCGATAGTCTCATTCTGTTGTCTGACATTGACGGCCTCTACACCGCCGACCCCCGCACCAATCCCGCCGCCGAACATATTCCCGTGGTCGCCGCCATCACCCCGGAGATCGACGCCATGGGTGGCGAGCCCCCGCCCGGCTATTCCTCCGGCGGCATGCGCACCAAGCTGGTGGCCGCGCGCATCGCCACCCAATCCGGCGTCGCCATGGCCATCGCGCTCGGCCACCGCCCCAACCCGCTGGCCGCCATCGAGGCGGGCGCCCCCTGCACCTGGTTCCTGCCTGCCCCGGAAGGCCGCAGCGCGCGGAAAAACTGGATCGCCGGCCACCTTGCCCCGCAAGGCGCCCTGACCATCGATGACGGCGCCGCCCGCGCCCTGGCCCGCGGCTCGTCCCTGCTCCCCGCCGGCATCATCGCCGTCTCCGGCCATTTCGAGCGCGGCGACGCGGTCGACGTGCTCTCCCCCGCCGGCACCCGCCTGGCGCGCGGCCTCGCCGCCTATTCCAGCACCGATGCCGCCATCCTGGCCGGCCATCGCTCGGAAGATATCGAAACCCTGCTCGGCTTCCGCGGGCGGGACGAGGTGATTCACCGCGACGATCTGGTGCTGCTTTAAGGAAGCAGCCGCTTTTTGAAAAAAGCGGCGCAAAAACTTTTACTCTCTGGGCCATGGGCGGTGTCAGCGACAACGCCCATGGCCCAGAGAGTAAATAAAGTTTTTTTGCTACTTTTTGTTCACAAAAAGTAGCGCTTTCCTTGCTTACCTTCCTGCCCCTTGGAATTTTTCCTGATATCCGCTACACCGCCCGCGCCGGCACCCCTGGAGGCCGGCTTTTGTCATTTATAGGAGCGTAAACATGGCCAATTTCGAACTCATCGAAGCTGAGTCGCGTTCGCGTGCCGGCAAGGGGGTGGCGCGGGCGACGAGGCGTGCGGGCAAAGTGCCTGCGGTAGTCTATGGCGCCAAGCAGGAACCTTCTTTGATCGCCCTCGACCCGCGCATTGTCATGCGCGAGCTGAAGCGCGGCGGCTGGCGTTCGCGTCTTTATGAAATTCAGGTTGACGGTCAGAAGACCCGCGCTCTGATGCGCGACGTGCAGTTTCACCCGGTCACCGACCAGCCGGAGCATGTCGACTTCCAGCGCCTCGCCGCCGGTGAACGCGTGCGCGTGTCCGTCGCCGTGGTGTTCCTCAACGACACAACCTCGCCCGGCATCAAGCGCGGCGGCGTGCTGAACGTCGTGCGCCACACCGTTGAAGTCGCCTGCGACCCGGACAACATTCCGGAGAAGTTCGAGGCCGATCTCGGCGCCCTGGACATCAACGACAACATCCGTTGGACCGACCTCAAAGGCACCGGCGACGCCCGTCCCACCATTCTCGACCGCGACTTCGTCATCGCCACCGTCGCCCCGCCGACCGTCTCGGCTGAGGCGCAGGCCGAAGATGCTGCCGCGGCCGCGGCTGCTGCTGCCGCCCCCGCCAAGGGCAAGGCCGCGCCGAAGAAGAAATAACCCCGTCGCCGCGCCATGTTGTTATGGGTCGGGCTTGGTAACCCGGAGCCAGGCATGGCGCGGCAGCGCCACAATATCGGCTTCATGGCCGTTGATGTGATCGCGCGCCGCCATGGCTTCTCGCCGTGGCGGCAGCGCTTTAAAGGTGTCGCCGCCGAAGGCCAGATCGCCGGCCACAGAATTCTTCTGCTGAAACCGATGACCTACATGAACGTCTCCGGAGAGGCGGTGCAAGCGGCTTCGGCGTTCTATAAAATTCCGCCCGCCGCCATCACGTTGTTCCATGACGAGCTCGACCTCGCCCCGGGCAAGATCCGGGTAAAGCGCGGCGGCGGGGCGGCTGGCCATAACGGGCTGCGCAGCACCGATCAGCGCCTCGGCACACCCGATTACTGGCGGGTGCGCCTGGGCATCGGCCATCCCGGCCACAAAGACCGCGTCACCGGCCACGTGCTGGGTGACTTCTCCAAGGCCGACCTGGAGTGGCTGCTGCCCTGCCTGGATGCGGTGGCCGACGAGGCCGGCCTGCTCGCCGGCGGCAAGCCGGAAGATTTCATGACCAAAATCGCTCTGCGTACAGGGGACCAGAAAAATGGGCTTTAACTGCGGTATCGTCGGCCTGCCGAATGTCGGCAAATCCACCCTGTTCAACGCGCTCACCGCCACCGTGGCCGCACAGGCCGCGAATTATCCTTTTTGTACAATCGAGCCGAATGTCGGCCGCGTCGCGGTGCCCGACAAGCGGTTGGACACGCTGGCGGTGATCGGCAAATCGGTGAAAACCGTGCCCACCAGCCTGGAATTCGTCGATATCGCCGGCCTGGTGCGCGGCGCCTCCAAGGGCGAGGGGCTCGGCAACCAGTTTCTCGCGAACATCCGCGAGGTCGATGCCATCGTCCATGTCGTGCGCTGCTTCGAAGATAACGACATCACCCATGTCGAAGGCAGCATCGACCCGGTGCGCGACGCCGAGACGGTGGAGACCGAGCTGATGCTGGCCGACCTTGAAAGCCTGCAGAAGCGCCTCCCCGCCTTGCAGAAAAAGGCCAAGAGCAACGATCGCAACGCCGCCGCCGATGTCGCTTTGATCGAGCCGATCCTGGCCGCGCTGGAGGCCGGCAAGCCGGCGCGCACGGCGATCTCCGCCGCCGATGCCGAGGCCGCCCGGCGCCTCAACCTGCTCACCGCCAAGCCGGTGCTGTATGTGTGCAATGTCGAGGAAGCAGCGGCTGCCACCGGCAACGCGCAATCCGCGCGCGTCGCCGCCATGGCCGCCGCGCAGGGGGCCGCCCATGTCATCGTCTCGGCGGCGATCGAGGCCGAGGTGAGCCAGCTCCCCGAAGCCGACCGCGCCGGCTTCCTCGCCGATCTCGGCCTTGAGGATAGCGGCCTGGATCGCGTCATCCGCGCCGGCTATGGGCTGCTCGGCCTGATCACCTATTTCACCGTCGGGCCGAAGGAAACCCGCGCCTGGACCATCATCGACGGCACCAAGGCCCCGGGCGCCGCCGGCGTCATTCATGGCGATTTCGAACGCGGCTTCATCGCCTGCGAGACCACCGGCTATGACGATTATGTCGCTTACAAGGGCGAGGCCGGCGCCCGCGAGGCCGGCAAGCTGCGCATCGAAGGCCGTGACTACGTGGTCAAGGACGGCGACGTGCTGTTGTTCCGCTTCAACGTCTGAGCGCGATGACTTTCAGTCGAACCATTTCATGGTTCAGACTTAAAGTCTGAATCGCCCTCTAACTTATTTATCTAGAGACGGATTCAGATTTTAGAGCGGATCGCCACGCGATTCGATCTAAAATCATCCGGCTCTAGCGAACGCCGCGCTGCGCAGCCGCGGGCCCAGACAAACAAAAATACTTGCGCCGCGTTTGATCGAAAAAGGCGACCGCCCGGGCAAGCAGCCCCGTTAGAAATTAAAGTCCATATGATAGTTTCGCTGCGTTAGCCCATGGCACGGAAATCACAGGCGCAGGCTTCGTCACCATTATTTCTTTTTGTATCCAAAATGACACTATTCAACACACGGAATCTTCGCCTAACCTGAGCGTATGAAGCTCGCCCTCTACCAAGGTCCTGGCGTCATCAACAGTCCCGACGCCGCGTTCGCTCTGATGGAGACGAAAGCCACCGAGGCCCGGGCCAATGGCGCACGGCTGCTGCTGTTCCCGGAAATGTACGTCTCCGGCTATAATATCGGTGCCGAGGCCGCGCGCCGGCATGCCCTCGCCCCGGCGGATCTCGCCCCGGCGCAGAAAATCGCCCAGAGCCTCGGCATGGGTCTGGCCTTCGGCTATCCTGAACGGGTCGGCGACCAGGTGGCCAATGCCGCCGTGCTGATCGACGCCACCGGCACCGTCCTGCTCAATTATCGCAAGTCCCATCCGTGCCGCGAGTACGACCGCGCGATGTTTGACGTCACCGGCCGGGAATTTCCCCTCGCCACCGTCGGCGGCGCAAAACTCGGCCTGCTGATCTGCAAAGACATTGAATTCCCCGAACCAGCCCGCCGCCTGGCCCTGGCCGGCGCCGACCTCATCCTGGTGCCGGCCGCGCAAACGCCGCCTTACGACCCGGTGGCCCGCCACGTGATTCCCGCCCGCGCCTACGAAAACCAGGTCTATGTCGCTTACGCCAACCGTACCGGCGCCGAGCATGGGCTTGACTATATCGGCCAGTCCAGCATTTGCGGGCCGGACGGCGCGGTCCTGGCGATGGCCGGGCAGGGCGAGGAATTGCTGTTCGCCAGCACCGACGCCGCGCATCACGCCGCCATCCGCCGCGCCGACACGCTGCTCGCCGACCGCCGGCCGGACTTATACGCGCCCTTGGCCAAGCCTTAGAAAGGAAGCAGCCGCTTTTTGAAAAAAGCGGCGCAAAAACTTTTGTTCACGCTGGGCCTGAGGCGTTGAAACCGCACGGGTCCAAATTAACAAAGTTTTTTTGCTACTTTTTGTTCACAAAAAGTAGCCTTCTCCTTGCTTGCCTCATCTCCAAACCCCCCGCCTCCTTCTCAAACATACGCAATTGTTAATGCTTCCGGGCGAAAAATGGTTTGCCTCGCGCCCGGCATTCCTCCCATACTAACCACAACGACAAAAAACTCTGGAGGATACCGAGATGACCTTGAAAGCCATCCTGGCCAACAAAGCCCCCGGTTTCGTGGCAGTCCCCCCTGAAATGAAAATCAGCGGCGTGATCAACCGGCTGGCGGAGAAACGCATCGGCGCCGTGCTGGTCGTCACCAATGCGGGAGAACTGGTCGGCATTCTCAGCGAGCGTGACATCGTCCGTTATCTCGCCAGCCGCGCCGCGGACACCTTCGCCATGGCGGCGTCGGAGCTGATGACCCCGCACCCGACCACCGCCGCGCCGTCCACCACCGTCGCCCAGGCGATGGAAATCATGACCGACGGGCATTTCCGCCATCTGCCGGTCGTCGAAGACGGCCGCCTGATCGGGGTGGTGAGCATCGGCGATGTCGTGAAGGCCCGCATCGACCAGAGCGAGCACGAGGTCGAAAGCCTGCGCACGTATGTTGCGGGCAAGGTTTAAGTCAGTAAGTAAGTAGCCGCTTTTTGAAAAAAGCGGCGCAAAAACTTCTTCTATGCTGGGCCCTGGGCGCTGTCGCCGACAAAGCCCAGAGCCCAGCATAACAAAGTTTTTTTGCACCTTTTTGTTCACAAAAAGTAGTCTTCCTTCCTCGCCTAGGTGCAGCGCAGCATCCCGCCACCCGTGCTTCCCTCATGCCAGCCATTGATCTGGCTCATTGACTTGCGCCGCCGCTGGGCGTTTTCCTATAGGCGGATCCTGTGAAACAATGTCGCTTTGCGGCATTTTTCCCCAGGACCCGAAATTGGATCAACAAGTTAGCGCAAGGCGCCCCTGCTCCTGCCGCCGCCTCGTCGGGCGGCACGCCGCAGACCGCCGGGCCTGACCAGCTGGGTATCGTCGGACATGCACCAGTTTCTCGCCAAATGTGACGAAGCCCTCGCCGAAATCTCCGCACAAGGGCGTTACCGCCGCTTCGTGGCGCTTGAGAAGCTCGCCGACCGCTTCCCCTATTATTCCGTCACCATGGAAGGCAAGACCCGGGATATCCTGGTGTGGTCTGCCAACGACTATCTCGCCATGGGCACCGATCCCGCGGTCATCGAGGCCGCCATCGACGCCGCCCGCCGCATGGGCGCCGGCGCCGGCGGCACCCGCAACATCGCCGGCTCCTCGCCGGTGCATGTGGCGCTCGAGGAGGAACTGGCCGATCTGCACGGCAAAGACGCCGCGCTGCTCTTCACCTCCGGCTATGTCTCGAACCAGGCCTCGCTCACCGCGATCCTCAACTCCCTGCCGGACTGGCATGTGTTCTCCGACGCGCAGAACCACAATTCCATGATCGTCGGCATCAAGGGCGCGAAGAACCCGACGGTGCACGTGTTCAAGCATAACGACATGGCGGATCTGGAACGCCTGCTCGCCGCCGCCCCGCCCGACGCGCCGAAAATGATCGCCTTCGAGAGCGTGTATTCCATGGATGGCGACATCGCCCCGATGCACGCCATTTGCGACCTCGCCGAAAAATACAACGCCATCACCTATCTCGATGAGGTGCACGCAGTCGGCATGTATGGCGCGCATGGCGGCGGCGTCTCGGAACGCGATGGCGTGGCGCACCGCATCACCATCATCGAGGGCACGCTGGCCAAGGCCTTTGGCTGCCATGGCGGCTATATCGCCGCCGATTTCAAGGTCTGCGACTATATTCGCTCGTTCGCCGCCGGGTTCATTTTCACCACGGCCCTGCCGCCGCCGACCGTGGCCGCGGCCCTTGCCTCCATTCGCATCCTGAAGGCCGACAATGCCCGCCGCGCCAGATTGTTCGACCGCGCCGAAACGCTGAAGCAGAAATTCAAGGCGGCGGGGCTGCCGGTGATGGAGAGCACCAGCCATATCATCCCGCTGATGATCGGCGACGCCGCCAAAGCCACCGAAGTGTCGATGCGCCTGATCCGCGAATTCGGCATGTATGCCACGCCGATCAACTACCCGACCGTGCCGCGCGGCACCGAGCGCCTGCGCTTCACCCCGGGCCCGAAGCATACCGACGCGATGATGGACGATCTGGTTGCCGCGCTGCGGACCATCCTGCTCGGCGTTCCCACCCCCACCACCGCATCAGCATAGGTTCACATGGATCTCGGGCTCGCACAAAAAGCCGCTCTCGTCACCGGCGGCTCCAAGGGGATCGGTCTGGCTTGCGCCAAAGCGTTGCGCGCCGAGGGCGTGCGCGTGGCGATCTGCTCACGCAATCAGCAGAATATCGACAAGGCCCTGGCCGAGCTGCCGGGCGCGGTCGGTTTCACGGCCGACCTGGTCGACGCGGCTGAAGCCGCCGCTTTGGTGGCCCGGGCGGAAGAGGCCATCGGCCCGCTCGACATCCTCGTCAACAGCGCCGGCGCGGCCCGCCGCACCCCGCCCGATGAGCTGTCGCCGGCTGCCTGGCATGCCGCCATGGACGCCAAATATTTCAGCTACATTCATGTCATCGACCCGGTGATCAAGCTGATGGCCGCACGCGGCCGCGGCGTGATCGTCAACATCATCGGCAATGGCGGCAAGATCGCCTCCGCCGTGCATATTGCCGGCGGCGCGGCCAACGCCGCGCTCATGCTGGCCACCGCCGGGCTCGGCCATGCTTATGCGGCGCGCGGCGTGCGCGTGGTCGGGCTCAATCCCGGCCTCACCGAAACCGACCGCGTCGCGGAGGGATTCGCCTCCGTCGCGCGGCTTGAGCAGATCAGCCTCGAACAGGCCCGCGCCGAAGCCGTCAGCCGCATCCCGATGGGCCGCATGGCCTCGCCCGAGGATCTGGCCAACGCCACCCTGTTCCTGGCCTCCGAAAAGGCCGGTTACATCACCGGCGTCACAGTGAGCATGGACGGCGCGCAAAGCCCTATCGTCCTGTAAAACCATACAATAGAAAGAGAATGAGGCGCCGCGCGGGCCATCAGACGCGCGGCACATCGGCACGTCCGGAGGAGCGCCGCTCACGGGCGAGGGCTTATATTTCATTTACGCAATATTAGAAATCTGCGATAATTCCGCCGGTACGGGACCAACCCGTCACGATCACGACTCAGATGATCGCCCGAAGGAGGAAATCAATGAAACTCGCCAACCCAGCCCCGCTTGGGCTCTTCGGCTTCGCCACGACGACGTGGCTGCTCAGCATGGTCAATGCCGGCTGGCTGCCCGCCACCACTGTCCCCATCGTCCTCGCCATGGCTTTCGCTTATGGCGGCACCGCGCAATTCGCCGCCGGCCTGATGGAAATGGCGAAAGGCAATAGTTTCGGCTTCATCGCCTTCTGCAGCTTCGGCGCCTTCTGGTGGAGTTTCGCTCTCTTCGAGAAATTCTTCGCAACCGGCGTCCCCACCGCCGCCGTCGGCTGGTATCTGCTGGTCTGGGGAGCGTTCACCTTCGCCATGTGGCTCGCGAGCTTCGCGCTCAACCGCGCGGTGTTCCTGATCTTCCTGGCGCTGTGGATCACCTTCTTCCTGCTCGGCCTGTCCCCGCTGCTCGGCATCCGCGCCCTCTTCACGCTCGGCGGCTATACGGGGCTGATCACCGCGCTGATCGCCTTCTACACGGCGGCCGCGGAAATCATCAACGAATCGCACGGCCGCACGCTGCTGCCGCTCGGCGTCCCCGCGGTGCGCCTGGCGACGGCCCCGCATCCGGCGGAATAAAAAGCAAGAAGCCGCTTTTTTGAAAAAAGCGGCGCAAAAAACTTTTACGATGCTGGGCCATGGGCTGCGTCGCCGACAACGCCCATAGCCCAGCAAAACAAAGTTTTTTTGCTACTTTTTGTTCACAAAAAGTAGCGCTTCCTTCCTTACTCCCCGCGCGGCGCGGCCGCGCGTTTCAGCCTGTCATTGATAGCGCGCCCGAGTCCGGTTTCCGGCACCGCCATGGCGGCGATCCGGCGCAGCCCCAGAGCGGGCGCCTGCGCGTCCAGCCAGTGCAGGCCTTCGAATAATTTCGCCGCCGCCTCGGCCGGATTGCCGCTTTCGGAAAGCTGAAACACCAGCCCGGCGCCCGACAAAGGCGGGCCGAACGCCAGCAGCGCTTCATCCGCCGCCACCTTTTCGGCCCGCAGCCGCACCGGCAGTCTTGGCGCATAATGCGAAACCAGCATGCCCGGCGAGCGCAACTGGCGCCCCGCGACGTCCTGCTCGATCGGCACGCCGGCCTGCACCGGCCCGATCACCGCCTCCAGCGCCTCCACCGCCACCCCACCGGGCCGGAGCAGGCGCGGTGTCTCACCGGAGAGATCGAGCACCGTCGATTCCACGCCCACTTGGCACGGGCCGGAATCGACCACCGCGGCAATCCGCCCGCCCAACCCGGCCAACACATGCGCGGCACGGGTCGGGCTGATCTGGCCGGAGCGGTTCGCCGAGGGCGCCGCCACCGGCCGGCCGAGCGCGCGCAGCAATTTCGCCGCCAGAGGATGCGCCGGCACCCGCACCGCCAGCGTCTCCAGCCCCGCCCCGGCCAGCAGCGCCACCTTGCAGTTCGCCCGGCGTGGCAGCACCAGGGTCAACGGCCCCGGCCAGAATGCGGCCGCCGCTTTGCGCGCCGCCTCATTCGCCGCGACGTCGGCGAAGGCCGCCTCGGCGCTGGCATAATGGCAGATCAGAGGGTTGAAATGCGGCCGCCCCTTGGCGGCGAAGATGGCGGCCACCGCCGCGGCGTTGGTGGCGTCCGCACCGAGCCCGTACACGGTCTCTGTACCGAAGGCGACCAATTCCCCGGCCGCGAGAAGCCGCGCCGCCGCTTCGATCTCGCGGTCCGTGCCCGCGAACAGTTCCGTCACGACCGTTTCACTCCCCGGTCGTCTTGTCGCCCGTCTCCGGCCCCAGATCCCGCGCCACTTCCGGCCGGTGCAACAGTTTGTTGATCCTGGTCGCCTCGTCCAGCGCGTCGTCGGCGGAGAATTTGAGGTCCGGCGTGATGCGCAGGCCAAGCTTCGGCGCCAGCTGCGCGCGCAGGAACGGGGCCACCCGTGAGAGCGCCGGCAGCAGCGGCCGCACATCCTGGTTGCCGAGCCGCGTGATGAAAACCAGCGCATGCCGCAGATCCGGCGACATGCGCACCTCGGAAATCGTCAGATGCGCCCGCGCCAACGCCGGGTCGCGGAACTCCGTGCGCAGCAGGACCTCCGCAAGCGCATGACGAATTTCCTCACCGACCCGAAGCTGGCGCTGGCTCGGCCCTTTGGCCTCAGGGCGCGACGATTTCGGTTTCATAGCATTCCACCACGTCGCCGACCTGCAGATCCTGGAACCCGGCGAAGGACAGGCCGCATTCATAGCCGCGCGCCACTTCGCGCACATCGTCCTTGAACCGTTTCAGCTGCGACAGCTCGCCCTGATGGATCACCACATTGTCGCGCAACAGGCGCACGCCCGCGCCGCGCTTGACCAGCCCCTCGGTGACATAGCAACCCGCGACCTTGCCGGTCTTGGTGATGTTGAACACCTGGCGGATTTCCGCGTAACCCAGGAACTTCTCGCGATGCACCGGCGCCAGCTTGCCTTTGACAAGCTTCTCGATGTCGTCCGCGACTTCGTAAATGATCGAGTAGTAGCGGATATCCACGCCGTCACGATGCGCGAGTTCGCGGGCCTGCGCATTGGCGCGCACATTGAAGCCGATGACCAAGGCGTCGGACGCCTTCGCCAGCTGCACGTCGCTCTCGGTGATCTGGCCGACCCCCGAATACAGCACGCGCACCCGCACCTCCTCGTTGCCGAGCTTGGTCACGGTCACGCCGATCGCCTCGGCCGAACCCTGCACGTCGGCCTTGACGACGACCGCCACTTCCTTCTGCGCGCCGGCCTGGATGCGCGCCAGCATCTCTTCCATCGTGCCGCGCCCGGCGGTCTGTGCCGCGGCCTGGCGCTCGCGCAGCTTCTGCTGGCGATATTCGACGATTTCGCGCGCCCGCACATCGCTTTCGACCACGACGAACGGCTCGCCCGCAGTCGGCGCCGCCGACAGGCCGAGAATCTCCACCGGGGTCGCCGGCAACGCCAGCTTCACGGCCTTGCCCTTGTCGTCCTGCATGGCGCGCACGCGGCCCCATTGGGCGCCGGCCACAACGATGTCGCCGGCGTGCAGCGTGCCTTTCTGCACCAGCACGGTCGCCACCGGGCCACGGCCGCGATCCAGCCGGCTTTCGATCACCGCACCTTCGGCCGTGCGGTTCGGATTGGCGCGCAGCTCCAGCACTTCCGCCTGCAGCAGAATCGCTTCTTCCAGCTTGTCCAGGCCGGTCCGCTTCAGCGCCGAGACTTCCACATCCTGGGTCTCGCCGCCCATCGCTTCCACCACCACCTCGTGCTGCAGCAGCTCCTGGCGCACGCGGTTGGGGTTGGCGCCCGGCCGGTCGATCTTGTTGATCGCCACGATCAGCGGCGCATTCGCCGCCTTGGCGTGTTTGATCGCCTCGATGGTCTGCGGCATCACGCCGTCATCGGCGGCCACCACCAGCACGACGATATCCGTCACCCCGGCGCCACGGGCGCGCATGGCGGTGAAGGCTTCGTGGCCCGGCGTGTCGAGGAACGTGATCTGCGCGCCCGACGGCAGCTTCACCTGATAGGCGCCGATATGCTGGGTGATTCCGCCCGCCTCGCCGGCCGCCACGTCAGTGTGGCGCAGCGCGTCCAGCAGGCTGGTCTTGCCATGGTCGACATGGCCCATGATCGTCACCACCGGCGGCCGCGGCTGCAAATCGGACGCAACGTCGGTCGTGCCTTCCAGGCCGAGCTCGACATCGGAATCCGCGACACGACGGGCGCGATGGCCAAATTCGGCAATCACCAGCTCGGCGGTGTCGGCATCGATCGCCTGGGTGATGGTCGCCATCACCCCCAGTTTCATGAGCGCCTTCACCACTTCGGTGCCGCGCGCCGCCATGCGGCTGGCCAGCTCCTGCACGGTGATGGTCTCCGGCAGAATCACCTCGCGCACCACCTTCACGCCGTCGGCGCGCAGCAGTTCCAATTCGGCCTGGCGGCGTTCACGCTCGCGCTGGCGGCGCACCGAAGCGAGCGAGCGCACCTTCTCGTCCTCGCCCTCGATCGCGGCCTGCACGTCGATGCGGCCGGCGCGGCGGCGATCGTCGCCGATCTTCTTCGGCGGCGTCACCGGCACGCCGCGTTTCGGCGCCGGGCCGACGCTCGGGCGGCGCACGCCACGCGGCGCCTCGTCTTCCTCTTCGGTACGCACGCCGGGGCGGGCCGGCTTGAGCTGCAGGGTTTCCCGTGCGGCGGCCGGCGCGGCCGCTGTCTTGGCGCCGGCAACCGGCGGCTTGGCGCCGCGCGGGCTGGCGGCGGACGCGGCCGGCGCAGCACTCTTCACCTCGGCCTGCGGCGCCGGTCCCGCCTGGTTGGTTTCAGCTTCAGACGCGGCCACGGCCTCAGCCTCGGCAGCCGCCGCCTCTTCGGCGGCGCGTTGCACGGCGGCTTCTTCCTCACGGCGGCGCGCCTCTTCGGCGGCGGAAAGGATGGAAATCTTTTCCTGCTCACGGCGCTCCGCCTCGCGCTGGGCTTCGCGTTGCGCGGCCACACGCTGCTCCGCCAGCACGCGCTGGCGCGTGGCGATTTCCGCAGCGGTCAAAGCCCGGCCACCCGGGGCCGAGCGCGGTCGTGACGGGGCATTGGGCTGCGCCGGCGCGGCCGGCCGCTCGGCCGGCGTCTTCAGCGTCAGGGTCGGCGTGGGCGCGGCAGGCGCCGGCGTGCCGGGCGCCGCGGCCGGAGCCAGACCACGCTTCTTGCGCACCTCGACCTGCACCACTTTCGAGCGCCCATGCGAAAAGCTTTGCCGCACGGATCCGGCATCGACAGTATGACCCGCATCGCCACGCGCGGCCGGGCGCAGGGAAAGCCTGCCTTTGGTTTCAGTCTGGTCGTTGCCGTCACTCATGCTTAATCCGGTCCATCCACTCGTCTGGCCGGGGAGACCCGGCCGCATTGGGCGTTACTGCCCGCTTGGGCTCGCGGCCGCAACACCTGCGAGCCGCAAAGCCTCGATTTGTATCGTTTCCGCCAGCCGTCCCGCCGCGATCACGGCATGTACGGCATGCTCCCGGCCGAAAACCTGTCCCAGCCGGGCGGCGGTGAGCACCGTCACCACCGGAATATCGCGGCCGCCGATAAACCGCGCCCGCTCCTCCACACTACCATCCAAAGCCTGCAGCACCAGCCCGGCTTTGCCGGAAACCAGCCATTCACGCGCTTTTTCAAAACCTGAAATCGCGCCACCGCTCCGCCGTGCCAGCCCCGCCAGTTCGAAAATCCGCTGCCTCAGCATCGCCTCAACCTGACCGCGTAAATCCTTCGGCACGGTCACCGGCTGTTTTGCGGCCCGGGGAAACACGCCCCGCTTCAGCGCCATCTCTACCACATCGCCGGACGCACTCAACCATAAGCCTCGGCCGGGCAGGGTTGCGCCGACATCGAAAACCAGCGTCCGGTCCGGCGCGACGACAAAGCGCAGCATCGTCTCACGCGCCCCGCGTTCGCGCCGCACCAGGCACAGCCGGAGCGGCCCGCGCTCCGGTTCCACCTCGATGGGATCTGCGATGTCGGGCTCAGGCAGCGTTGCCGTCACCCTCGAACCAGTGCGCGCGCGCCGCCATGATGATCTCGTTCGCCGCGTCCTCGCTCATCACATCGGCGCCGAGAATCTCCACCAGCTCGTCACCGGCCAGATCCGCGAGATCGTCCAGCGTCTTCACGCCCTTTTCGCCCAGCGCGATCAGATCCTTGGCGCTCAACGCCTCAATCTCCGCGACCTCGTCGGTCACGCCGAGCGCGATGCGGCGCTCCTCCTGTTCGCTCGCCTGACGGGCGAGAGACGTCTCGGCGCGGCGCTTCAGCTCGGTCGCGACATTCTCGTCGAACCCCTCGATCTCGGCCAGCTCCTCTTCGGGCGTCATTGCCAAATCCTCGATGGTCTCGAACCCTTCCTGCACCAGCAGGCCGGCGATCATGTCATCCACGTCGAGCGCTTCGACGAACAGCCCGGTCTTGCGGCGGAACTCTTCCTGGCGGCGTTCGCTTTCCTCGGCCTCGGTGAGAATGTCGATATCCCAACGCGTGAGCTGCGAAGCCAGGCGCACATTCTGGCCGCGCCGGCCGATGGCGAGCGAAAGCTGGCTATCGGGCACCACGACCTCGACGCGCCCGGCTTCCTCATCCATCACCACCTTGGACACTTCGGCCGGCGCCAGCGCGTTCACCACGAAGGTCGCGACGTTGGGCGACCAGGGGATGATGTCGATCTTCTCGCCTTGCAGCTCGGCCACCACCGCCTGCACGCGCGAACCGCGCATGCCGACGCAGGCGCCGACCGGGTCGATCGACTGGTCGCGTGAAATCACCGCCATTTTCGCGCGCGAGCCCGGATCGCGGGACACCGCCTTGATCTCGATGATCCCGTCGTAGATTTCCGGCACTTCCTGGGCGAACAATTTCGCGAGAAAGCCAGGATGCGTGCGCGACAGGAAGATCTGCGGGCCGCGCTGCTCTTCGCGCACGTCGTAAATGAAGGCGCGCACGCGGTCTCCGTTGCGCAGATTCTCGCGCGGGATCGTCTCGTCGCGGCGCAGCAGCGCCTCGGCGCGGCCGAGATCGACCATCAGGTTGCCGTATTCGGTGCGCTTCACCACGCCGTTGATGATCTCGCCGACGCGGTCCTTGAACTCGTTATATTGCTTGCTGCGCTCATATTCGCGCACGCGCTGCACGATCACCTGCTTGGCAGTCTGCGCGGCGATGCGGCCGAAATCGATCGGCGGCAGCGGATCGACGATGAAATCGCCAACCTCCTTGTCCGGCGCAAAGCGCTTGGAAATGCTCACCGGAATCTGCGTCGCCTCGTTCTCCACGGTCTCGACAATCTCGGTCCAGCGCGACAGCCGCACATCGCCGGTCTTGCGGTCGATGGTGGCGCGGATGTCCTTCTCGTGCCCGTATTTGGCGCGCCCGGCCTTCTGGATCGCCTGCTCCATCGCTTCCAGCACATCGTCACGCTCGATCTGTTTCTCGCGCGCCACGGCATCGGCAACCAGCAGCAATTCCGGACGATTGACGGCGGTATCCATGGTTGGGTCCTCTGGTCTAGTTGGTCACAGTCGGTTGGGTCGAAAACGCAATCAGCTCATCGGTGAGCACCAGCTTGGCCTTGCGGATATCGGCGCGCTTGAGCGCCACCTCCTCGCCATTTTCCAGCTTCAGGCGGGCTGTCTCCTCGTCAGCGCCGACCAGCTTGCCGGTGAAACGCTTGCGCCCGCCGGGGCCGGGAAACAGCAATTCGACCCGCGCGTCGAACCCGGCATAACGCACATAATCCTTGGTGCGCGTCAGCGGCCGGTCGATCCCCGCCGAACTCACCTCCAGCGTCCAGGCGCTGGAGATCGGGTCCTCGACGTCGAGCACCGCCGAGAGCAGATGGCTGACCGCGGTGCAGTCATCGAGCGTGAACGGCGCCTGGTCGGCGCGGTCGGCCATGATCTGCACGGTCGGCGACTCCGTGCCCATCACCTGCACGCGCACCAGCTCATAGCCCTGGGCTTCCAGCGGCCCGGCGATGATCTCGGCGATGCGGCCTTCCAGGCCAGTATGATGCGGGCGATTATCCGTCACGGGTGCGCAAAATCCAACAAAAAAGGCGGCCGTTTGAGGGCCACCCTGGAAAAATCGGGGTTCTATTTACAGTGAACATACGCTGTTTTTTCAAGCAAGGCAAGCAAAGGGAAAGAAAGCAGCCGCTTTTTGAAAAAAGCGGCGCCAAAAACTTTTTTTCTGCTGGGTCCTGGGCTGTGTCGGCGACAACGCCCATAACCCAGAGTCATCAAAGTTTTTTTGCTACTTTTTGTTCACAAAAAGTAGCGCTTGCTTTCTAAAAAAAACGGGGGCTTGCGCCCCCGTTTCGTGTCCCGCGACTTACGCGGAATAGTACATTTCGAACTCGACCGGGTGCGGCGTGTGCTCGAAACGATACACGTCCTTCCACTTGAGTTCGATATAGCTCTCGATCTGCTCCTTGGAGAACACGTCGCCGGCGAGCAGGAACTCGTGGTCGGCTTCCAGGGACTGCAGCGCCTCGCGCAGGCTGCCGCACACCGTCGGGATGCCCTTCAGCTCTTCCGGCGGCAGGTCGTACAGATCCTTGTCCATCGGGTCGCCCGGGTGGATCTTGTTCTTGATGCCGTCGATGCCGGCCATGGCGATCGCCGCGAAGCCCAGATAGGGGTTGGCGGTCGGGTCGGGGAAGCGCACTTCCACGCGCTTGGCCTTCGGGCTGGTGGTGTAGGGGATGCGGCAGGAGGCCGAGCGGTTGCGCGCCGAATAAGCGAGCAGCACCGGCGCCTCGAACCCGGGGATCAAGCGCTTGTAGCTGTTGGTCGAGGGGTTGGTGAAGGCGTTGATCGCCTTGGCATGCTTGATCACGCCGCCGATGAAGTACAGGCACATCTCGGACAGGTCCGCATAGCCGTTGCCGGCGAAGAGCGGCTTGCCGGCCTTCCAGATCGACTGGTGGGTGTGCATGCCCGAGCCGTTGTCGCCATAGATCGGCTTCGGCATGAAGGTCGCGGTCTTGCCATAAGAATGCGCGACATTGTGCACGCAGTACTTATAGATCTGCATCTGGTCGGCCATCTTGGTCAGCGTGCCGAACCGGGTTCCCAGCTCGTGCTGGCTCTGCGCCACCTCATGGTGATGCTTCTCGATCGGCAGGCCCATCTCGCCCATCGCCGAGAGCATTTCCGCGCGCAGGTCGGACTCGCCGTCCACCGGCGGGACCGGGAAATAGCCGCCCTTGACGGACGGGCGATGGCCCATGTTGCCTTCCGGATAATCCTTGAGCGAGGAGCCGGGGCCCTCGATGCTGTCGAGCTGGTAGGTGCCGAAATTGCCGCCGGTGCCGAACTTCACGGAGTCGAAAATGAAGAATTCGGCTTCCGCGCCGACGACGATGGAGTCGCCGATGCCGGTCGCCTTCAGATAGGCTTCCACCTTCTTCGCGGTGGAGCGCGGGTCGCGCGCATAGCTCTGGCCGGTGGAGGGCTCGATGATGTCGCAGAACAGGATCAGGCTCGGCTTGGCCGCGAACGGGTCCATCACCGCGGTCTCCAGATCCGGCTGCAGGATCATGTCGGACTCGTTGATCGCCTTCCAGCCGGCGATCGAGGAGCCGTCGAACATGAAGCCGTCGCGCAGCGAATCCTCGTCGACCGTGGACACGTGCTGCGCCGTGTGCTGCCACTTGCCCTTAGGATCCGTGAAGCGCAGGTCGACATATTCGACCCCGTTCTCCTTGATCAGATCCAATACCTTGCTGATGCCATCGGCGCCTTCAGCGGGCTTTTTCGCCATGCTTTATCCCCAAACAGTTAATCTCAACACAACGGCGCCGCACCACGCGACGCCGAATCTTGAAGCGATTGCCCGGCATGTTAACCATGCCCGCCCCCCGCCACAATGGCCGGGCCGAACAACAATCGCGCCGGGCCGGCCGGTCAGATCGCCGCGTCGCCCTTCTCGCCGGTGCGGATGCGGATCACTTCCTCGACCGTGGAAATGAAGATCTTGCCGTCGCCGATGCGCCCGGTGCGCGCCGCGTTCATGATCGCCTCGACCGCGCGCTCCACCACGTCATCCGCGCAGACCACTTCGATCTTAACCTTAGGTAGAAAATCCACCACGTACTCGGCCCCGCGATAGAGTTCCGTGTGTCCCTTCTGGCGGCCGAATCCCTTGGCTTCCACGACCGTGATGCCTTGCAGGCCCACCTCGTGCAGCGCCTCCTTCACTTCGTCCAGCTTGAACGGCTTGATGATCGCTTCGATCTTTTTCATCTGGTTCACGCCCGAACGAACCGGGCGCCTCCTCTGTGTCCTGCGGCCTGCGCACTTTATTGAGTTGGCGCGCCAGCCAAAGGGCTGGCCCTGTTAGCTTTGCATATGTCGTGCCAGAAAGGAATTTCCTCCAGAGGCCGAACTGACCAAATAATGCGCTCCGGCAATGGTTAACATCGCGCAAGCTACGGCGCCATCTGCCTATATTTTCGGCACACTTGCCCGTTGCGCGGCTGCCCCTTAATTTATCACCCTCTTGGTTAAGGATGCTCCGTTGAAACCCGCGAACGCGTTGCTTGAACAGACCGGCACGACCATCTTCACCATCATGTCGGCCTTGGCGCAGCAGCATGGCGCCATCAATCTCGGCCAGGGCTTTCCCGACACGGACGGCCCGGCGGATGTGGTGCAGGCCGCCGCCGTTGCGCTGCTCGACCAGCGCAACCAATATGCGCCGCTCACCGGCCTGCCGGAGCTGCGCACCGCGGTCGCCGCCGCCAACCAGCGTTTTTACGGGCTCGACATCGACCCCACCGCCGGCGTGGTGGTCACCTCCGGCGCCACCGAGGCGATCACCGCCTGCCTGATGGCGCTGCTCAACCCCGGCGACGAGGTGGTGCTGATCGAGCCGCTCTACGACACATATCTGCCGGTGGTGACCATGCTCGGCGCCACCGCGAAGCTGGTCCGCCTCACCCCGCCCGAGTGGGCCTTGCCGCGCGAAGCTCTGGCCGCCGCCTTCTCCCCCCGCACCAAGCTGCTGCTGCTCAACTCGCCGATGAACCCGACCGGCAAAGTGTTCTCGCACGAGGAACTGTCATTCATCGCCGAGCTGTTGCGCGCCCACGATGCCTATGCGGTGTGCGACGAGGTCTATGAACACCTGGTGTTCCGCGGCGCCCGGCACATTCCGCTGATGACGCTGCCCGGCATGGCGGCCCGCACCTTGCGCATCGGCAGCGCCGGCAAAACCTTCTCGCTCACCGGCTGGAAGATCGGCTACGTGTCCGGTGCCCCCGCCCTCATGAGCCTGGTCGCCAAGGCGCACCAGAATCTCACCTTCGCCTCCGCCCCCAATCTGCAACGCGCGGTCGCCGTCGGCTTAAGCAAGTCCGACGCCTATTTCGCCGCCCTCGCCGACGAGCTGCAGGAACGCCGGGACATCCTGGATTCCGGGCTGCGCCGCCTCGGCTTCAAGACGCTCGCCACCGACGGCAGCTATTTCATCACCGCCGATTTCTCCGGCCTCGGCTTTGACGGCGACGATGTCGCCTTCTGCCGCACCATCACCACGCAAGCCGGCGTGGCGGCGATTCCCGTGTCGGCCTTTTATGTCGGCGCCGCGCCCAGCCATTACGCCCGGTTCGCCTTCTGCAAACGCCCGGCGCTGCTCGAGGAAGCCATCGCCCGCCTGGAACGCTGGCGGGCGTCTCAGACATTGACGACGACCGCCTGACAGCGGTACGAGGCAGCGCACCCTTGATGGCGGACGTAGCTCAGTTGGTAGAGCGCCGGTTTGTGGTACCGGTTGTCGCGGGTTCGATCCCCGTCGTTCGCCCCAAGGTCTTTCCCCCCAAATGACCATCGCCGCTCTGATTCTCGCCGGCGGCCAGGGCAGCCGGCTCGGCTATGTCGACAAGGCCTTCCTGACCCTGAATGACCGCCCGCTGATCGCGCTGCTGCTCGAACGGCTGGCGCCGCAGGTTGACACCATCGCCATCAGCGCCAACGGCGATGCCGCCCGCTTCGCCGCTTGGCCCCTCCCGGTCCTGCCCGATCCCCCGGAACATGCCCGCAAGGGCCCGCTCGCCGGCCTCGCCGCCGGCCTCGCCTGGGCGGACCAAAGCGGCGCGGCGACGCTGCTCACAATCCCCGTCGACACCCCCTTCGCGCCGCTGAACCTGCGCGCCGCGCTGAGCCCGGCCCCCGCCGTCGCCTGTCACGGCGGCCGCCAGCATCATCTCGTCGCGCACTGGCCGGTCGCCTTCCGCCCGGCCTTGGAACAATTCCTCAGCGTCCCCAGCCCCTACCGGGTGCGCGACGCGCTCGATCTCTGCGCCGCCCGGCCGGTGGATTTCCCCGGCCCGTTCGACCCGTTCCTCAACATCAACACGCCGGCCGATCTCGCCGCCGCCCGGGCAATCGCAAAGCAAGCGAAGTAAGAAGCCGCTTTTTGAAAAAAGCGGCGCCAAAAACTTTTGTTACGCTGGGCCGGGGGCTGTGTCGCTGACAACGCCCATGACCCGGCATAACAAAGTTTTTTTGCTACTTTTTGTTCACAAAAAGTAGCGCTTCCTGCCTTGCTTACAGCCCCCGCCGGCCGAACATTTTCTCCAGCTCCGCCTGCGAGAGTTTCAAAAAAGTCGGGCGGCCATGGCTGCAGGTGGCGGCGCGCGGCGTGGCTTCCATCTCGCGCAGCAGCGCGCTCATTTCCTCCACCGTGAGCCGCCGCCCGGCGCGGATCGAGCGGTGGCAGGCGAGCCGCGCCAGGGCCGCGTCGAGCCGCGCCTCGAGCGCCACCGGCACGTCGCTTTCGGCGAATTCCTCGGCGAGGTCGCGCAGCAGATCGGCGGCGTCGGCGTGTTTCAGCGCCGCCGGCACCGCGCGCACCAGCACCGCCCCCGGCCCGAACGCCTCGATCTCCAGCCCCAGCCGCGCCAGGGTCTCCGCCTGGGCCAGCAGCCGCAGCGCCTCGAGCGGCGCGAAATCCACCACCACCGGCAACAGCAAAGGCTGCGCGGCCACCTTGCCGGCGAGAAATTCCGCGCGCAGCCGCTCTTCGGTGAGGCGCTCATGGGCGGCGTGCTGGTCGACCAGCACCAGCGACCCGTCGGCCGCCACCGCGAGCAGGTAGGTGTCGAAAATCTGCGCCACCGGGGCGCCCAAAGGATGCGCCGGGTCCGGCGCCGGGGCGGCGATCTGCCGCGCGGACGGCGGCGCGACGAGCGCCAGCTCGGCCTCGGCGAAGCCGCGCGCCGCCGCCGTCGCCGGCATATAGGAGGGCGGCCGCAGCGCCAGGCCCGGGGCGCCGCTCGGGCGCGACAATGACGACAATGGCGCGGCCGGGGTAAACGGCGCCAAGGGCGCGGTGGGGGCGGAACCCAGACTCACCGGCCGGTCCAGCAGCCGCGATATCGCGCCCATCACTAGGCTGCGCACGCCATTGGCGTCGGCAAAGCGCAATTCGGTCTTGGCCGGGTGCACGTTCACATCCAGCGCCTCGGCCGGGACCTCCAGCCGCAAGGCCGCCACCGGATGCCGCCCGGCGGCGATCACGTCGCGATAGGCCAGGCGCAGCGCCATGCGCAGCACCGGGTCGAGCACCGGCCGGCCATTGACCACGAAACTCTGCAACGCGGTGGTGGCGCGCGACAGGCTGGCCGGGCCGGCCAGACCGGTGAGCCGCACCCCCTCGCGGGTCGCGTCCAGCGCCAGCATCACCCCGGCGGCCTCGCGCCCGAACAAGGCGGCCACCCGTGCCGCCTCCTCCTGGGCCGGCACGTCGAACAGCACCCGCTCGTCCGAGACCAGGCGGAACGCCACCGCAGGCGCGGCCAGCGCCAGCCGCCACACCGCGCGCTCCGCCGCCTCCGCCTCGGCGCGCGGGCTGCGCAGAAATTTCCGCCGCGCCGGGGTGGCGAAGAACAGATCCTCGACGATCGCCCGCGTGCCGACCGGCCCCGCCGCCGGCATCACCCCGCTGACCGCCCCGCCGACGACGCTCAGGCGGTAGGCCGAATCCTGCCCCGCCGGGCGGCTGATCAGCGTGAGCCGCGCGGCCGCGCCGATCGAGGGCAGCGCCTCGCCGCGGAACCCCAACGTGGCGATCTGCACCAAGGTTTCGTCGACGAGCTTGGAGGTGGCATGACGTTCGATCGCCAGCGCCAGCTGGTCCTCGGCGATGCCGCACCCGTCATCGATCACCTCGATGCGCGCGATCCCGCCGCCCGCCAGGATCACCTCGACGCGCCGCGCCCCGGCATCCAGCGCGTTTTCGACCAGCTCCTTCACCGCCGCCGCCGGCCGCTCGATCACTTCGCCGGCGGCGATGCGGTTGACGGTCAAAGCCGAGAGGCGGCGGATGGTCGGACTCAACATAAACCCGTTCTAACACAACCCGGCCCCGGCAGGGCTAGAGCTCGATGGCCTTAAGTTAAAGCGTGGCGAACACCAGCCGCGCCGGACCGTGGCGGCGTTCCGCCAGCAACATCGCCGGCGCCCATTCATCGCCGGGGCCGAGCTCCGCCAGCACCACCGCGCCGGGGGCGAGCCAGCCGCGCGCCGCCAGGGCGCCAAGCGCACGCGGCACATAATCCTGCCCGTAAGGCGGGTCGAGAAACACCAGTTGATGCGGCCGCCCCGGCGGGGGCGCCAGCGCGTCCCCTGCGATCACCTGGGCGCTCGCCTCCGCGCGGCAGGCGGCGATGTTCTGGCGCAACGCCGCCAACGCCGCCGGCGCGCGCTCGAAAAACACCGCGCTTAACGCGCCGCGCGAGAGCGCTTCCAGCCCATAGGCCCCGGTGCCGGCGAACACGTCCAGCACCTGCGCCTGGCGCAGAAACGCGTTCCCGCCCCAGGGCGCGTGCAGCAACATGTCGAACGCCGCCTGGCGGGCGCGCACATTCGTCGGCCGGGTCTCCAGCCCCGCCGGGGCCACCAGCCGGCGCCCGCGCCACGCCCCGGCGATGATCTTCGGGCCTTGGGTCATGGGGCAGTCAAGCAAGGCCAAGGGCTCTGCCCCTTGGATCCCCGCTAAGGGCTGAGCCCTTAGAACCCGTAAGGAGGGTTATCGAGGCGGGGGCCCGAGTGTTTCCAACGCCGGCAAGCAACGGCGCGCCATGGGCGCGACGGGACAGAATCCCCCTGGCCTTCCTTAGGACCACGTCACTTACCAAGGCCCGGCACCTGTTCGCGGAGGATTTTGCCGTTGACCTCTTCGACGGCGCCGCGCGTGAGGTTGCCGAGCTGGAACGGCCCGTAAGCGACGCGGATCAGGCGCGTGACCGGCAGGCCCAACGCCTCCATGACGCGGCGGATTTCCCGGTTCTTGCCTTCGCGCAGCGAGATGCTGAGCCAGCTATTGGCGCGCTGCACGGAATCGATGGCCGCCTCGATCGGGCCGAAGCGGGTGCCGTCCACCACCATGCCGTCGGCCAGGCGCTTGAGCTTCTCCGGGGCGACGCCGCCATGCACGCGCACCCGGTAGCGCCGCAGCCAGCCGGTTTCCGGCAGTTCGAGCCGGCGCGACAACGCGCCGTCATTGGTCAGCAGCAGCAGCCCCTCGGAGGTGAGGTCGAGCCGGCCGATGCTGATCACCCGCGGCAGGTCGGGCGGCAGATGCGCGAACACGGTCGGCCGCCCTTCCGGGTCCTTATGCGTGGTCACCAGCCCTTCCGGCTTGTGGTAGCGCCACAGCCGGGTGCGTTCCGGCGCGCTGACCGGCTTGCCGTCCAGCAGCACGACATCGCCGTCTTTGACGAACACCGCCGGATGCGTCACCGCCTCCTGGTTCAGCCGGATGCGCCCGGCTTCGATCATCGCCTCGGCGTCCCGGCGGCTGGCGATGCCGGCGCGGGAAAGGAATTTGGCGATCCGCTCGCCGCGGTTGTCCCCCTCAACCATTGCAGGCGGCCACGAAGGCGGCGAACAGCGCCTGATCGCCGGGGTCGGCAAAAAATTCCGGATGCCATTGCACGCCCAGGCAAAAACGCTGCGTCGGGTCTTCGATGCCTTCGATCACCCCGTCCGGCGCCACGGCGTTGACCACGCTGCGCCCGGGATCCTGCACCGCCTGATGGTGCGAACTGTTCACCCGCATAAGCGGCCCGACCAACTGGTGCAGCAACGTGCCGGGGCTGATCGCCACCTCATGGCTCGGCTCGAAATGGGGGGTCTTCTGCTCATGGCCGAGCGCGTGCGGGATCGCGTCGGGGATATGCTGGATCAGCGTGCCGCCGAGCGCCACGGCCAAAAGCTGCTGGCCGCCGCAAATCCCCAGCACCGGCAAATGGCGCGCCAGCGCGCCGGTCAGCAAGGCCAGCTCCGCCTGGGTGCGGTCGGCTTTCAGCGCCACCGTCTCATGCCGCTCGCCCGCGCCATACAGAGCCGGATCGACGTCGAACGCGCCGCCGGTCACGATCAGCCCGTCCAGCCGGCCGAGATAGGCGTCCGCGAGGCCCGCATCATGCGGCAACGCCACCGCCAGCCCGCCCGCCGCCGCCACCGCCGCCGTGTAATTCTGCCGCAGCGCGTACCAGGGATATTTGGACCAACCGCCGGCCGGTTCGGCATCCAGCGTGAGTCCGATCAAAGGGCGAGTTATCATGGCGTGCAACTAGACCGGCCCACCGCCCCAAGGCAAACTTTATCCGATGACGCCGATGGACCTCGCCCTTGACCAAGCCAGACACGCCGCCGCGCGGGGAGAAATCCCGGTGGGCGCGGTGGTGACCGATGAAGCCGGTGTGGTGCTGGCGGCCGCGGGCAACCGCACCGAGGCGGCGCGCAACCCGGTTTGCCATGCGGAAATCGTTGCGTTGCAGGACGCCGCCGCCGCCCGCGGCGGCAAATTCCTCGCCGATTGCACGCTCACGGTGACGCTGGAGCCCTGCGCCATGTGCGCCGGCGCGATCAGCGCCTTTCGCATCAAAAAGCTGGTGTTCGGCGCCTACGACCCGAAATCCGGCGGCGTCGAGCACGGGCCGCGCGTGTTCGCCCACACCACCACCCACCACAAGCCGGAAATCATCGGCGGGGTACGCGACTCGGATTGTTCTGCTTTACTGACGCAATTCTTCGCCGGATTGCGTGATGCCTGACCTGAAGCACGAAAAACGGATCGGCGGCCGCGTCGCCGGGGTGGACGAAGTCGGGCGCGGCCCGCTCGCCGGCCCGGTGCTGGCCGCCGCGGT
>NZ_DATLPB010000053.1:0-27319 GCF_035535915.1 Acidocella sp.
TGGGGCGGCGGCAATCAGGGCCCGACGCTCTATTGCCGCGACCCGAGCCGCTATTCGGACTCCGTCACCACGTTCGAGGTGCCGGAAGGCCATGACGCGGAAAGACTGCGCAAGGTTCTGCTCGAGCGCTATAATGTTTCCACCGGCGGCGGGCTCGGTGCGCTCTCCAACCGGGTGTTCCGCATCGGCCATATGGGCGATTTGAACGAGGCGATGATCCTCGGCACCCTCGCGACGGTGGAAATCGCCCTGGGCGAGGTGGGCATGCCGCACACCAAAGGTGGCGTGATGGCGGCGATGGAGTCGCTCGCAAAATGACGTTGCAGGTCAAAATCATCCCGGTCACCCCGTTCCAGCAGAACTGCGCGCTGATCTGGGACAGCGAGACCAAGGACGCGGCGGTGATCGATCCCGGCGGCGATGCCGCCACGATCGCCGCCGCCATCGCCCAGGAAGATGTGCAGGTGAAGGATATTTTCCTCACCCACGGCCATCTCGACCATGCCGGCGGTGCCGCCGAACTCGCGGGCAAGTTCGCCGTGAAAATCACAGGGCCCGGCGAGGCCGACGATTTCCTGCTCCGCAGCATCAAAATCCAGGCGGATTCCTTCGGTTTCCGGGCCGAGAATTGCACGCCGGATGCCTGGCTGAAGGAAGGCGACGTCATCACCATCGCCGGCGTGTCCTTCGACGTGCTGCATTGCCCGGGCCACACGCCGGGCCATATGGTGTTCGTCAGCCGCGCCTTGAATTTCGGCATTTTCGGCGACGTGCTGTTCCGCAACTCGGTCGGCCGCACGGATTTCCCGTATAGCGATCCCGCGGCGCTGATCACCGCAATCAAGACAAAGCTGATGGTGCTGCCGGATGATTTCACCTTCATCTGCGGCCATGGCCCAGCCTCCACGATCGGCGCGGAGCGGCAGAGCAACCCGTTCATTCGTTAGAAAGGAAGCGCTTCTTTTTTAAAAAAAAGAAGCAAAAAACTTTTGTTATGCCGGGCCATGGGCGTTGGCGCTGACGCAGCCTGAGGCCCAGCATAGCAAAGTTTTTTTGCTACTTTTTGTTCACAAAAAGTAGCCTTCCTTTCTCGCTTTCCTGCCTCTGTGCCTCAAACCGGCTCGATATCCATCCACGACAAATGCCCGCCTTTGCCTGCGCCGGTGTCCAGAAACACCGCGCGGCCGCCGGAGGCATTGTCGCGGATATAGGGGCGGCCGTCCTGGCTGCGGCGGTCATGGCCGCAATACACCGTGATTCCGGCGGGGATATCCTCGATCCAGTCCAGCAGGCGCTCGGGCCTTCCGGCTTCCGTGGCGCGGCCGGTGGTCTGGCCGAACAGAGCGCGCGCCAGCAGCGGGTCGGGGCGGCGCGTGGGGAAAGGCGGGGGCGGCTGGCGGCGCATCGCCGGGTGAAACCCGCCATGCACGAACAAAGCCCGCGGCGTCGCCACCCAGGCCGGCGCGTCCATGATTTCCTGCAGCGTGCGCTTGTGCATGGACAGCGGCAGTTCCGCCAAAGTGCGTTCCACGGCATCACCCGTCACGTGATGCCCGAGCAGGCCGCGCGCCAGTTTGAAATCATGGTTGCCGAGCAGGAACATGCCGCGTTGCTCGTCGATCAGCCGGAACATGATGGCGAGCGCCCCCGGCGTGTCCGGCCCATCATCCACCAAATCGCCCAATTGCACGATGTAGCGGTCGGTCTCGGCGGCCAGGGCAAAGGCGCGCGAATCGCCATGCACGTCGCCGACCACGCGCAGGGGAACGCCGGCGGGGATCATGCTTTGATCCGCGCATAGGCGGCGAGTGCGCGCGCACGGCCTTCGCTCAAGGAGACGATCGGCAGCTTATAGGTTTTGCCCAACTCCACGCCGGCTCGGCCTAAGGTTTCGGCGCTGGCTTCCCAAGGCGCGTGGATATCGGCGTCCGGCAGCAAGGCGAGTTCGGGCACATAGCGGCGCACATAGGCGCCATCTGCATCGAATTTGCGCCCCTGCAGCACGGGGTTGAACACCCGGAAATAGGGCGCGGCGTCGGCGCCGCAGCCGGCCACCCACTGCCATGAGGCGCCGTTCGCCGCCTCATCGGCTTCGCACAGCGTGTCCCAGAACCATGTTTCCCCTTCCTGCCAGGGCAGAAGCAGGTGTTTGGTGAGGAAAGAGGCGCAGATCATGCGAACGCGGTTATGCATCCAGCCGGTCTGCCATAATTCGCGCATGCCGGCATCGACGATGGGAATGCCGGTCCGGCCGCGCTGCCAGGCACGCAGCGCGCTTTCGTCGTGCCGCCAGGGCATGGCGGCGAATTCCCGTCGGATCGGTTCGCGGCGCAAATCCGGATGCTGCCAGAGCAGGTTGAGGGAGAATTCCCGCCAGAGCAGTTCGCCGCGGAATTTTTTCACCCCGTCGCCCGGCCCGGCGACGGCCGCCACGTGCCAGAGCCGGCGCGGAGAGATCTCGCCGAAATGCACATGGGGCGAGAGTTTCGACGTCCCGTTAAGGCCGGGATGATCGCGCGCCGTCGCGTAATTCTGCACCGGCCCCGCCAGGAATGCCTGCAGCCTTGCCTGCGCGCCGGCCTCGCCCGGGGTCCAGCTTTCGCGCAGGCCGCCGGCCCAAT
Source organism: Acidocella sp. (assembly GCF_035535915.1). Lineage (GTDB taxonomy): Bacteria > Pseudomonadota > Alphaproteobacteria > Acetobacterales > Acetobacteraceae > Acidocella. The sequence continues at coordinate 2,622 of NZ_DATLPB010000053.1, forward strand.
CGGGATGGCGCGGCAGGAGGCCCCAATCCTCCAGCCGGTCTGATTTTACCCCCGTGACTCCGGGAATATGCGCCGGCGCCGCGACAAAATCCTGCGGCACGCCAGTCTCGAAACAGGCCCGCGCGAAGGGGCCGTAGACACCATAGAGACCGCCGGTCCGGGTGCGGATCTGGCCGGGCGCGAACAGGCTGGCGGAGGGGTGAAGGTGGAAAACGATGCCGCGTCGCCCCAGCGCCTCTTCCAACGCCTGATCCCGCCGGCGCAGGGCGGGGCTGAAACTGCACGCCGCATGCACGCTGCCGGCGTCGATTTCCGCCGCCAGTTCAGGGATGATCTCAGCGGCATTGCCACGCCGCAGCACCAGCATGGCGCCGCGCGCCTGCAGGTCCGCGGCGAGAGCGGCGAGCGAGTGATGCAGCCACCAGCGCGCGGCCGCGCCGATCGTGTCATCGAGGATATAGAGGGCGAGGGTTTTTTCGCCCGCCGCCCGCGCGGCGGCGAGCGCTATGTTGTCATCCAGCCGCAGATCGTTGCGAAACCAGATGAGGCTCGATGTCATGCCACCTCGGCCATGCGGCCAAGCTGCTCCAGGGCGAAGGAGAAGAGCTGATCCTGGCCAAGCAGGAACACGCGCAGGCCACGCGGGAACAGCCGGGAGATCGCCGGGTCGTGCACGTCCAGCCCGCCGGTATAGGCGCCGAAGGCGGGCAGCATCAGCCGCGTCGCGTCGGTGACGAAGCAGGGGCGGCTGACGCGCTTGGCGCGGGCCTCGATGCTGGCCTTGGGGTGGAAATGGCCGGAAATCTCGATCTCGCGCGGGCCGAGGGCGGGCAGGGCCTGGTGGCGGAAGGTGAACGGGCCTTCGCGATATTGCGCCACCGACAGGCCGGGCATGCCGGTCGGCCCGGCATCATGGTTGCCGGCGATCCAAATGAACTGCGCCTCGCGGGCCATCGCCTCGATGCGCGCGCGGTCGTCCTGGCTCAGCCGGCCGGCGGCGCTGCGGTCGTGAAAACTGTCGCCCAGGGCGATGACCTTTTTCGGCCGGTACAACCGCACCAGGCGGTTCAGCCGTTCCAATGTCGCGCGCGTGTCATAGGGCGGCAGCAGTACGCCACGAGCGGCGAGCGAGGTGGATTTCTCGAAATGCAGGTCGGCAACGATGAGCACCCGCTTGGCCGGCCAGAAGGCGGCGCCCGCGGGGTCTAACATCAGCCGTTCGTCACGGAAATGTAGCGGTGCGGCGGTCATGGCGGGTCAACAAGCATATTCCGCACGCGTGGGCTACGAATAAATTTTCGTTCCGTGGGGCTTTCCAATGTCGCTTCCGCAACCAGAGCCTCGGTTTCTGCTAACAAAAACTCCTCGGCGGCGCTGTGCTGAACCTGTTCGCGGCCGATTTCCAGCAGCACCGGCACTGCAAGGGGCGAAACCCTGCTCAGCACCATATGCGTGATCCTGCCCCGCGCCCGGCGCAGCAGCGCGGCGATGCGGCCAAGATCGATCAAGCCCCTGGCGGCGTCGGACCGAGTCGCGCGGAGCAGGATATGGTCGGGCTGGTGCTTGCGCAGCACGTCGTAGATCAGGTCTGAATTCACCGTCACCTGGCGGCGGTTTTTATCGGCGCCGGGCTGGTGGCGCGGGATCAGCCCCGCGATCACCGCCACCTGGCGGAAGCTGCGGCGCAGCATGGAGCTGGTTTCCAGCCAGGCTTCCAGATCGTCGCCGAGCAGATCCTCTTCCAGCAGCCGGTCGATGTCGTAAGGCCGCTCGAGCGACCAGGTGGCAAGCACGTAGTCGGTGGCGACGAAGCCGAGCGGGTGCAGGCCGAACCGCTCCATGCGGCGGGTCAGCAGCATGCCCAGCGTCTGGTGCGCATTGCGCCCCTCGAAGGCGTACACCACCATGTACCACCGCCGGCCACGCGGAAAACTCTCCACCAGCAGCCCGTCGGGGCCGGGCAGGCGGGAGCGGCGGCGCTGCAGCATCAGCCATTCCTGCACATCCGGCGGAAACCCGCCCCAGGCGCCGGCATTGTGCAGCATGGCGCGCACGCGGGCGGCGAGGTTGGTGGTCAACGGCATCCGCGCCCCTTCATAGGCGGGGACCTTGGGCTCCTTGCCACGCCCTTCGGCGACTTCGATCACGGTGTCGCGCAGGCGCAGGAAGATCAGCAGGCGGCCGGCGAACATGAAACTGTCGCCGGGCGTGAGCAGGTTGACGAAATATTCTTCCACTTCGCCGAGAGGGACGCCGAAGCCGCGTTTTTTGCCCACCAGCCGGATTTTCAGCATCGGCGCCTCGACGATGGTGCCGATATTCATCCGGTGCTGGCGCACCACCCGTTCAGTGGCGACGTACACATAGCCCTCGGCATCGCGGAACAGCTTGCGATAGCGCTCATAAGCGGCGAGGGCGTACCCGCCATTTTCGACGAAGCGCAACACATCGTCGAAATCGCTGCGGGAAAGCTGGGCGTAGGGCGCGGCTGTGATGATTTCAGCGAACAGATCGTCGGGCAGGAATTTGCCGGCGCAGGCCATGCCGAGAATATGCTGGGCCAGCACGTCGAGCCCGCCGGGGCCGGGCGGGTCGCCATCCAGCGCCTGGGCGGCCACGCCCGCCATCGCCGCCTCGCATTCCAGAACCTCGAACCGGTTGGCCGGCACCAGAACCGCGCGGGAGGGCTCGTCCAGCCGGTGGTTGGCGCGGCCCAGCCGCTGCAGCAGGCGCGAGACGCCTTTCGGCGCGCCGACCTGCACCACCTGGTCCACGCCGCCCCAGTCGATCCCAAGATCGAGCGAGGAGGTGGCGATCACGGCACGCAGCCGCCCGGCCTCCATCGCCGCCTCCACCTTGCGGCGTTGCGCGACATCCAGGCTGCCATGGTGCAGGGCGATCGGCAGGTTCTCCTCGTTATGCTTCCAGATCTCCTGGAACAGCAGCTCCGCCTGGGCGCGGGTGTTGACGAACACGATGGTCATCCCCGCCTGCCTGATGCAGGCCAGCACCGCGCCGGCGGCCTGCAAGCCCATATGGCCGGACCAGGGAATGGTGCCCGGCGGCGGCAGCAGCCTTACCTCCGGGGCGGCGCCCGGGGCGGCCTCCACCAGCCGCGCGGCGCTTCCGATATAATCCAGCATCGCCTGGCGGTGCGCGACGGTGGCCGAAAGCCCGACGACACGGGCCGGGGAGAGCGTTCTGATCCGGGAGAGGCAAAGTGCGAGCTGGTCGCCGCGCTTGGTGCCGGCCAGAGCGTGCACCTCGTCGACCACCACGCAAGCCAATGTCCGGAAAAAGACGGCGCTGTTTTCGTCGGTGAGGAGAAGATGCAGCGATTCCGGGGTGGTGAGCAGGATGTTCGGCGGCATTTCGCGCTGCCGGGCGCGGCGGTTCGCCGGCGTGTCGCCGCTGCGGGTCTCGATCGTGACGGGCAGCGCCAGATCGTCAACCGGGGCCTGGAGGTTGCGGGCGATGTCTGTGCCCAGCGCCTTCAGCGGGCTGACATAGAGCGTGTGCAGGCCGGGCCCGGGCCGCGCGGACAAATCCACCAGGCTGGGCAGGAAACCCGCCAGGGTTTTGCCGGCACCAGTGGGGGCGATCAGCAGCGCATCCACCCCGTCGGCGGCGGCCTCGAGCATTTCATGCTGGTGCGACCGCAGGACCCAGCCTTTTTTGGCGAACCAGGCGGCAAAATGAGCTGGCAGGGCGGCCATGCTGCACCATATGGTGTTTTCATGGTTTGTTCTACAAGCTTCACGTGGACAACGACCCCGCTTTGACCCCGCGCCCGGAAAGCTGGCTCATGCCGACGAAGCAGGGCCTGTACTGCCAGCCGGGCGATTTCCACATCGACCCGCTGCGCCAGGTCCCGCGCGCGGTGATCACCCATGGCCATTCGGACCATGCGCGGCCGGGCCATGAGCATGTGCTCGCCACGGCGGCGACGCTGGCGCTGATGCGCACCCGCATGGGCGCGGAACGGGCCGGGGCGCGGCAGCAGGCGCTAGCCTATCACGAACCGCTCGCCATCGGCGACGTGCGTGTGACCCTGGTGCCCGCTGGGCATGTGCTCGGCGCGGCGCAAGTGGTGCTGGATTACCGGGGCAGCCGCGCGGTGGTGTCGGGCGATTACAAGCGCCAGCCGGACCCGACCGCAGCACCTTTCGAGCCGGTACGCTGCGACCTGTTCGTGACCGAGGCGACGTTCGGCCTGCCGGTGTTCCGGCACCCGCCGGCGGAAGACGAAATCAAGCGCCTCCTGGACTCGATCACGCTGTTTCCGGAGCGCACGCATGTCATCGGCGCCTACGCGTTGGGCAAATGCCAACGCGTGATCGCGATGCTGCGGCAAGGCGGCTACGACGCGCCGATCTATCTGCACGGCGCGCATATGCCGGTGTGCGACGCCTACCGGGCGCTGGGCGTGGCGCTGGGCGAGCTCCGCCCGGCCACGGTTGCCGCGAAGGCGGATCTGCGCGGCGCGGTGGTGCTGGCGCCCCCCGCCGCCATGGCCGACCGCTGGGCGCGGCGGCTGGAAGACCCGGTGCTGTGCATGGCCTCGGGCTGGATGCGCATTCGCCAGCGCGCCAAGGCCGGCGGCGTGGAACTGCCGCTGATCATCTCCGACCATGCCGACTGGGACGATCTGCTGCGCACCATCCGCGAGACGCAGGCCCCGGAAATCTGGGTGACGCACGGCGCCGAGGAAGCGCTGATCCACGAAGCGGGCAAAATGCAGATCCGCGCGCGGGCGCTGTCCTTGATCGGCTACGAGGATGAGGAATGAAGGCGTTCGCCGAGCTGCTGGAGCGGCTGCTCTACGCCCCCGCGCGCAACACCAAGATCGCCCTGCTGCTTGCCTATTTCACCGGCCGCCCGGATCCGGAGCGCGGCTACGCGCTGGCCGCCATCGCCGGGGCGCTGGATTTCCCCGGCGCCAAACCGGCCGTGCTGAAAGCGCTGGCGCAAGCGCGCACAGATCCGTTCCTGTTCGAGCTGTCCTACGATTTCATCGGCGACCTCGCGGAAACGATCGCGCTGATCTGGCCGGGCACCGGCACGCCTCATCCGCCGGACCTGCCCTCGGTCATCCGCGCCTTGCACAATGCGCCGCGCGACAAAATCCCGGGGCTGATCTCCTTCTGGCTGGATGAATGCGATCCTTCCACCCGCATCGCTTTGATCAAGCTCATTACCGGGGGCTTGCGCGTCGGCGCCTCGCTGCGGCTGGCGCAATTGGCGCTGGCGGAGATGGGCGGGGTGGAGGTGCAGGCGGTCGAGGAAGTCTGGCACGGGCTGGAGCCGCCCTATGAAGACTTATTCTCCTGGCTGGAAGGAAAGGGGGCCAAGCCGGACACGCAAGAGCGGCCGGTCTTCCGCCCGGTGATGCTGGCGCATCCGCTCGAGGCGCCGGAGCTCTCGCGCCTGGACTGGGCGGCGCATCGCGCGGAATGGAAATGGGACGGCGTGCGCGTGCAACTGGTCGCGACCCCGTACGGCAAACGGCTCTACACCCGCACCGCCGACGATATTTCTAGCGCTTTTCCGGAAATTCTCGAAGCCATGAATTTCCACGCGGTACTCGACGGCGAGCTGCTGGTGATCCGCGACGGCGCGGTGGCGCCGTTCAGCGATCTGCAGCAGCGGCTCGGGCGCAAGATTGTCTCCGCTGCCTTTCAAGCAAAATTTCCTGTCGGCGTGCGGCTCTATGACATTCTGTTCGACGGCGTCGAAGATCTCCGCGCGCGCCCTTTCGACGCGCGCCGCGCCCGGCTGGAAGCCTGGTTCGCGATGCAACAGCCGGCGCGAATGGATCTGTCGTCGCTGATCGCGTTCACCGGCCTCGAGGATCTGGCCGCGCTGCGGGAGGGTGCGCGCGAGGCGGCGATCGAAGGGTTAATGCTCAAACTTGGAGACTCCCCCTATCTCGCCGGCCGCCCGAAAGGCGCCTGGTGGAAATGGAAACGCGCGCCGCTCAGCCTGGATGCGGTGCTGATGTATGCGCAGCGCGGCCATGGCAAACGCTCGTCTTATTACTCGGACTACACGTTCGGCGTTTGGAACGAAAAGGGCGAGCTGGTGCCGGTCGGCAAGGCCTATTCCGGCTACAGCGACGAGGAGCTGATCTTTATTGACCGCTGGATCCGCAACCACACCACACAACGCTTCGGCCCGGTGCGCGAAGTGGAAAAGTGCCTGGTGTTCGAGGTCGGGTTCGATGCCGCGCAGCTTTCCACCCGCCATAAATCCGGCGTTGCCTTGCGCTTTCCGCGCATATTGCGGCTGCGAACTGACAAGCCGGCGGCGGAGGCCGACCGGTTGGAGACCGTGCGGGGTTTCATTGTTTAGGAGGAAGTAAGAAAGCAGCCGCTTTTTGAAAAAAGCGGCGCAAAAACTTTCATTGCGCTGGGGCGGAGACATTAAAACGGCACGGGCCCAATGCGGCAAAAGACTTCCTTTTGTTCATGAAAGAAGCCTTCCGATTTCGCAACGGCTTGTTGTAATGGTGGGCTGGTTTGAACAGAACCGGCCGGATCATGAAACGACAATGAAATAGCCGAGGGCTACGTCCCTAAAATCGTTCGTAAGGGACCTCTCCATCGCATGGCTGTTTCGTTAAATGCTCCTTTAGGACAACAATCTTCATTATCCGCCGGCCCCTGGGATGCGTATAGTTGTCACCCGTGGAGGAGGAAAGCATGGAAACTTCAAGACACGATGCCGCGCAGGATCGGGCCCGTGCGGCGATGGCGGTAATGCCCGAGACTTTCGTGCGTAACTGGCAGTTGACCGGCCTCAGGGTTTTGCGTGCGCAGGAGCGAATGCTGCACGGCATGATGTCCGCGGCGCGGCTGGAAATGCAATTCGGCCAGGATTTGCTCATGAGCCGGATGGCCCGCCTCAACACGAGAAGCGAGGATGGCGGCCACAGCGACGGTGCGTTTCAGGAATTCGACCGCATGATCACCATGATGCGGGAAGTGACCGAGGAGTTGCGCAGCGGCTTCAATGAAGCGACGCATATGCTGACCGAGACCGCCGATGAAGCGATCGAGAAAACCGGGGCGGCAGCGCAGAACATGGCCGACAGATCCGCCGAAGCGGCCCAGGAGAGCCTGCAAAACAGCGGGAAATTCACCAAGAAGGTCGTGGAATCCTCCGACGATTCCGAGAAGGAAGCCCAGCGGCGCTCGGTGTGAGCATTCGACGCCGCTGACCGGCGAGCGGGACCGGTTTTTACCGTCCCGCGCCACTTGGCATTATAGCGCGGCTTTGACCTTCGCTTTCGTCGCCGGCTTGGCCGCCGCTTTTGCAACTGGTTTAGCCGCCGCCTTCGCAGCCGGTTTGGCCGCCGCCTTCGCAGTCGGAACTTTTGCCGCCGCAGCTTTTTTCACCGCCGGGCGCGCTTTGGCCTTGGCAGTTGGAGCCGTGGCTGGCTTCTTGGCGGTCTTCTTGGCCGCGCCCTTGCGGCCCCGTGGTGCCAGCACCTTGCCTTTTTCCGCCAGCAGCGCCACGGCCTCATCCAAAGTCACATCGGTGAGTTCCGTGCCTTTCGGCAGATTGGCGACCATGTTGCCCCATTGCGCATAGGGGCCGAACCGTCCCTTGCGCGCGACCACCGGCTCCTTGTCCTTGGGGTGCTCGCCCAGGCTGCGGATCGAATCCTGTTTCTTGCCGATTAAATCCATCGCCCGGTTCAGGCCGATATGCAGCACGTCGTCATCGCGGTCGAGCGAGGCATAGATCGCGCCCATTTTGACATAAGGCCCGAACCGCCCCACCGCCGCCTCGATCTTCTGCCCGGTTTCCGGATGCAGCCCGACCAAACGGGGCAGGGACAAAAGCCCGAGCGCGTCCTCCAGGGTCAGCGTCTCGGGGCTCATGCCGCGCGTCAGCGAGGCCCGTTTCGGCTTGGCCTTCTTGTCGGCCGGGTCGGGCTCGCCCTGCTGCACATAAAGCCCGTAGGGGCCGCGCTTGAGGGTAATGTCTTCGCCGGTCTCGGGGTGCTGGCCGAGCAGACGCATGCCGTCCTTCAGCGTGTCATCCGGCGTCTCGCCGCCATCCACCGCCAGCTTGCGCGTGTATTGGCAGGTCGGATAGTTCGAACAGCCGATGAAGCTGCCGAAGCGCCCTAGCTTCAGCCCGATGCGGCCGGTGCCGCAAGCCGGGCAGGAGCGCGGGTCGGACCCGTCCTCACGTGCGGGGAAAAAATGCGGCCCGAGATCGGCGTCCAGCGCGTCGATCACATCCGAGATTTTCAGTTCCTTGGTCTGCGCCACCGCCTCGGAGAAATCGCTCCAGAAGGCGCGCAGCACATCGCGCCATTGCGCGTTGCCCTCGGCGATCTCGTCGAGCTGCTCCTCGAGATTGGCGGTGAAGCCGGTATCGACATAGCGGGAGAAGAAGCTGGTGAGAAAGGCCGTAACGAGGCGGCCGCGATCCTCGGGGATAAAGCGCCGCGCCTCGAGGCGCACATAATTACGGTCGCGCAGCACGCCCAGGATCGAGGCGTAGGTGGACGGCCGGCCGATGCCGAGCTCTTCCATCTTCTTCACCAATGAGGCTTCGGAGAAGCGCGGCGGCGGCTGGGTGAAATGCTGGTTGGCCTCGACCTTGGCGGTTTTCAGCGGGTCATCCTTGCCGATCGGCGGCAGGATCCGCGCGTCGTCATCCTCCGCCGGATCGTCGAGATCCTCGCGGTAGAGGCGCAGAAACCCGTCGAAGGCGAGCACCGAGCCGGTGGCGCGCAGGGTCTGGCCCTTACCATCGGTCATGTCGACGCTGGTCTGGTCGAGCTCCGCCGCCTGCATCTGGCAGGCCATGGCGCGCTTGTAGATCAGCTCATACAGCCGCGCCTGCTCGGAGGAGAGCATCCGGGCGACACGCTCGGGCTTCAAGCTTGCGTCGGTGGGGCGGATCGCCTCGTGCGCTTCCTGCGCGTTCTTCGCCTTGGAGACATATTCGCGGGGCGCCGCCGGCAGATAATCCGGCCCGAAGTCACCTTTGATCTGCGCGCGCAAGGCGGCAACAGCTTCCTTCGCGAGCGTCACGCCGTCGGTTCGCATATAGGTGATCAGGCCGACCGTCTCGCCGCCGATTTCCACGCCCTCGTAAAGCTGCTGCGCCAGGCGCATCGTCTGCTGCGAGGAGAAGCCGAGCTTGCGGCTCGCTTCCTGCTGCAGCGTGGAGGTGATGAACGGCGGCGGCGGGTTGCGGCGGGTACGCTTTTTCTCGACCGCGGCAACCGTGAAGTTCCCGGCCTCGACCGCCTGCTTCGCGGCCAGCGCCTTGGCCTCGTCGCCGAGGTCGAACTGGTCGAGCTTCTTGCCCTGGTAATGCGTGAGGCGGGCCGGGAAGGGCGCGCCGGAGGGCGTCACCATGCCGGCTTCGATGGTCCAATATTCGCGTGGGCGGAAAACCTCGATCTCCGCCTCGCGCTCGCAGATCAACCGCAGCGCCACGGATTGCACGCGCCCGGCCGAACGGCTGCCGGGCAGCTTGCGCCACAGCACCGGCGAGAGCGTGAAGCCCACCAGGTAATCCAGCGCGCGGCGGGCGAGATAGGCCTCAATCAACGGTTGGTCGAGCGCGCGGGGCGCGGCCATCGCCGCCGTCACCGCGGATTTGGTGATTTCGTTGAAGGTGACGCGCAGCACGTTCACGCCCTTGAGGGCGTTCTTGTCCTCGAGCATCGCGCGCACATGCCAGGAAATCGCCTCGCCCTCGCGATCCGGGTCGGTCGCCAGATAGAGGGTGCCGGCGCCCTTCAGGGCCCGGGCGATCTCGCCCATATGCTTCTGGCCGCGCTCATCGGCTTCCCAGAGCATGGCAAAATCCTCGTCGGGACGGACTGAACCATCCTTCGCCGGCAGATCGCGCACATGGCCGAACGAAGCCAATACTTTATATGAGTCGCCCAGATATTTATTGATAGTCTTGGCTTTGGACGGGGACTCGACAATGACGATATCAGTCAAAAACCATTTCCGTTCATGGGTCTACGTGGCGTGCCACCCGGTTGCCGGCAAGGGTTTCCACCCTTCCCGCGAGTTCTAGTTCAAGCAGGACCGCCGTAATGGCGCTCATCGACAGTTGGCAGCGCCGGACGATCTCGTCAACTGCGACCGGATCGGTGCCGATCATCTCCAGGACCAGACGACGGCCACGGGCCAGTTCAGCTTCGTCCGCCCGATCGTCGGCACCCAAGAGCGGCATCGGCAACTCAGCGAAACCGGGGGGCGCCACGCGCTGGAACATCGGATCTCGGGACAGGCCTTCGCGGCCCGGGAGATCGGGCAGATTGGCCAGCACATCGGCGGCTGATTCGGTCAGATGCGCGCCCTGGCGGATGAGGTCGTTGGCGCCGGCGGAGCGCGGGTCGAGCGGCGAGCCGGGCACGCCGAACAATTCGCGCCCCGCCTCGTTGGCGAGGCGCGCGGTGAGCAGCGAGCCGGAGCGCGCCGCCGCCTCGACCACCACCAGCCCCAGAACCAGCCCGGCGATGATGCGGTTGCGCTTGGGGAAATGTTTGGCGACCGGCGCGGTGCCGAGCGGGGCTTCCGCCACCACCGCGCCCTGTTCGGCGATGCGCGCCTGCAAAACGGCATGCTCCGGCGGATAGGGCATGTCGAGCCCGCCGGCGATGACGGCGACGGTCTTTCCCGCCCGCAAGGCACCGATATGGGCGGCCGCGTCGATGCCGCGCGCGAGGCCGGAAACTACGACCAGGCTTGCGGCCAGTTCCGCACCGAGCGTCTCCGCGAACCGCATGCCGTTGGCCGAAGCATTACGTGCCCCGACCAAGCCCACCGCACGGGCGGAGAGGATTTTGGGGTCCCCCAGCACCGCAATCGCCGGCGGGGCATCGGGCAGTTGCGCGAGAAACGGGGGATAGTCCGGACCGTCGAGGAACAGCATTTGCCCCCCCAGACGCTGCACGGCACGGAATTCGGCTTCGACCGTTGCGATGGCGGGGATCGCCGGCGCAGCAGCCCGGCCGCCGGCGCGGGCGAGCTCGGGCAGCGCCGCCAGGGCCTCCCGCGGTGTGGCAAACCGCGCCATCAGCCGCCGATAAGTGACCGGCCCTACGCTTTCCGTTCGGATCAGATGCAGGCGGTCAAAATCGGTCATGGCGGTAAAATCATGCCTTTCGTCCGATGCGCGGCTCAGTGCCCGAGCGCAGCCGCGCGATGTTGGCACGGTGCGTCCAAAACACCAGAGCGGCGATGATTGCCGCCAGAATGGCCAGATGCCAGCGCCCGAAAATCGCCGCCGCCAGCGGCGCGATGGCAAAGGACGTGAGCGCCGAGAGCGAGGAATAGCGGCTCGCACGCGCCATTGAGAGCCAGGTGGCGCACGCGACCAGCCCTACCGGCGGAAACGCGCCGAGCAGGACGCCAAGCCCGGTGGCAACACCTTTGCCGCCTTTGAAGCGCAACCAGACAGGGAAAAGATGGCCGAGCAGCGCGGCGAGGCCGGTACCCAGCATCGCCGGCTCGCCGAACCGCGCCGCCACCAGCACCGGGATCGCCCCCTTCGCCCCGTCCAGGAGCAACGTGGCAGCGGCCAGCGCCCTGTTGCCGGTGCGCAGCACATTGGTCGCGCCGATATTGCCCGAGCCGATGCCGCGAATATCCCCGAGCCCGGCCGCGCGCGTGAGCAACAAGCCAAATGGGATGGAGCCGCAAAAATACCCGAGAAGGAGCAGGGCCACAAAAATCATCCGAAGACCCGGCGGCCGGCTTTCCAGGTGCCGAGCACCACGCCTTCCAGCGCCCGCCCGTCGAACGGCGTGTTCTGCGCCTTGCCCGGCAACTGGCCGGCGGCGACGCGCCAGGAGCGGTCGGGGTGGAACAGGCACAGATCCGCGACCTTGCCCTTGGCGATCTTGCCCGTATCCAGGCCCAGCCATGAAGCGGGTTTGGCGGTGAGCAGCGCCAAGGCCTGGGGCAGGGACAAATGCCCGCTTTGCACCTGCGCCAGCGTTACCCCGAGCAGCGTGGCGAGGCCGGCGCCGCCCGGGGCGGCGTCGGCGAAGGGCAGGCGCTTGTCATCGGCGTCACGCGGCTGGTGGTCGGAGGCAATGGCATCGATGGTGCCGTCGGCCAAAGCGGCGACCACCGCCAGTCGGTCTTCCTCGCCGCGCAGCGGCGGCGACAGCTTCAAATAGGTCCGGTAATCGCCGATCGCGGTTTCGTTCAGGTCGAAATAAGGCGGGGCGGTGTCGCAGGTGATCCTGAGCCCCCGATCCTTGGCGGCGCGGATCAAAGCGAGCGATTCCGCGGTGGTGATATGGGCAAAATGCACCGCGCCGCCGGTGAGCTCGGCGAGACGGATGTCGCGCGCCACGGCGATGGCTTCGGCGGCGGCGGGAATGCCGGGCAGGCCCATCCAGCTGGCGCGCGCGCCCTCGGTCGCGGCCCCGCCGGCGGCGAGTTCCACATCCTCGGCATGCTGCACGATGCGCAGGCCGAACCCGCTGGCATAGGATAAAGCGCGGCGCATCAGCCGCGAGGAGGCGATGTTATGCCCGCCATCGGTGATCGCGACGGCGCCGGCATCCTTGAGCAGCCCGTATTCCGCCAGCTCCGCGCCGCGGCAGCCGCGCGTCGCCGCGCCATAAGGCAGCAGCGTGACCGATCCGGTTTCCGCCCCGCGCAGCACGATCTGCCGCACCAAAGCCGGGTCGTCGAGTGCGGGCTTGCTGTCGGGCAGCACCGCGATGGTGGTGATGCCGCCGGCCGCAGCGGCGTGGGCGGCGCTGGCGATGGTCTCGCGATATTCAAACCCGGGTTCGCCGAGCGAGGCGCGCAGATCGATCAGCCCCGGGGACAGCACCGCGCCCTCGGCCTCGATGATTTCGGCCCCCTCCGGCGCGCCGAGCGAGGTGCCGAAATCGGCGATGCTGCCATCCTGTACCAGCAGTTCGCCTTCACGCAGGGACTGAGCCGTTTCGTCCAGGAACCTGATTTTACGGAAAAGGATCAATTATAACCCCGCGCCAGAGTATCGAGTACGGCCATGCGGACGGCCACGCCCATTTCCACTTGTTCCTTGATCACCGAGCGCGCCGCATCGTCGGCGACCTCACTGTCGATCTCCACGCCGCGATTCATCGGGCCGGGATGCATCACCAGCGCGTCCGGCTTGGCAAAGCCGAGCTTGCGGCGGTCGAGCCCGTAATAGGCGAAGAATTCGCGGGCGCTGGGGACCATGCCACCATCCATGCGCTCCTTCTGCAGGCGCAGCGCCATAACGATGTCGGCCCCGGCCAGCCCTTCCTCCATGTCGGTGTGCACGCTGACCCCGGCGGCGTCGATGCCCGGCGGGATCAGCGTCGGCGGTCCGACGACACGGACGAAATTGCCCATCATGGTGAGGAGCAGAATGTTCGAGCGGGCGACGCGGGAATGCGCGATATCGCCGCAGATGGCGATGGTGAGGCCGGAGAGGCGGCCTTTGTTGCGGCGGATGGTGAGCGCGTCCAGCAGCGCCTGGGTCGGGTGCTCATGCGTGCCGTCACCGGCATTGATCACCGCCGCATCCACTTTCTGCGCCAAGAGCGCCGGGGCGCCCGAGCGGTGATGGCGCACCACCAGCAGGTCGCAATTCATCGCGTTCAGCGTTGCCGCCGTGTCCAGCAGCGTCTCGCCCTTGGTCACCGAGGACGTCGAGACCGACATGTTGATCACGTCGGCGCCGAGTCGCTTGCCGGCCAGCTCGAAGCTGGTGCGCGTGCGGGTCGAATCCTCGAAGAACAGGTTGATGAGGGTGCGCCCCCGCAGCAGGTCCCGTTGGGTCTTGCCGGAGCGGTTGAGCAGCACATAGCTCTCCGCGAGGTCGAGCAGCGAAGTGACGGCGACGGGGTTGAGGCCCTCGATGCCGAGCAGATGGCGGAAGGATGTCATTAAAATCCGCTTAGACCACAACCTGCCGGTGCCTGGGAAGGGCCTTCGGATAAAGGGAAGTAGCCGCTTTTTGAAAAAAGCGGCGCAAAAACTTTTGTTTATGCTGGGCCATAGGCGTTGTCTCCGACACAGCCCATGACCCAGATTAGTAAAGTTTTTTTGCTACTTTTTGTTCACAAAAAGTAGTGCTTGCTGCCTGCTTCCTTCGCCTTAGGCGACGCGGTGCACCCAGCCATACGGATCCTCAGCCTGGCCACGCTGGATTTTCACCAGGGAGTCCTTCAGCATCTTCGTGATGGCGCCGGCATGCTCGCCATCGCCGATCAGCGCCTGGCCGCCCGCGAACTTGATCTTGCCGATCGGCGTGACCACGGCGGCGGTGCCGCAGGCGAAGGCTTCGCGCAGCCGGCCGCTGGCGGCATCCTCACGCCATTGCTGGAAGGAATAGCGCTCTTCGCGCACCTGCATGCCGGCGGCGCGGGCGAGGGTGATGAGCGACTCGCGGGTGATGCCGGGCAGGATCGTGCCGCCCAGCGGGGGCGTGAGGAGCGAGCCGTCATCGAACACGAAGAACATGTTCATGCCGCCCATTTCCTCGAGCCAGCGATGCTCGGCCGCATCGAGGAACGCCACCTGGTCGCACGCATGCGCGGAGGCCTCGCTCTGGGCCAGCAGGCTGGCGGCGTAATTGCCGCCGCATTTCGCCGCCCCGGTGCCGCCGGCGGCGGCGCGACTGTAACGCTCGCTCACCCACACGGAAACCGCCTCGGCACCGCCCTTGAAATACCCGCCGACCGGGGAAGCGATGACGGCATATATATAGGTCTTCGCCGGCCGCACCCCCAGGAACGCCTCGTTGGCGAACATGAACGGGCGCAGATACAGGCTCTTGTTCGGGTCGTTCGGCACCCAGTCCCGGTCCACGCGGATCAACTGTTCCAGGGACTGCATAAACAGCTCCGGCGGCAGCGGCGGCATGGCCATACGGTCGGCCGATTCCTGGAAGCGCTTGGCGTTGGCCGTGGGGCGGAACATCACGATCTCGCCGGAGGGCAGGCGATAGGCCTTCAGCCCCTCGAAAATTTCCTGCGCGTAATGCAGCACCGCCGCTGCCGGATGCAGGGCGATCGTCTCACGCGGCTGGATTCGGGCATCGTGCCAGCCGATGCCCTGGGTGTATTCGATCACCGCCATATGGTCTGTGAACAAGGTCCCAAAGCCGGGATTTTCCAGCAAAGAGGCCCGCTGCGCCGCCGCCACGGGCGCGGCGTTTGGAATATGTGCAAAGCTGAGGTCAGACGCCAAGGTAGGATCTTTCGCTGGTTACAAACACCAGGAAACTTGCAACAAAATTCTCCCCCCGTGAAGAAGGGGCCGCGATGGCTGCCTTGTAAGGAAGGAGACCCGCCCGTCAGCGGGCGGCCCGGGCGTGTTCCGCGCAGCGTCCCCTTATACGTTCGGCCCGCACTCCAGGATTTTCGTGTATTGCTGGCCGGGGAAATCCTCCAGCCGGCAATTCATGTGATTGTTCTTCATGCTGCGGTCGATGGCATAATACTCATTGGGCGGGAGTTGAATTTTCATCATCACGTCGCCGTTGGGCATCATCGACGCGTTTACCTTCCCGTTGGTATGCATGGCGAAGGCGGGAACGGCGCCGAGGCCGGCCAGAACCAATGCCGCGAAAAGTGCCCGTTTCATAATTCGTCCTCCTGTTGCTTGTTTCAGACCAAGTCCGGAAACCTCAATCGCGCCTTGATGGTCGCCAACGCCACGCCAAAAGGCGGGACAGAATGATAGGCCGGAGACCAAGTAGGGAGACAGACAACAACGCGTGCGCTCGTTATCATTCGCACATAAAATTTGCGCGCGGGGAGTTATTTCGCTTTTGCATCAAACGCATTTAGTCTAATTTGGCTAGAAACGTCCTCTTTATTAATCGAGGCCAACGGTCCCGGCAACGGTTTTGGCCGATTCCGGAGACAGGATTGTCCCAAGCCGGGGAGGGCGGTGACGGCGCAGCCTATCCTGACGCGAAAGCGGGGCGTTTTGAGCCAGCGCGTTTTCAAAGATACGCGAACGTCATATTTCGGAAATTGGTTTTTGGTAGGATTCTAAGGTCAGTAAGTCTAGAAAAGACATCAATCGCCTTTGACGGCGGCACGCGATAGGCTTCACAGGAAGGACCGGTTCAGTGTCCAGATTTGTTCGATGCGGTTCGTTGGCTTTGGTCGCGCTCGGGCCCGCTTTTTTGCTGGGGTGCGTCGCAAAAGGCCCTGCCACCACGGCCGCCGCGCCTGCCCCTGCGGGCCGGCAGCAGGCTTATTCCCTCAACACGCCGCTCGACCGCATCGCCGCGGACAAACGCGGCAAGGCGATCCTCGAACGCGACCTGCCTGGCCTGATGGCCAGCCGCAGCTATGTGCTGTTCGATGACATGAGCCTTTCGCAGATCGCCATGATGTCGGGCGGGCGGCTGTCCCAGACCAAACTCGACATGGTCGAAGCCGATCTGGCGCAATTGTCCGCGCCTGCCGCGGCGCCGCAATAGACCGCAAAACGGGGCCATCCGGGATGGCGGACATCAGGCGGCGCGATGCTTCGCGCCGGGCCGCGCCGGCACGCATGGCGTGCGGCGATTTTGTCATTGATTTGAAACCGTTTTGAAATACAACCATCCCCCAACTGCGTTTATGAACGCGGCGCAATCTAAAACAGGGGGTTATCGAATGAAACGCCGCACATTGCTCGCCACGGCCGCTGCCTTGCCCGCCGTCGCCCGGGCAGACACCCGTACGAACATCGTGTTCTGGCATGCCATGTCGGGCCAACTGGGTGATACGCTGACCGGCATCGTCAACAAGTTCAATGCCAGCCAGGCGGACGTGACGGTGCAGCCGGTCTATAAGGGCGCCTATCCCGATACGCTGACCGCGACGATCGCCGCCTGGCGCGCCGGGACGGCGCCGCACATCGCGCAAGTTTTCGATGTCGGCACGGCGACGATGCTTTCCGCCGGCCCGGCGGTGGTGGATGTGTACAAGCTGGCGGCGCAGACCGGCGTGACGATCGACCCCAATGCCTATATCCCCGCGATTCGCGGCTATTACGCGCTGAATAACGGTTCGATGGGCGCGCTGCCGTTCAACTCCTCGACCATCATCATGTGGATCAACGCCGATGCCTTCGAGAAGGCCGGGTTGGACCCCGCCAAGCCGCCGGCGACCTGGCCGGAGGTGATCGCCGCCGCGCGCGCGATCAAGGAAAAGAACGCCGCGCCGATCCCGATGATGACGGCCTGGCCGACCTGGGCGCATTTCGAGCAGTTCGCCTCGATCCATAACGTCGAATACGCCACGATGAATGACGGGTTCGCGGGCAACCGGCCCCATCTGACCGTCGCGACGACGCCGTTCATCCGCAACCTGCAGCGCCTGCTGGACGCGGAGAAGGAAGGCATTTTCAAATATGTCGGCCGCGACGGCATGCCGAGCCCGGTTTTCTATTCCGGCCAGGCGGGTATCACCTTCGACAGCTCGGGCATTCGCGGGCAGCTGCAAACGACCGCGAAATTCCGCTATTTGCCGGCCTATCTGCCGTACGACCCGACGATCATCGCCAAGCCGATCAACTCGATCATCGGCGGCGCCTCGCTCTGGGCCATGACAGCGCCGCACCGTAGCGCGGCTGAGTACAAGGCCGTGGCGCAGTTCTTCGCCTATATGGGCCAGGCCGGCACCGACGCCACCTGGAGCCAGGCGACCGGCTATGTGCCGGTGACCCATGCCGGGTATCAGCAGAACATCGCTGACGGCTATTACCAGCGCAATCCCGGGGCGGATCTTCCCGTCAACCAGCTGGCGCGGCAGCCGACGACCAAATTCTCGCGCGGCATCCGGCTCGCGGGCATGCCGCAAATCCGCACCATCATCGAGGCGGCATGGGAAGGGGCGATCGCCAGCGGCGCGCCGGCCGAAGAGGTGCTGGCAACGGCGAAGCGCCAGGGCAATGCGGTGATCGCCTCCTTCGCCCGCACCTAAGGGCATGACAGGTTTAAGGAAGAAAGAGAAAGCAGCCGCTTTTTTAAAAAAAAGCGGCGCAAAAAATTTTTGTTATGCTGGGCCGGTGGCGTTGTCCCCAGCACGGCCTAGGAACCTTCCTCTTCGCTTAGCTATGGCACTCTGAACGGTGGATCGCCGCACGCTCTTTCCGGGGATCGCGCTGCCCTTGCTGCTGGTGGCGCCGCAATTGCTGCTGACCATGGTGTTTTTCCTATGGCCGGCGGTCAAGGCGGTGCAACAGGCGGTGACGGCGAGCGATCCGTTCGGCACGTCCACGGTCTTCGTGGGGCTGGATAATTTCACCGCGCTGTTTCTCGATCCGACCTATCGCGCCGCAATCGTGCGGACGGTTTTCTTCTGCGTGGCGGTCACGGCGTTGGCGATGGCGGGCGGCCTGTTATTCGCCTGTTTCGCCAACCGCCAGCTACGCGGTGCGAAACTCTACCGCACGCTGCTGATCTGGCCCTACGCGGTGGCGCCCGCGCTCTCCGCCGTGGTGTGGGTGTTCATGATGGACCCTCAGATCGGCCTGATCGGGCGGCATCTGGGGGCAGGCTGGAACTATGCGCTGAATGGCGGGCAGGCGATGGCCCTGGTGATCGGCGCCAGCGCCTGGAAGCAGGTGAGCTATAATTTCATCTTCTATCTGGCGGCGCTGCAGGCGATCCCGCGCAGCCTGATCGAGGCGGCCACCCTGGACGGGGCGCGGGGCTTTACGCGGTTTCGCACGATGATCTGGCCGATGCTGTTGCCCACCACCTTGTTTCTGGCAGTGGTGAACCTGGTTTACGCGGCCTTCGACACGTTCGGGCTGATCTATGCGCTGACCGGCGGCGGTCCGGCCGGGGCGACGGAAACCATGGTGGTGAAAGTCTACGAGGACGGGTATATCGGCAACGATCTCGGCGGTTCGGCCGCGCAATCGGTGGTGCTGATGGTGATGATCGTGGCGCTGACCGCCGTGCAATTCCGCTTTCTGAGCCGCCGCAACCCATGAAAGACAAACCGGACTATCTCGCGCATGGCGTGTTGCTGCTCGGCGTTGCTTTGTTCGTCCTGCCGATCTGGGTGATGATCGCGGGGGCCACCCAGAGCGCCGGAGCGATCGCGCGCGGCGATCTGTCATTGATTCCCAATCTGCGCCATCTTGGCATATTCGGGCAGGCGTTGTTTTTCGGCGGCGCCAGCCGCGCCGGCTATCCGGTCTGGCACATGCTGCTCATCTCGTTCGCCATGGCGGCGGGCATCGCGGCGGGCAAGATCGCGATTTCGCTGATCAGCGCCTTCGCCATCGCGTTTTTCCGCTTTCCGTTCAGAAAACTTGCCTTCTGGACAATTTTCCTGACGCTGATGCTGCCGGTCGAAGTGCGCATCATTCCCAGTTTCGCGGTGGTGTCCTCGCTCAAGCTGATCAATACTTATGGCGGCCTGACCTTGCCGCTGATCGCCTCGGCCACGGCCACCTTGCTGTTCCGCCAGGTTTTCACCGCGCTCCCGGATGAGCTGGTGGAGGCGGCAAGGCTGGACGGGGCAGGGCCGCTGGTTTTTCTGCGCGACATGGTGCTGCCGGTGTCGCGCGCGAACCTCGCCGCCTTGTTCGTGATTTTGTTCGTATATGGCTGGAACCAGTATCTCTGGCCGCTGCTGGCGGCGAGCAGCCCGGCCTATACCACCGTGGTGCTCGGGATCGTGCAGATGATGGCCCCGGACCAGATGACGCCCTGGAATCTGGTGATGGCGACGACGACGTTGGCATTGCTGCCGCCAGTGGTGGTGGTGCTGCTGCTACAGGGCGCGTTCGTACGCGGGCTCACGGAGACGGATAAATAATGGCCATTCTCGAACTTCAAGGTCTGGCCAAGAGCTTTGGCGCGACATCGGTGTTGAAGGCGATCGACCTCACTCTGGCGTCCGGCGAAATGCTGGTGATCGTGGGCGCCTCGGGCTGCGGCAAGTCGACGCTGCTGCGGCTGGTAGCGGGGCTGGAGAGCGCCAGCGCCGGGCGGATTCTGCTGGATGGCGTGGACATCACGCGGCAGGACCCCTCGAAGCGGGATGTCGCCATGGTGTTCCAGAATTACGCACTTTATCCGCACATGAATGTCGCGGAAAACATGGGCTATGCGCTGAAACTGCGCGGCGAAAGCCGGGCCGCCATCGCCGCTAAGGTGGAAGAGGCGGCCGCCCTGCTGGGCTTAAGCGAGCTGTTGGCGCGGCGGCCGGCGCAGCTTTCCGGCGGGCAGCGGCAGCGCGTGGCTATGGGGCGGGCGATCGTGCGGCAGCCCAAATTGTTCCTGTTCGACGAACCGCTCTCCAACCTCGACGCCAAACTGCGCGTCTCGATGCGCGCGGAAATCCGCCGCCTGCAAAAGCGCTTAGGCATCACCTCGCTCTACGTCACGCATGACCAGGTTGAGGCGATGACGATGGCGGACCGGCTGATCGTGATGGAGGCGGGCAGGGCGGCGCAGATCGCCGCCCCCATGGAAGTGTTCGAGCGTCCGGCGAGCCGGTTCGTGGCGCAATTCATGGGCGCCCCGGCGATGAATATTTTCGACCCCGCGCGGGCCGGCCTGACCGACGTGCCACCGGGCACGATGGCGGGGATTCGCCCGGAATATGTCGAGCTCACGGCTGATGGGATCCCGTTCACGGTCGAGCTGGTGGAGCCTTTGGGCACGGAGACGCTGATCCACGGCACGCTACGCTGCGGCCAGAGGCTGACCCTGCGGCACGCCGGACCACCGCCCTCGCAAGACGGGCTGAATGTGCGCTTGCCCGCGGAAGCCTTGCATTTCTTCGATGCCGAGAGCGGGGCGAGAGTCTAGGCCATGAACTCATAATTGCGATGGCCAGATAAGCGAAATCGGCCCGTTTTTTCTTGGACGGGAAGAGGAATACCGGCCATTCGGATCACAGTCAGCCTGGATAAGAAACTGAAGAGCGGCGTTACGGCAGCGGTGTGAAAAACCCTGCTGTCGCGATTTTCACGCGCCTGCGCGCGGCAGGCTCGTCGTCGCCGTATTTGTCTACCGCCCAGGACAATGCCGTCACCAACTCAAAAACCTCGTTCGCATTGACCGCATCAATGGCATGACCCGCTTTCTGCGCCCGGCCAAGCAGGTTTTTCGTTTGATCCACGAGGAAGGAAATTGCCGGATTCATCGACGCGTCCGATGAGCCACGCGCGGTGGCGATACATTGCGGCAGGTCATGCCAGATCCGCAGCCGCCACGTCAGCCACGCCAGCCATTCAGCGAGCGCGTCGCGGGGCGAAAGCGCGCGGCCGAGCGCGTCTGCCTCGGCCCGTGCACTGTCGAGGCTGGCCTCCATGACGGCCGCAAGAAGATCCTCCCTGGTGGGAAAGTTGCGATAGAGCGTCGCGTTCCCGACCCCAGCCCGAAGCGCAATGGCGTCGAGCGAGGCAAGCACGCCTTCAGCTTCGAAGATCTCACGCGCTGCCGCCAGGATCGCATCGCGGTTCCGCCGCGCATCGGCGCGCATGGGCCGTTGTTCAGCCGGCATCAAACCCTGTCTTGACAAAATGGGGATGATCCCCGGATATATGGGGACAATCCCCACATGGTTCTGGAGTAGAACATGATTGCCTCGTCTGACAAGTCAGGATTGCCCCTCAGCGGGCGGACCGTGCTCGTGACCGGCGCGAATGGCGGCCTCGGCCAAGAGTTCGTGACGCAGGCCCTCGAACGCGGGGCCAGGAAGGTCTATGCGGCGGCCCGTACGCCCAGAAGCTGGCCCGATACCCGTGTGCAGCCGCTGCCCCTGGACATCACCAGCGCCGACGCGGTCATCCGCGCGGTCGCGATGGCCCCTGATGTCGATCTGCTGATCAACAACGCGGCCATCGCACCGTCATCCGATTCCATTTCCGGTCCGGAAGACGAACTCCGCCGCATATTCGAGACCAACTTCTTCGGCTCGTTGCGCGTCGCGAACGCGTTTGCGCCCATCCTCGCCGCCAACGGCGGTGGAACGCTGCTGAACATTCTGTCCTCTGCGGCGTGGATTAGCATGCCGACCGCCTATGCGGCGTCGAAGGCTGCCTTCTGGTCAGCGACCAACGCCCTCAGGTTTGAGCTGGAAGGCCAGGGCACGCAGGTAATGGGCCTGCTGGTCGGCATGATCGATACGCCCATGGCGTCCGGTTACGACGTGCCGAAAAGCAGCCCGGCCAGCGTCGTTAGCCAAGCTTATGAGGGCGTCACCACAGGCGCGCTCGAGGTGCTGGCCGACGATCTGACGCGCGATCTGAAGTCCAGGCTGAACACAAAAGCGGAGGACTTCTACCCTTGGATGCACGCCCAACTCCGCGCATTCTTTGCGGCCTGATCGGGGCAAGCCCGTCTCGCCGTCTTGCTTCTTTGCGGCGACACGGGCGAAGTTAATTGTACGCTTCTCATGTCTCTAGACGAGCCATTTATGGCCCATCCAGGATCACCCCGCCCTGAGTCCGGCTGCTCAAACGATCTTGCAAGGGATCACGGCATCCTCATCGAACGTGTAAACCGCGCAGAGACGGTGATACCCGTCGGCGATGATGAGCCTGACATTCACTTTGTCTCTGTACAGCAACAAGGGAGAGAGTTTTTCGCCGAGGATGATTTTCGTGCGGTCCGTATCCACATGGCCATTGCCGGCGCCCAGCAACGGCAGGCCGGAGGCTCTGAAAATATCCTTCGCCGCAAACTCCCCCATCTCGGCATTCTCCAAAGCGCCGGCAATGTCTTTTGCCTCAAGTGGTTCAAAAATCAGACTCAGGTAGGAAATGGCCGCGGGATAGTCATGAGCCTGCGGTTTGCTGAACCATTTGATTTTCATCTCTGACCTCCACAAGACATCGTTTGGCGTGGTCGGGCGTGCCCCGAATGTTACAGTTTCCTTTAAGCATTGCCGGTCGGAACGATAATCTGATAACGATTGGACCGACTGTTAGGTCTCGTCGGAATTGACGCAGGTCAAAGCCGTTGAGCACGGACCATGCGCAGATTGCCTCGCACATTCGAGAGAGGTTTTCGAGATGACCAGAAATACCGCCAGTCCGCTTGAAAGACAAACTTCGATCGTTCCATTTGCCGCCTCGGTCAGCGCCCCCCGGCCGCTGGAACATGCCCGATGAGCGCTCCCGCAACCACAGCGCAAGCCGGGGCACAAGCGGGCATGTTCAGCCTGCGTGGCAAGCGCGGGCTGGTGCTCGGCATTGCCAACGAACACAGCATCGCCGCCGGCTGCGCGCGGGCCTTCGCGGCATGCGGCGCGACGCTGGCGGCGACCTATCTCAACGACAAGGCGAAGCCTTTCGTGACCGCCGTAACCGAGACGCTTCCCTGCGAAATCCTGCTCCCGTGCGACGTGCGTGAGCCCGGCGCGCTTGAATCCGTGTTCGCGGAAATCACGCGGGTCTGGGGCGGGCTCGACTTCCTGCTGCACGCCATCGCCTTCGCCCCGCGCGACGATTTGCACGGCCGCGTGGTGGACAGTTCCGCCGCCGGCTTTGCCGTCGCCATGGATGTCTCCTGCCATTCCTTCCTGCGCGCCACGAAACTCGCGGAACCGTTGATGCGCAGCGGCGGCACGCTGCTCGCCGTCACGTTCTACGGCTCGGAGCGCGTCGTCGAGCATTACAATCTCATGGGGCCGGTCAAGGCCGCTTTGGAAAGCTGCGTGCGTTATGTCGCCGCCGAGCTTGGGCCCAGCGACATTCGTGCCCATGCGATCTCGCCGGGCCCGATCATGACGCGCGCCGCCAGCGGGATCGAGCGTTTCGACGAATTGCTGGCCCGCGCCGCCGCCGCGGCACCGGAGCACGAGCCCGTGACGATCGAAGATGTCGGCGGTCTTGCGGCCTTTCTTGTCAGCGATGCCTCGCGCATGATCACCGGCACGGTCATCCCCGTGGATGGCGGGCAGCATCTGCTCGCCTGAGGCAAGAAAGCAAGCAAGGGCTTCTTTTTTGAAAAAAAGAAGCAAAAAACTTTTTTCATTTTGGGCCTCGGGCATCACAATGGCCCGGCTGGAGCACCTCATGGACATGACCACAGAATTGCTGGAAAATCGCGTCTTCGATGAAATCGCCATCGGCGATTCCGCGAGCACGACCAAGACCATCACGCTGGACGATATCGCATTGTTCTCGGTGATATCGGGCGACATCAATCCCGCCCATCTCGACGCCGATTATGCCGCGACCGATCTGTTTCACCATATCATCGCCCAGGGCGTGCTCACCGCGGGGCTGATCTCGGCCGTGCTCGGCACCAAACTGCCCGGACCGGGCACGATTTATCTCGGCCAGGATCTGCAGTTTCGCGCCCCTGTCAGCCCCGGCGACACCATCACCGCCACCGTGACGGTCACCGACCGCGTGCCCGACAAACATCGCGTCGTGCTAGACTGCCACTGCGTCAATCAGAATGGCGTGGAAGTCATCCGGGGCAAAGCCACGGTGCAGGCGCCGGTGGAAAAAGTCAGCCGGCAGGCCATGGCACTGCCCGAGGTCCGCCTGCTGCGCCATGAGCAGCTGCGCAAACTTCTCAGCCACGCCGCGGGCAAGCCGCTGCCCACCGCGATTGCGCATCCGTGCGACGAGGTTTCGCTGCTGGCCGCGGTGGAGGCCGCGCGGGCGGGCCTGATCACCCCCATCCTGGTCGGGCCCGAAGCCAAGATCCGCGCCGTCGCCGCCGCGTTCAGCATCGACATCTCGCAACTG
>NZ_DATLPB010000054.1:0-3830 GCF_035535915.1 Acidocella sp.
CGGCGATGCCTTCACTTTGGCCGCGGCGTGATGCTGCCGCACGAAAGCGGCGTGCTTGGCTTTGGGCGGCGCCGTCTCGGGGACTGCAACGGGGGGCGGCACCGGCATGCCGGCCAGTTGCGTGAGCGCGTCGGGGTTCACGCTGACCTGCGCCATCGCTGCGCCCGGCACGAAAGCGGCCGCCAGGATCAGGAGCAAAAGAAATTTCACCCCAGGACCATAGCCTTAACCTCTGGAGGCCGCCAGACCGTCCTGCACGACCTCGAGCAAACGCGGATGCAGGTTCGGATTGGCCGCCACCACGGTGTTCGCCACGTTGTCCTTGCCCTCGGCATCGGTCGCGTAGCCGCCGGCCTCGCGCACGATCAGCATGCCGGCGGTGATGTCCCAAGGATGGATGCCGGATTCCCAATAGCCGTCATAGCGGCCGGCGGCGACCCAGGCGAGATCCAGGGCGGCCGAGCCGAAGCGGCGGATGCCGGCGACCTGGGGCATCAGCGTGCTCAGCGTGCGGGCAAAGGAAAGGCGGTTGCTGCCCGAGGTCACCGCGAAGGGGATACCGGTGGCAAACACCGCGTCGCGCAGCTCGCGCCGCGCCGACACGCGCAGGCGCTTATCGTTGACATAGGCGCCGACACCTTTTTCCGCCCAGAACAATTCGTTGTTCACCGGGGAATAGACCACGCCGGCGACGATTTCCGAGCCGTCATCGGGCAGGCGGCGTTCCAGGCCGATGGAGATGGCCCAGTGCGGGATGCCGTGCAGGAAGTTGGTGGTGCCGTCCAGCGGGTCGACGATCCAGCGCCAGGCCCATTTGTCGCTGCCGGTGGCGCCGCTCTCCTCCATCAGGAAGGCGTAGCCGGGGCGGGCTTTTTCCAGCTCCTCGCGCAGCGTCTGCTCGGCGCGCAAATCGGCCTGGCTGACGAAATCGCCGGGGCCCTTCATGCTTACCTGCAGGTTCTCAACCTCGTTGAAGTCGCGCAGCAGACGCCGGGCGGCTTTTTGGGCGGCGGCCTGCATCACCGTCATATGTGCCGAGAGGCGTGGCATCATGGGAAAAAATCCTCAAAATCAAACGGGCGGGCCAAAGCCCGCCCGCCGGCCGGCCGTTCCCCGGCCGGAGGAGTGACAATCAGTTTTTGGCGCGTTCCACGTAGCTGCCGTCTTCGGTGCGCACAACCACGCGCTCGCCGGCCTCGATGAAGGGTGGCACCAGTGTTTTCACGCCGTTGGAGAGCATCGCCGGCTTGTAGGAGGAAGAGGCGGTCTGCCCCTTTACCACCGGATCGGCTTCGACGATTTCCAGCGTCACATGCGGCGGCAGGGTGACGGAGACCGGGTCGCCTTCCACCAGCCCGACCGAGAGCTGCATGTTGTCCTGCAGGAACGGGGCGGAATCGCCGAGCAACGCGACCGGAATGATGAACTGCTCGAAGGTCTCGCCGTCCATCAGCACCAGATTGTCGCCGTCCGTGTAGGAGTAGGTGTATTCCTTGTCCTCGGTGCTCAGCCGCTCCACGCTGTCGGCAGTGCGCCAGCGTTCGTTGGTCTTGTTGCCGGTTTTCAGGTTGCGCATTTCCACCTGGATGAAGGCGCCGCCTTTGCCCGGGGTAATGATCTGCTGCTTGAGCACGGTCCAGCGGTTGCCTTCGTGTTCGAGGACCTGACCGGCGCGGATGAGGTTTGCCTGTTGCTTCATTAAAATTCTGCCTGGATATAAGAATGCTCTTCGAAGCGGGGGCTTACGATGCTGAGGGCCGTTCGGCAAGTGATTGCGGCGTTAAGCGCAGGCAAGCGGAAGGAAAGGCTACTTTTTGCGAACAAAAAGCAGCAAAAAAACTTTGTTATGCTGGGCCATGGGCGTTGGCCCCGTCACAGCCCATGGCCCAGCATAAACAAAAGTTTTTGGTGCCGCTTTTTTCCAAAAAGCGGCCGCTTGCTTGCTTTTAAAGCGGTATTTTGCCCAGCCCGCCGGGGCGGTCGAAAATATAGGTCGGCAGCGCGGTACCGCTGATATGGCCGCGCAGATTGGCGAGAATTTCCCGGCCGCGCTCGGGCGGCACGAAGAAGCGCGCGGTGCCGGGGGCGGCGTCGAGCTGGTGCAGGTAATAAGGCTTGATGCGCAGCCGGAGCATGGCGCGGAACAGTGCGCCGAGGGCTTCCTCGCTGTCATTCACCCCGGCGAGCAGGACGCTCTGGCCCAGCACCGGAATGCCGCGGCGCTGCAACCGGCGCAGCGCTTCTCCCACGGAAGGGGTGAGTTCGCGCGCATGGTTGGCGTGCAGGCACAAAAAGAGCGGGGTTGCTATGTCCAGCGCCTCGGCCAGCGCCTCGGTCACGAGTGCCGGGTCGGCCACCGGGGCGCGGGTGTGAATGCGGAGCACCTCAACGTGCGGGATGGCGCCGAGGCGGCGCAGGATGGCGCCGAGGCGGCGGGGGGAGAGAATGAGCGGGTCGCCGCCGGTGAGGATCACTTCGCTTATGCCGGGTTGGGCTTCCAGATAGGCGTAGGCGGCGTCGAGCGCGGCATCGCTCAGCACGCCGCCATCCGGCCCCACCTGCTCGCGGCGGAAGCAGAAACGGCAATAGACCGGGCAGGCCAGCAGGGGCTTCAGCAGCGCGCGGTCCGGGTAGCGGTGCACGATGCCGGGAACGGGGGAAAGCGCCTCGTCGGCGATCGGGTCGTTCGACTCATGCGGAGCGGTGATCAGCTCCGCCGGGTCGGGGATGAACTGGCGGAAAATCGGGTCGCCGGGCGCGGCGATCAAGGCCTGCAAGGCGGGCGGCACGGCGATGGCATAGCGCGCCGCCACCGCCTCCAGCGCCGGGCGCGCGGCCACACTTGCCAGGCCTGCCGAGATCAGGTCTTCAACGCGGCGCAGCGTGCGCAATGCGGGCGGCAAATTGTCGGGCATGCGGAGCGTGTAGAATGGGAGCGCCAATGTCTCAACCCTGGGAAAATCTTGCTGACCGGATGCCACTGTTGCGGCGGCGCCTGAGGCTGACCCAGGCGGTGCGGGCGTTTTTTACGGCGCGTGGCTATCTGGAGGTGGAGACGCCTTACGCCGTGCCGGCGCCGGGGGAAGAGGTGCATCTGCGCGCGATGCGGGCAGGGGAGCAATATCTCCATACCAGCCCGGAATTTGCGATGAAAAAATTGCTGGCGGGAGGCTCGGGGCCAATTTTCCAGCTGGCGCGGGTGTGGCGCGACGAGCCGCGCAGCCGCACGCACGCGCCGGAATTCACCATGCTCGAATGGTACAATCTGCGCCCCGATCTCGGTGCGCTGATGGACGAGACCGAGGCACTGCTCCGCGCCGTGCTGCCGCCGGTTCTCATCCGCGATGGCCGGACCGTCTCTTTGCAGAAATTCGAGCGCATCACGGTGGCGGAAGCGTTCTTCCGGTATATGGGCGCGGATGTGCTGGCGACCGAGGGCGATGCCCCGGCGCTCGCCGCCGCCGCGGGAACCGGGCTGCGCGCGGGGGAAAGCTGGGAGGATTTGTTCTTTCGGCTGCTGCTGGAGCGGGTGGAGCCGCAACTGGGGCGCGAATGCCCCGCCTTTCTCACGCACTGGCCAGCCTCGCAGGCGGCGCTGGCGCGGCGCGACCCGGCGGACCCGCGCGTCGCGGAACGGTTCGAGCTGTTTTGCGGGGGCATGGAGCTGGCCAATGCGTTTGTCGAGCTGACGGATGCGGCGGAACAGCGGGCCCGCTTCCTTGAAGATCGGGCCCGCCGGCACGAAATAAACGGTCACGAAGACTGGGCGCTGGACGAAGGATTCCTCGCTGCGGTCAACCGGTTACCGGCCTGCGCCGGAATCGCGCTGG
>NZ_DATLPB010000055.1:0-15573 GCF_035535915.1 Acidocella sp.
TTTGTGAACAAAAAGTAGCAAAAAAACTTTGTTATGCTGGGCCATGGGCGTTGTCGGCGCCAATGCCCATGGCCCAGCATAGACAAAAATTTTTGCGCCGCTTTTTTTAAAAAGCGGCTACTTGCTGACTTGCTTCAGCCACGCAGGCAAATTGTAGTAATTCGAAATGCGGCAGATTTTTCCGTCGCGCAGCGTGAAGAATGCGCCGGCGGGCAGGGTGTATGTCTGGTTCCGGGCCGGCGGCAGCCCTTCCTGCGCTTGCAGATATTCGCCCCGCACCACGAATTCGGCGGCGGCGCGGGTGCCGGATTCATCGGTGAGGATCACGATGTCGGTGATCGTCTCTTTGTAGCAACGGTTCATTTCCTGCAGGAAGGCAGCGAAGGCCTCCCGGCCGATTTCCGTGCCGGACTGGTTGATGTCGTGGCGCACGTCATCGGTCAGCAGATCGAGAAAAGCGGGAATGTCGCCTGCGTTGAAGGCGGCGTAATAGGCGGCGATGGCAGCCTGGGTGGTGGTATTCATGCAGAAGCTCCATTTTCGCGCCACCATGCCGCAGTGATCAGGGCCAGGGCAATCAGCAGCGCCGGCAAAGGCGGCAGCAGCGGCTGGCTGGCGGTGCCGGTGATTTGCGTCGCATGGCGGTGGGTGAGCAGCGGGCCAAGCGCGGGCGCAGGGTCGCGGCCGAGCCAGACGATATTGTGCGCCGCGCCGCGCAGCTTGGACGCGGTGGCGGCGAGGTCCTGGTATTCCGCCGCGTTGTCCGGCGCCGCGACGGCATAGGCGGTCTTGCCGCCTTCGCCGATCTTCCACACGCCGGTATTTTTCTTCAAAGGCAGCGTGGCGGTATAGCGCCCCGGCGCGGTTTGCGTGAGCGGCACGATTCGGCTCTGCCCATCCGGATCGGTGATGGTGGCGTCGCCCGGATAAGAGGGGCTGAGCGTCCGGCGGTCGATGCTCAGCCGGTCATGGGCAATGGTGGCGGTGAGGGCTTCGGCCTCCAGCGCCGGCTCGTGCAGGAACCAGTGCACGAGGCCGCGGAGCAGGGGCAAAGCCGGTCCGGCATGCGCGCCGCCGCGCGTCCAGAGCCAGAGCTGGTCGGAGAGCAGGATGCCGGTGCGGCCTTTGCCGGCACGGCCCAGCACCAGCAAAGGGAGATCGTCGGCGCCGGTCATCAGCACGAGGCTGCCCGGGGTGGGGGTGGCGGCTTCCATGCGCCCCCACGGAGCGAGCTTCGCGCCGGCGAAGGAGGCGGTGACGGGATGGCGCGCGCCGAGCGGGGTGATGAGGGGCGGAAACTCCTGCGTCACGGTGCCGGGGGCGGCCGGGATGGCCGGCAGAATCGGGCCCAGCGGCGAGCCGGCCAGGCTCTCCGGCCCGGCGAATTCCGGCCCCACCTCGGCCAGCAGCGCGCCGCCGTTCTCCACATAGGCCGCGATGTTGGCGAGATATTCCGCCGGCAGCAGGTCGTTGGCGTTGAACTGGTCGAGGATGATGAGATCGAACTTGGTGATGTCGGTCTCGAACAATTCGCGCACCGGGAACGGCACCAGGGCGATGTCGCGCGGGTCGGCATCGAGCGGCTCTCCGGGCATGCGCAGAATGGTGAAATGCACGAGTTGCACAGCCGGGTCGGATTTGAGCAGCAGGCGCCAGGCGCGCTCGCCCTGGTTGGGGCTGCCGGACACCAGCAACACGTTCAGGCGCTTGTGAATGCCGGTGAGCGTGAAGGCGGCCTGGTCGTTGATCACGCTGACCTCGCCGGCGAGCGGGGGCGCGGAGGCGGAGATCACCGCCGGGCCGGCATGGCGGACCGGCAAATTGACGCTGAGCGGCTGGCCGACCACCGCCGCGACGGTGGCGACGGTCTGGCCGTCTTCGGTCACGGTGACGGGGACGGTGGTGCCGGCATCATTCACGCCATGGTCGAACACGGACAGGCGCAGCGGCACGGTCTGGCCGGCCAGGCCGAAGGACGGAGCATTGTCGAGCCGCAGCTCACGGTCGGTTTCTTCGCCGGAGCCGGTCAGCAGGGCGGAGAACGGCGCGTTCCGCGGCAGGCCGGCGGCGTCGGTGATTTCGCCGTCAGTGATGGCGATGATGCCGGCCAACTGGTCGGGTTCGATATTGGCCAAGGCCTGGTGCAAAGCGGGGAGGATCTGCGTGCCGCCGCTCGTCGCGGGCGGAATGCCGGCGACGATCAGCCGCGTGGCGTCGGTCTGCCCGGCGCTGGCGCGCAAGGCGGCCAACGCGCGGGCGGCCATCTCGCGGCGCGCGCCGATCTCCATCGAGGGGGATTGGTCGACCAGGACGAGCGCGACATCGGGGAGGGGCCGCGCGCTATGTTCCACCCAGCGCGGGCCGGCCAGGATGAGAACGAGCAAGGCGAAGCCGGCGAGGCGCAGCAGTCCGCCGCGGCGGCGCGTGCCCAAGGCCAGCAGGCAGGGCAGCAGCGTGAGCACGGCGAGCGCAATCACCACCGGCCAGGGCAGCAGCGGGTCGAAACTGATATGGGCGCTCATGGCTGCAACTGGTCCAGCAGGGCCGGCGCGGTGTTCTGGTCCGCCTTGTAGCTGCCGGTGAGGGCATAGATCACCAGATTGATGCCGAACCGGTCCGCGATCAGGCGTTGCGCCTCGCCGCCGGGGATTGGCGCCTGTTCCCCATTGCCGCCGGCATCGCGCGCCCAGGCGCCGGCCCAGTCATTCTGGCCGACGATGACCGGGGTGACATTGTCGGCGTCGCGTCCGGATGCCGCCGCGATCAGCACCGGGGCGCCGGTGAACCGGCCGGGGAAATCGGGAATGATGTAGAAGCTGTGCGCCAGCACGCTGGCGGTGGTGAGCTTTTCCAAGGGCGGCAAATTGAGGCAGGCCGTGTCGCGGGCGAAGGTCGCGGCGGCGCCGTCGGCGAAGCCGGCGCCGGAGCCGGAGGCGTCGGCATCGCCGCCCTGGGTGTCGATCATCAGCAGTCCGCCATGGTCCATATAGCGGCTCAAATCCGCGCAGGCGGCCTGGGTCGGCGGCGGCGCGCCGGGCGGCAGCGGCCAGTAGATCAGTGGATAGAGGCTGAGATCGTCGCGGCCGGGGGTGAGTGCTACGGGCGGGCCGAGCGCCACGGAGGTATGGGCGGACACCGAGGTCGAAAGATAACCGAGCGCGTCGGCGGAAAGCTTGTCGGTGGCCGGATCGTTGGTGAGAATATAGCCGAGCCCTGTCTGCAGCGCGGCGTTTTGCGCCTGCGCGGCCGGCGGGAGGGCGAGGCAAAGCAGCAGCGCCAGCAGGAAGCGGCGGCGTGAGAACGCGCCGCGCAGAATCAGAGAGATCAGCAGGTCGATGGCGAAGAGCAGCATTGCGATGGCGATCAGGCCGGGGCCGAGCCGTTCCGGGGGCGTGGCGTCGCCGAACGGCTGCGCGCCCGGCAACCGGGCGGCGACGAGCGGCGGGATATGCTGGCCGAGATTGAGCGCGATCGCGCCGTCGCCGGGGCCATACAGCCCGGGCGGCTGTGTGGCGGAAATCATCACGGTATCGCGTTGCGCCGGCGTCAGCACGGCGGAGGCAGTGGGAATGGTGAGCGTGCCGAAGGCGTTGAGTAGGGCGCTGAGCGGCTGGGCGGTGCTGCCGGCGGTGGGCACGCTTTGGCTCAGCGAAGTCAGCCGGGCGATCAGTTGCGGGTAGAGGCCGGAGAGCACGAGATTCGACCAGTCGGTGTTCGCGGTGGTGAGGATGTTCACCAACGTGCCGCGGCCGATCGTCTGGCCGAGAATCAGCGGCGTGCCGTCATTGAGCGAGGCCCAGACCGTGGCCGGATCGAGACTGCCCGGATCGGCGAGGATCTGGCGTGAGACGGTGACTTTGGGGTCCGGCGCGAGGCCGGCGAAAGGGCTGGCGGCGGGAAAGGGGCTCAGGGTTTCCGGCGTGGTCCAACTCAGCGCGCCGCCGAGCCGGCGGTCGCCGCGCAGCAGCGGGTCGGCGGTGAAATTGTCCTGCCGGTCAGCGGTCTCCGGGCCGGCAAAGCGCACCAGCACGCCGCCGGCCTCGACATAATGCCGGGCGGCCTCTTGCCCGGCGGCGTCGAGCGGGGTGTCGGTGAGGAAGATCAGGCCCGGATGCGCGGCGATGAGTTGCGGCAGCGTGCCGGTGGTGATGCGGGTGGACGCCGGGAGGGCGCGGCGCAGATAATAGAGCGCGCCGAGAAAGGGCGTGTCGGCATTGGCGCTGCGCATGTCGAGCCCGGCCAGCGTGGTGTGCAGGGAGGAATCGGCGAGGGCGGTGCCGCCGGCGGTCGGGTCGCCGGCCAGGACCAGCCGGGCGATGCGGTTTTGCAGCCCAGGCGGCAACGTGAACACGGCATCGCCCGAGGAAGTGAATTCCTGCCGGGCGAGGATAGTGCCGGTGGCGGTCTCCGCGAGCAAAGGCTGGCCCCCGGGGTTGGAGATGGCGTGGACCCTGAGGCCGCCATCGGGGCCGAGCGTCGGCGGGCCGAGCAGCGGCGGCAGGGTGAAGGGCTTGAGGATCCGGGTCGGATGGAGCGCCTGCAGGAAGGCGGGGAAATTATCGCCGCCGACGCCGTCGGCGAGATAGAAGCGCGTGCGTTCCGGCGCGTCGCGCACCAGGGCGGCGGCCGCCGAGCGGTCGCTGGGCCAGGGTTGCGGCTGCAGGGCGGCGAGGCGGTGGGCGGCGGTCGAGGCGTCGGTGACATTGGGCACGGTGAGCGGGCTGTTGGTGGCGTCCCGCGCGGTGGCGAGCAACGCGACGTCGCGATTCTGCGCCTGGGCGGCGGCGATGATGCGTTGCCCGGCGGCGGTGAGCTGCGGCCAGGATGCGGCGGCGGCCCAGCCATTGTCGACCACCAGCAGCACCGGGCCGCTGCCGGGCAGCACCGGCGGCGGGCGCAGCGTGGGGCCGGCAAAGCCGATGATCAGCAAAGCGGCGGCGAGCAGGCGAAACAGCAGCATCCAGAGCGGCAGCCGGTCCGGCGTCGACTCGGTGTCGGAGAGATCGCGCAGCAAAGCGATGGGCGGGAAGCGCAGCCGGCGCGGCGCCGGCGGGGTCAGGCGCAGGATGAAATAGAGCGCCGGCAGCAGCGCCAGCGCCGCCAGCGCCAGGGGAGCGGCGAAGATCATCGGCGCAGCAACGCGTTGTAGATGGCGGCCAGTGCCTGGGCGGGCGGATGGTCGGTGCGGTGGAACAGCGGCGTCTGCCCGGCCTCCATGGCCGCGCGGGCGACGCTTTCGCGCTGGGCGGCGATGCGCGTGCGGTAGGTCTCCGCCCAGCTTTCGGCGTGGCTGGCTTCAAGCGCCGGCTCGCGGGCGAACCCTTCGAACAGGATGCGGCCGCGGTAGGGAAAATCGCATTCCGCGGGGTCGAGGATCTGCATCACCGCGCCGCCGGGTTGGCGCGCGAAGCCGGGATTGGGGACGAGAAAATCGCCGAACACGACGCGGCGGGCCTTGGGGTCGGGATCGGCCTCGCCGCCGCCGGCCGTGCCGCCGATCAACGCCGCGGCGATCGTGGGCAAAGCGCGTGGCCCGGTGAGCGGCGTGGTGCGGCCGTACAGCGAGACGCGCTCGCCGCTGCGCAGCAGGATCGCGCCGAGGGCGAGCAGCAGCAGGGCGGCGCGGTCACGCTTGGCCGGCACGGCGCCGTCGCTCGCGAAGCCGAGGCTTGGCGTGTCCTGCAATTGCAGGGAGACGCTGGCCTGCGCCTCCCATTCGCGCTCCCTGAGATACAGGCGGTCGCCGCGCGCGCTGCGCCGCCAATCGATGCGCCGCGCATCGTCGCCGTCGCGGAAATCGCGG
The DNA here is from genome assembly GCF_035535915.1 of Acidocella sp. GTDB lineage: Bacteria > Pseudomonadota > Alphaproteobacteria > Acetobacterales > Acetobacteraceae > Acidocella. Next base: position 5,804 of record NZ_DATLPB010000055.1, read on the forward strand.
AATTGCCAGAACGCCTCGCCGGGGCCGGCGCGGCGGCGCCCATGCAGGCCGGGGGCGGCGACGAAGGCCAGGCGTTCGGCGGCGAGCAGCAGTTTCGGCAGCCCTTCGGCGAGCGCCTGCGCGGCCAGCAGCGTTTGCGGGGCGTTCAAAGCCGGGCGACGAGCCTTTGGATCAGGCCGTCGAGATCCTGGCCCGCGGCGCGGGCGGTGAAGGTGAGCGACATGCGGTGGCGCAAGGCCGGCGCGGCGAGGGCGGCGACATCGTCGATGCTGGGGGCGAGCCGGTTGTCGAGCAAAGCCCGCGCGCGGACCGCCAGCATCAGCGCTTGCGCGGCCCGCGGCCCGGGACCCCAGGAGAGTTCGTGGCGCAGCTCCGGCAACGAGGGGGATTCCGGCCGCGCGCCGCGCACCAGGCTGAGGATCGCGTCCACCACCGAGGCGCCGACCGGCATGGCGCGGACCAGGCGCTGGGCCTCCAGCAAATCCGCGGCGGTCATGACCTGAACCGGCGTCGCCCGCGTGGTGCCGGTGGTGGCGAGCAGCATCGCCCGCTCATCCTCGGCGCTGGGATAGTCGATGCGGATGTCGAGCAGGAAACGGTCGAGCTGCGCCTCGGGCAGCGGATAAGTGCCCTCCTGCTCGAGCGGGTTCTGCGTGGCGAGCACATGGAACGGGGTGGAGACGAGGCGGTTGCTGCCGGCGACGGCGACATGGCCCTCCGCCATGGCCTGCAGCAGCGCCGACTGGGTACGCGGGCTGGCGCGGTTGATCTCATCGGCCATCAGCAGTTCGGTGAAGACCGGGCCGGGAATGAAGCGGAAGCGGCGGCCTTCGGGCGTGTCGTCCAGCACCTCGCTGCCGAGTATGTCCGAAGGCATGAGGTCGGGCGTGAACTGGATCCGCTGGCTGGCAAGGCCGAGCACCACGCCGAGCGTCTCCACCAGCCGGGTCTTGCCGAGGCCGGGCACGCCGGTGAGCAGCGCATGGCCGCCGCTGAACAAAGCGATGAGCGTCTGCTCGACCACTTCCTGCTGGCCGATGATCACCTGACCGACCGCGTCCCGCGCGGCCTGGGCGGCACGCATCGTGAGGTCCAGTCTTTCGTGAATCATTGTCGCATCAGCCATGTGGACGGTCTTGCCCATTTGATTACCTTGTGATGCTACCTATATCTCGGGCGGTTGAGAACATCGGTGGCAAGGAAAAGCGCGATTGTGAATGAAAGGGGGATGGTGAACAGCGTGACGGCCGACCCCGCGAAGTGCGTCGACTGCGGACAGTTGCCCTTCGTCATCAAGCGCGATGGCTCCTGGATGTATCGCGGCAGCCCGATCGGCCGGAAGCCGATGGTCTGCCTGTTTTCGACCGTGTTGCAGCGCGCCGAGGATGGCACCTACCTGCTGGAGACGCCGGCGGAGCGCGGGCGGATCGAAGTCGAGGACGTGCCGTTCGTGGCGGTGGAGCTGGAATGGTGCGGCCATGGCCGCCAGCAGACCCTTTGCTTCCGCACCAATGTGGATGAATGCATCACCGCCGGGCGCGAGCATCCGATCCGGATCAGGCATGATCTGTTAAGCTGCGAACCGACGCCGTATCTGCATGTGCGCGATGGCAAGGGGCAATTTCCGATCGAGGCGCGGATCAACCGCGCGACCTATTACGAGCTGGTGGCGCTGGCCGAGCCCGGCATGGTGCGCGGCCGCAAGGTGCTGGGCGTATGGAGCGACGGGGTGTTTTTTTCGCTCGGCGATCTGTCCTCCTGCGACGTGACGAAATAATTTTACCCGGTGGCTGAGATGATGGACGAGGCGGCGCTGCGGCGCCTGTTGCCGCCCGGTTTGGCGCATAATGCCCTGGCGGCGGCGGCGAACCGGCCGGCGGCGGTGCTGGTGGCGTTGGAGCCCGAGCGCGGCGTATGGCTGACGCGGCGCAGCGCGCGGATGAGCGCGCATGCGGGTCAGGTGTCATTTCCCGGCGGCAAGATCGAAACGGGGGACGTCTCCGTGGAAGCGGCGGCCTTGCGCGAGGCGGCGGAGGAAATCGGCCTCGACCCGATGCGGGCGCAAATTCTCGGGCGGATGGATGAGTTCATCACCGGCACTGGCTTTCACATCTCACCGGTGGTCGCGCTGGTGCCGCGAAATGTCCATTTCACCCCGGACCCGCGGGAGGTGCAGGAAGTGTTCTGCCTGCCGTTCGCGGAACTTCTGGACCCGGCCTCACCGCAGCAGCGGCACGCCGTGCGGCGTGGCGCTGATTATCAATTCTGGGTCTGGCCGCATGAGGAGCATGTGATCTGGGGCGCGACGGCGCGGATCTTGCTGAATTTGGCGCTGCGGCTGCGGGGTGCGGCATGATCGCGCTGCCGGGCATGGCTGCGTTGTGGGCGGCCTTGCCGGAAGCCCGGATGGTTGGCGGCGCGGTGCGCGACTGGCTTGCCGGCGTCGCCGTGGCGGATGTGGATTTCGCCGTGCCCCTGGCCCCGGAAACCGTGATGGCGCGGGCGCGGGCGGCCGGGCTGAACGTGATCCCGACCGGTATCGCGCATGGCACAGTGACGGTGGTGACGCCGGAGCGCAGCTTCGAGGTGACCAGCCTGCGGCGGGATGTCGAGACCGACGGGCGCCATGCCGTGGTGGCCTTCGTCGATGATTGGCAGCTCGATGCGAGCCGGCGGGACTTCACCATCAATGCGATGTCGGCGGCGCAGGACGGCACCGTGTACGATTATTTCGAGGGGCGGGAAGATCTGGCGGCGGGGCGGGTGCGGTTCGTCGGCGCGGCGACGGCGCGGATCGCGGAGGATTATCTGCGGATTTTCCGCTTCTTCCGGTTTTTTGCGCGCTATGGGCGCGGGGAGCCCGATGCGGCGGCGGTGGCGGCGATCGCCGCGCTGCGGGAGGGCGTGAAGACCCTGTCAGCCGAGCGGGTGTGGAGCGAGCTGAAACGGATTCTCGCGGCGCCGGACCCGCGTGAGGTGATGCGGCTGATGCAGCGCACACAGGTGCTCGATTTGGTGTTGCCGGAGGTCGATCTCGCCCGGTTCGAGCAACTGCTGCGGCGCGGCGCCCCGGAAGCGCCGCTGCTCCGTGTGGCGGCTTTGCTGACCGGCGGCGAAGGCGCTGCGGAAACATTCGCGGCGCGCTGGCGGCTGAGCAAGGCGGAAGAAGCGGAACTCGCCGCCCTCAGCGCGCCGAATGAGCTGGGGCCGGACGCTGCGGATGACGATGTGCGCCGGGCCCTGGAAGCGGAGCCGGCCGAGACCCTCGCCGGGCGCACCTGGCTGGCGCCGGGCGAGGGCTGGGAGCGCCTCCGCGCACGCCTTGCGGCGATGAAACGGCCGGTGTTCGCGTTGCAGGGGCGGGATTTGCAGGCGCTTGGCATGATGCCGGGGCCGGCGATGGGAGCCCTGCTGCAGCGCGTGCACGAATGGTGGCGGCAAGGCGGCTGCGTCGCCGACGCAGCGACGTGCCGGGCTTATGCGCAGGCGTTGCTGGAAGCGAAGAAAGTATAAGAAGAAAGTATAAAAGGAAGCAGGCGCTTTTTGAAAAAAGCGCCGCAAAAACTTTCTTTAAACTGGGCCGGGGGCGTGAAACCAGCACGGCCTAAAGTGAACAAAGTTTTTTTGCTACTTTTTGTTCACAAAAAGTAGCGCTTACTTTCTTTCCTCAGAGTGCAATCCGCACGCCGAGTTCGACCACGCGGTCGCTGGGGATACGGAAGAATTCCGTCGCTGACACCGCGTTGCGGGCCATGAACAGGAACAGAGCGCGGCGGATGAAGCGCAGTTTCGGCACCGAGGCGGGAACCACGGTTTCGCGGCCGAGGAAGTAGCTGGTCTGCATCGGCTTGAACTCGATGCCTTTGGCGGCCAGGCTTTCCAGGCCGCGCGGCACGTTCGGGCTTTCCATGAAGCCGTAATTGAGCGTGATCCTGTAGATGCCGGGGGCGGCTTCCTCCACATTGGTGCGCTGCTCCGGCGCCACTTGCGGTACGTCGAGATTGCGCACGGTGACGAAGAAGACCCGCTCATGCAGCACTTTATTGTGCTTGAGATTATGCAGCAGGGCGTTCGGCACGAAATCGAGATTGCCGGTGAGGAACACCGCGGTGCCGGGCACGCGCAGGATGCGCGATTGCGGCAGGCGGGCGAGGAAGGAGGCCAGCGGCAGGCTGTCCTGGGTCCAGCGCGCGAGGATCAGGCCGCGGCCGCGCCGCCAGGTGGTCATGACCAGGACCAGGAACAGGCCGATGGCCAGCGGCACCCAGCCGCCATCGAAGAATTTCAGCGTGTTTGAGGCAAAGAAAGCGAGATCGACGATGCCGAAGAAGCCGAACACGGTTAAAGTGGTGCCCCGCGACCAGCCGAACTGGCGGCGGAACACGGCCATGGCGAGGACGTTCGTGCACAGGAATGTGCCGGTGACGGCGATGCCGTAGGCCCAGGCCAAGGCGTTGCTGGTCTTGAAGGCGAGCACCAGCAGCACGACGCCGGCGGCGAGCAGGGCGTTGACCTGCGGCACGTAGATCTGGCCTTCCTCGGTCGTGCTGGTATGGCGGACTTCCATGCGCGGGAACAGGCCGAGCTGGATGCATTGCCGGGTGATGGAGAAGGCGCCGGTGATGACCGCCTGGCTGGCGATGATGGTGGCGACCGTGGAGAGCACGACCAGCGGCAGCTGCATGGCGTGCGGGGCGAGGTTGTAGAACGGGTTGCTGATCGCGTCCGGCTGGTCGATGACCAGGGCCCCCTGGCCGAAATAGTTCAGCAGCAGGCAGGGCAGGACGAACCAGGTCCAGGCGACGCGGATCGGGCGGCGGCCGAAATGGCTCATATCGGCGTACAGCGCTTCGGCGCCGGTGACCGCGAGCACCACCGCGCCGAGCGCGATGAAGGCCAGGTAACTGTGGCGCATGATGAAATGGATGCCGTAGGCCGGGATCAGCGCCTGCAGCACGAACGGGTGCCGGACGATCTGCAGCAGGCCGAGAATGCCGATCACCAGGAACCAGACGGTCATGATCGGGCCGAAGGCACGGCCGATCGACCCGGTGCCCCGGCTCTGCGAGAGGAACAGCGCGATGATAATCACCAAGGCGATGGGATCGACCGCATTGTTGAACGCCGGGGAGACGACGGCGAGGCCGGCGACAGCGGAGAGCACGGAGATGGCCGGGGTGATCATGCCGTCGCCGAAGAACAATCCGGCGCCGACGATGCCGACGATGCCGAGCGCGGTGCGGGCGGAAGCGGAGCGGGTGACGCGCTGCGCCAGGGCCATGAGGGCGAGAATGCCGCCCTCGCCATGATTGTCGGCGCGCATCACGAAGGTGACGTATTTGAGCGTGACGGTGATGATCAGCGCCCAGAAGATCAGCGAAAGCACACCGAAAATGTCGGCATATTGCAGGCCGGACTTGGCGAAATAGCCAAGGCTGGCTTGCAGCGCGTAAAGCGGGCTGGTGCCGATGTCGCCATAGACCACACCCAGCACACCGAGCAGCGCGCCGAAGCGCAATGGGGTGTGCGGGCCTTTATTAGATGTCGGCGGAAGCGGAAGCACGTTCACCCGGGTGAGTCGCCATAAGGGCGAGGCTTTAACCTGTTGTGGCTTCGCTCGCAAGCGAGATCACGTGGCCGGCTTGCCGATGGCGGGGGTGTCGCTGGTGATGCCGGCCAGAACTTCGGCGACATGGCGCACCTCGACCGCCGCGCCGTTGCGCGACAGGCGGCCGGCCATGTTCAGCAGGCAGCCCATATCGCCGGCGAGCAGAAGCTCGGCCTCGGTCGCTTCGATGTCGGCGGTTTTTTCCGTCACCATGCGCGTCGAGATGTCGGGATATTTGACGCAGAACGTGCCGCCGAAGCCGCAGCAGATTTCCGGCTCGGTCATTTCCGTGAGGGTAAGGCCGGGGACGGCGCCGAGCAGCGCGCGGGGCTGGGCCTTGACGCCGAGTTCGCGCAGGCCGGCGCAGGAATCGTGATAGGTGGCGGTGACCGGCAGCGGTGGCGGGGTCGGGGTGAATTTCATCACGTCGACGAGGAAGGAGGTCAACTCGTGGGTCTTCGCGGCGAGCCGGTCGGCCTCAGCGCGCAGATTCGGGTCGTCGTCGAACAGATGCGGCATGTGCTTGGCGAGCATGCCGCCGCAGGAGCCGGAGGGAACCACGATATAATCATAGGCCGAGAAGGCGGTGATGAGGCCGATGGCGAGGTCGCGCGCGGTGGCGCGGTCGCCGGCATTATAGGCGGGCTGGCCGCAGCAGGTTTGCGCCCGTGGAACCTCCACGGTGCACCCTGCCGCCTCGAGCAACGCGATGCTGGCGAAGCCGACGCTGGGGCGGTGGAGATCGACGAGGCAGGTGACGAACAAAGCGACGCGGGGTTTTGCGGTCATGTTGTGGGGGCTTGCCTTGGCAGGAGGAGATACAGATCGCCGGCTTGCTGCATGCGTCCGGCCGTGGCTTCGGCGTCTGGTCCGGAGCCGAAATACAGATCCGCCGCCGCCAGCCCGTGGATTCCGCCGCCGGTATCCTGGGCGATGGTGAGGCGGTCGAGCGGGGCGTGCGTGAGCGGGTCGGTGGTGGTGATGTAGACCGGCATGCCGAGCGGGATGACGGCCCGGTCGACGGCCAAAGAGCGGCCGGCGGTGAGCGGGACGCCGAGTGCGCCGGGCGCGCCTTCATCGGCCGCCAGGCCGCCGAGCGGTTTCAGGAACACGTAGCGCGCGTTCTGTTCCATGATGGCCTGGGCCTGGTCGGGATGCGCCTTCAGCCAGGCGGAAATGCTCTGGAAGCTGACATCGTTGGCGGCGAGGTCGCCGTTTTGCACCAGGATGCGCCCGATCGGCGTGTAAGGCTGGCCGTTCTGGCCGGCGAAGCCGACGCGCAGAATCTTGCCGTCGGGCAGCCTGAGGATGCCGGCACCCTGGATCTCCAGCATGAAGGCATCGACCGGGCTTTGCAGATAGGCGGTGACCGGCGCCTTGCGGTAGAGGGCGCCGTGGTCGATTTCGGCGCGCGTCAGGTTGGCGAGCGCGGGCACGGCGGGCTCCGCGTAGAGCGGCACGGTGTAGCCCCGGGCGAGATTTTCCGAGCCGGGATATTCCGGTTCGAAATAGCCGGTGATCAGCGCCGCGCCATTGACGCGATAGGCGGCGAAATTGGCCTGGAAGAAAGTCTGTGCGGCCGCTTCGTCACCCGGGGTGACATCCAGCGCCGCGTTGCAGGCGTTCTGCCAGAGCCCGGCCTGGCCGGCCCTTTCGGCGAGAAAGCCGGCGCCGCCGAGCGCTTGGTCGGCCGGCATCCGGTTGAGGGTCTGGCAGCTCCGCACGAACGTGGCGAGGGCTTCGGCTTGATCGCCCGTGCTCCAGCCGGGCAGCTGGGTAAGGCTGATCGGCGAGACCGTCGTGCCGTCGGGGAGCGGGGCGAGGCTGCCGGTATTGGGCAGGGTGCAGCCGGCCAGGAACAAAGCGGGGAGGAGCCAGGAGGAGCGCATGCGCAAGGTCAGCTGCCGGTGCGTGCCGCGGCCAGGCGCCAGGTCTGTTCCCGCCCCTTGAGATTACGCGTGAACGTCCAAAGATCGGTGAGTTCGGAGACGGCCTCGGTGCCGAGGGGGGCGCCGTTGGCATCCAGCGCGACATTGACCTGATCGGAGGTGAAGCGGACGATCACCGCGGCCTCGTCGCCGACGATCTGCGCGTCTTCGATGGTGGCCGAGAGAATTGCCTTGATTTCCGTGCGCTGGCGCTGGTTGGCCGTCTCGCGCGCGGTGATGGCCGCGTCGAAGGTCTGGAACACGCTGTCGGTGAGGAGATTTTTCAGCGTGGTGCGGTCGCCGGCGGCGAAGCCGGTGACGATCATGCGGAAGGCGGTCTCGGCCTGCTCGAGGAATTTCGGCGGGTCGAATTGCGGGTCACGGTTGACGATCTGCATCAGCCGCTCGCCCAGCGGCGAGCGCGGGTCCGGCACAATGCGGCCGGTTTCGGGCGGCAAAGCGCGGCCTTCGATGATCGGGCCGTTCTGGTAGCCCGACATCTGGCCGGTCGGGACCGGCGGCTTCTCAAACCCCACGCGCTTGCCCAGCACGCTGCGCAGGCGCAGCACCAGGAACACGGCGATGCCGGCGAAAATGACCAGCGCGACCGGGAAACCGCCAAGACCCTGAATGAAATTCGGCTGCACGCGACCCTCTAACCTATTGATAGTGGCCTGCGCCCCCGCGCGGCTGGTTGAACCGGCGGGGAACGGGCCTTCATCCCATTATGACGTTTATCGGACATACGTCCATGCCGGCGATGCGGCAACACGAGCGAGACCGGGATTGCTTTACATCGATCACGTTCTAGCCTTGTTTGCACGAGCGATTGCATGGCTCGATCGCATCGCTCTGCGCTTCGATTTCAAGCCACATCGCTCTCGTCTGAAGGATTCTTCATGTTTCTGCTGCGGCATGGGCAAAGCTATTTCAATCTGCATTACACTGAGACGCGCGTGGATCCGGGGATCGAGGATCCGGAACTCACACCGCTCGGCCATGAGCAGGCACGCGCGGCGGCGACGGAGCTGGCACGGACCAGGCTGACGCGGATCATTGTCTCGCCTTACACGCGGGCCTTGCAGACCGTCGAGGCGTTCCAGGCGACACATGATGCGCCGGTGCAGGTGATGCAAGAGGTGCGGGAGCGGGCCGCGTTCGCGTGCGATATCGGCAGCCCGCCGGACCTTCTGGCGGCGCGTTTTCCGCGGCATGATTTTTCGCATTTGCCGCCGCGCTGGTGGCACGAGGGAACCGAGAGCACCGACGAGATTACCGTGCGGGCGGACGCGTTCCGGAAGGTTATGACGGCCCGCGCGGACAGTGCGACGATTCTGCTGGTGAGCCATTGGGCGTTCATTCTGGCGTTGACCGGGGTTTCGCTCGGCAATGGGCAGAGTCTCGAATATGACCCGCTTTCGCCGGCGCCGTCGGAGATTGTCTGGCGGCCATGAGGTCATCTGGAAGCCATAAGAGAAGGATTGCATGAGCGTGCTGGACAAGGATGAGAAGCCGGTTTTCACAGTGGTGAATCCGGCCGGAAAAAGCCGTTTTCTGCTGACCGCGGATCATGCGGGGCGGACGATTCCGCGCGCGCTGGGGGACCTTGGCGTGAGCACCGCGGACATGGAGCGGCACATCGCGTGGGATATCGGCATCGAGGGTGTGACCAGGCGCCTGGCGGCGGCGCTGGACGCCACGGCGATTTTACAGAGTTATTCGCGGCTGGTGGTGGATTGCAACCGGCCGCCCCATGTGCCGAGCGCGTTTCCCGAAATCAGCGAATCGACTCCGATTCCCGGCAATTGCGGCCTGAGCGCGGCGCAGAAGCGGGCGCGGCAAGCGGCGATTTTCGACCCGTATCACGCGGAAATCCAGCGGCTGATCGCGGCCCGGGACGAAAAGCCGATCTATGTGGCCATGCATAGCTTCACGCCCGTCTATTTCGAGGTGGCGCGGGGAATGCACGTGGCGGTGCTGTACAACCGCAACCCGCGTCTGTCGCATGCGCTGGCGGTTTTGCTGCGGCGGGAGGGCGGCCTGGTGGTGGAGGAGAACAATCCCTACCGCGTGACCGATGAGACCGATTACGGCGTTCCGGTGCATGCCGAGCGCGGCGGGCTTGATTATTTGACTGTCGAAATCCGTCAGGATTTGATACGAAACCAGAACGGTCAGGTCGAATGGGCGGCGCGTCTGGCGCGGCTGCTGCCGCAGGCGGCGGCACTCATGGT
>NZ_DATLPB010000056.1:0-19375 GCF_035535915.1 Acidocella sp.
CGCTGAGCATGAGGCCCACACGCTGGCGCACCATCGCCATGCCGACCTGAGACTGCATCGTCTCGTAGATAATGTTCGGTGTGATTCCGGATCTGACGAAGCTCACCAGGAGGTTGTCGTAGATCGGCTCGTTCACCGACCGTCCTGGCACGATGAGGCGAACACCCTCGAGATCGGAAACCTGCAGCGCAGCGCGCGATGCAAGGGCATGGTCCGTCATCATGAGGACGCTCCAGCCCGACCGGAATACGGATCTGGCTTCGATACCGGACTGCTGGGCAACGGGTCCGACCGGCACCCCGAAGCCGAGATCGATTTCCCTTGATGCCAAAGCGTCGATCTGGCGCCGTGCGTTCATCTCGTAGCGGCGAACGTTGACGTCCGGATAGAGCGCCTGGAGCCCTGCTAGTGCCGGGGGAATGAAGGGCAAATTCGTATATTCGACCAGCCCGATCGAAAGAGTGAAATCCTCCATCTGGCCGGCCGCTCGCGTGGCCTTCAAGGCATCATCGATCCTGCCAAAAATATCATCGAGCCGTTCACTCAGGGCTTTGCCAGCGGGCGTGAGTTCGACGCCACGAGGAGACCGGGTGAGCAATGCGACGCCGAGAATGGCCTCAAGTCGACCGATCTGCTGACTGAGGGCGGATTGCGTGATGCAGGCGATGTCGGCAGCACGGCCAAAATGAAGTTCCTCGGCCAGGATCTGGAAATACCGGAGGTGGCGTAACTCGAGCGGCGTACGGACGGGGGGCCGTTTTGTCATTGGGCGGATTGCCTGAGCGACGTCGGAAGCATGACCCCGTGGCCAGCGGCGCCGATCGTGCCGGCGTCGGAGGGCGCGAAGAGATCGCGCGCGTTGATCTTTAACATTCTTCCAGGACTTGTTCTTGCATCACCGCCTGGGACGCAGCCGACCAGTCTACGGCCCCGCCGCCAAGCTACTGCGATCGGTCTAGCGATGATCGGCAAAGGCCTCAAGGTCGACGCCGTTTCGGAGCGCGCCCACGGCAAAAGCGGCCGCTTCGACCGCCCGTTTATAAGCGCGGGGTCTCTGTTCAGGGCCAGCTTTGTCAGCTTGCCAGGCGCTCGATGACGAGGTCGAGCAGCGCCCGCAGGCGCGACAGCCGCCGCAGGTCCCGATGATACCCAACATAGGTGTCTCGCCCGGGCGGCGCTTCCCCCAGGTCGATCGGCACGATGCCCGGGATGCGGTCGCCCAGCGGCCTCGGTAATACCGCCAACCCGATGCCTTGACGACAGAACTCAGCTTGCAGCACGCGGCTATTGCTGCGCATGGCGATCTGCGCTGCGGGGAGGATCCGCTTCAGCCATAGCGCGTCTGGCATCTCCGCGAAGGCAGTGTCCATCGTAATCAGGCGCAGGCCCGCGCCCCCGCCGCTCAAGGTGACCACAGCTTCGGACCGCGCATAAAGTGCGTAGGAGCAGTGCAGCAACCGTCTTGATATAACCTCCGGCTCCTCGAACGCCTTGATCCGGAACGCAATGTCGGCCTCGCGTCGTGGCAGGCTGTACAGTCGGGCATCGCTCAGTAGCTCGACGCAGACCTTCGGATGGCGCTCGCTGAACTCCGCCAGAACGGGCGCCAGCATGTAGGTGCCGAACCAGTCGGAACAGGAGAGCCGTAGCATGCCGTCGAGCTGCGCATCAGCGCCAGCGAGGCGACGTTGGAAGGCAAGCGCCTCCTCCTCCATCCGTTCGGCATGTTCGAGGACGGCGTTCCCCTCGTCGGTGAGAACAAAGCCCTCAGCAGTCCGCTGGAACAGCGCATAGCCGAGCGCGGCCTCCAAGGCCCTCAACCGTCGCCCCATGGTTGGCTGGGTCTGACCGAGGCCACGCGCCGCCGCGCCGAGCGTGCCCGCACGGGCAATGGCGAGAAAAACCCTGAGATCGCTCCATTCCATTCGACACCCAAACAGAAATGCATGGACTTTATACAATATCATTGATGGCCATGCACAATGCAAAACGCAATGGTGGAGCATAGCATTTCAGGAGAAAGACCATGACCAAAACGATGAAAGCCGCGATCCTCGAGATGTACGGTAAGCCGTTCCGGATCACCGATATCCCTGTGCCGGTGCCCGGACCTGGCGAGGTTTTGGTGCGCGTCGCCGCCAGCGGCGTTAATCCGCTCGACACGAAGATCCATGCCGGCGCGGCGGAACATGCCCGCCATCCGTTGCCGGCGATCCTCGGAATTGACCTTGCCGGTACGGTCGAAGCGGTGGGTTCCGCCGTGACCGATTTCCGGCCTGGCGATGAAGTCTACGGCATGGCCGGCGGCGTTGGCGGACTGCAGGGCACGCTCGCGGAATATGTCGCGGTCGACGCGGATCTTCTGGCGGTGAAGCCTGCGAATCTTTCGATGCATGAGGCCGCGGCGCTCCCCGCCGTGGTCATCACCGCCTGGGAGGGGTTGGTGGATCGCATGGCTGTTGGCGCGGGCGAAACCGTCCTGATTCAGGGCGGTGCCGGCGGCGTCGGCCATGTCGCGGTCCAACTCGCACGCGCTTTCGGAGCGGAAGTTTTTGCAACCGGCTCACCCCATAGCCGCGCCATCATTGAGCGCCTGGGCGGAACCTTCATAGACCGGACGGAACCCGTCTCGGACTATGTGCTGCGCCTCACGGGCGGGCGCGGTTTCGACCGCGTCTACGACACCGTGGGCGGTGCTGCCCTCGATGCATCCTTTCAGGCCGTGCGGCGCTTTGGGCATGTGGTGAGCTGCCTCGGCTGGGGGACCCACGCGCTGTCCTCGCTGTCCTTCAAGGAAGCAACGTATTCCGGCGTGTTCATTTTGCGGCCACTGCTATCCGGCGATGGGCGCCGGCATCATCGCGAGATCCTCGATCACGCGACGCAGAAAGTCGAAGCCGGATGGCTAACGCCGGTCCTGGACGAGCGGCGCTTCACGCTGAACACCGCCTGCGACGCTTACCGCGTCATCAAAGAGGGCATGGCCAGGGGCAAGCTGGTGCTCGATATCGCCTCAGGCGAGCATGGGGGCGAACAGACGGCAGTTAGGCCCCTGCGCTAGGTAATTTATTGTATTTGTTAGGAATTTTTGGCTTCGTGCTCATGTATGGCCACTGGCGCGTGGGCTGAGGCCGCAGCGCAGGTTATGGCAACGCCCCATTTCCGGCGTTGCCGTGGCCGAGGTTTATGGGTAAAGGGGGAGCGCACGGACCCGTAGCTCAGCTGGATAGAGCGTTGCCCTCCGAAGGCAAAGGTCGCGCGTTCGAATCGCGCCGGGTCCGCCAGCATTTTCAAAGGGTTAGAGGAAGCTTCCAGGTTGTTCCTGGGCTAGGTGCCCTGTCACCTGCGGCACAGGCTGCAGTCGATAAACTGAGTGCTTTGCAGGCTTCTAAGAATGAGAGTGTCTCCTGGGGAAGATGGAGACGCATGACGAGAGCCGCATCTTCGGGGCCGACTGCACAGTATTTGCCAGATTCAGAATGAGGCCGGGCACATCCGAGCGGGGACGTCATCGCGGCTTCGTCGTTACCGGTAACACGAGAGGCATGCAGCCGTGATCGATGTTCCGGCCATTTCATTTCGACATATTATCAGATGGAGGCATTGAAAGCGTCCAGAAGGATACCGAGGGGGTGAATTTTCTACAAAAGCATTAAGCTTTTGTGGAGAGTTCACTCAGCATGTCGTCAGGGAATCGATCGGTCGCCTTTCTTCATCATTTGCGCTGGCTTGCCGCTGTGGCGGTTGCCGTTTCGCATATCCGGCAGAATTTGATCGCCGGTAATGAGCAAGAAGCGCATCATGGGATTCTCACGGCAGTTGTGTTCTCGGTGTCGGATTTCGGCGGCGCGGCGGTCATGGTCTTTTTCGTCTTGAGCGGATTTCTGGTCGGCGGCAAAGCGATGGATCTCTTTCAATCCTCCTCAGTCGCGCGCGAATGGCCGCATTTTTTAATAGACCGTTTCAGTCGAACTTTCGTTGTACTCTGGCCGGCGCTGGTGCTGGCCGGCGGGGCTGTCCTGTTCCTTCGAGTTATCGCGCCTGATGCACCGTTCATGACGAGTGCCCATTGGGGACCCGCTTTATATCGACCAATCAATGGAGACATATCGGTTCAGTCTTGGCTTGGCGCAGCAGCCTTGGTCAACGGTCTTGCTTCGCCCATGCTGCAGATCAACGGCCCGCTTTGGTCGTTAGCCTTCGAGTGGTTCTATTACATGGCGGCGCTCGCACTCATTCTGGGGATCCGGGGCGTGTCCTCTACGGGGGCTGTCGCTATTATGGTTTATGCAGTTATCCTCCTCGGGCTGGGGCTGATATTCAATTCCGATATGATTGTCTGGACCCTGGTGTGGATCATGGGGGTTGCGTCTCGTTTCGTCTTCGACCGCGGAGTCCTGCGCGGCTCATGGCTGAAAATCGGCTCGCTTGCCGTCCTGGTCATCGTGCTCGTGAAAAATCACATTGATCATGGCGTCTCAAATCTGTTGATTGGCTTAGCGACGGCTTTTGTCATCGCCAACCGGGATTGGGCGTCGTGGAAAATGGGCGCGTCCTGGGGAGAGAAGCTCGCCGGGTTTTCGTATTCGTTCTATCTGACGCATTTTCCGATCACCGTCGCCATTCTCGGCCTGTTGTACCGGTGCGGCATTACGGCGCAGCGCCTGCCGCTCAACGGCGTTAGCCTTGCCATCATGCTGCTTACCTTGGCGTCCGCCGTGGCTGCGGCGCGGGTATTCGCCCTCGTCACCGAGGACCGCACGCGTGTTGTACGTAATTTTCTGCTGCGGCGATTCAAACTCGATACGCCGAGTCCGGGTGCCTTGTCCTCCGATCATCAGGGCTACGCGGTTCGCTCTGAATGATCGCCGCCGATCGGCGGACCGCTAACGACATGACCACATGCCAGCGACGACGAGGAGGATTGGCCGCTAGGGCGCAGCCTCTGCCACGCTAAGAAGACGTGGCGCCGCCTAGGGCGGGGCAACCCCGATATAATACAGGCCATTTGCGCCGTAATAGGGCTGGACCCAATATCCCCCGCCTCCGCTGCCGGAACAGTAATAATAAGGCTGCCCGGCGCTTGGCTGGTAGAGGCAACCAGGGGGCAGGGCGGCAAAGGTTGCGCCTGCGGCCGCATGGTAGGCATTGGCCGAGGCCACGGTCGCCCCGACCGCCGCGCCGGCCACGGCGGCGCCCGCGTAGCCCCAGCCCGTGCCGCAATTCCCGCAGCCGCCGGCACCGTAATAATTGACCGTGGCCGGCTGGTGGTAATAATCGCCAGTGGAATAGGTGGTATGGCCGTTATAGCCCGTATGCCCGACGGTGCCGTCGGAGGCTGAGGTCGAGTGCCAATAGCCGCCGGAATCGCTCGCATGATAAGCGCCGGAACCGTTGGCGGCTGTTCCATGCTCATACCCTCCGAGGTCGCTGGTATGCGCGGCCCCCGCGGAGCTGACGCTCGTTGAATGCTGCCAGCCGCCGGCATCGCCGCTGTGAGTGTAACCGCCGGCGGCATTGCTGTGCCAGCTGCCGCCGCTGACGCCATGGAAGCCGCCGCCCCCACCGCCGCCATGGAACCACGCGAAAGCAGGCTGCGCCGATAAGACGATGGCCAAAGCGGCGCGTGTGGAAAAGCGGATGGCGTGCATCACGGCCTCCCTTCGATCATGTGGCGATGGTTTCATGGCTTCGCCCCCGGTGCGTCGGGGCTGGATGCCAATGCCCCCGGTGGCGTGCGCAGGGGCGGCGGCATGAAGGTGATTCGTGCGGCATGCGCCGCCTTGTCGGACTGGAATGTATGCGCATCCACGGCGCCCCCAAGGCGCCAATCCGCATAATCCGTCTGGTAATGGGCGTGGGCGGGTTCATACGGGTAGCTGACACGGATCATGCGCGGCAGATGGTCTTTGGCCCCAATCCATAACTCGGCCTGCAGGCCATCGCCGGCAATCGCCACCATGTCGGTCACCGTGCCGCCCACCACCACCGACCGGCCGACATAGAAGGCGGAGGTGACGTTCTTATCCAGCACGGCACAAGGGTGCGACACCATCACGTCGGAGAAGGGGAAGTAAATGCCCGCTACGTCCCATGCGGCATCGAGCATGTCATCGATGGTCCGTGGCGCATCGCTGACGGCGACGAGATTCGATGAGGGGATGTAGGCCGTCATGGTCTTGCCGTCGTAGTAGAACTCGTCCGGTATGCCGTCGCCAAGCTTGAGTACGCGGAGCTTGTCGGGCCTTTGCAGGGTGACCTGGCTTTCCGTGGTATAAAATAGCGGTTGGCCGTTGCGCGCGGCACGCTCATAGGTGTCGATTGCCGTAAAGGACATCGTTGGCGCGGCGCTCAGCATGTCGCATGAGGCGTGCAGAATCGCCATCGCTTTCGGCTCGATAGTCCCGGCTTGTTGCGAAGCGGTCTGCGCGGCCGCTGCAGGCAGCACGAAAAACGTCGAGGCCGCGATGGCCCGTACCATTCTGTCAAACCACATGGGACACGCTCCGCTTGTGGTGTGTGTATTCGAGAAGACTGCCTAAGCTAGCTGAAACCCGCAGCGCCGCATTGATTCAGATCAATGCGATTTGTCTTGGCCTGATGTGAGACGTTTGTGATTGCAAATCGGCAACGGGTTGGGGCGCCGACCAATTATATTTAACTAAATGTTGTCAAATCCGTGCATGGGTATGGGTCGTTTCATTCGCGCGTCCGCCATGCCCGTGCGGCCGGCCCACTGGCAGCGGGCTTGCCGCCTATGTTTTGTCAAGACGTGCAAGGCATTGTTGCGCCCGGTGGCGTTACGCGTATTTAAGAGCTCTGCCAGATCAGGCTGGAGACGAACGCCACCAGAAACAGTGCCACCACAATGGCCGGCGCGATCATCCGCAAGAGCCGGAAGGTCTGATTCTCGTGCCGGTACGTCATCGGGTCGTTCTTCGGTCTCATTTCCCACCTTACTCTTCAACCGGCCGGGTTTCGGGCCGTTTCAAACTGTAACCCCTGCCGCCCGTCATGTTCAAGCTGCGCCGCGAGAAGCCTGCCCCGCTCCGATATTCTGCCTTCGGGCCGCTTGACCGGACTAACGCGGTCCTGTATCAGCACAACTGCGAATAATTATCATTTGCAATTAAGCCGTGGGCGTCATGGGAGCGAAGGCGATATGAGCGTGGACGACGATCGGAGCCTGACCCCTCGGGCGAGCTGCCCATTCCCGGCGGGCTTTGGGCCTATGCAAAGTTACGAGAAAGAATGATGGGGAAATCGAAGCGAGTGTGGCTCCGGCGTGGCCTGTCGACGCTATCAATGCTGGCGGCGTACCAGATTCTGCCGGCCAGCGCGCAGACCGCCAATTCAGGCCTGCTCGGTGACATGGGCGGGCTGCGCACAATTTTGGGCAAGGAGGGCGTCACGCTCGGCATCACGGACAGCGAAAACCTGCTCGCGAACGTTTCGGGCGGCGTGAAGCAGGGTGCGACGATGCAGGGCGTGACCACGGCCACGCTGGACGTGGACACCGAAAAGGCATTTCGCCTGCAGGGCGGGACGTTCCATGCGAGCGCGCTGCAGATTCATGGGCAGAGTCTGAGCCCCAGCTATCTTGACGATCTGCAGACCGCGAACGGAAACGAGGCGGAAAATGCCACGAGGCTCTGGGAGTTGTGGTATGATCAGGCGTTCGATGAAAGCCGCGCCGACGTGAAAATCGGCCAGCAGAGCATCGACAACGAATTTCTCGTCAGCCAATATTCCGGCCTGTTCGTCAACACGATGGCTGGCTGGCCGCTGCTGCCCTCGAGCGATTTGTTCGGCGGCGGCCCTGCGTATCCGCTGTCGTCCCTGGGCGTCAGGGGCCAGTTCAAGCCGGCTGATAACGAAAACATTCTCGCGGGCGTGTTCGACGACAATCCGGGCGGCGGCGCGTTCAGCGACGACGCACAGGCACTGGACCATAGCGGTACGCGGTTCAATCTCAATACCGGCGCGTTATTCATCGCGGAATTCCAGTATGCGGTGAACCAGCCGGCGGTCGGAGACATGGTGCAAGCCGGCCGGGCGCCGTCATCGGGCCTGCCGGGTACCTACAAGATCGGTTTCTGGTACGACACGGGAGCTTTTCCGGATCAGGAGCTTGGCACGGATGGGCTGTCGCTCGCGAATCCGGCCAGCAACGGCAATCCGATCATGCATCACGGCAATTACAGCCTCTATGCCGTGATGGACCAGACGGTTTGGCAATCGCGTGCGGATAGTTCGCGAAACCTGAACATTTTTGCCCGGATCATGGGCGCCCCGGCGACCCAGAACCTGATCGATTTCAGCTTCAATGGCGGCGTCACGCTGGCAGCACCTTTCCCCGGCCGCGACAACGACCAGGCCGGCATCGATTTCGGGTTGGGCAAGGTGAGCGGCCGCGCCGCTTCGCTCGATTGCGATGAAGGCGTCACCGTGCAGGGAACGGAGGCGCTGATCGAGCTGACCTATCAGGCGCAGGTCACGCCATGGCTCATTTTGCAGCCGGATTTGCAATATGTCGTGAATCCGGGGGGCGGCGTTCTGGATCCCGCGGATCCGACGCATAATCTGCGCAATGAGCTGGTGGTCGGCACAAGGGCGGTCGTCACGTTCTAACCATCGGCGCCGACATGATGCTTGTTCTTATGATCATTGAGAAAGCTGGAGACATACACGATGACGAATCGGAAATTATATGCAGCCATTTTGGCGGTTGCCTGCGTCGGCGTGGCGCTGACGGTGCCGGATGCCAGGGCGCAAACCGCGAACGAAAGCGCCTATCTGGCGGGCGTCCATAAGCACCAGCTCCTGGGCTCGACGGTGCCGGCGAACGGCGACCAGAACCCCTATGCCATGGTCGTGGTGCCGGTGACGTCCGGAACGGTGCAGAAAGACGATCTTCTGGTCGACAACTTCAACAACCGGAACAATCTGCAAGGCACCGGCACCACGATTATGGATTACCGGCCGTCCACCGGCCAGATGAGCGTTTTTGCAACCATTCCGCACGATCTTCCCGGCTGCCCAGGCGGCGTCGGGCTCACCACCGCCATGGTCATGCTGAAAACCGGCTGGGTCATCGTCGGCAGTGCGCCGAGCACCGACGGCACGACCAAGACGCTGGGGCGGGGATGCCTGATCGTGCTCGATTCCGCCGGCAAAGTGGCCAGCACGATCGCGGGGCCGGAGATCGCCGATCCGTGGGGCAATATGGCGTGGATCGATAACGGTCAGTCCGCCACCTTGTTTGTCAGCAATGCCGGCTTCGGGATCGGCGCGCCGGGTCAACCGGTGCAGAACAGCGCGACGGTGCTGCGCCTCGGTTTGACCATCCCGGCCGGCCAGCCCCCGCAGGTCACCAGCAAAACCATCATTGGCAGCGGCTTCGGCGCGCAGGCCGATTCCAGCGTGTTTCTGATCGGGCCGACCGGCCTGACCCTGGGCGGAAACGGCGCGCTTTATGTGTCGGATGCGATCGGCAACCGGGTGGTGGCGATCCCGGACGCGGCGACGCGCACGGACAGCGCGGGCACGGGGCGGGTCGTCAGCCAGGGCGGCCTGCTGAATCGCCCGTTGGCGATGGACATGGCGCCGAATGCCGATCTGTTGGTCGTCAACGGCTTGAACGGGCAGGTCGTGGAAATCGACCCGGCCACCGGCAAGCAGCGCGGCGCGCAATGGATCGATGCGGATGAGGCCCAGACGCCTCCCGGCAGCGGCGACCTCTTCGGCATCGTCGTCAATCCAAATGGCAAGGGCTTCTATTACGTGGAAGACGACGTGAACGCGATCGTCCTGGCGCACTGACAAAATACCGCGACGGCATTTTCCGGCTTCGTCGAAGTTCGGCGAATGCCGTCGCGCTCCATGAGCGGCGCCTGCGCGGGCAGCGCGGGTTGAAACCGGAGAAACGAGCCACGGTAGGCTTGCACGATATAGCAAATTGGCTATATCGTGTCGTCCATGCCCAGGGAAAGATGGGCATGGACGACCACACCGAACGCATATCGCCCCGCGGCTCTATTTTCTGGAAGCGTGAACGTTGCTGATGCCCTCCCGCCGCTTGTCGGCCGTTGCCCTTCGTCATGTCGCGTTTGAAGATCTCGGACTACTTTCAGCGGTGCTCGATCAGGCGGGGTGGGCGGTATCTTACTGCGAGGCGCCGGCCGACGATCTCACTGATCCGGTGATCGAAAAGGCTGACCTTCTGATTGTGCTGGGCGGCCCGATCGGCGCTTATGAAGATAACCGTTACCCATTTCTCGGAAAGGAGCTCGCTCTTCTGGAGCGGCGCCTGGCAAGAGATCGTCCGACGCTGGGCATTTGTCTTGGGTGCCAGCTTATGGCGAGGGCTCTGGGCGCCCGCGTGTTTCCCGGGCTTACCAAAGAGATTGGCTGGGGGCGCGTTGACCTCACAGACGAAGGGCGCGCCTCAAGTCTCAGCCCTCTCGCGGAGGAAGATGCGGAGGTCCTGCATTGGCATGGCGACACATTCGATCTTCCCGACAAAGCAATCCGCCTTGCGTCCAATGCGGCCTACGAAAACCAAGCGTTCGCATTTGGCAAGTCCGGTTTGGGGGTGCAGTTTCACCTCGAGGCCGATTCACGCCAGCTTGAGGAATGGTATGTCGGCCATGCCGTCGAGCTTATGGCGGCCCAAGTGTCGATCGATGGCCTCAGAAAAAAGGTCGCGGCGCTTGAACAGCGCCTCCCGTCCCAGGCCGGGCGCATTTTTACGGAATGGCTGCGGCCTCTTGCAATCGGGCGGGAATCGGTTTCTCGGCGTTCGGTCCGACGGCCGCCGGCGGCCGTATCGGCGGACTGCACGCGTTAGTGTAAGGGGCTGTCAATTTAGGCAGCGCATTGATAGATCGGCATTTTTCGATCATTGCATTTTCTTCGTATTTTCCCTGTTCCGTCAAGGGCGCGAAGCGCCGGCGAAGCCGGGTAAACCCCTTGACGGAACAGGGAAAATACGCGGACGCTCGGGATCGAAACAATGGCGACGCGTAAAGCGCGACGCGGGGCATTCATAAATGTCCGGGGCCCCGGTCAGGGGAAAACGGTCCTTTGTTAGGACGAACAACAACCAGCCCCGGCCTCCAGCGCCCGACGGCTTTGATCCAATGATCTTGGGGTCATATTTGGCATATTGACAGACAATTTTTCGTCGCGCAATTGTCCGACAATCTGGCACTTTACCGCCAGGGATAAGGGTTGGAAACATGAATGATCTAAGTCAGCGGATGGACCGGTTGCCGATTACGCCTATGCATCGCATTGCGATCGCGGCGCTGGCGTTTGCATATTTCTTTGAACTGGCTGACCTGAATACTTTTGCCTACGCGGCGCCCGGAATTATCGGTTCCTGGCATATTCCGGTGCATGCCGTGGCGTTGATCACATCCACGAGCTTCGGCGGCATGTTTATCGGCGGTACGTTTGGCGGTGTTCTCGCGCACCGGATCGGCCGCAAACGCGCGTTTATCTTGAGCATCCTGATCTACACCATCTTTTCGTTGCTCAACGCCGTGTCCTGGAACGTAACCTCGCTCGCTCTGTTCCGGTTCCTCACAGGCATCGGGCTGTCAGGGATGACCGTCGTGGCGAACGTCTATATCAGTGAATTCTTTCCGGCCCGCATGCGCGGCAAATATATGAGCATGATTTTCACGCTCGGTTTGATCGGTATTCCCGCAACGGCGTGGATCGCGCGCTTCCTGGTGCCAACCGCGCCATGGGGTTGGCGCCTTGTGTTTATCTGGGGCAGCCTCGGCCTTTTGGCGATTCCCTTTGCCCTGCGCTTGATGGAATCACCGCGCTGGCTGCTGGCGCGGGGGCGCGAGACAGAAGCCTTGCAGGCGGTGGAAAAACTCGAAAAACTGGCGGGCATCACACCAGGTGCCATTGCCGCACCGGCGCCCATGGTCGCGAAGACGGTTGAGGCAGGCGGCTATCGTCAGATGTTCAATGCCGAGCACCGGCTGCGCACCATCGGCTTATCCTTGGTCTGGATTTTTCAAACGCTCGGGTTTTACGGTTTCGTCGCCTGGGTCCCCACGTTGCTGGTGCAGCACGGTTTTACCATCACAAAATCTCTCGAATATTCGAGCCTGATTGCGATCTGCAATCCTCTGGGCGCCTGGGTCGGGACGCAACTCATCGAACGTTTCGAGCGTAAATGGATCATCACCGTGGATGCCGTCTTGATCGCCATTGCGGGCGTTGCGTATGGCCTCGCCCCGTCGGCCATTTTCATCGTGATTTTCGGCATGCTGGTGATCATCACCATCCAGTTGATGAATGCCACGCTCTATATCTATACGCCGGAATCATACCCGACCAATTTGCGCTCTTCCGGCGCCGGGCTTTGCTATGGGCTTGGCAGGCTTACAAATGTCGTCGGCCCGTTCATCATCAGTGCGTTGTATCTCAACGCCGGCTATCTCAGTGTGTTTGTGTATATATCGGCATGTTGGCTGGTCGTCGCGGGTGTCGTGGCGACGATCGGGCCCAAAACAACGGGACGGTCGCTGGAAGTGGTGGCTGCGTCGTAGGCGCCCAAGCATGAATGCCAGGCCGCCTGCAGGTTTAAACCTGCAGGCGGCCTGCCTTAATGCGAATCGCCGACAGGGGCGTTCGGCGGCGTAACTTTCCGCAGCAGCGGGACCAGGCACATGCCGAGTATGAAGGCCAGCATGATGGTGCGAAACGCGTCGGCATAAGAGAGCGTCGCCGCCTGGGCATAAGCGAGCCCCCATAACTCCGTGAGCGCGGCCCGATGCGCGGCCGGCGAGCCGAGCTCGTGGGTGAGGCGCTGCGTCACATCCTGCAGCAGCCGGGCCGCCGGTGCATGGGCAGCGGTGAGATTCGAAGCCAGCACCGAAAAATGCAAATTCGTGCGATCATTGAGGATCGCGCTGCACACCGCAATGCCGACCGCGCCGCCCAGATTGCGCATCATGTTGAACAGGCCGCTGGCATATTTCAGCCGCTGCGGCGGCAGGCTGCCGAGGCCCAGAGTGACGCTCGGCGCGACGCAGAACACCTGCGGGAAGCCGCGCAGCAATTGCGGCCAGAGTAACTGGTTCGTGCCCCAATCGCTGGTGATGAAGGAGAAGCTCCACAGCCCGAGCGCGAAGCAGGCAAATCCGCCCATCATGATCCAACGCAGATCGAAGCGTTTCGCCAGCATGATATAGACCGGCACGCCGAGGATCGAGCCGACACCGGTGGAGAAAATCGCGAGTCCCGTCTGCCAGGCGGAATAACCGCGCACGTAACCCAGGAACAGAGGCGTGAGATAGATCGTCGCGAAAATGCCGATGCCGGTGGTGAAAGAGAGAATACAGCCAAGCGAGAAATTGCGGTTGCCCAAAGCGCGAAAATCCACGATCGGAGTCTTCACCATCAGGCTGCGGATGATGAAAGCCAGCAGCGACAGGCCGGAAATCCAGGCGCAAATGGTAATGCTGGCGTCGCTGAACCAGTCCCAGCGCGTGCCTTCTTCCAGGAAATATTCCAGCGTGCCGAGGCCGATTGCCATCAGAACGATCCCTAAATAATCGGCCTCCTTGAGAAGTTTTATGTCAGGCTCGTCGATTTTCACCAGGAGCCCGACGAAGATCGCCACCAATAGCCCCGGCAGGAGGTTGATGTAGAACAGCCAATGCCAGTTCAGCGCGTCCGTGACATAGCCGCCGATCACCGGGCCGAGCGTGGGCGCGACGGAGGCGATGGTGCCGATCACCGCCGCGGCATAGACCCGTTTCGCACCTTGAAAATAATGAAACGAGGAGGTGAACACGGTGGGGATCATCGAGGCGCCGAGCAGGCCCTGCAAGGCGCGGAACAGGATCATGGACTGGATGTTCCAGGCGAGGCCGCAGAGCATGCTGGCGGCGGTAAAGCCGAGCGCCGAGGCGGTGAACAGCCAACGCGTGGAAAACACCCGCGTCAACCAGCCGGAAAGCGGAATCACGATGATCTCGGCGATCAGATAAGCGGTCTGCACCCAGCTGATCTGATCCTGCGCCGCTGACAACCCGCCGCCGATATCCTGCAGCGATGAGGCGACGATCTGGATATCCAGCAGTGCCACGAACATGCCGACGCACATGATCGCGAAAGGCAGGATCGTCCTCATTTGGTGTCCACATCCACGGTGACGGAGAGGCCGGGCCGCAGCAGGCCGAGCGCCCCCGCATCGCCATCGAGCCAGATGCGCACCGGTACGCGCTGCACGATTTTCGTGAAATTGCCGGTCGCGTTTTCCGCCGGCAGCACGCTGAACACCGCCCCGGTGGCGGGGGCGAGGCTGCCGACATGGCCGGTGATCTTTTGCCCCGGCAGAATATCGGCGCTGATTGTGGCCTTGTCGCCGGGGCGCATGCGGGCGAGCTGGTCTTCCTTGAAATTCGCATCGACCCAGAGCCCCTGCGCCGGCACGAGGCTGAGCAGCTGCGTGCCGACGCTGGCATAGCCGCCGAGCTCGGCGCTGCGGTTGCCGATATAGCCGTCGATCGGCGCGCGAATGTCGGTGTAGCCGAGATTCAGCTTGGCATTGGTCAGCGCCGCGCGGTCCCCGGCGAGCGCCGCCTTCGCCTGGCTTTTTTGCGTCTCGATCACGGCGAGCTGCGCCTGTGCCGCCGCCAACGCCGCCTGGGCTTTCTCGCCGCCCGCCAGCCTTTGCTGGAATGTGCTGCTCGCAGTTTGCGCCGCCTGCACGGAGCCGGCGTTGGTGGCGGCCAGGGTGCGATAGCGCGCCTCATTGAGCCGGGCCAAAGCGATCTGCGCGTCGCTGGCGCGGATGTCGGCCTGCGCCTCGATAATCAGCGAGAGCTGCAGGCGGCGCGTGGCGTCGAGATGATCCAGCGCCGCCTCGTCCCCGGCCACGGCGGCCTGCGCCCTGGCCAGGGCCGCGCGATAGTCGCGATCGTCGATTTTCACCAGCAACGCGCCTGCTTTCACAAACTGGTTGTCGGTAACATCGACGCGCGCGATCAGCCCGCTCACTTTGGGCGCCAGATCGGTGACGTTGCCGCCGACATAGGCGTCGTCGGTGCTTTGCCAATATTGGCCGGTCTCGAGCCAGTAAATGCCGAACCAGGCGATGGCGGCGGCGGCCAGCCCGCCGCCTGCCGCCGCCATGAGCCATCGGCGCCAGCGCAGCCGGCTGCCGATGACGGCGCCGGTCTCGCGATCAGCCAGAAGCGGTTGGCTCATGGTCTTGGACTAGGCCCGGCCGTAGCGCGCGGCGGCGTGCTGGCGCGACAGATTGGGGCCCAGCGCGAAGCGTGCCTCGGTCAATTTCTGCCAGTCGGCAATGTCGGGCAGCGAGGGAATCGTGACCGCCTCGTTCTGGTCCAGGCCGGACAACGCCGCGTCCACCATTTCCTCCACGTCCATCACCATTTCCGCCGGCAGATTGGAGATGTTCATGCCCGCGCGCTCCCAGATTTCGGTGCGCGTCGCACCCGGCAGAACCGCCTGAACCTGGATGCCCAGCGGGCCGAGCTCCTGCCGCATCGACTGCGTCAATGCCAGAACGAAGGCCTTGGTGGCGCTATAGGGGCCGTTGAACTGTTCCGGGGCCAGCGCCAGGACCGAGGCGATGTTGATGATGGTCCCGCTGCGGCGGGTGGAAAACGCGCGTGCCGCGGCGGCGGCGAGGCGCGTTGCGGCGGTGACGTTCAGCTCGATCATCCGCTCGAGCACGTCAGGATCGTTGCTTGCCAACGGGCCGTTCATGGCCATGCCGGCATTGTTCACCAGCATGGTGATCGTGGCGTCCGCCTCCAGGCGGCGTTCCACCGCCGCCCGGTCCTCGCGCCGGGTCAGGTCGGCCGGCAAAATTGCCGCTTTCGCGCCGGCTTGCTCCAATGTGGATGCCAGCGCCTGCAGCCGCGCCGTGTCGCGGGCGACGAGCACCAGGTTATAGCCCCGCGCCGCCAGGCGTTTGGCATAAACCGCGCCAATGCCGGTGGAAGCGCCGGTGATCAAAGCGGTATTCTTTGTAGGTTGGGACATCGAGACACTCCTTGGTGAGGCCGTTCCGGTGGGCCTGGGATTGCCATAAAATGTCGATCATCATATGATATGTCAAATGACATATAATGCGTTCAGCCATGCATGGGCAGTGCGTTTCATCGATTTATCCGGGCGCGTATCTTGCGGGGCGGCAGCGATGCCGGGAAGCGGAGGGGTTGGAGTGAGATTTGCCAAAGGGCACAAAGAGGAAACGCGCCAGCGCATCATCGAGGTCGCCTCGGAGATGTTTCGGCGCGACGGTGTGGAGGCGGTCGGCATTGCCGGGCTGATGGCCGAAGCCGGCCTCACCCATGGCGGTTTCTACGCGCATTTCCGCTCGAAGGAGGAGCTGGTGCGCGAGGCCATGTTGTGGGCGTTCGAGCATAGCCGGATGCGCCGGGAAGCCGGGGGCGATAAAGCGGCAGCTCTGGAAGAGCTGATTCGCTCTTATCTGGGCCCGACGCATCGCGACACGCCGGAGCGCGGCTGCGCCGTCGCCGCTCTGGTCAGCGAAATCGCCCGTCATGAGAGCGCGACGCGGGAGGTGTTTGCGGACAAGCTCGAGGCGCTGACCAGGCGCATCGCCGAGCTGCTGCCCGACAGCGTGCCGGAAGCGGAGCGCGGGGCCACGGCCACGGCGATTTTCGGCACGATGCTGGGAGCGCTGCAGATGGCGCGCGCGGTGACCGACCCGGCACATTCGGACGCGATCCTGGAAGGCGGAATTCAGGCGGCGCTGCGCCTGGCCGGCCCGCGCGCGTAAGAAGGCGGGGCAGACCGGCTAGCCGGTGTCCGTCGTGAAATCGACGATGATCTCGTCGGGGAGTTGTTCGAGGGTGAGTTGCACCTCCTCGGGCGTGACGGCCTCGGCCACGCGGATGCGTGCGGTGGCCCGGAACATCGTTTCGCCCGTGAAGGGGGCGGTTTCAATGTCGCTGCTGAACGCTTCGATGTTGGCGCCGAGCTGGTTCAAAGCGTGAGTCACGTCCCGCACGAGCTCCGGCCGGTCGCGGGCGACGAGGTTCAATTCGAGGATCTTGTTGCCGGTCTCCACCGGCGCGGCGTGGCTGAGTTCGACCGTGATCCGCAGGCCGGCATCGTCGAGGCCGCGCAACGCGGTGCTGAGGGCGGCGACGTTCGGCTCGGGCACATTGACCAGCACGATCCCGGCGAACTTGTCCGCGAGACGGGCCACGCGGCTCTCCCGCCAGCTTCCCCCCGCGGCGGCGATGGCCTCTGAAATGGCGTTCCCGAGACCAGGTCTGTCGCGACCCATGAATGTCAGGACCAGAGACGTTGCCATCTTGCGGCTCCTTCGGAACACGCGAGCATTAGCATAAGAAAGTGGCCGCTTTTTGAAAAAAGCGGCGCAAAAACTTTTGTTTGCGCTGGGTCATGGGCGTGTCGCTGACATAGCCCATGGCCCAGCATAATAAAGTTTTTTTGCTACTTTTTGTTCACAAAAAGTAGCGCTTTCCCTTTCTTACCTCTATGAGCGCCCCGACAATTTTGGCCGCCGAGGACCCATGATTCGCCTGGACAATATCAGCAAGCAGAACGGCACGCGCCTGATTTTCGTCGAGGCGTCGGCGGCCCTGCAGAAGGGCGAGAAAATCGGCCTTGTCGGCCCCAACGGGGCGGGCAAGTCCACGCTGTTCCGCCTCATCACCGGCCAGGAGGAGCCCGACGAAGGCCATATCCTTGTCGATCGCGGGGTGAGCGTCGGCCTGTTCAGCCAGGATGTGGGCGAAATGGCGGGGCGCAGCGCCGCTGCCGAGGTGATGGCCGGCGCCGGGCCGGTGAGCGAGGTGGGCGCGGAGCTGGCTCATCTGGAGGCGGCCCTGGCCGATCCGGACCAGGCCGACCAGCTCGACGCCATCCTGGAGCGCTTCGGCGAGGTGCAGGCGCGCTTTGAGGAGCTGGGCGGTTATGCGCTGGAGGGCAAGGCACGGGAAGTGCTGCACGGCCTGGGCTTCAGCCAGGAGATGATGGACGGCGATGTCGGCCGCCTGTCCGGCGGCTGGAAAATGCGTGTCGCCCTGGCCCGCATCCTGCTCATGCGCCCGGACGTGATGCTGCTCGACGAGCCCAGCAACCATCTCGATCTCGAGAGCCTGATCTGGCTCGAGCAGTTCCTGCAGGGCTACGAGGGCGCGCTGATGATGACCTCGCATGATCGCGAGTTCATGAACCGTATCGTGAACAAGGTGCTGGAGATCGACGGCGGAACGCTGACGGCGTACTCGGGCAATTACGAATTCTACGAACAGCAGCGCGCGCTTGCAGAAAAGCAGCAGCAGGCGCAGTTCGAGCGGCAGCAGGCGATGCTCGCCAAGGAGATCAAGTTCATCGAGCGTTTCAAGGCGCGCGCCTCGCATGCGGCTCAGGTGCAGAGCCGCGTCAAGAAGCTGGACAAGATCGAACGGGTAGAGCTGCCGCGCCGCCGCGAGGCTGTGCAGTTTGAATTCCGTAGCCCGCCGCGCTCGGGCGATGACGTGGCGGCGTTCAAGAACGTGCACAAGGGCTACGGCAGCCGCGTGATCTATGACGGGTTCGATTTCATGGTGCGCCGCAAGGAGCGTTGGTGCGTCATGGGCGTGAACGGCGCCGGCAAGTCGACGCTGCTCAAGCTGGTCGCAGGCTCGACCGAGCCGGACGATGGCAACGTGGCGGTCGGCGGAAGCGTGAAGATGGGCTACTTCGCGCAGCACGCGATGGACCTGCTCGACGGCGAGCGCACGGTCTTCCAATCGCTGGAGGACTCCTTCCCGCAGGCGAGCCAGGGCTCGCTGCGCTCCCTCGCGGGCTGCTTCGGCTTCTCAGGCGATGACATCGAGAAGAAATGCCGCGTGCTGTCGGGCGGCGAGAAGGCGCGGCTGGTGATGGCGAAGATGCTTTACGAGCCGCCGAATTTCCTGGTGCTGGACGAGCCGACCAACCATCTCGACATCGCGACAAAGGAAATGCTCATCGCGGCGCTCGCCGATTACGAGGGCTCGATGCTGTTCGTTTCCCACGACCGGCATTTCCTGGCCGCCTTGTCGAACCGCGTGCTGGAGCTCACGCCCGAGGGCATCCACCAATACGGCGGCGGCTATACCGAATATGTGGCGCGCAGCGGCCATGAGGCGCCGGGCCTGCATGGCTAGGGCGCAGCGAGCGCATTCACGCTAAGCTGAGCTTCAACGCTCTGACGGATACGCTCATGTTCCTTCCCGATCATTTCCGCGTCGAAGACATTGGCGAGATGCATGCGATGATGCGTGCGCGCCCATTCGCGGCCCTCGTGTCGTCGACCGCGACCGGTCTCTACGGGACGCACCTGCCGACG
>NZ_DATLPB010000057.1:0-7333 GCF_035535915.1 Acidocella sp.
TGCAGCAGCGCAAAGGCGGAGTCTCGCGTGGGATCTCGCATGGTTTTTAATCTCGGAGGGATTTGGTGGAGCTGAGGGGAATCGAACCCCTGACCTCGTCATTGCGAACGACGCGCTCTACCAACTGAGCTACAGCCCCGGAACCCAAGGGTCCATGGTGGAGCGCGAAATCGCGCATTTGCCGTACGAAGTCAACAGCCGATGTGAAAACATTGCCAGGAACGCAACCCATAGTTACTCATGCGCCGGTAAGACACGAGGCAATTGATGCTGTTCGCAATTTTTTGGCTGCTCGGTGAACTGATCCACCTGATGATCCTGGCGATCATCGCCAACGCGGTGCTGAGCATCCTGCTCGGATTCGGCGTGGTGAATTACCGGAGCCGCTTCGTCTATTCCCTGATGGATTTCCTCACCCGGGTGACCAACCCGGTGCTCAACCCGATTCGCAGCTTCCTGCCGCTGTTCGGCAATGTGGACCTCTCGCCGCTGGTGGCGATCCTGGTCCTCCAGGCGCTGCAGTTCGTGTTATCGGACGTTTATGGCCGTTTGGTCATGGCCGGGCTGGGTTTCTGATCCCACCGCCGTACGCATGCCACAATGTGACTTGAAATTGGTGCGCAACGCGATCTGATGGCGCCATAAAATGGCGTGCGCGAACAAATGGAGCAGGGTTGATGTAAAGCAATCGTGCGCCATGTGTGCGGCTCGTTTGGAAAGGGTGGGATTTGCGTCTTTTCGTTTTGACCCTCAGCCGGCTGATCTTCATGATCGTCGGCACGGCCCGCAGGTTCGCCTGGCCCACCGTCATCGTGCTGCTGGCGCTGGCGGTGGCCGGCCTGGCCTATT
This sequence comes from Acidocella sp., assembly GCF_035535915.1. GTDB lineage: Bacteria > Pseudomonadota > Alphaproteobacteria > Acetobacterales > Acetobacteraceae > Acidocella. The sequence goes on from NZ_DATLPB010000057.1 coordinate 850, forward strand.
CGGCGCATCATTTGCGGCTGGATTCAGACACCGATGCCCTGTTTGCCCGCTCATTGCCCTGGCGCCAGGCGCAGATCCGCGAAAGCCGGGATTTTCCGCAATTCGACAATCTGCTTGTCGCGGTGGTGCAAGCCAAGACGCCGGAAGAGGCGCGCGAGACCGCTTCGGCGCTGAACGCCGCGCTCAACGCGGACAAGGCGCATTTCCGCGATTCGCGATATCCGGCGGGATCGGCCTTCTACGCCCAGCAAGGGCTGTTGCTGCTGCCCACGGACCAGCTGACCAAATTGCTGACCTCCATCATCGCCGCGCAGCCGTTTCTCGGCCAGCTCGCGGCCGACCCTTCGGCGCGCGGCCTGTTCACCGGCCTCAGCCTGATCGCACAGGGCGTCTCCACCGGGGCCAACCTGACGCCCTATCGGAGCGCATTGGAGGGCGTGCAGCAAAATCTCGCCGCCGCCGCCGCCGGCCATCCGGAACCGCTGTCCTGGCAGAGCCTGATCACCGGCGGCGTCGGCATGCAGAACACCGAGTTCGTGCTGACGCATCCCAGGCTCGACCAGGGCGCGCTGGAGCCGGGCGGGGTGGCCACGGCGGCGCTGGTGCGCATCGCGGCAAGCCTGCCGGATGTGAAAGCCGGCCGCGCCACGGTCAACTATACCGGGCAGGTGCCCCTGGCTGACGAGCAATTCGCCTCGCTCACCCAGGGGCTCGTGGTGGGCGGCATCATCAGCGTGCTGCTGATCGCGCTGTGGCTGTTCCTGGCGCTGCGCTCCTGGCGGCTGATCATGCCGATTTTGGCGACCTTGCTGCTCGGCCTGGCGCTGACGGTCAGCTTCACCGCTGTGTTCATCGGCGTCATCAATCTGATCTCGGTCGCCTTTGCGATCCTGTTCATCGGCCTGGCAGTGGATTTCGCCATCCAGTTCTGCGTGCGCCTGCGCGACGTGCGGCATGGCGTGACCGATCTGGCGCGGGCGATTCCGGAGACGGCGCGTCAGGCCGGCGGCCAGATCGCGCTCGCCGCCACCGCCACGGCCTGCGGCTTTTTCGCCTTCTCGCCGACGCCCTTCGTCGGCGTCGCCGAACTCGGCGTTATCGCCGGGGCCGGCATGTTCATCGCGCTGCTCTGCACCATCACCTTCCTGCCGGCGCTGCTCTGGCTATTCCGTCCCGGCGCCGAGGCGCTGCCGGTCGGCCTGCCGTTCGGCGCGCCGCTCGACCGCGCCTTGCAGCGCCGGCGCCGGCCGGTGCTGCTGATGTTTGCGGTCCTGGCGATGGCCGGCGCCGCCAGCGCGGCGACCATAAGTTTCGATGCCAACCCGCTCGATACCAAGGACCCGCACAGCGAGAGCATGCGCACGCTGCTCAGGCTGATCGCCAATCCCACGACCAACCCGTTTTATGCCGAGGCGCTGGCGCCGAACCTGGATGCGGCCAGGGCACTGCAGGCCAGGCTGGGCGCGTTACCGGAAGTGGCGGGGACGCTGTCGGGGGCGACGTTTGTGCCGGAGCAGCAGGCGCAGAAGCTGGCGATGCTCGAGCAGGTCAAATCGATCCTGGCGCCGACCCTCCTGGCGGCCGATTCACCGCCGCCGGCGGTGACGGCGTCATCGATCCGCGCCGCGATGGCCAAGGCGCATGATGGCATCATGCAGGTGGCGAAGCAGTTGCCGCCGGATTCGCCGCTGCTCGGCATCGCCGCCGTTCTGGGGCAATTGCAGACGGCCAGCGACGCCGAGGTGCTGGCGATGAACGCCGCCGTCACCCGGTTCCTGCCGGACGAATTGCAGCGCCTGGGCAGCAGCCTGTCGCCGCAGCCGATCACCATGGCGAACCTGCCAAAGGGCATCGCCGCGGACTGGTTCCTGCCGGACGGGCAGGTGCGTGTGGAAGCCTTCCCCACTGAGGCCGCGCAAACCTCCGCTGGGCTGAACCGCTTCGCCAAGGCGGTGCTGGAAGTGGCCCCGGATGCCGGCGGGCCGGCGATCTCCACCATCGCCACCGCCGAGACCATCCTGCACTCGTTCCGCGAGGCAGCGCTGCTGGCGTTTGCCGCCATCGCCGTGATCCTGGTGGTGGTGTTCCGCAATCTGCGCGACACGCTGCTAGTGCTGGCGACTTTGACGCTCTCGGCGCTGCTCACCGCCTTGTTGGCGAAATTGTGGGGCCTGTCGATCAATTACGCGAACATCATCGCCCTGCCGCTGCTGCTCGGCGTCGGCGTTTCGTTCAACGTGTATTTCGTCATGAATTTCCGCGCCGGTATGCGCAAATTCCTCTCCTCGGCCACGGCGCAGGCGGTTTTGTTCTCGGCCCTGACCACGAGCACGGCATTCGGCTCGCTCGCCGCCTCGCATGACCGCGGCACCGCGAGCATGGGCATTCTGCTCCTGCTCAGCCTCGTGGCGGTGCTGATCGCGACGTTCATCTTCCTCCCGGCCATGTTGTACACGCTGAGCGCACAGGCCGACCGGCGCGCCGCCATGCCGGAGCGCAATGCTCGAGAAGCGTAGCCTCAGCCTCTCCGGCCACCGCACCAGCATCGCCCTGGAACCGGAATTCTGGGAGGCGCTGGCGGCGCTGGCAGCAGGCGACGGGCTGACATTGGCGGCCCTGATCACGCGCATCGATTCAGCCCGCGCGCCGGAGCAGAAGCTCGCTTCGGCGCTGCGGGTGTTTGCGTTGAACGCAAGGAAGTAAGGAAGCAGGCGCTTTTTGAAAAAAGCGCCGCAAAAACTTTTTTACGCTGGGCCATGGGCGTTGTCGCCGACACAGCCCATGGCCCAGCATAACAAAGTTTTTTTGCTACTTTTTGTTCACAAAAAGTAGCGCTTCCTTCCTGTTCCTTTCCCTGTCTTACCCCCGCAACACGCCGCCGGTCTTTTTCGCGACCTCGGCGACGATTTTCGCGGAGATGGCCTCCAGTTCGGCCTCGGAGAAGCTCTTTTCCGTCGGCTGCAGCGTCACCGCGATGGCGAGCGACACCTGGCCTTCCGGCACGCCCTTGCCCTGGTAGCGGTCGAACAGCGCGACGTTGGTGATGACATTGCGCTCCGCCCCCTTGGCGGCGCGCAGCAAGGCTTCCACCGGGGCGTCCGCGGGCAGCAGGAACGCGAAATCACGGCGTAAGGGCTGGAAGGCGGGCAGCACGGGGGCGGCCTTGCGGCGGCGTTTCGGCTCGGCGACCGCGTCCAGGAACACTTCGAACGCGACGCTGCCGAGCGGTAGGTCGAGCTTTTGGCAGAGGCCGGGATGCAGCGTGCCGAAGGCGGCCAGCACGGTCTTCGGCCCCTGGCGCAACGTGCCGCTCTGGCCGGGATGGTAGAAGGCGGCGCCGCCCGGGCTGGTGGTGACCGCATCCAGCGGCACGCCGATGGCGGCCAGCACGGAAAGCGCATCGGCTTTGGCGTCCATCGCATCGTAGGGGCGGGCAGGGGCGAGGGCGGAGAGCGGCGTGTTGCCGACCCGTACACCTGCCGCCACGAGCGTCTGCGACGTGTCGGCTTCGTAGGCCGGGCCGATCTCGAACAGGCCGAGATCGCCAAAACCGCGCGCCACGTTGCGGGCGGCGGCCAGCGCCAGCGGCGCCACCGGGGTGTTGCGCATCTGGTCGAGATCGGCGGCGATCGGGTTGGCCAGGCGCAGGCTCTCCGGCGTCTCGCCGAACAAGGCGGCGGTCTCGTGGTCGAGGAAGCTGAAGGTCACGCATTCCAGCAGGCCGCGCGTGGCGAGAACCCGGCGCGCGAGGGACGTGCGCGCCTGCTTGGGTGTCAGCACCGGCGCCGGAATCACGGCCTCGGCCGGCAGCGAGACCGGGGCGATCGCATCCATCCCGTTCAGCCGCAGTACTTCTTCGATCAAATCGACTTCCGGCTCGATCTGCGCCGCGCCCGCGGCGGAAGCGGCGGCGTTGGGCAGGGCGGCCTGGTCCAGTGCCGGCGGCTGGGCGATGTCGTTGCGCCAGCTCGGCACGCGTACCTGCACCTGCTGCGCATCGCGCGCCAGCACGCCGAAGCCGAGCCGCTGCAAGGCGGCGACGGCCTCATCAGGCCCGGTCTCCGAGCCGCCGAACGACTTGATCCGGGAGAAGCGCAGGCTGGCCTCGCGCGTCCAATCCGGCCGGGTGCCGGCTGCGCTGACCTCGCTGGCTGTGCCGCCGCACAGCGCCAGCACCATCGACGTGGCGGCGTCCAGCGCCTCGGGCAGAAGCTGGGAATCGATGCCGCGCTCGAAGCGCTGCCTTGCGTCGGAGAAGATGCCATGGCGCTGGCCGGTCAAAGCGATGCGCACGCGGTCGAACAGGGCGCATTCGATGAACACGTTGGTGGTGCCCGCGTCGCAGCCGGTCGCCTCGCCGCCGACGATGCCGGCCAGAGACTGCGCGCTGTTGGCGTCGGCGATCACGCAATCTTCAGGCCCCACGCGCACCGGTTTTCCGTGCAGTCCCGCGAACTCTTCCGCGTCCGCGCCGCGGCGAAGGGTGAGCACGCCGCCCGCCACCTTGTCCGCGTCGAACACATGCAGCGGGCGGCCGAGATCGATGGTGAAGAAATTGGTGATGTCGGCCAGGACATTGATCGGCCGCAGACCGATCGAGGTAAGGCGGGCTTTCAGCCAGTCGGGGCTTTCCCCGTTCGTCACGTTGCGCACCGTGCGGCCCAGCACCCAGGGGCAGGCTTCGGGAAACTCGTTGTGCCAGATGACGGAGCTGGCGCCGGCGGCGGTGACCGCGCCAGGGAGGAAATCGACCAGCGTGCCGAGCCCGGCGGCCGCCAGGTCGCGCGCCACGCCGCGCACCGAGAGCGCGTCGCCGCGGTTGGGGGTGACGCTGATTTCGATCACCGGATCGTCCAGCCCGGCCCATTGCGCGTAAGGCGTGCCGACCGGCGCGTCCGCCGGCAGTTCGATGATGCCGTCATGCTCCTCGCCGAGCCCAAGCTCGCGCGTGGAGACCAGCATGCCCTCGGATTTCACGCCGCGGATCTCGCCCACTTTCAGCGTGATGCCGCTGCCGGGCACATAGGCGCCGGGCGGGGCGAACACCGCCTTCAGGCCGGTGCGCGCATTCGGCGCGCCGCACACCACGGAAAGCTCGCCGCCGCCGGCATTCACGCGGCAGGCGCGTAAGCGATCGGCATTCGGGTGCTGAACGGCCTCGATGATCTCGGCGATGACGAACGGGGCGAGACTCTCGACCTTGTTCTCCACGCTCTCCACCTCCAGCCCGATGGCGGAAAGGGTGGTGACGATCTCGTCGAGCGTGGCCTCGGTCTGCAGCCAGGTTTTCAGCCAGGAAAGAGAGAATTTCATCGGAGTTAGAAACCTTCGTGCAGCATGGCGGGGGCGAGGGCGGAGAAGCCGTAATGGCGCAGCCAGCGCACATCGCTTTCATAGAACAGGCGCAGATCGGCGATGCCGTGCTTGAGCATGGTGATGCGCTCGATGCCGACGCCGAAGGCGAAGCCCTGATATTCGCGCGGGTCGATGCCGCAATTGGCCAGCACGTTCGGGTGCACCATGCCGGAGCCGAGAATCTCCAGCCAGTCGCCGCCTTTGCCGATCTCGCCGGTCTTGCGGTTCCAGCCGATATCCACCTCCATCGAGGGTTCGGTGAACGGGAAATAGCTGGCGCGGAACCGCACCGGCAGGTCCGGCGCGTCGAAAAAGGCGCGCAGGAAATCAATCAGGCAGCCTTTCAGATGGCCGAGCGTGATGTCCTTGCCGATCACCAGCCCCTCGGTCTGGTGGAACATCGGCGAATGCGTGGCGTCGTGGTCCGAGCGGAAGGTCCGGCCGGGGACGATGATGCGAATCGGCGGTTCCTGGGCGAGCATGGTGCGGATCTGCACCGAGGACGTATGCGGCCGCAGCAGCGCCGGGCGCTCATTGAGCTTCGCGTTGACATAGAACGTGTCCATCATCGCCCGCGCCGGGTGGTGACCGGGGATGTTCAGAGCGCTGAAGGCGTTCCAGTCATTCTCGATGTCCGGGCCTTCCTTGATCTCGAATCCCATGGCGCCGAAAATCGCCGCGAGTTCCTCCATGGTGCGGCTGATCGGATGGATCGCGCCCGCCAGCTCGGGGCGCGGCGGCTGGGACACGTCGATCCGCTCCGCTTCCAGCCGGGCATTCAACGCCGCTTCGTCCAGGACCGCTTTGCGCGCGGTCAGCGCGTCGGTGATCAACGCCTTGATCCGGTTGATTTCGGCGCCGGCTTCCTTGCGCGCTTCCGGCTCCATGCTGCCCAGCGATTTCAGCGCGGTTGTGATGCTGCCACTCTTCCCCAACATGGCCACGCGCAGGGTCTCCAACTCTTGCGCATCCGCCCGGACGATCCGGTCCAGATCTTTAAGCAGCGAAACCTTCAAGTCCTCGGTCAGCATGGCATCACCTAATCTCGCTCTCCGGGGCGCAGCTGGGCACGAGCCGCCCGGAGGTGGAATTCTCACAAAATCAGACCGCTAAAGAACGGTCCATCAAG
>NZ_DATLPB010000058.1:0-3885 GCF_035535915.1 Acidocella sp.
GGGGCGCCCGCGGCCGCGGCCGCGGCAAGCCGGTGCGGCCCGGCCGGGGCGACAAGCCGCAGGAAGAAGGCCGTGACCGTGATCGCGACCGTGACCGTGGGGCCAGGCCGGCGCGCGACCAGCGCCGCGAAGAACCGCAGCGCGACCGCGAGGAGACGCGCCACCGCGAGCGCGACCGTGATCGCGATCGCGATCGGGGCGACCGTGGCGACCGTGGCGACCGGACCGATGGCCCGCCGGTGCGCGGCTTCGGCAACGACGTTCCGGCCTTCATGCTGATCCGCCGCCGCGGGCCGCTGAAGGCGATCCTCGATGAGCCGGTCGAGGAAGAGACCGTGACCGTGGACCCGGATGGCGGCGCGGACATGGCCGCTTGAATGATCCTGCTCCGGCCGCGGGGCCTCGCCTCAAGGGAAGGTTTTCCGCCTTCGCCTGGGACGATGCGTTGCGGCTGGAGGGGCAGTTAAGCGATGACGAACGTGCGATCCGCGACGCGGCGCACGATTACGCCCAGGAAAAATTGCAGCCGCGCGTGCTGCAGGCCTTCCGCCATGAAAGCTTCGACCGCGCCATTCTCGCCGAAATGGGGGAGCGGGGCTTCCTCGGCGCGACGCTCGATTCCCATGGCTGCGCCGATGTCTCCTATGTCGCTTACGGGCTGATCGCCCGCGAAATCGAGCGGGTGGATAGCGGCTATCGCAGCGCTTTTTCCGTGCAATCCTCTCTGGTGATGTACCCGGTCTGGGCGTTCGGGTCGGCGGCGCAGAAGGACCGCTATCTGCCGAAGCTGCGCAGCGGCGAATGGGTGGGCTGCTTCGGCCTGACCGAGCCGGATGCGGGATCGGACCCGGCTGCGATGCGCACGCGGGCGCGCAAGGTCGATGGCGGGTTTCTGTTGAACGGCGCCAAGACCTGGATCTCTAACGCGCCGGTCGCCGATGTGCTGCTGGTCTGGGCAAAAGACGATGCGGGCGACATACGCGGCTTTCTGGTCGAACGCGGCGCCGCCGGGCTGGAGACGCCGAAAATCGAGGGCAAGTTCTCGCTGCGCGCCTCCATCACCGGCATGATCATGATGCAGGACGTCTTCGTGCCGGACGACGCCATGCTGCCCGGCGTGAAAGGGCTGCGCGGCCCGTTTTCCTGCCTCAATAATGCGCGCTACGGCATCGCCTGGGGCGCGCTCGGCGCGGCGGAGTTTTGCTTCGCGGCGGCGCGCGCCTATACGCTGGACCGCACGATGTTCGGCCGCCCTTTGGCGCAGACCCAGCTGGTGCAAAAGAAGCTCGCCGACATGCAGACGGAAATCACGCTCGGCCTGCAAGCGGTGCTGCGCCTCGGCCGGCTGATGGACGCGGGCGAGGCGGCGCCGGAAATGATCTCGCTCTGCAAGCGCAATTCCTGCGGCAAGGCGCTGGAAATCGCCCGCGCCGCCCGTGACATGCACGGCGGCAACGGCATTGTCGACGAATATCACGTGATCCGCCACATGCTGAACCTGGAGACCGTGAACACCTATGAGGGCGCGCATGACGTGCACGCGCTGATCCTCGGGCGCGGGATCACGGGGCTTTCGGCGTTTTAAAGGCAAGAAAGGAAGCGCTTCTTTTTTGAAAAAAAGAAGCAAAAAACTTCTTTAAACTTTGGGCCCGTGCCGTTCGAGCGCCTCCGGCCCAGCGTAAAACAAAAGTTTTTTGCGCCGCTTTTTTTCAAAAAAGCGGCCTCTTTCTTCCCTTGGCTGTCCCCTTGCGCTACCGGACTTGCGAATGACCCATTGTGTTCACTTTGGCATTTGCGGCGGCTGCGCCGTGGATGACCGCCACGCCATCGACAAGTTTTCGCGCCTGAAAAACGCCCTGGCGCGCGCCGGGTTTCCGGCGGCGCCCATCGCCCCGCTGGTGGAAACGCCGCTTTCTACGCGGCGGCGTGTGGACCTCGGCGTCACGCGGCGCGGCGCGGAACTCTCCCTCGGCCTGCACCAGGCGCGTGGCGCGGAGGTAGTCGACATGCAGGAATGCGTGCTGCTGCGCCCCGAGATCCTGCGCCTGCTGCCGCCCTTGCGGGGTTTGCTGCGCCATTTGGAAGCTTTGCGCCGCGCCGGCTCCGTCATCATCAACTGGCTCGATGAAGGGCCGGACATTGTGCTGCGCCTGGATGCGGCGTTCACCGGACCGGACCGGACCAAGATCATCGCCTTCGCCCGCGCGCAGAATGCGCTGCGCATCAGCATCGCCACCGGCAATGATGAGCCGGAGCCGGCCATCATGCTCGCCCCGCCGGTGATTTCCTTCGCCGGGGTGAAAGTCGAGCCAGCGCCGGGCGCGTTTCTGCAGGCGAGCGCCGAGGGCGAGGCGGCTTTGGTGGAAGCCGTGCTGGCAGGGCTGCCGAAGCTCACGAAAAAATCCTGCATCGCCGAATTATTCGCGGGCTCGGGCACTTTGTCATTTCCGCTGGCGCAGCGTGCGAGGGTAGAAGCCTATGAGGGCCACGCTGGCGCGGTGGCGGCGCAGGATAGGGCCATCCGCACCCAGAACCTTGCCGGTCGCATGAGCATCGCGCAGCGCGACCTGCACCGCCGCCCGCTGCAGCCGGCCGATATGGCGGGCCGCGCCGCCTTGGTGCTGGACCCGCCTTACACCGGGGCGGCGGTGCAGATGCGCTTCCTTATCGCTGCCAACGTGCCGCGCGTGATCTATGTGAGCTGCAACCAAGATGCGCTGGCCGCTGACGCAACACAACTCCACCGCGCCGGCTACAATGTGCTGAACGCCACGCCGATCGACCAGTTTCCGTTCTCGGAGAATGTCGAAAGCGTGGTGGTGTTCGGGAAGGGGAAGTAAGGCTTCAGAGCCCGCTTTTTGAAAAAAGCGGCGCAAAACCGTCTTCGAGTCCGGGCCGGTGGCCGTGAGACCTGTACGGCCTCATTCAGGAAGGACCGTCAGGGCTTGGCCGCGGCGAATGAACTTATCGGCGGAATGGGAATCGAGATGCCGGGCGCGACCTGGACAGAGGTAGCCGTGGGGGCTGCCGCGGGCATGCCGGCGGCCGCCCCCTGGTCGCCCGAGGCTTGCGGTGGCGCGGCCTCGTTGGACGTGGAAACGGGCGCCGAGGGCGTCGCCGCGACACCGGCGGGCGGGACCGTGGGCGGATTCCCCGCGGGCACGGTTGCGCCCGCAGCCGGCGGGAGCGGGTTGGCGTGAACGGCGGCGGCTGCGGCGCCGCTCGGCGGCGCGGCGGTTTTGACCACCTGGGGTGCCGCTTGCTTCGCCCCCTGGGGCGCCGGTTTTTGCGCCGTTGCGGCGGCCGGCGCTGAGGCCTGCTCGGTATAATCAGGCACGATCCGTGCCTGCTGCGTGTCAGCGATCACCAGCACATGCTGCCCGATCGGGAGGGCGGTCTTGCTCGTCTGGGTGATGGACACCAGCTTATCGCCGGTCTCCTGGACGATATATTCCCAGCCCTTGGCATCCGCGACCGCCCGCTCGGCCGCCGTGCCGCCAATGCCCCCGACCAGGGCGCCCCCGATCGCGCCAAATGCACTGGCGACGGGGCTGCCCGGCACTTGTGCCCCAACCACGCCACCGGCGGCGCCACCGGCCGCCGCGCCGATCGCGCCACTCGCGCTGATCAAAACCTGCCGCACGCCGATAATCACCCCGCGTTGCACCATCGCCTCCTGCTGCGCGGCATTGGAGGCATAGGTGTTCGGGGAGTAACCCTCGCTGCACCCGGCGAGGGCAAGCGGCAAAAGAAGTCCCGGGAACAGGAAAAAGGGCAAAGCGTGGCGGCGCAAGGCGAGGTCCGTTTTTTCGTGTCAGAGGCAGGGGCGTGATATAGCCGCTGAGGCGGGCGCTGTCACCCTGGGGGCGGCAATCCGGCATTACG
>NZ_DATLPB010000059.1:0-15710 GCF_035535915.1 Acidocella sp.
CCGTTGAAGATCATCCAGCCCGAGGCGCCGATGATGCCGCATAAATAGCCGGCCAGGGCGGCGGGCTCGCTGAATGGGCCGGTGATGCGAATCACTGAGCCGATGTTCTCGTCCGAGAGCAGGGCCCAGCCGGGATTGGACAGGAAAAATGAGGTGGGAAACCAGATATGGATTGTATTCGCGGCGAATTGCCAAAGCGAGATGACCACGACCAGCAACCCGGCATAGAGATAGGTGTTGAACAAAGTCTGCATCTCCCGGCCGATCGTCACCAGATAGAAGGACGCGGCGACAGTCAGCCCGGCATTGATGATGAGATACATATCCTGGGTATAGTTGCCGGCATTGGGGCTGAGCGGGGTCAGAACGCCGAAGCCGCTCAATTTCTGCGGCCAGACGAAAATCTCGCCCTCGAAAAAGCGCGGCATGAGCAACGAGCTGATCAAAGCGCCGATGACCACAAGAATGAAGGGCATGAGCACGCGCAGAACGCCGTTCCCGGCCGGGTAGGAGGCGCCGAGGATAAGCCGCAGCAGGAAATAGCCGATGAACAGAATCGCCGGCAGCAAGCCCGGCGAGATGCCATAATTGCCGATCACAAGGACAGCGGCGGCGGCAAAGGCGGCGCCGATAAAAACGAGCTGCAACAGGCGCAGCGGCGTCCGCCAATAAAAGACGCAAAGCGGTAGAATAATGGCGCCAAGGCCTGTGATCATCTCGCTGATCCAAAAAATAATCGTCCCGAATCTATCAGAGAGCGAACGGGCGATCAATGTTACGTTGTCGTTAAGAGAGACATGATGAAGGAAGATAGGGAAGAAAGAGCTACTTTTTGTGAACAAAAAGTAGCGCAAAAAAACTTTATGACTCTGGGCCATGGGCGTTGTCCTCGACGAAGCCCGTGCCCAGCATAACAAAAGTTTTTGGTGCCGCTTTTTTCAAAAAGCGGCTTCTTTCTTCCGTCTTACTGACCTATCGCCTGATAGGCGCGGATATATTGCACCTCCATGCGCTGCGGGGAGGTCAGCTTGTCGTCGGGCCAGCCGCCGCCGATCGCGAGATCGACCAGGATGTAGAGCGGCTGCATGAATTCCGGCCGGGTGGGCGTCGACCAGACTTCGTTCCGATTGAGGTAATAGGTGGTTTTTTGGGGGCCGACCAGCACGCCGAATGTATTGTAACCGGCTGAAAGGCTTCCTGGCGGCACGTCGATCGCGACGGAGCGGCCGTATACGCTCTGGCCATGGTTCCAGACATGTTCGGTGATCCGGTATGAGGCGCGAAAGGCGCCGTAATATTCCATGACATCGATTTCCGGCGAGTTGGTTTTGCTCGCGCCGACCAGCCAGAAACCAGGCCACACGCCGGGACCGTCCGGCAATTTCGCCTTCATTTCAAAATAGCCGAAACGCTGGCTGAAGCCGCGCGGGCCGTCAGGGGTGGGGATCCAGGAGCACAGCAGGCCGGCATGCCAATGGCCATGGCTGTCCTTGTAAGCGGTAATCGTGAGGCCCTGAGGCGATGTCGTGAAGGGTCCGCCCGGCCCCGGATTGTCGAAAACATTATCGCCGAAATCGCCGTTCCAGGGCGTATGAGCGATCCACTGGCCGCCGGGACCATAGCTGCTGGCATTCAGGGTTTGAAATGTCGCGTTGAAGGTCATGCGGTAATGGCTGAGATCCAGGCTGTCCGCCTCGGCTTTGTTCGCCACGAGACCTGCGATCCATAAAGCAATCGTCAAGAGCCAGGCGGCCCAGGCGAGTTTAGGGCGCATGAGGGTCATGGAATTATCTCCAGATCATGTTAAGGCAGCGCAAAGCCGAAATCCGGGGTCCGGTGAACGACGATAACACTCGGCGATTATGTTCGTCACATCATTTTTGGTGAGAGGTGTCCTGACATGCCGGTCCGATGCGGCTGCAACTTTCATAACAGCGTCCCAAACATGCCGGCTCGCCCTGGCGGCGATCCGGGGGCGTACCAGCCGATCCTGCGATGATTGATCGGGCCGCGGCGGCAGGTTCGGCTCAAAAGGCGCCGATGTCCTGGCGCGTCTTCGGACGCACGGCTGTTGGCGCGGCATGGCCCAGCAATTGCCGCGAGAGTTCGACATGGCGCCGCGCATAGCCGGTCGAGGTCAGTCCGTCGTCATGCAGGCGTTGGCGGGCTTTGTGGATCAGCGCTTGCCGGCGCGCTCCATCACTGGCCAGACGCTGGATCGCCATGCGGAGTTGGGCAGGGTCCTCACCCTCCACGTAGAAAACCTCGTCGGCGCGGAAATAGGCTTCCAGCCCACCGGCGCGGGTGCAGATCACCGGCAATCCCAGTATGACGGCTTCCTCGATTACGGTGATGCCGGAGGCATGCAGGTTGGGTTTGAGCGCCACCACGACCAGGTCCGCCCAGTCGAACAGGGCGAAGAGCTCGCCATTGGTGTGGGGATGGACGATCGAGATATTGGAGGCGTTGGGCGGGTGCTTGAGGCTCGCGGTGGCAAGCTTGACCTCGATGCCCGGTTGGTTGCCGGCCGCGTGAATCAGTGTGTCCCAGTCGCGGTGGCGGTCGTTGCCGAGCGAAAGAATCCGGATCGGTCGCCCTTCGGGGCTGGCTTTCGTCAGCGGCTCGTAGTCGGCCTTGATGCCGAATTTCACGAATTCGACGCGCTGCGTCGGAAACAGCCGGGAGGCGGCATCCCGATTCAAAGGCGACAGTACGGAGAGAATGTCTGCGGTACGCAACAGCCTCCGGTAAAATATCCTTTTCAGGCCGTTGAGTCGGGGCCATTCATCGTAAAGCCACACGCCTTGCGCAATAATCTTCGGTTTTCTGGCGGGTTTGCTCAGGCGCATGACGCAGAGCATCGCGAGCGACTGAGATTCCGTATGGGTCCAGACAATGTCCGCGGCGTGGAGTTTCCGGCGGTTCCGCCAGGCATGAGCGAGGTCGAAGCCGCAGAGAAGCCGCAGCGCATAACGCAGGATTTTTTGCGGCGCATTTTCCTTATGGTCGGTGGAATAGACGATTCGTGCCCCGAACGCGGCCGCATGATGATAGCCATAGGGAAATTCTTCGTTCAGGCCGATCTTCGTACCCGTCTTCCAATCGTTCTGCCATTTTTGCGCATCGAATCCGTAAGCGAGATGCACGTAGGCGTTGATGTCAGGCGCAGAAAAATTTGTGGTGGGATCATAGGACATAAAATATCGGTCTCCAACATCTGCCGTCTTCCCCATTAGATGGGAAACCGGTATGGACGTTGATTCTTGCGAGTTAGGAACGATTTCTAACATAATGGCAAGAGGGGGCATAGAGCCCGCACGCCGATGGGGGCTTAAATTACGCCAACGATATCGTAGGATAGCATGAAGCTCAGCAATAAGGGTTGCTGGTATCCGACAGGGTCCGGCGCAATAGGCGCAATAGCTTATAGGCCGTCGTTGAGCGCTCGATGATGTAACGCGGCGTGGTCACACTGCCGAAACCTAGAAAAAGTTTCACGGCACCGTCACTCACGGCGCCGTCAAAATCAAAAATCAGACCGTTGGCGACGGCGAATTTGATGGCGGCCCAGAGCAAGGCGGGGATGGCGCCATAGCTGCTGTCGGGCGCCCGCGTGGACATCAGATAATAGCAGGAGTGGCGGTCCCAGACGATGAAGATGGCGGCTTTGTTGAGGCCGTTCTCGTCCCTGGCCAGGAGGAATCTGCCGTTGCGCTGCTCCAGGCAGCGCTGCGTCAGGCGGCGGGCGATCTCGAGATCGACATTTTCCGTCATGCCGGCGCTTTTGACATTCTTGCGGTAGAAATCGATAAAGCCGTCGGGATCGAGCGCGTCCGTGATCTGATGAAATTTCTCGCCGTTGCGGATCGCATTGCGCGTCTTGTCGCGCATGCCGGACCAGATCGTCTGTTCGTCAGCGGGCTGAATTTCATACGTAAATTGCACCAGGCTTTCAAATCCAGCCGCCTGGAAGGCGAGCACGTCGGTAACCCCGCGATGCATTTTTTGCCGGAACGCGGAGCCGCGCGGCAGTTTTTCGATGAGATCGGCGGTGATCGAGAGTGTCTTCAGATGCCGCGTCAGCGCGCTGCCGGGGCCGGGATCGATCGCCGGGCCGAGAAAATGGGTGAAAGGCGGCATGTTGCTGCTCACAATGCCGCTGCGTTTCATCGGCAGATAATACATGCGGCCGACGATTTTGTTGTGCTCACGGCTCTCGACCATTTCGATTCTTCCCCGTGTCGTCACGTCGAGCCACCAGGGCTCATGGAAGATGGTCGGTGCGGCGAAAGGCTCGGGCCGGGGAAGCTGTTCATCCAGGCACAAATTTGGGTTTTGCCGTAAGGCGTCCTTGCGGGTCATTTTTGTCACGCCGTGAGCCTCTCGCAAATTTTATGCGATTTATTATTGTAATACGTTTCTTAATTGCAACTTAAAAGACAGGTTATGCCATCTTAAAGTGTGAATCTTAGTTTTCGGCATCCGTGCCGTTGTGCTCGCGGGGAAAAGCGGGCGGCAGGACGGTGCGGCGTTGCTGCCAAAGCATCGTCACCACGGCCATCAAAGCGGGGCCGATGAACAGGCCGATCAGCCCCCAACTTTCAAGCCCACCGAGAATGCCGATCAGCACGAGGAGAAACGGTATTTTCGTTGCCCCGCCGATCAGTTTCGGGCGCACGAAATGGTCGGCAATGAAAATCACCGTACAACCGTAGGCTATAATGCAGAGCGCCGCGATCCGGCTATGTTCCAGGGCGATAAGCCCCGCGATCACGACCACGATGACGGCGCCAAAGGGCAGCATGGCAGCCACGGACGTGATGATGGTCAGCAAAGGGGCATAAGCCAGGTCGAAGATGACATACGCGATCCCGATGGCGATGCCTTCGCCCAGGCCGACCAGGACCAGGCCGGAAATTGTCCCGCGGATGGAATTGGTGATTTGCTCAAAAATCTTCTCGCCGGTGGGGCCGATCAGCTGCATGGACAATTCCTGGCCCCGCGCCGCCAGCTTGGTGCCGTCCTTCAGCAAAAAGAACAGGGTCACGATGGTGAAGAGGATGAGCGTCATCTGATGCGCGGCATGGAGCGCCAGCACCTGGCCGTGCTGCAAGGACGGGGTATGCCGCAGCGACGTGTAGGTCTGCTTGAGCGCACCGCCAGTGGCGAGATGGGTGTTCCACCAGGTGATCACCTCGTCCCGGCCGAATGGCAGGAGGCTCAGCCAGGCGGGCGCCGGCAGGCCGTTTTGGCTCGTATCGCTCACCCACTGCGCCAGCGGCCCGATATCGGCCGCCGCACGGATCGACACCAAGGTGATGGGCAGAATGAACAGCAGCGCGATGGATCCGGTCAGGACCAGTGCCGAGAGCTGGCCGCTGCATTTGAGCCGGCGTTGCAGGGCGAGATGGATCGGCCAAAGGCCGATGGCGAGCACGGCGGCCCAGGCCAGTGCCGGCAGGAAATCACGCACGGTGTAGACGGCGCCGGCGAGAATGGTGGCGATGACAAGGGTGCCGGCGATGGCGTGGAGACGTTTCGGCAATGGCGGCATGGCGGATCTCCGGAGGGGCATGAATGTCCGGGCGCGCGATCGTAAAGCTTTGACCAAGCACAATGCCACCCGGCGCGAAAGGGGGGCGCCGCGCTCATTGCGCCCTATTCTGGGCGCAATGGTCAGCCATTCCTGGCCCGGCAAGGCCGTTCCTGCTATAGCGCGGCCCCTTCTAAGATATGGATGGACTTATGACATTAAAACTTCTCTCCCTGGCTGTGGCAGCGGGGATCGGCCTGGCGGTTTTCGGCGCCGGCCAAGCTCGAGCGGTCGGCTGCGTCTCCGGTGGTGCGGCGGGCGCCGTGGCGGGGCATTATGCCGGCCATCATGCGGTGCTGGGGGCGATTGGCGGGTGCATCGCCGGGCATGAGATCGCCAAGCACCGCGCGGAGCGGGCGCGCGAGATGCAACAGACCCATGAGATGAAGGGAGAGCGCTCTCTCTGAGGGGGCGGGCGGCCGATGCGCCAGCGTCGCGCCGCTTTTTCCGCAGATCGCGCATAAACTGATGCTAGGTTCCCTGCCCAATATGACTCCGGATTTTTCGGCTCAATTTCGGCCGCGCTATGCGTGGAACGACGATATCATGCGCGCCGCCTGGTGGTGGGCGATGTGGTGGCCCTGGGTCAGCCTGGGAATGAAGTCGGGCTTTTCCGTGCCGCGGCCGCCCGGCATCGCCGGCCTTTTCGAAGACTCCGCCGGCGGCGCCTGAAGGCCGGAGGGGAGCCATGTCGAGCAGCGAAGAGTTCTGGATCGAGACAGAATCGGGTCTGGTCCTGGCGGTGAAGGCCCAGCCAGGCGCCCGGCGCGTAAGAATCGGGCCGGTCCTGGCGGCGGCCGCGTCTCCTGGCTGGCCGAATGCCCGGCTCAAAGTCTCCGTCGCGGCCGCGCCGGAAGATGGCAAGGCCAACGCCGCCATCATCCAGGCCTTGGCCGATTGGCTGGGCCTGAAACCGGCCGCGTTCATGCTGGAGGCTGGCGCGACCGCGCGGGATAAAAAATTTCTTGTCGCGGGCGCGCGGGCAACTTGTTTGGGCAGGCCATTTCCGGGCCGTGTTGGTTTCGCCGTCACCGGCCGAGCGTGAACAATGCCGCCCGCGGCCGCACTCTTGAGTTGGATGCAATCGAATAGCGATTTTGTGCTTCTGCGGCATTCGCCGCCGTATAGGATGCTCAGGGGCCGAGACAGCCGGATGCTTAAGTCATTGAAAAAAAAGGTGAATGGTGCCGTCCGCCGGAATCGAACCGGCGACCTATTGATTACGAATCAATTGCTCTACCAACTGAGCTAGGACGGCAACTTATTGATTTAGAACGGTTTTTATCCAAAAGCCATCCCAAAGCAAAGTATGCTACAAGCTGAACCGGCATACCACGCTCTAAATACGGCGGTGTAGTGTGCTGATCGGCTTGCCGGCGCCATATCGCATATTGGTTGGCTGAAATCTACCCCCTGTAGCCACATCCAACCGGTGCCAATTGGTCAAAATGTCTGACTTTATTGGTGAGCACGGTCTGCGGCAAAGCCGAACGAGTGCGGATCAGCAGGTGCTTACGGGACCAACACTCTACCGCGGCTGCAAACGCTAATTCCTTCCCGATGGGGGCAGGCGATACCAATGATAATTTCGATTACGTTTGCCTGCCCCGATGCGATCCCGGCCTCAACGGCGGCGGCGATGTCCTGTCCGGTGGTGAGATGTGACAGCAACTGGTTCCGCAATAGCAAAACGGCCCTAGGTTTCCCCAGGGCCGTTGAAAGGTCTGCTTAACGTGCGGACTTGGGTGCCCGGTCCTTGCCGATGCCGGGCCTCGCTGGAGGCCGCGGCGGCCGGTCATAATCGTTCTCGTCGAAAGCGGGCCGTCAGCCAGGTGGAACCGGATGTATCCTCCTTACTTGGAGAGCGTCGGCTCTGGCGCGTTGATGGCTTTGCGGACACCGGCGACGGTCGAGGCATCGATGGGAGCGCCCTGATTCCCCCAGCTTGAGCGGATGAACGTCACGATATCGGCGACCTCCTGGTCGGACAGGCGGTCAGCGAAGCCCGGCATGGTGAAGGAGGTCGGCGCGCCGGCCGTGGGCGGGGTCGATCCGCCGGTCAGCACGATATGGATCAGCGACACCGGGTTGGCGGCATTCACCACCGGATTGCCGGCCAGGGCCGGGAAGGTGTCGGTATAGCCCGCGCCCGAGCTCAGATGGCAGGAGGCGCAGTTGTTCAGGTAATCCTGAGCGCCTCGGGCGGACACGTCACCGCGTTGCAGCTCCAGAGCCACGGCGGGGTTGTAGACAAAGGCTTGTTCTTGGCCGGATCCCGGCAGCGATTTGATGAAGTGCGCGATCGCCTGCAGATCGGAGAGCTGCATGTGCGACGTGCTGTGTGTCACGACATCGGTCATGCCGCCGAAGGCCGCGGTCTTGCTGTTGTGGCCGGTCTGCAGGAACTCGACGATATCCTGCTCGCTCCAGCGGCCGAGCCCGGTAAGCGGGTCGCCGCGCAGGTCGCTGGCGCTGTAATTGTCGACCACTGCGCCCGCCAGATAGGCCGGCCCACCTTGCGGTGTGAGCGCCAATTCCTGCAAGCCAATGCCGCGATCGGTATGGCAGGTGCCGCAATGTTCGAGCCCTTCCACCAGATAGGCGCCGCGGGCCAGCTCCGCGTCTTGGGCACTACCCGGCGCGCTGGCCGGTTGCACGACCGGGGCGAAGAACCAGCGCCACCAGGTCAGCGGCCAGCGCATCGACAGCGGCCAGGGAATGTTGGCTGGCTTGTCCTGCTGCACCACCGGCTGCACGCCCTTCGAGAAGTAGGCGTACAGCGCCTCCATGTCGGCATCGTCGATGTGCGCGTAGGAGGGGAAGGGCATGGCCGGGTACATTGCCGTGCCGTCCGGGCGGACGCCGCGGCGCACCGCGCGCTCGAACTCCCCATAGCTCCATGAGCCGATGCCGGTTTGCTTGTCCGGGGTGATGTTAGAGGTGAAGACAGCGCCGATCGGCGTGTTGATCGGCAGGCCGCCGGCGAAGGCCTGGCCGCCCGGGTTGGTATGGCAGGCAGCGCAGTCGCCCTCGACCGCCACATAGGAGCCACGTTGGATCAGGGCAGGGGTGATGGGGACCGGAAGAGAGGCCGAAGGGTTGCCGCTGTCGCCGCCGAACGCGACCGGCGCGCCGACAGCGACGCCGAGACCCACAACGCCGAGGATGACCAGCCCTGCGACGACGCGCAGGGGCGTGATTTTTGATGCCATGGGATTTTCCCTTACGCCTGGACCAACGGCCCAGGGGATTTCAGATACTGCGTGCGAATCGCGTTCGCCGCGAAATAGGTGAGACCACCGATCAGACCGGTTGGGTTGTAGCCGATATTCTGCGGGAAGGCCGAGGCGCCGGTGACGAACAGATTCGGCACGTCCCAGCTCTGCAGATAGCGATTGACAGCGCTGCTGCTCGGATCGGCGCCGGTGATAATGCCGCCGGTGACGTGCGTGGTCTGGTACTGGCGTACGTTGAAATGATCGCCCGGCTTGCGCATCAGCGTGGAGTACGATTTCGGCTTCATTTGCTGGACGATTTCATGCACCCGGTCGGTGAGGAACTGCGTCATCTTGTATTCGTTATCGTGCCAGTCGAAGGTCATGCGCAGCAGCGGGTTGCCGAGCGTATCCCGATAGGTTGGATCGAGGTCGAGATACGCGTCTTGGTAGGATTGCACCGCGCCATGCGAGACGACCGAGGTGGCATGCAGGTAGTTGTCCTTCGCGGCGCGCTTCCACGCCTCGCCCCAGGCCGGGGTACCGGAGGGAACTGCAAGCTGCTGGATCGGCCGGCCGCCGGTCTGCCCGCCGATGATATAGCCGCCACCGACGAAGCCGTATTTGCTGTGATCAAAATGGTCGGAGTTGAATTCGTCGATGATGACGGACCCGCCGGAGCCGGCGCCGATGAACGGATTGATCGGCACGTCCTTGTCATAGAACACGGAGGTCGCGCTCATCATCTGATAGGCAAAGTTCTTGCCGATCACGCCTTTGCCGGTGCTCGGATCGTAGGGCGTACCGATGCCGGACATCAGCATCAGCCGTACGTTATTGAGCTGGAAGGACGAGAGGACCACCAGGTCTGCCGGCTGGAACACTTCCTCGCCGCCCGCATTGATGTACGTGACGCCGATGGCGCGCTTGCCGGTATTGTCCAGATTGATCCGGGTCACCCAGCTTTGCGTGCGCAGCTCGAAATTCGGCTTCTGGCGCAGGGCCGGCAGCACGGTGGTTTGCGGCGACCCCTTGGAGTACAGGAAGCAGCCGAAGCGTTCGCAGAAACCGCAAAGATTGCAGGGCCCGAGCCGCACGCCATAGAAGTTGGTATAAGGCTGTGAGCAGTTCGCGGAAGGTTGCGGGAACGGATGGTAGCCCATCTGGCGGGCCGCCTGGGCGAACAGTTCAGCGCCATAGATGTTGGGTACCGGCGGCGTCGGATAGGGCCGCGAACGGGCACCCTCGAACGGGTTGCCGCCATTGATCATGGTGCCATTGAGGTTGCCGGCCTGACCTGACGTGCCGCAGAGATATTCAAACTTGTCCAGGAACGGCTCCAGCTCCTCATAGGTAAGGTCGTAATCCTGGATTGTCATGTTCGCCGGCAGGAAGTTCGCACCGTAACGCTGCACGTTATGGCTGCGGAATTTCAGATCCTCAGGCGACGGCCGGTAATGCTGGCCGTTCCAGTGCATTCCGGCGCCGCCAAGATTGTCCGGCAGCAGGAAGGCGTTGTACTGGCGGTATGGTACGGCGCTGTCGCCTTCGTTGTGGCGGACAGTCACGCTCTCCTTAGACAGCTTGCGCAACATATCGCCGCGAATGCCGTATTTCAGCTCGTCTGCTGCCTTGGGATAGGTGAAGTCGGGGGAGGTGTCGCGATATTCGCCACGCTCCAGCCCGACCACGTTCAAACCTTCGAGTGCCAGCTCCATGCTGAGGATAGAGCCAGTCCAGCCCATGCCGATGACGACGGCGTCGACCGGTTTCATTTTGATAGTCATATGGTTAAGCCTTCTCACCTTCGATAGACACAGGGCCAAGCGGATAGACTTTGCCGTACTGCGTCACCCAGTCCTTGTAATCGGCCCGTGCGCCGGGGAAGCCGATCATCTTCCAACTGCCCATGTTCAGGTTGCCGCCATACATCGGGTCGGCGAAGTAGCCTTCCTTGGTGTTGGCCAAAAGCTGAATGAAGAACTCGATGGCTTTGATCCGCGGCAGGGTTACCTTGCCCTTTTCGAGCTGGCCGAGGACTTCATCCTGCGTGGCCGCATCGAGGTCGCAGAAATTCTTGCCGTGCAACTGCTGGCACAAAGCGTTGGTGTCGGCGATCGCCACCCGATACAGCGCGCGCGGTGCATAAGGCTGCTGGTAGCCGAGCGTGAAATCCGCATTCGGATTGAACGGGCCGCTCATATACCACAGCTCACCATGACCATAGGGAGTTTGCATCTGCCGGTCGATGAATTCCGGCACATGGAGGTCCAGCGCGCCGGGCCCCGCCTCGCTGGAGGGGATCAGCCGATCGACAGCTGCATTGATGAACGCCCATTCATCGACATTGAAGTAAGTGGGCTGGTAGGGAGCCGGTGCCGTCTGCGCCCGGGCCGCGGCAAGATCGGCGCCGTTGACAAGAAATGCCGCAGGGATCGTGCCGATGGCTTGGCGAAGAAAGCGTCTGCGCTCTTGTGAAATACCCTCGTCAGTCATTCAGCCTACTCCATTATCATGCAAGGCGCATACGCGACGTATGTAACGCAACGTGGCGTATGAGACGCCATACAGGCAGAAAATCAAGGGCGTTCCCTGCACTTTAACGCCGGATCCTCGTGTTTTGCGGGGCATGCCAGTTATGATGAAACAAGCTAAGCGCAATATCGGGTGCGCGGCGTTGGCTTCGCCGCCTTGGCGACCGATGCAGATGTGAAAAAGCGAGGGGCAAATGGCCGTGCGCTCCCTTGCCGGCAAATGTGAGTCTTGCAAAGTTTATTTATTTCGAGTCCGGATTTATCGTGTATGTCGTTCAATCTTCTATGGATGGGCGATATATAATGGAGGTGGGGTTGACAAAATTCGTAGCGACCCACGCCCCGTCTCTCGGGGCGTGAAGTCTCGCAGCACAGATTTCACGCTTCGAGTCTCAGATTAAATCGGTCTGATATAGGGGGCATCGCGATGTCCTCGCGAGATATAATCGAGAGTCGGCCAAGTTGAACTCATCAACTCGCAGAACTCATTTGTTGTCCATCCAGCATCTGCCGGCGTTAGCGCAACGATATGATAGTGGATATTTGTATTATTTGCTCCCCGGTCGATTAGGCAAATGCGATTTTACTTTCTGCTTTTGCAGACGTTGCCATAAACTTTTCGGTCGAGACCACTCCAAAAATGCGTGATATCGCTGTTGGCTAACCACTCAGTGGTATTGTCTTGAAACGGCACGGGGCCAGTTGAATTAAGTTTTGAGGCTGCTGTTTGTTCACAAAAAATAGCGCTTTTTGGGGAGGTGGCCGTTGCGGCTACCAGCGCAGATAGCGTTGGCCGAGCAACGCACCGAGGACGCAGACCACGGCGATTGACAGCCCGTACCAGGTGAAGACGAAGAGGGCGCCGTTATTCTCGCAGGCAATCGCATAGGCGGCCGCTCCCAGGGCTCCCGCCAGCAGGCCGGCGGCGGCGCCGGCCATGCCTGGCCGGGTAACCACCGCGCGGCGCATCACCCGAAGCAGGATGAGCAGTGCAGGAAGAGAGGCGCCGAGAATCGCGAAGAAACAGATGGGGACCGAGGCGGCATTCTGACCAAAAAGAGGATACCCGCTGCGATCGAAGATGGCGAGGAAAAGCAGCGCGACCGGTCCGGGCAGAGCGGCAATTGCTATCCGGAGGCTCGCCCCCGGAATGCCCTGCTGGCGAAGAATCAAAAAGGCGCCGGCCGCCAACAGCGCCATGGTGCCGATCTTGAAGTGAAAAGGGTAGGACCGGAGGACCGTTCCCGGGTCAAAGCTTCCCGCGAAGGCAAGGCAGACCAGCAGGAAGGCCAAGGCAAATGCGCCGACCGTTCCGGTAAGGAGCAACCGGTTGAAATCTCCAATTGTCTGACTGGCTCCGCCCTGCTGCCCAGCCTCACGCGCCAGGTGCTTAATCACGTCAATCGTATCGCTCATTTCCGACCTCTCGAATGTCCATTACCGGCGTTTTCAGCAAACGCCGCCAATCTCGCCAAAGCCCGATGCATTGTCATACGGATCGCCCCTTCGCTGACCCGGAGTTCCGTCGCTGTCTCCCGGACCGAGGTGCCGTCGATCGCGACAGCCTCAATAACGTGGCGTTGGCCTGCCGGAAGGGTGCTGAGCGCCCGCTCCAGTGCGGCTTTCGTCAGTGCGTCCTCAGTCTGTGCGGTCTCGTCCACGATGTCGCCCCATTCCTCCGCCGAGAGATCTGCCCGGACCCGCTTTTCGCGAGCACGCCGCCGCACGGAATCGGTGAGTTTGTAACGCAGAATGGCGTGCAGCCAGGGCAGGAAGGGCCGGCTCTCATCCCATCGCCGCCGCATTGCGTGCAGACCGATCAGCACCTCCTGCAGAATGTCCTCGACATCGTCCGGTGGCAGGCCAAGCTGCCGCACGCGGCCGCGGACGGACGGCCGCAGCCGGGCGCTGATATCGCCCAGCAGCCATTCGTAGGACGCGGCATCCCCTCTTCGCTCAGCGCGCATCGCGGCAGACCACGCTTCTTCCTTCAATGTCATGCCGCTTATTTCGCTTGGAAACGCCATTCGTCACAACTCGGTCAAAAAATATTTTGATGCTTTTCATAGATCACGTCGGCGTGAGCGCGATGCGTTTCGCCTCGTGGAAGCGAATGACCCTATGGAACCGGAATAGGGCCGCATGAGGCGGCTCGTTTTCGCGCCAGACGTGACGATAACCATGGGATGAATGATCATGATGAACAGACGTGATTTCGCCGCCGCCCTTGTGGCGGGCGCCGCCACCTCCGTGCTGGCGACACGCGTGAGCGCTGCCGGCACGGCGACGATGACGCCGATAACGACAGCGCCTCTCAAGGCACGCAATGTCGTGCTGGTGCATGGGCTTTTCGCAGATGGTTCCTGCTGGAGCGGGGTGATTCCGCAATTGCAGGCGGCCGGGCTCAATGTCACCTCGGTCCAGAATCCGCTGACCACGCTCCCCGATGCGGTGGCATCGGCCAAACGCGTGCTCGACCGGCAAGATGGCCCGACCGTTTTTGTAGGCCATTCCTTCTCGGGCATGATCGTGACGGAAGCCGGCGTGCACCCGAAGGTCTCAGCCCTCGTCTATGTCGCGGCGCGGGCCCCGGATGCGGGCGAGGATTATCCTGCGCTCGCCAAGCGTTATGCGACGCCCCCCGCCTCAGCCGGAATCGTCTTCGACGGTGATGAGGGGCGCCTGACCGAAGAAGCCTTTCTGCGTGATTTCGCGGGTGATGTGCCAACCGCCCAAGCTCGGGTCCTCTATGCGGTTCAGGAACCGTTTCACAGGGCGCTGCTGGCCGGCCGCACAACGAACGCCGCCTGGCGCTCCAAGCCGAGTTACTATGCAGTCTCCACTGAGGATCGCACGATCAATCCCGATCTCGAGCGCTTCATGGCGAAGCGCATGGGCGCCGATACCATTGAGATCAAGTCGAGCCATGTCTCGATGATCTCTCATCCGGACGTAATCGCCCGCCTCATCCTCAAGGCAGCCGGCCAGGAAGCCTGAGCGGGCCAGGGGCCGTTTTTTGCAAAAGCGGAGCAAAAACGTCTTCGAAATTGGGCCCGTACCGGCGAAACCAGCACGAGCCCAAATGAACAAAGTTTTTTTGCTTCTTTTTGTTTACAAAAAGAAGCGCTTCCTTCCTTCGTCCCTTACTGGCCGGAATCCTTCGCCGCCAGACCGGCGATCGCCGACCAGTCGAGCTTGTCCCCGCCATTGGCCATCAGCGTCAGAAACCGGTCGCGCAGCAGGCTGGCGAGCGGCATCGGCACGCTCAGCGCCTCCGCGGCGCTCAGGGCCAGGCGGATATCCTTCTGCCCCAGCGGCGCGGCGAAGCCGGCGGGGGAGAATTTCTGGTCGGCGATCAGCGCGCCATAGGTCTTGTAGACCGGGGCGGAAAACAGCGAGGAGGTCAGCAGGTCCAGATAGACGTGCCGGTCGATCCCGCCCTTGCTCACCAGGGCCATCGCTTCGCCGAGCGACTCGATCACCGACGCGAGCAGGAAATTGCCGCTGAGCTTCACCAGATTGGCGGCGGAAGGCTTGTCGCTGATCACATAGGTGCGCTGGCCGATCACGTCGAACAGCGGCGCGACGTCCTTCAGCGCCTGAGCCTCGCCGGCGGCGGCGACGAACAATTTCGCGGCTGCCGCGGCATCGGGGCGGCCGAAGACCGGGGCGGCGACATAACGCTGCCCGGCTTTGGCGTGCGCTTCCGTCAGCTTTTCGGACAGTTTCACGCTGATCGTGGTGCAGGAGACATGGATCGCGCCCGGCTTCAGCGCGCCCAGAATGCCGTTCTCGCCGAATATTGTGGTTTCCACCGCGGAATCGTCCGCCAGCATGGTGAACACCACATCGCCTTGGGCAGCGGCGGCGGGGGTCTTCGCCAGGGTCGCGCCCTGGGCGACCAGCGTCTCGGCCTTGCCGGCCGAACGGTTGTAGACGCTGAGTTCATGGCCGGCTTTCAAAAGATTGGCGGCGATCCCGCTGCCCATCTGGCCGAGGCCCACAAATCCAATTTTCATGGTGACTCCGAAGTTGTGACCCGGTGGAGATGGGGCGCAACCTGCGGATTGAAAGACGCGCATGTCCGGCGGCGCGCGACGCGCCCCGCCGGACATTGGCTTGTCAGCCCTGGCTGTGCTTCGTCAGGTCGATGCCGACGAATAGCGATTCACCCTGGCGGATGATGCGCAGGGCGATGGCTTTCGCGCCCGCCTTACGGGCTGCGTCGATCGCCGTCACCGCATCGTCCGGAGAGGTCACGGCCTTCGAGCCGACGCTGACGAGCAGATCGCCCGGTTGCAGCCCGGCCTGGTCAGCGAACGAGTTCGGGGCCACACTGACGATCACCGCGCCGGAGGCGTTGTTCGG
>NZ_DATLPB010000060.1:0-4758 GCF_035535915.1 Acidocella sp.
CGATCAACCCGGATCTTCTGGCCTTCGTTCGGAGCTAAACGCCGGGTTGGATGAGCCGGCCAGGGCACGGCTTTAAAAGCATTTAGCCGGAATCTGCGATTCCGGCTAAATGCATGCTGTTAGTAGCCGTTGGCGAGGGCGGAGGCGACCAGGCCGGTGCCGATGGCGATCATCACCAGCTGGTTGCCGTCATGCACCCATTCATAGCCGGCGGGCGGCCGGCGGACATGGTAGCGGTCCCAATCGCTGACGACTTCACGGTGGCCGGTGAAGCGGTCGCCATGGCGCCATTGATGCGCCATCGCCATGTGCGGCGCCTCATGGCCCATCGGATGTTCCATCTGGTGGTGGTCATAGCCGCCATCGGACGGATGACCCTGCCATTGCTGGGCCATCGCCAGCGGCGCCGCGAGCAGCGCCAAGCCAAGGCCGGCGCTCAGAGCTGTCAAAGAGATACGTTTCATGTGCTTGTCCTTAAGAGATCAGAGGTTTTGATGAAGAGATTCGTTTAGCCTTGATGCGGCGTGCCGCCGTGAGGCGCCATCGGCGCGTGGTGCGGCGTCATCGCGGCGTGGCGCGTGGTCTGCACGGTGTGGTGCCGATTGCTGACCTCGCGCGGCTGCGCGCGGGGCTTGGCGTCCATCTTTTCGTGCATGAGGCTGGCCGTCCGGTGGGAAGGCGCCTGCATCTGATGGTCGGCCATGTGGGGCATGCCGTTCGCATGCTGATCGGAATAGGTCTGAGCCATCGCCAGCGGGGTGGCGAGCAACGCCAAGCCGAGACCGGCGCTCAAACCCGCCAGAGAGAGAAATCGCATTTGATTGTCCTTAAAAAATTTATAATCCGAGCGTCGGGCCTTACCACACGCGGGAGATCACGCCGCCGGGTCCGATCAGCAGGAATCGCGGGCCAGATGCCACCCAGACGTAACCATAGGGCGGCGGCGGCAGGCGATAGTGGCGCCAATGCACGATGACATGCCGCGGGCCATAATACCGGTCACCCGCATGCCAGTCATGGTGATGATGGTAGTAGCCGGGCGGCGGGGGATAATATTGCGCCTGCGCCATGGCAGTGGTGCCCAGTGACATGACGAGGGCCGTGCCCATCACGAAGAGCGAACGTAGCTTGTTCATGGGCCTTTCTCCTTTCGATAGGCTCGATAAGACAATCCGAAAACGGCAGAATCGTGTTGCCGCCCCTTATAATTGTAAGATTTTATTGCAACCGTTGGCCAGAGGCAGGGCGCCGCCCCAATGACGCCTGGTTAATGATTCGCCGGGCCTGGCGCGTTAACGGCGGGTTGGGAAGTTTGCGGGGCTTGTTGCTGCCGCTTCATTTTGCCTATGCTTGCGGGCAATAGAGTCCGCCTGGTCTCCGCTGAACGTATCTCACAGGAAAGCATCCATGGATTCGATCGCGCTGAACACCGACGATACGCCTGAAGTACCGCCGCCGCCGACCGAACCGGTTCTCGATACACGCCGCGTGCGCATCCATCCCGACCATTGGTATCCGGTCGCCTGGTCGCGCGAGCTGAAAACGGGCAAGCCGCTGGCCGTGCGCTTTGCCGGCGACCCGGTGGTGCTGGTGCGCCCCAAGGAGGGCGCCGTCTTCGCGCTGGAGAATCGCTGCGCGCACCGCCAGGTGCCGCTCGATGCCGGCGTGGTGTCCGGCTGCGCCATACGTTGCGGCTATCATGGCTGGACCTATGATGCCTCGGGCAAATGCATCGATGTGCCCTATCTCGGCAAAGGCAAGCTGCCGAATGGGGTGAAATCCTATCCCTGCCGCGAGGAAGCCGGGCTGGTGTTCATCTTCCCCGGCGATCCGGCGAAGGCGGGGGATTTTCCGGACCTCTCGGCGGCGACGGGAAATCTTTACAAGACCCGCCGCTTCGGCCGGGCCGTGAACTGCCATTATTCGTTCATGCACGAGAATCTGATGGACATGAACCATCAGTTTTTGCACCGCAAACAGATGGGGCAGATCCGCCCGCGTTATCTCGGAAGGCGCCTCGGCGAGACCTGGCTGGAGGTGCAGTATACGTTCGCGCGCACCGGCGGGAAGCAGCCGCTGGGCGAAACCGCCTTGTTCGGCGGCAAGCGCACCAAGGACGTCAACGACAAGGACGTCATG
The DNA here is from genome assembly GCF_035535915.1 of Acidocella sp. Taxonomy (GTDB): domain Bacteria; phylum Pseudomonadota; class Alphaproteobacteria; order Acetobacterales; family Acetobacteraceae; genus Acidocella. The sequence continues at coordinate 2,140 of NZ_DATLPB010000060.1, forward strand.
ACCATCCGCACCGACTATCCCTATCAGACCCTGCGAATCGTGCCGGCCGGCGGTGACGCGCCGGTGATGGAATTATGGATCGTCTATGTGCCGCTCGATAAGGAGCAGCGGACGATTCGCACCTTCGGCCTGCTGTCGATCCGCAAGCCGAAGGGCACGCTGGCCCGCGCCGGGCTGACGGTCGGTTGGCCGTTCCTGGTCGCCTTCACCGAACGGATTTTCCGCGAGGACCGCGACATCGTCGAGGCCGAGCAGGCGGCGCATGACGCGCAAGGTGCGAACTGGAACCAGGAAGTCTTCCCGGTGATCCGCGAGCTGACCGGCCTGCTCGGCCGCTGCGGCCTGCCGCCGGAGGGAATGGAGCCGCTGCTGCTGAACGCCGCAGAGTAAACAAGCCGCGCCGGCATCAGCACCGCCGGCCCAGCATCAAAAAAGTTTTTGCGCCGCTTTTTTCACAAAGCGGCCTCTTTCTTGCCTTTCCTGACCTCATCCATCAGCGGCCCGAGCACAGGCGGAATATCTTCGGCGATCAACCCCGGGCCGATTTTCTGCGCTGCCGCGCCGTGCAGCCACACGGCGGCGCAGGCAGCCGCGAAATCCTCCATGCCCTGCGCCAGCAGGGCGGCGATGAGGCCGGCCAGCACATCGCCGGTGCCGCCGGTGGCGAGCCAGGGGGGCGCATTGTCGTTGATCATGGCGCGGCCGTCCGGGGCGGCGATGACCGTGTCCGCCCCTTTCAGCACGGTGACGGCGCCGGTTTGCCGCGCCGCGCGTCGCGCCGCCTCCAGCCGGTCCGGCCCCGGCGGGCCGAAGACGCGGGAAAATTCCCCTTCATGCGGGGTGATCACGGCCGTGCCGCGCAGACGTTCGGGGGTGCCCGCGCAGGCGGTGAGCGCGTCGGCATCGGCGACGATCTTGCGGTTCCCGGCGGCGATCAGTTGCGCCAGTTTCCAGGACGATGCCCGGCCCAGCCCCGGCCCGCACACGAACACCGTGCGGCGCTTGTCCCGCAGCAGCTCGGCCAGGGAGGAGTCGCGCACGATTAGCCCGGCTTCGGGCAGGATCATCGGCGCCTCGGCCGCCAGCGTGACCATGCCGGCGCCGGCGCGGCGGGCGGCGGCGGCCGCCAGGCGTGCGGCCCCCGGCATGGTGCCGCACAGCACCGTCACATCGCCATTCACATATTTATGGCCGGTCGGCTGGCGCGCCGGCAGGGCCCATTGTGCCGGGCCGTTGCGCCAGGTGAGGGGGCGGACCTGCTCCAGCACCCAGTCCGGCATGCCGATGTCGCGGAGCAGAAGCCGCCCGCACAGGCCCCGGCCGGGATAGAGCAGATGGCCGGGCTTGAGCCGGAAGAACGTCACGGTGAGCTCGGCCTGCGGCGCGTAGCCGCGCACCGCACCGGTGGCGCCGTCCAGCCCGCTCGGCACATCGACCGCGACGATGCGCCGGGCGGCGCGCAGCAGGGCGGCGACGGGTGCGGAAATGTCGCGGGACAGCCCGGCGCCGAACAAGGCGTCGATCACCAAAGCCGCCTTGGCCGTCTCCTCGACGGTCGCGTCATGCAGCCCCCGCATCGTCACCGGCCAGCCGCTGAGGCGGAGATATTCGGCCGCGACCTTGCCGTCGCCGCCGTTATTGCCGGGGCCGCACAGCACCAGCGTGCGGCAGGGTGCATAATGTTGCATCACCGCCCGTGCCACGGCGCGCCCGGCCGCCGCCATCAGCGTGGGCGTGTCGTCGGCCAGGGCATCGGCCTGCACCATTTCCGCGGGAGTCAGCAGCTCATCCATGAAAACCCCCTGGCCTTGCGTTGAAAAATCGCGCGGCGCGCGCCGGTTTGAGACGGAATCGGCGGATTTCATCTGCGTGCATGAAATTCCCTGTCAAAAATAGCCGCGGAGCATTCATTGCCGATGCTGAATGTTCTAACTCATGTCTATCCGGGAGAGCAGATATGGGAAGCGTTATTGCGGTTGCACAGCAGAAAGGCGGGGCCGGCAAGACCATGCTCGCGGCGCAGTTCGCCGTGGCGCTGGCGGAACAGGCGCGGGTGGCGCTGCTCGACATCGACCCGCAAGGCAGCCTGACCGCCTGGGGCCGGCTGCGCGCGCAGGCGCCGAAAGCGGCGGGCGCGCTCAGCGTGACCACGCTCTCCGGCTGGCGGCTCGCCAATGAAGTGGAAAAACTCAAATCCAGCCATGACTACGTGTTCATCGATACGCCCCCGGTGATCGACAGCGACGCGCGCCGTGCGATTCGCAGCGCCGATCTGGTGCTGATCCCGCTGAATCCGGCGCCGCCCGATCTCTGGGCCGCCGAGGGGACCCTGAAACTCGCCGCTGAAGAAAAATGCCGGGCCGGGCTGGTGTTCAACCGTGCGCCCGCGGCGTCGCGCCTGCGCAAGCGGCTAGAGGCGGAGATCGCCGCGCGCGGACTCAGCCTGCTGGCGGTGGCTTTGGCCAACAGGGCCGGTTACGCCAATGCCTTTGCCGACGGGCTCGGCGTCACCGAAGCCGGTCCTTCAACCCAGGCCGCCGAAGAGGTGAGGGCTGCGGTGGCTGCATTGCGGCTCTGGCTGGCGTGAGAAAACGGAAAAAAAATTCATGACGCCTCTGC
>NZ_DATLPB010000061.1:0-4053 GCF_035535915.1 Acidocella sp.
ATTGCGCATCCGTGCGACGAGGTTTCGCTGCTGGCCGCGGTGGAGGCCGCGCGGGCGGGCCTGATCACCCCCATCCTGGTCGGGCCCGAAGCCAAGATCCGCGCCGTCGCCGCCGCGTTCAGCATCGACATCTCGCAACTGCGCATCGAGCCGGCCCCGCACAGCCATGCCGCGGCCGCGCGCGCGGTCGCACTGGTGCGGGAGGGCCAGGCGCAATTGCTGATGAAAGGCTCTCTGCATACCGACGAATTGCTGCATGAGGTGATGGCGGCGGACACCGGCCTGCGCACCGGAAGGCGGCTCAGCCATGTCTATGTCATGGATGTTCCGTCCTATCCGCGCCCGCTGCTGGTGACGGATGCGGCCATCAACATCGCCCCCACGCTGGCCGACAAGCAGAGCATTATTCAGAACGCGATCGATCTCGCGCATATTCTCGGCATCGCCACCCCGCATGTGGCGATCCTGGCCGCCGTCGAGACCATCAACCCGACGATGCCGGCGACGTTGGACGCCGCCGCCTTGTGCAAGATGGCCGAGCGGGGGCAGATCACCGGGGGCGTTCTCGACGGCCCGCTGGCCTTCGACAATGCCATCAGCGCCGCCGCGGCCGCGGAAAAACATATCGTTTCGCCGGTCGCCGGCCTCGCCGACATCCTCGTCGTGCCCAACATCGAAGCCGGCAACATCCTCGCCAAGCAGCTCACCTTTCTCGCCAATGCCGATGCCGCGGGCATTGTCCTGGGCGCCGCCGTGCCGATCATTCTGACCAGCCGCGCGGACGATGCGCGCGCCCGGCTCGCCTCCTGCGCCATCGCGGTGATGCTCGCCAGCCATGGATAACGCCATCCTCACGGTGAATGCCGGCTCGTCCAGCATCAAATTCGCGCTGTTCGCGGCGGAGGCGGGTTTGCGGCGCCTTGCCGTGGGCGAAATGGAAAATATCGGCGCGGCGCCGCATCTCAAAATCCGCGCCGGGGGCGAAATCGTGCTGGAACGGCGCTGGCCGCAGGACCAGGCGCTCAACCACGAGGCGCTGTTCGCCGTGATCCTGGAGTGGGTCGAGGCGCATCTCGGCGAGGCCCGGCTCATCGCCGCGGGCCATCGCATCGTGCATGGCGGCGCCGTCTTCACGGCCCCAACCCGGCTCGATGCCGATGTGCTGGCCCGGCTCGCGAAGCTGAACATGCTGGCCCCGCTGCACGAGCCGCATAACTTGGCCGCCATACAGGCCGTGCGCGCGCTGCGGCCGGACCTGCCGCAGATCGGCTGTTTCGACACCGCCTTTCATCACACCATGCCCGAAATCGCGACGCGCTTTGCCCTGCCGCGCAGCTTTCACGAGGCGGGCGTGCGCCGTTACGGCTTCCACGGCATCTCCTATGAGTACATTGCCGGCAGGTTGCGGGACCTTGCGCCGCGTCTGGCGGCCGGCCGCGTCATCGCGGCCCATCTCGGCAACGGCGCGAGCCTGTGCGCCATGGCAGGCGGCAAATCGGTCGAGTCCACCATGGGTTTCACCGCGCTCGACGGCCTCGTCATGGGCACGCGCTGCGGTAGCATCGACGGCGGCGTTCTGCTCTATCTGCTGCAGGCACGCGGCCTGACCGCCGACGCCGTCTCCGACCTGCTGTACAAGCAATCCGGCCTGCTCGGGGTGTCCGGCATTTCGGCGGACATGCGCGCCTTGCTCGCCAGCCCCGAGCCCGCCGCCGCGCAAGCCGTGGAGCTGTTCGCCTACAGCGCGGCCCGCCATGCCGGCGCGCTGGCGGCCGCACTTGGCGGGGTGGAGGGGCTGGTCTTCACCGCCGGCATCGGCGAACACGCGCCGGAAATCCGCGCCGCCATCTGCGCCCGCCTCGGCTGGCTCGGCGCGAAACTCTCGCCCGAGGCCAATGCCGCCAATGCGCCGGTCATCAGCGCCGAAGACAGCCGCATCGAAATCCGCGTCATCCCGACGGACGAGGAAGCCATGATCGCGCGGCACTGCCTGACCTTTTGCGGCCCGACAGGGCAGGGGCGGAACACGCCGCATCCGGTTGTTTGACGACCGTTCCACAGCATGGGCCATGCAAACGGCGCGGGCGGAAATTACACCACGATCGACGACAATGCGGGTTGCTCGGCGAGAAGGTCGGCGATCTGTTCGAGGCCGGTGCGCAGTTCATCGCGCGTGCCCGGCGCACCAAGGCTGAGGCGCACGGCCTCGGGGCCGGTGCCCAGGGCGAAGGCGTCACTGGCGACAACGCCGATGCCGGCCGCACGGAGGCGGGCGACGAATTCGGCGCGGGTCCAGGCCGCGGGCAGCGATAGCCAGAGATGAAAACTTTCCGGCTTTGCGACAAAGGAAGCCGGCGAAAGAAGCATCTGGGCGATCTCCTGGCGGATGATGGCCTCGCTGCGCAGCGCGGCCAAAACGGCGGTGGCCGTGCCGTTTTGGATCCAGCGCGTTGCGACCGCGACCGTTAGCGGCGAGCTGATCGATGCGACCGCTCGTATGGCCCCGACGATGCGCGGGACGAGCCGCATGGTGGGCGGGACAAGATAGGCGGTCCGCAGCGCCGGCGACAGGCATTTCGCAAGGCCGGCAATGTAATAAACGCATTCGGGCGCGAGGCTCGCCAGCGGGGGAAGGGAATGCCGGGGCAGGAACCCATAGGCATCGTCTTCAATGATCGGCACGCCATGCTGGCGCGCAACCGCGACGATCGCTTTCCGGCGATCCAGCGACATCGTCGCCGTGGTCGGATTGTGGAATGTCGGCGTGCAATAAAGCGCCTTTGGCGCCTCCTTCCGACAAGCCTCGTCGAACGCTTCCGGCCTCAGGCCCTCGCCATCCATCGCCAGCGGGAGGAGGCGTATCCCGAGAAGGGCCGCGGCCGCCCTGAAGCCTGGATAGGTCAGCGCCTCGCAACAAATCACCCCGCCTGGCGTGGCAAGAAAGCCGGCGAGCGCGAGCAGCGCGCCCTGGGTGCCGGGGCACACCAGCACCCGCTCGGCGGTAACCCCGGGAAGCCTGTTGGCGAGCCATAACGCACCGGCAGCCTTATCCGGCGCTGTTCCGCCGGGTTCCTGATAGCGCAGCAGCAGGTCGATCCCGCCGGACGATTCCAGTTCGGCGATGCCGCTCCACATCCGCGCCGCGAGGTCCGCATCGTCAATGCGCGGCGGCAGGTTCATGCTCATATCAATCAGGCCCGAGGGGGCGGACGGAGCGGTGTTGCCACTTTGCCGGCGCACAAAAGTGCCTTGCCCGACGCGTCCTTCAATCAGCCCCCTGCGACGCGCCTCCGCATAGGCGCGCGAGACGGTGGTGAAATCGATGCCAAGAATGTCCGCAAGGCTGCGTTGCGTCGGCAGTTGGGCGCCGGGTGCGAGCGTACCGGAGAGGATATCCGCGGCCAGCGCGTCCGCGATGGCGAGATAGAGCGGCCCGTCCGATTTGCTGATTTTCGGCGCCCAGGAAGCGGTTCTGCCGAGATCATTCATATACGTGACCCTGCCCAAATTGCTGGTTTTTAGATGGATTTGCATATCAGTGCAAGAATCGTGCCCGGACAAGAGGCCCATCGGTTTTCGGGATGGCTGCTATCCATACGCCATATCCATACATTTAGCAATTGATCGCATATAAAAATACAATTATATGCTATTGTATGTTTTTATGGCATCCATAAACCAAAGCCATTTTCGAGTGGGCAAGTTTGGGGCGCGGTCGCTTTGTCGGCGGCCGCTCCCTCTGATGAAAGGGCGACGGAGGGAAGGGGCGCCAGGGTTTTCGACCGGTCGGTCGGCCAATGAGATCTCAAGAGTTTTGAGAGAAGGATTGTTTTGATGTCTCAACGTAATATCCCGGGAATTAAGCGCTACGACGGCCCGGCTGGCGGCTGGGGCGCGTTGCGCGCCACGGCGAAAGCGGTGCGCGAACAGATGGAGGTCACGGAAGCGCCGCAGCTTCTCCTGCAGACGAACAAGCCGAACGGTTTTGATTGCCCCGGTTGTGCGTGGCCGGACAAGGAGCATACATCGACCTTCCAATTCTGCGAGAACGGC
>NZ_DATLPB010000062.1:0-8155 GCF_035535915.1 Acidocella sp.
TTTTTGCTACTTTTTGTTCACAAAAAGTAGCCTTCTCTGCGCTTGTTTTAACCTATTGCGCCATGCCGCGGCCCGGCCTAAGGAGGGCCGCCAAGGTCTTCTTATTTGAAAGCGCGGGGCCATGGCGAACCACATTTCTGCACCAACCGATTTCAGCAACCGGATTTCCGAGGCTCTGGCCTTCGACGATGTGTTGCTGGTTCCGTCTTATTCGCAAGTTCTGCCCACCACGGTGCGCACCGGCGCGCGGCTCACGCGCACAATTTCCCTGAACATTCCGCTGGTCTCGGCGGCGATGGACACGGTGACCGAGTCGGCGATGGCCATCGCCATGGCCCAGCAGGGCGGCATCGGCGTGATCCACAAGAATTTCACCATCGCCGACCAGGCCGCGCAGGTGCGCCGGGTGAAGAAGTTCGAAAGCGGCATGGTGGTGAACCCGCTGACGATCTTCCCCGACCAGACCCTGGCCGATGCGCGGGCCTTGATGGCGCAGCACAATATCAGCGGCTTCCCGGTGGTGGAGCGGGACGGGCGGCTGGTGGGCATTCTCACCCACCGGGACGTGCGCTTCGCAACCGACCCGAACATGCAGATTTCCCAGCTGATGACGCGGGACAATCTCGCCACCGTCACCACCGGCGTCTCGGCCGAGGAGGCGCGGGCTTTGCTGCACAAGCGCCGGCTGGAAAAGCTGCTGGTGGTGGATGAGGAATATCGCTGCGTCGGGCTGATGACCGTGAAGGACATGGACAAGGCCCAGGCGCACCCCTTGGCCAACAAGGACGAGCTGGGCCGCCTGCGTGTCGCCGCCGCGACCGGCGTGGGCGCCGACGGCGTCGAGCGCGCCGCCGCCCTGGTCGAAGCCGGCGTGGATGTGGTGGTGGTCGACACCGCGCATGGCCATTCCGACGGCGTGCTGCGCGCGGTCGAGCGCATCAAGCGTGAGTCCAACGCGGTGCAGATCATCGCCGGCAACGTGGCGACGCCCGAGGGCGCTCTGGCGCTGATCGATGCCGGGGCGGATGCGGTGAAAATCGGCATCGGCCCGGGCAGCATCTGCACCACCCGCGTGGTGGCCGGTGTCGGCGTGCCGCAATTCTCCGCGGTGCTGGAGACCGCCGCCGCTTGCCGCACGCGCGGCGTGCCGGCGATCGCCGATGGCGGCATCCGTGCCTCGGGCGACCTGGTGAAGGCGCTGGCCGCCGGCGCGGACGCGGTGATGGTCGGCTCGATGCTGGCCGGCACCGACGAAGCGCCCGGCGAAGTCTTCTTATATCAGGGCCGCAGCTACAAATCCTATCGCGGCATGGGCAGCCTGGGTGCCATGGCGCGCGGCTCGGCGGATCGGTATTTCCAACAGGAAATCAAGGACACGCTGAAGCTGGTACCGGAAGGCGTCGAGGGCCGCGTGGGCTACAAGGGGCCGATGGCCGCGGTGGTCCACCAGTTGGTCGGCGGCCTGCGCGCCGGCATGGGCTACACCGGCTGCGCCGATATTGCCGCGTTGCAGACCGACGCGAAATTCCGCCGCATCACCGGGGCCGGCCTGCGCGAAAGCCATGTGCACGACGTGGCGATTACCCGCGAAGCGCCCAATTACCGTCAGGAATGAGGCAGAAGAAAGCAGCCGCTTTTTGAAAAAAGCGGCGCAAAAACTTTTGTTACGCTGGGTCATGGGCGTTGTCGCCGACACAGCCCATGCCCAGAGTCATAAAGTTTTTTTGCTACTTTTTGTTCACAAAAAGTAGCCTTATTTTTGGATTTCACGACATGACCCCTGCCGGACAATTGGCCGCTGCGATCGATCTTCTCACGGAGATCGAAACCGATTCCCGCCCTGCCGACGCCGTGGCCAATCATTTCTTCCGCACCCGCCGCTTCATCGGCGGCGGCGACCGGCGGGAAGTGAGCAGCCTGGTCTGGGGCGTGTTGCGGGCGCGGCGGCATCTGGGCTGGTGGCTGAACCATGTGGGCGCGCCGGAGACGCCGCGGATGCTGCTGGCGCTGCAGGCGATTTTCTCCGGCATGACGCCGCACAAGATCGCCATGGCCTTCATCTCCGGCCGCTACGGCCCGCCGCCGCTCACCCCGGAGGAGACGGCGTTTCTGGACAAGTTCGCCGGGCGGACTCTGGACCATCCCAACATGCCGGAGCCGGTGCGCTACGAAGTCCCGGACTGGATCCTGCCGAAGCTGCGCGCCCAGTTCGGGCCGGGGCTGGAGGCGGAAATGGCCGCGCTCAGCGCACCGGCGACGCTGGATCTGCGCGTCAACGCGCTGAAGACCACGCGCGAAGCGGCGATGCTGGCGCTGGCCGGGGAGGGGCTCGCCGCCCAGCCCACCCCGTTCAGCCCCTGGGGGCTGCGCCTCGCCGGCCGGCAGGCGGTCACGCAGGGCAAGGCCTTCCAGGACGGGCTGGTGGAAATCCAGGACGAAGGCAGCCAGTTGATCGCGCTGCTGGTCGACGCCCAGCCCGGCATGCGGGTGGTGGATTTCTGCGCCGGGGCCGGCGGCAAGACTCTTGCGATCGCCACGACCATGGAAAACAAGGGCCATATCGTCGCCTGCGACGTCTCGGCGCCGCGGCTCGACGGCGCCATCAAGCGGCTGCGCCGCGCCGGCGTGCATAATGTGGAATCTCACCTGCTCAGCGCCGGCGATAAATGGGTGAAGCGCCAGGAGCAGAAATTCGACCGGGTGCTGGTCGACGCGCCCTGCACCGGCACCGGCACCTGGCGGCGCAACCCGGACGCCAGGCCGCGCCTACGCGAGGAAGATCTCCGTGAGTTGACGGCCAAGCAGGCGACTATTCTGGATCATGCCCAAAAATTAACGAAACCCGGTGGCAAACTTATTTACGCCACCTGTTCTTTGCTCAATGATGAGAACGAGGCTCAGGTGGAGGCGTTCTTGGCCAGGTATCCAACCTATCGGCAGGTGCCTGTCGCAATGCCCGAGGCGTTGCGCGGACCGTATCTGCGCCTTTCCCCACGGCGCCATGATACGGATGGGTTCTTCGCCGCCATTCTGGAGCGGCTTGCGTGATCGCGATCCGCCGCGCACGTGCCCGGGATGCCCCCGGCATCGCGGCGGTTCATGTGGCGACCTGGCGCAGCGCCTATGCCGGCCTGCTGCCGGACGAGTTTCTCGAACGCCTTTCCGCCATCAGGCTCGCCGGCCAATATGACCGGTCGATCCGCTTGGGGCTGGGTATGTATGTGGCGATCGATTCCAGCGATGATGCCGGCCCCGAACTGGTGGGGTTCACGTCCGCACGACGCAGCCGCAGCGGCCGGCTGGGCGAGGGCGAGGTAGAGACCCTGTATGTGATGGATGACTGGCAGAATCAGGGGATCGGTGGCGCGCTGCTGCGCGCCTCCGGGAAATTCCTCGCCTCGCTCGGGTGCCGCTCCGCATATGCCTGGGTACTGCGCGAGAACCCGGCGGGGTTTTTCTACCAGCGCCTCGGCGGCAAGCGCATCGCCACCGGCGTCACCCATGTCGACGGCCAGTCAATTCCGCAGGTCGCCTATTCCTGGGACCCGATAGAAACCCTGTTGGATGTCGACGCCTGATGCGCTAGCACGCGTCATGAGCGAAGAAAAAATCCTGATTCTTGATTTCGGCAGCCAGGTCACGCAGCTGATCGCGCGCCGCGTGCGCGAAAGCGGCGTCTATTGCGAAATTTTACCGTTCAACGCCGATCCCGCGCGGATCGCGGCGTTTGCGGCCAAGGGCATCATCCTGTCCGGCGGCCCGGCCAGCGTGGCCGATGAAGGTTCGCCCCGCGCCCCCGACTATGTGTTCACTGCCGGCGTGCCGGTGCTCGGCATCTGCTACGGGCAGATGGCGATGTGCGTGCAGCTGGGCGGGCAGGCCAAGGGCGCGGACATCCGCGAGTTCGGCCGCGCCCATATCGACGTGACCGACGATTGCGCGCTGTTCGAGGGCACCTGGGTGAAGGGCGCGCGCGAGCAGGTGTGGATGAGTCATGGCGACCATATTTCCGCCGCCCCGCCCGGCTTCCGCACCGTCGCGGTCTCCGAGGGCGCGCCCTATGCGATCATCGCCGACGATGCGCGCCGCTTCTACGGGCTGATGTTCCATCCTGAGGTGGTGCACACGCCGCACGGCGCGCAATTGCTGAGGAATTTCACGCACAAGGTTTGCGGGCTCAAGGGCGACTGGACCATGGCCGGCTTCCGCCAGGCCGAGATCGCGAAAATCCGCGCCCAGGTCGGCGCCGGCAAGGTGATTTGCGGCCTCTCCGGCGGCGTGGATTCCTCGGTGGCGGCGGCCTTGATCCATGAGGCGATCGGCGACCAGCTCACCTGCATTTTCGTCGACCACGGCCTGCTGCGCGCGGGCGAGGCGGAAGAGGTGGTGCGCGTGTTCCGCGACCAGTTCAACATCACGCTCGTGCACCGCGACGCGTCGGATCTGTTCCTCGGCCAACTGGCGGATGTGACCGACCCGGAACAGAAACGCAAAATCATCGGCAAGCTGTTCATCGACGTGTTCGATGAGGAAGCGCAGAAACTCGGCGGCGCGGATTTCCTTGCCCAGGGCACGCTGTATCCGGACGTGATCGACTCCGTGAGCGCGCTCGGCGGGCCGAGTGTGACGATCAAGTCGCACCATAATGTCGGCGGGCTGCCGGCCTACATGAAGCTCAAACTCGTCGAGCCGCTGCGCGAGCTTTTCAAGGACGAAGTGCGCGCGCTGGGCCGCGAACTCGGCCTGCCGGAGACCATTGTCGGCCGGCACCCGTTCCCCGGCCCGGGCCTCGCCATCCGCGTGCTCGGCGCGGTGACGCGTGAGGCGGTGGCGGTGCTGCAGAAGGCCGATGCGATCTACCTGGAAGAGATCCGCGCCGCCGGGCTGTACGATGCCATCTGGCAGGCCTTCGCCGTGCTGCTGCCGGTGAAATCGGTCGGCGTGATGGGTGACGGCCGCACCTACGACAAAGTATGCGCCCTGCGCGCGGTGACCAGCACTGACGGCATGACCGCCGACGTTTACCCGTTCGACATGGCGTTCCTCTCGCGCGTGTCGAACCGCATCGTCAACGAGGTGCGCGGCATCAACCGGGTGACTTACGACATTACGAGCAAGCCGCCGGGGACGATCGAGTGGGAGTGACGTTCCAAGGTTAAACCTCAACGGATATCTCCGCCGCTTGGCGCCGCGCATCGTTCCGTGACAATCGCGGAAGCGTGTGTGGCGCTGAGCGCACGTAATTGGAATAAGAAGCCGTGATAGCCTAGGATATGCTGCGCGGTGAGGAGCCCCGGGCCTGCAAGCCGCCGTGTCTTGAACTCCGCTTGAACGCAAAACCGATCTGCCAAGTAGGAGATGCGTCATGTCTGATCCTTCGCAGTTCAACGTCGACCGCCTTAGTCCGGACCGGTGGACAATCACTTTCAGCAACGCGCCGATCAATATGTTCGTTCCCGCGACGATCGTTGAACTGGCCGCGCTAATGACTGACCTCGTGCCAAGGTCCGCGGTGTGGGTTACGGTGTGCCGAGCGACTTCGAATTGAATTTCGGCCGGTATCTCCCCGCGTTCGGGCGGACGGAAGACGAAGAGGCGGCGCAGCCCGACTGATCACCGCCGTCCGCCGTTCGGCCGCAACGAGCTTGTCACGCGTGCGTCCGGACATCCGGGGCAACTGTTTGCCTGAAACGGAGATGCTCATGACTTACCCGTCATATGATAAGGACATCGCCGCCCTTCTGGTCGTCGACCCCTACAACGACTTCATTTCCGAGGGCGGCAAGATCTGGCCCCGGATCAAAGCCGTGGCCGAGGCCAACAACTGCGTTCCTAACATGCGGGAAGTCCTGAACGCCGCGCGACAGGCGAAGCTTCGCGTCTTTTTCGCGATGCATCATCGATATCGCCCCGGCGATTACGCGAGTTGGAAATATATCGCACCGATCCAGAGGGCGGCCTGGAAGAACAGGTCGTTCGAATTCGGCACCTGGGGCGGCGAGTTCCGGGCCGAGTTCGTGCCGGCGGAGGGCGAGATCGTCGCCACGGAGCATTGGTGCTCGAGTGGTTTCGCCAACACCGACCTGGAATTGCAGCTCAAAACGCATGGCATCCACGAGCTCATCGTCATCGGCCTGATTGCGCATACCTGCATCGAATCAACCGTCCGCTTCGCCGCCGAGCTTGGCTACGACGTTACGGTCGTCAAGGACGCCGTCGCTGATTTTACGGACGAAATGATGCACGCTGCGTTCGATCTCAACATGGCGAACTACGCCAGCGCAATCGTAACGACGAAGGACATTGTCTCCGCTCTGTCGTTCGGCGGTCCAGCTGCGTAGTGGTCAGGTTTGACACCCCCGATGCTAAAGTGATCCTTGACATGCAAGCAATTTCTTGCCTATATTCACGCAAGTAATCACTTGCGTATTTTCGCCATGACCGAGCATCGCCTTGACACCGATCTGACGTTCAAGGCTTTGGCCGATCCGAGCCGGCGTAAGCTGTTGGACGTGTTGCACGAGCACGACGGCCGTACGCTCAACGAGCTGTGCGAGCACCTGGATATGTCGCGCCAGGGCGTCACGCAGCACCTCGATGTGCTCGAAGCGGCGAACCTGGTCACGACCGTGCGGCATGGCCGCGAGAAGCTGCATTTCCTCAATCCGGTGCCCCTGCAGGAAATTTATGAGCGCTGGATTGCCAAGTTCGAAAAGCCGCGCCTCACGGCGCTTTCAAAGCTGAAACGACGACTGGAGAAAGGCAATGGCTAGAACGACTTTTCACTACGTGACGTATATTCGCACGACGCCCGAAAAACTGTGGTCAGCGCTGACCGAGGACGCGGCGTTCATGAAGCAGTACTGGTTCGGCGTGCGCTGCGAGAGTGAGTGGCGGCCGGGCAGTTCGTGGAAGATGGTGCACGCCGACGGCAGCGTCAGCGACGCTGGCGAGATCGTCGAGGCCGAACGCCCAACGCGATTGGTAATCCGCTGGAGGCACCAGCGAAATCCAGAGCTCGCGGCCGAGGGCGACTCGCTCTGCACAATGGAACTGGAACCCTCCGGGTCCGCCGTCAAGCTCTCCATCATCCACACCATCGAGCGCGACCCCTCAAAATTGATCGCGGCCGTGTCGGGCGGTTGGCCGAAGATCATCTCGAATCTGAAATCGCTGCTGGAGACCGGTGCTGTCGTCCTGAACGACGCCGGAAAAAAGTAGATATGCGGCCGCATGGCGGCGCTCGTCCTCACCAGGAAAAGGAGATCCGAAATGCCCGACATTCTTCACCGCGTCGGCATCGCCGCCGAGCCGGACCATGTGTTCAAAGCGCTGACGACTATCGAGGGCATCCGGAACTGGTGGTACTCCGAGACACACGGTGACGCCGCCAAAGGCGGTGCGTTTCAGTTCCGCAGGAACCGGCTGGAGGTGATCTGCGCCGATCCGAGCCTCGTGATGTGGCGCTATTCCGGTCCAGCGGAAGACTGGGTAGGCACGGAGATACGCTTCCGCCTCGAATGGCGTGACGGCCAGACTTACGTGCTGTTCAGCCATGAGGGCTGGCGCGACCCCAACGAATTCATGCACCACTGCAGCACCAAGTGGGCGACCTTCTTGCTCAGCTTGAAAGACCTGGTCGAGAAAGGCGAAGGCCGTCCGGAGCCCAGGGACATGAAGATCGCGGTCGGCGCCTGACGGGCGCCACGAACACGGCGCCCGGAAGGAAAGGGGAATCACGATGATTCACGACCTCTTCGGGCGGTTCTCACAATGCGAATGGCTACCTCCAAAACGATGCTTCATGAAGGGTACCCGCGGGTGATTTAGCCGTCTGGAACGGACGTGACCGAAGTGGGGTCAGGCAGAGGGCCGCCCAAAAATCGCCAGCCATCTTTGCTCAGGGGAGGCAACGCGATAGGCTCGATGGGTCAATCGAATGGGAGTGATGAACCGTGCCCGACGCCAGCCTGCGCATGACGCCAACCCGCAAGCCGGGCCGGCATTTCTTCGCCAACCCGGGACCGACCAACATTCCCGATTCCGTGCTGCGGGCGATGGACCGCAACAGTATGGATTTCGTGGAAAGCGACTTCCTGGAAATCTACGACCAGGCGCGGGCCGGGCTGAAGCGCCTTCTGTTCACCGAGCATGA
>NZ_DATLPB010000063.1:0-161392 GCF_035535915.1 Acidocella sp.
CAGCAAATCCGCCGCCGTACGTGCCGTCACGCCAGCCACAAAAAACTCAGCCAGACGATCTTGCTGTTTTTCCGTTAAACGACAGTACCTTAGGTCCATAAAACCATCCTAGATCCGCTCAGGATCTGGGACAGCCCCAAAAACTTTGCTATGCTGGGCCGTGGGCGTTGGCGCTGACAAAGCCCATGGCCCGGCATAACAAAAGTTTTTGCGGCGCTTTTTTCAAAAAGCGCCTGCTTTCTTTTCTTTACTTTTCCTTTCGCCCCAGTTCGAGCGCGCGGGCATAGACCTGTTTTTTCGGCAGGCCGGTGGCGGTTGCCACCGCTGCGGCCGCGTCCTTCAGGCTCATCTGACCGAGTGCGCTTTCGAGGGCATCGTCCAGCGTTTGCGCGGTGGCCGGCTCGGCGGTGGCGGGGCCGATCACCAGGGTAATTTCACCGCGCGGCGCTTCGGCGCTGTAATGGGCGGCCAAAGCGGGCAATGTGTCCCGCTTGACCTCCTCATAATGTTTGGAGAGTTCACGGCACACGGAAGCGGCGCGGGGGCCGAAAATTTCCGTGGCGTCGGCCAGGGTTTCGGCCAGGCGGTGCGGCGCCTCGTAGAAGACCAGGGTCGCGGACAGGCCGGCGGCCTCGGCGTTGCGCAGGCGCTCCAGAGCGGCCCGGCGCGGCCCGGCCTTGGGCGGCAGAAAGCCCACGAACAGGAAAGGCTGCGGCGGCAGGCCGGAGAGGGTGAGGGCGAGGACCGCGGCGTTTGGGCCGGGAATGCCGCTGACCGGCAGGCCAGCTTCAATGGCGGCGCGGACCAGACGGTAGCCGGGGTCGGAGACCAGCGGCGTGCCGGCATCGGAAATCAGCGCGTAATGGGCCCCGTCGCGCATCGCCGCCAGCAACTGGGGGATCCGCGCTTCCTCGTTATGCTCGTGCAGCGCGATCAGCTTCGTGCGTATGTCATAAGCGCGTAACAGAACGCTACTGGTCCTTGTATCTTCACATAAAATCGCGTCGGCGGCGGCTAGCGCCTCTTGCGCGCGGGGAGAAAAATCTTTGAGGTTGCCGATTGGAGTGGAAACCAGCACAAGAGCGGCCGCCGCCAATCGTGACCCCGCAGAGGAGGGCCTCATCGTTGATTCATGAGTCTTCGGTTCGTTCATCGTTTTATCGGCCAGCCTGGATTGTGCTCGGCACGCTGGCGCTTGCCGGCTGCGCAGGTCAAGGCCCGGCGCAGTTTCTGGGTGTGGCGCCGCCGAGCGGCGGCGTGGCCCATCCGGAAAACGCGGCGCCGGCGATCGGCAAAACCAGCGGCAATGTAGCATTGCTGGTGCCGCTGACCGGCCCGCTGGCGCCCTATGGCCAGGCCCTGGAAAATGCGGCGAAGCTCGTCTTCCCCGCAGATGCGTCGCCAAGCCTGGATGTGCGCGACACCGGCGGCACGCCGCAAGGCGCCGCGGCGGCGGCGCAGGCGGCCATCGCCGCGGGGGATGGGATCATCCTGGGGCCATTGACGTCGCCGGAGGCGCATGCCGTGGCGCCGATTGCCACGGGCGCCGGGGTGAACGTGCTGAGCTTCACCAATGACTCCAGCGTCGCCTCCCCCGGAATCTGGCCGCTGGGCATCTCGCCGCGACAGCAGGTGGACCGGGTGATGGAAGTGGCGGCGGGTCAAGGCCGCACGCAAATGGCGGCATTGCTGCCCGACACCGATTTCGGCCGGCAGCTGGGCAGCGACATCAGCGCGGAAAGCGCCCGCTTAAGCGAGCCGAGCCCGCAGATCGTGTTCTTCGACCAGGATTTCAACAGCGTGAATCATGCGGTGCGGGAGGTTTCCGACTTCTCCTCGCGCGGCGAGCAGATTGAAAACGAGATCCGGCAGGCGCGGAATCTGGACACCGCGGCCGGGCGGGAGCAGGCGCGCCAGCTCGAACACCAGCAGATCCCGCCGCCGCCGTTCAACACCCTGTTCATCGGCGCCACCCGTGCCGACACGCTGGCGGAGTTTGCGACGTTCCTGCCGTATTACGATGTGAACCAGCCGCAGGTGCAGTTTCTGGGGCCGGCTTTGTGGGCGCCGCTGGCGACGCAGATGGCGCATCAATCCGTGCTGCTGGGGGCCATGTATGCGGCGCCGGACCCGGCAGCCGCGGCGGCGTTCAATACGAAATATCAGGCGACCTATGGCGCGGCGGCGCCATCGATCGCCAATCTGGGCTTTGACGCCGCGGCGATCGCCAAACTGGCGGCCTCCCAGGGCAACTACACGACGTCTGTGCTGACCGCGCCGGCCGGCTTCACAGGTACCGACGGCACCTTGGTGTTGGCGCCGAATGGCCAGGTGCAGCGCGGGCTGGCGGTGTTCCAGGTGGCCCCCCAGACACCTGCCGTTGTCTCTCCTGCGCCCACGCAGCTTAGGCCGCCGGTCGGCTGATGGATGAGGGGCAGTTCGAGCGGGCCTGGCCGGCGACCTTTGCCAGCTTTCTTGCGCTAGGCGCGCTGCCCACGCTTGTCTTCGGGCTGCTGGTGGCGTTCGGAGAACTGCACTGGCTGCCCGGATTGATCGGCTGGGCCTTGTGCACCGTGGTGGCGGCGGGATTCGGCGCGCTGCTGGGGCGGGAAGTGCTGACGCTGACCCGCCTGGTCCGCGCCCTGCGCGGCAGTGAAGACGACGTGCAGAGGGCGGCGGACACCGCGCTGCTGGTGCCGGGCATCCGCGCGCTCGGCGAGGAGGCGATCCGTCTGGTGCATGCCGAGCATGCCGCGCGCGCGCGGATCATGGGCAGCGCCGCGGAGGACCGCGCGTTGGTGGAACGCCTGCCGGACCCGCTGTTGAAGCTGGATGCCGGCGGCAACCTGGTGTGGCGGAATGCCGGCGCGATGGCCGCGTTCGGCATGGAGACCGCGGCGTTGCTGCGGCACCCGGCGTTGCGCGAGGCGCTGATGGAGGCGCGCGACGGCCAGCCGGTGCGCAGCAAAATCGCCGTGTCGGCGCCCGTGCCGCGCGACCTGGACATAACCGTGATCCCGGTGGGCGGCCCGGTTTACGTGCTGCTCTCCGACCGCACGCGCGAGCGCAGCCTGGAGAAGATGCGCGCGGATTTCGTCGCCAATTCCAGCCATGAGCTGCGCACGCCGCTGGCCAGCCTGATCGGCTTCATCGAGACGTTGCGCGGGCCGGCGGCTGACGACCCGGCGGCACAGCAGCGGTTTCTCGGCATCATGGCCGAGCAGGCGGCGCGGATGCAACGCATGATCGCGGATCTGCTCAGCCTGTCGAAGATCGAAATTTCCGAGCATCAGCCGCCGGTGGAATTGCTGGAGCTGCGGCCGCTGCTGGAACGGATCGTCGCCGGGATGGAGCCGATGCTCAAGGAGAATTCCACGCGGATGGAGGTGGCTATTCCGCCCGATCTGCCGCTTGTGCCAGCCGATGCCGACCAGCTGGTGCAGGTTTTCACCAACCTGCTCGACAATGCCCTGAAATACGGCAAGCCCGGCGGTTGCATCCGGCTCGTCGCCACGCATGCGGCGAGCGATCCGCGCTTCGAGCCCGGCGGCGTTCTGGTCAGCGTCAGCGATGAGGGCATGGGCATCGCGCGCGAGCATATTCCCCGCCTGACCGAGCGATTCTACCGCGTGGATAAAGGCCGTTCGCGCGCCGTGGGGGGCACCGGGCTTGGCCTTGCCATTGTCAAGCACGTGGTCAACCGGCATCGCGGGCGGATGGTGATCGAAAGTGTCGAGGGCAAGGGCACGACCGTGACGGTGTGGCTGCCGTCGCGCGGCACCAAGCTGATCGGGATGAATTCGGCGGCATAAGGAAGTGGCCGCTTTTTGAAAAAAGCGGCGCAAAAACTTTTGTTATGCCGAGCCATGGGCATTGTCGCCGATACCGCCCATGGCCCAGAGTCATAAAGTTTTTTTGCTACTTTTTGTTCACAAAAAGTAGCGCTTTCTTTTTGCTTTTTACTGCTGCCCGGCTTCGTTCAGCTGCGGCGTGTCGCGCTGATGCCAGACCGGGTAAGCCGCCGGCACATCGCTCGCCTCATCGAGGTGCTTCATCTGGTCTTGGGTGAGAGTCCAGCCGACCGCGCCGATATTCTCGATCAACTGCGCCTCGTCACGCGCGCCGATGATCACGTTGCTCACCGTCGGGCGCTGCAGCAGCCAGTTGAGGGCGACTTGCGGAATGGTCTTGCCGGTTTCTTTTGCAACTTCGTCCAACGCATCGACGATCCGGAACAGCCGTTCCTCCTCGTAATGCGGGCCGGTGCCGGCGATGTCGTGCGCGCGGGTGCCGGGCTTGGCCGGCTGGCCGCGGCGGATTTTGCCGGTGAGCTTGCCCCAGCCGAGCGGGCTCCAGATCAGCGCGCCGATGCCCTGGTCGCGGCCGAGGGGCAGCAGTTCCCATTCATAATCGCGGTTCAGCAGCGAGTAATAGACCTGATGTGCGACATGGCGCGGATAGCCGTAGCGATCTGAGACGGCGACGGATTTCATCATATGCCAGCCGGAGAAATTCGAACCGCCGATATAGCGCAGCTTGCCGTCGCGCACGAGCTGGTCGAGCGTAGAGAGCGTCTCTTCGACCGGTGTGTTGTAATCCTGGGCATGCAACTGCAACAGGTCGATTGTCTCTACTTGCAGGCGCTTGAGGCTTTTTTCTACCGCCTTGATGAGATGCTGGCGCGACGAGCCGAAATCGTTGGCGCCGTCTCCGGTGGGGAAGGTGACCTTCGTGGAAATGAGCAGGTGTTCGCGCTTGCCCTTGATCGCCTGGCCGAGAATTTCCTCCGCCATGCCGTCGGAATAAATATCTGCTGTGTCGAACAGGGAGACACCATGGTCGAGGCATATATCGACCAGACGTTCCGCGCCCTTCACATCGGTCGAGCCCCAGGCTTTGAAAAATTCGTTAGAGCCGCCGAAGGTTGCGGTGCCAAAGCTCAATACCGGCACGCGCAGCCCGGAATGGCCAAGCCGACGATGTTCCATGTTCTGCTCCTGATAATTTCTTGTAACCTGCGAGATATGGTTGTTTGCGCCTCTTTCCAGAGCCGATGAGCGACGAAAAGGGCGGAGGGCGCCCGGGACCATTTCCGGCGCTGCTGTTTTGTTAGTTCTGTCGCCAGAATGAGAGGGCGGAGAGGAGGTCGGTGCCCGGACGTCCGCCGTGCCGCCCCTTATCAAAGTCATTGCTGGGCGGGGCGCGGGTCTGGTAGCAATGGGGCATTGCTTCGCGGCGCGTGGCGGAGCGAATGGTGGAACATGCCGGATCGGGAAAATTATATTTTTACCGAGACGCTGAAGGACGGGACCCGCGTCATTGTCCGGGCGGTGCGACCGGATGATGGCCCTAGAATTCGGCGTGCATTCGCAAATCTTGAGCCGGATACGATCTATCTTCGGTTTTTTAGCCATAAGTTGCAGATCACCGATCAGGAATTGAAACGCGTTACGGACGCCGATTTTCTCTACGATGTTGCGCTCGTGACAACGATCGGGACGGGTGATGCGGAAATCGTGATCGGCGGCGCGAGCTATGCGGCGCCACGCATGGAGGCCCCGCCGAGCACCGCGGAAATTGCATTCACGGTCGAAGAGGACTTCCAAAAACGCGGGGTGGGGGGACTGCTGCTCCGCCATCTCATCAGCATAGCCCGGCAGAACAAGCTGAAAGAATTGACCGCCGAGATTCTCGCCACGAACGGTCCCATGTTGGCGGTGCTGCGGCGGAGCGGTTTGAAGAGTAAAGTCCGGCGTGCGGCGGGCGTCGTTCATGTGACGCTGTTTCTTTAGCGCAACCCCGCCGAGAGCCTATG
The DNA here is from genome assembly GCF_035535915.1 of Acidocella sp. Taxonomy (GTDB): domain Bacteria; phylum Pseudomonadota; class Alphaproteobacteria; order Acetobacterales; family Acetobacteraceae; genus Acidocella. Next base: position 5,816 of record NZ_DATLPB010000063.1, read on the forward strand.
TCGTCCACTCTCATGCCGATCAGAATTACATTTCCGGTGTGATGCGGCGGCTCTATTGAGCCGGCGGCGCTCCTGAATGCCCCGCCGTGTAACCCTCCTGGTACGATTGCTGCTCACTGTTCTTGACGTGATTGTAAATCGCCCCGCCGGCGAGGCCGACGCCCGCGCCGATGAGGGTTCCGAGCCCCGCATTTCCGGCGACCGCCCCGAGGATGGCGCCGCCGGTGGCGCCCGCCGCCGTGCCGCCAAGGAGCCTGTTCTGGGTCGGCGTGAGATTCTCGCAGCCGGCCAGCATCAGGATGCAGATTGAGAGAGCGAGCAGTGCCTTCATCGCAACCACCTCCCTATAAGATCGTCTACTGGCTGCAGGGGTAGGTTGCAGCCAGGAACCCGGCGACTCCATCCGTAGCGGGCATCGACGTGCGTGAGGGGTCGGCTGACACCCATTGCACGAATTCGGAGAGCGCCCGGTTCCGCGAAACCCCCTTTGCGGGAAGACAGAACAATGGCTTGGCGCCGGGATTGACGGCGTCTTGCTCCTGCAGCACGCGCTCCACGCCCACGGCAAAGCCATGACAGAAATTCACCGCCGGCGCGGCCAACGGATCAGACGGTGCGGCGGTGCACAGGGCCACGAGCTGACCGGTGGTGCGGACCAGAAAATCGTCTGACGATACCGCGGCCATGCTGCGCATGGGGACGAGAGTGGCAAAGGGGAGTGACAGAAGAAAGACAAATTGACCCAGTTGTCGCATTGTTTAATCCTCCCTGATAATGTTACGACGCTGTGAATTTCGATGCAATCAGAAACTGTTGCGCGCGAAAAATTCTAACGTTTGTCCGAAGTGAAACGAATCTGATCAGTGACAGGTTTGAGCCGAGACTGAATTTTAGCCCCCTATGCTCCCGGGACCCTCTGAGATCCGACGTCTCTCCGCGTTGGACCGAGGGAGGTGTCGAGCTGATTTATCAAACCAAGGTTGTATACCGATATTGTGCCTATGGAATGTATGGAGCCGATCACGCGCCTGGATTCATACAATCTACAATGTGGTTGCGTATGGCGAAGAGCACGACATCCACAATCGAGTTCGCGCCGATTTTGCGCATGATCGCAAAGCGGTGCGTCTCAACGGTCTTCACCCCGATGCCGAGACGGCGGGCGACCTCCTTATTGGGCCGGCCTTCGGCAAGGAGTTGAAGGACCTCACGCTCGCGCCCGGTGAGCGAGGCGCCACGTTCAGGTGACGAAGGCATCTCCTGCGCCATGGCATGCAGATAGCCGCTGAGAATGGTTTCACTCACATGCGCGTTAAAATAGGGGCGATGGGCGGCGAGCGAGGCGACGGCTTCGATAAGAGTCTGCGCCGGGTCTGACTTCAGCAAATAGCCGCGCGCCCCTGCGGCCAACATGCTTCGAACCAAATGCTCGGAATCGTGCATGGTGAATACGAGGATTTCCGTGGCGGGACTGACCTTACGTATCTGCAGGGCGGCGTCGACCCCGTTGAGTTCCGGCATGCTGATATCAAGAATGGCGATATCCGGCTTCATCTCCTGGCAGAGGTTCACGACTTGGCGGCCGTTCTGCGCCTCACCGCAGAGCACCCAATGCGCGTGCCCATCGAGTATTTTCCGGAGCCCCTCGCGAACGATGTCGTGGTCATCGGCGATAAGAATACGGACCCGCCTGGGCACGTCCTGATGCGAACCGGATGGTCTTTCGTTCATGACATCGCCGTCCATGTTGCGCGTTGCCTGCCGGGTTCGGGAAAGTCGCACTGGTAGTGCGTTTGCGCGCGCCGGATTAATGGTGACGCCGCGATCGTTGGCCATTGATCTGGCTCCGTTTCAAGGCAAAGCGGTGTTCGCGGCTCCCGTTAAACCCGCGGCAGGAAATACCGCGCGCAAAATGGTGCCATGCTTGTTGCATTGGATCGACAGGCTGCCACCATACCGAACCGCCCGCGCGCGCATGCTGCCAATGCCTACGCCGGGTCGCGTTGAAAGTTTCTCTTTCATGGAGACTGCCGGGCATTGTCGTCCGTAATCCGCGATTTCCAGAACCAGCTTGTCATCATCTGGCTTCATGGTCACGACAGCCGCATCGCTGCCCGAGTGCCGGTATACGTTCGTCAATGCCTCTTGTACGATCAGAAGCACCCCTTGTTTCGCGTCGGGCGACATTGGCGGAAGCCCCACGGCAACGTCACAGGCGACCTGGATCCCCGTGCGCTCCACGAAGCCATTCAAAAACGAGCGGACGAGTTTGGCCAGCCCGGCATCGCCGAGGTCGGGCGGGTAGAGAAGGTAGCTGAATGCCCTGATCTCGCGGAGTGAGCGTTCAAGATGCTCCAATGCTTTCACACCGCATTCGGAAACGTTTCCCGATTTCACGATGTCACTGAGTGCCCTCTCGAGATAGAGTTTTGACGCCACAAGATGCTGTGCCGTGGTGTCGTGGATCATGCGGGCAATCCGCTGGCGTTCGGCATCCGTGACCTCGAGCAACGCCGAGGAAAGGCGGCTTATATCGCATTGCGCCTGGCGGAGATCGCTTATGTTTCGATGGATGATGGCAACGTGGCCGGGAAGATCTCGAATGCTGGAGGCATTCATCTGCAGCCAGAGTTCGCTACGCCCATCGGTGATTTTGTGCAGGATCGACAATGACTGACGTTCACCGGAAAATAGCTCGCGCAAGTTTTTTGCCGTGGCGGAAAGATTCGGTAATGACCCGTCGACAACGCCAAAGTGCCGCAGAAAAGCGTGATCATTATCGGTGTCTGACGCGTTTCGGGCGTCGACAAGGGTTGCCCAATGGGCGTTTTGCAGCACGATTCGGCTGGACTGATCGGCGATGGCGAATGGATCGGAAACGGCGTTGATGGCGCTCAAGACCGGAATTTCTGACTGTTCCGCAGGTGGCACTCTCCGAGGCCGTGGAGAGAGATAATGAGTTGCGGCATTGTCGCGAACCTGGATGACTGGCGTCCGTCGGAGCGACATTGGCCATGACCTCCGCTGAATATCGACTGCGGTAAGTTGTTGCCCCGAAATGAGTTCCGGTAATTGATCTATGTCAACTTCCTGCTACCCAGTTCGCCGCAACGAAGCTGGAGCATCACGGCGTTTTTACGAGCCTTTCGGCACTACCACTCGGGTGGACCGATGCCCATATTGTGCCAGAATCCAGTCGTCGGGATTGCGGGATTGGGCCGGCCCTCCGGTGGCAACAAATTTCCCCAATTGGTCCGCTGCCTCATCTCTTCGCTGGTGGCCGGGCTTACAAATCCTTGGTTATCCGCGATCTCCCACCCGCCGCCCAGAGCCCGGTAGATTTGGGCAACGCTGGATGCGCGCGTGCCCATCGCGGCCGCGAGGTTCGTTTCTGCTTGCAGCAGGTTCTGCTCGGTCGTCAGTACGGTCGTAAAATCCACAAGCCCTTCATGGTACTGAATGAGCGCCAGGTTCAGCGCGCCCTGCGTCGCCTTGACGCTGCGCCGCAGGAAATTTTCTTGCTGCCCTGCGAAGACAAAGCTCGCGATTGCGTTCTCGACCTCTTCCTGCGCCGTCAACACCGTGTTCTTGTAGTCGATCAGGCGTGCCTGCAGGCGCGCGTCCTGGACCCGGACATTGTTGGTAATTTGCCCGTAGTTGAGGATGTTCCAATGGAAGGAGGGACCGAACGAGAAGCTTACCGCCTTATAGGTGAAGAAGTCGGAGAGGCTTGCGGGGGGCGCATCGGTGGCCGCGAGGCCGACCGAGCCGAAGAGCGAAAATGCCGGGTAGAGATCTGCCTTGGCGATGCCGATCTGGGCGCTCTGCGCCGCGGCCAACAGTTCCGCCGCGCGAACGTCCGGGCGTCGGCGCAGAAGGTCGGCGGGCATGCCGACGACCACGTTATCGGGAGGCGTGGGCAGCCCTGATGACTCGTCCAGGATCGGGTCCAGGGTTTGCGGCGCCATCCCCAGCAGCACCAGCAGCGCGTTCTTTCCCTGTGCCAGCTGTGTCGCGAGTTGCGGCAATTGCGCCTCGGTCGAGGCCAGCACGTCCTGCGCCTGGTAGACGTCCAACCGCGTGGTGCTGCCCTCGTCGAAGCGAGTTTGCGCAATGCCGAGTGCGTGGCGCTGTGTTTTGATATTGGACTGGGCGATCGCGATCTGCGTTTGCAGAGTCCTGATCCCGATATAGGTGGTGGCGACGTTTCCGAGCAGACTCACCAAGACATCGTCATAGCCGGCGACCGAGGCGAGATAGGCGGCGGTCGCCGACTCCACGCCGCGCCGGAATTTTCCCCAGAAATCGAGCTCCCAGACCAGTTCAGGGCCCAAGGTCGCCCGCCAGAAATCTTCCGACGGCGCTGCCGCTGAGTAGATATCCTGGTGGCTGAGACGGTTGTAGCTCAGACTGCCGTTGATCGCCTGCACCTGCGGGTAGACATTGCCAGTGGCGATGCCGAGTTCCGCGCGCGCCTCAAGCACGCGAGCCCCAGCCGATTGCAGGGTGAGGTTCTGCGCATAGGCCAGCGCTTCAAGTTGGCGCAGGGCGGGGTCGTCGAAGACGTTCCACCAATTGCGAAGGTCGGGCTCCTTTGCCGACATTGGCTGTCCGCCCGCATCGAGATAGGCCGGGGCCACGGGGGTCTCGGGTGTTTTGAAGTTTGGGCCGACCAGCGTGCAGCCGGAACAGGAGGTGGCAATCGCGGCGGACGCCATGAGGAACTGGCGGCGCGTCACCAAACGGGTGCGTCTCAACCCGCGTGTCTGGACATGGTCCGTGCCCATGCTCTGGCGCCGGCCAACCGGCAATGCTGTCATCGTGATCTCCCCTGTCGACGGGCTGATCGACCCGCCGTTTTCGTGAAATCCGTCATTGAGCGGCCAGAAAGGAGCGGAATCTCACGAAACTGGCGACAAAAAAGAAGAGGCCAATCGCAAAAACAATAAGGAAATCCGTCCAGACCACCGTGAGTCCCGCGCCGCGGAACAGAATGGCTTGCGCGAAGGAGACGAAATGCGTGGAGGGAAAAATCTGCACCGCGGTCTGCATCCAGGGCGGCATGCTTTCAACGGGCGTGTTGCTCCCTGAAAGTAGGTTCATGGGTAACACGAGCAGGATGAACATGAGGCCAAGCTGAGGCATCGTGCGCGCGACGGTGCCGAGAAAAATCCCCAGTGACGTGGCAAAAAACAGATAGAGCAATGTTCCGAACAGAAACAAACCGACGGAACCCATGGCATGAAGGCCAATGACGCCGCGCAACATTCCATAAATGCAGGCGGCGGTAACCGTGATGATGATCAGTGCATTCGCCAGCACCTTGGACACCATGATCTCCGTTGGCCCCAAAGGCATCACCAGAAGATGTTCGAGCGTTCCATGCTCACGTTCGCGCAGCAACGCGGCACCGGATAGCAAAACCGAAAGCATCGTGATGTTGTTGAGCATACCCATTGTGCCGGTGAACCAGGATCCGATCAGCCCCTGATTGTAGGCGGCGCGAATCTGGACGGCGACGGACGGCCTTGCCGCGGGAGCGACGCTCTCGAGGAATTTGCTGACCTCGGTTTGGATGATGGTGTTGAGATAGCTGGCGCCGAGACCAGCCTGCATCATCGCCGTGGCGTCGACCAGCACCTGGACCGTTGCCGACCGATCGGCCCGTATGTCGGCTTCGAAATCGGGTGGAATATCGACGACGAAAGTGAAACGCGCACGATCCATCGCCGGATCGATTTCGTCACGCGCGAGGGCAACGGGGTTCTGAAAAAGCGGCGGCATGATCGCGTCGGTGATGCGATGCGCGAGGGCGGAGTGGTCCTCGTCGACCACCGCGATGGACGCATCGGCCAGTTCCTGCGATATGCCGGTGGCTTGGCTGTAGACGGCGAACGTAAATGAGTAAATCACGAAAATGACCATGAATGTGTCGCGCCGAAGGCTGATCATCTCCTTCCATGTCAGTTGCAGGATGTTCCGAATGCGCGACAACGCTATTTCTCCTGTTTTGGAAGAAGGGCCATCGCCAGAATCAGAAGGACCGGCCAGATCACCGCCATCCAGAAAATGAACGGCAGGACATCGATGAATGACAGGGATTTCGTGAACGCCCCGACGCTGACTTTCATGAAATAGGTGGTCGGAAATATCGTGCCGATCACGTAGCCAGTGCCTTTGAGCGTGGAGACTGGCTGGAGCATTCCGGAAAATTGTGTGGCCGGCAGCATCGTCGCGATGGCGGTTCCGAATACGGCGGCCATTTGTGTCGTGGTTATGCAGGATGAAAGGAGGCCGATTGCGGTGGTGGAGAATACATAGACAATGGCGCCGACCATAATCCCCAGCAGGCTCCCTTTCAGGGGAACGGCGAAGATCGTCACCGCCATGAGGACCATGACGAGGAAATTGACCAGCGCGAGAATGACGTAGGGGATCTGTTTTCCCAAAAGAAATTCGATTTTTGTAACGGGTGTCCCGTATAAATTGGTAATGGTGCCGAGCTCCTTTTCGCGAACTACGGACAAGGCCGTGAGAATGGAGGGTACGAAGATGAGCAGCAGCGCGATGGTCGATGGCACCATCGCATCGACGCTGCGGAAGGCCTGATTATAGCGGAATCGGGTTGCCACATCGACCGCCGGTGAATGGTGGCTGCCGCCATAGCCGGAGAGGTCCTGCAGGAATTGCTCGTTCAGCCGGGTGATGTAGGATATGATCGTGAGCGCAAAAAACACGTTGGATCCGTCAACGGTCGCGGCGACGTCGACCGGATGGGACTGTCGAATATTGCGTGAGAAATTTGGCGGTATCTCCACGGCGAACGTTATGGCGTGCGCGCGGAGCGCGCGGTCGAGGTCGGCTTGGCTGTGGAGTGGCGGCCGCTGGATGAAATAGGACGAGCCGGCATACCCGTCTATATACAGCCGGCTCTCCGGTGTCTGGTCGAAATCCAGCACGGCGTATTTGACGCGGTCCACATCCAACGTGATGCCGAAGCCGAAGACCAGCATGAGGATCAGCGTACCCGCAAGCGCGATCGTCAGACGGATCGGGTCGCGCGCGAGTTCCACGGCTTCACGCCAGCCATAGGCGAGAATGCGTTTGGGAGAGAAAACCGGATAATGGCGCGACGCGGTGTCCTCTGCCGCCTGAAAGGCGGAGGACGCTGAGGGAAGCGTTTCTTGCGCCCCGCCTTTTTGCATATAGGCGATGAAGGCATCTTCCAGCGTGGTTGCGTTCTGCTCCTGCTGAAGCTTTTCCGGCGTGTCACAGGCGATCACACGACCGGCATGCATGAATGAGATGCGGTCGCATCGTAAGGCCTCGGACATGAAATGCGTTGTGACAAAGATGGTTACGTGCTGATCCCTGGAGAGCGTAATCAGTTGCTTCCAGAACATGTCCCGCGCGACCGGATCGACCCCCGAGGTCGGCTCGTCGAGGATGAGGATTTGCGGCTCGTGCAGAACCGCGACGGCCAGTGAGAGCCGTTGCCGAACGCCGAGCGGCAGGGCATCCGGCAACTCGTCCAGATGGGGCAGCAATCCGAATTGTCGTGTGACGGTGTCCAGGCGCTTGGCGCCGCGGGCGCCGCGTATATCGAAAATCTCGGCGTGCAAATGGAGATTTTGTCGGACCGTAAGTTCACTGTACAGGGAAAAAGCCTGGGACATGTAACCGATGCGCCGCCTTGTTTCGATGTCTTTCGCCTCAAGCTTCTGCCCGAACAGCAGCGCTTCTCCTGAACTTGATGGCAGCAGGCCGGTCAGCATTTTCATCGTCGTGCTTTTGCCGCAGCCATTGGAGCCGAGGAAGCCGAAGATTTCTCCCTGGCGAATCGAGAATGACACTTTGTCGACGGCCGTGAATGTACCGAACCGGCGCGTCAGCTCATGCGCCTCAATCGCCACCGGTGCGTCGGCGGGAATGGGTTCCACCGCCGCTACGGCCTGCCGCAACGCTTCGGTGCGCTCTGTCGGAAGCAAAGCAATGAACGCGCGCTCCAGCGTGTCGGTGCCGGTTTTGGCTTTGAGTTCGGAAGGTGCGCCGTCCGCGAGAATTTTGCCGCCATCCATCATGACCACACGCTCGAACCGATCGGCTTCATCCATGTCCGACGTGGCGACCACGACCGTAAGGCCCGGGCGGGCGGCCATGATTCCACCGACGAGCTCCCAGAACTGGCGGCGTGACAGCGGGTCGACACCCGTCGTTGGTTCATCCAGGAGGAGAAGATCCGGATCGTGGACCAGCGCGCAGCACAGGCCGAGCTTCTGTTTCATGCCGCCGGACAATTTTCCCATGAAGCGGCTGGCAAATTGGGCGAGTCCGATGGCGCCGAGCAGCTTGGCGATCCTGGACTCGCGCTCCGCACGATCCTGGCCGAACAGGCGTCCGAAAAAATCGACGTTTTCCCGAACGGTCAAGGCAGTATAGAGGTTTTTTCCAAGCCCCTGCGGCATGTAGGCAATGCGCGGCATCACATTCCGCCTTTGGCGCGGATCGGTCATGTCGGCGTCGAGCGCCACGAGCTTTCCATGCTGGATTTTCTTCACGCCGGCGATCAAGGCCATGAGGGTGGATTTGCCGACACCATCCGGCCCGATCAGCGCCACGGTGGAGCCGGAGGAAACGGTCAGGCTGACATCATCCACCGCCATGATGTTCGCATACACATGTCGGATGGCCTGAATCTCGATCGCGGCAGAAGATGACGGCGGGGTCATTCGGTGGCGGCCTCTGCCGTGAGATCGGATTCCAGCCAATGCGGCCATTTTACGTTTGAATCGAGCTTTACATAGGCCACGCCGGTGACGCCGACTTTGATCTGGTTGATGTATTTCATGACCAAAGGTTCGGGGACGCTGAGCTTGACGCGGAACATCATGCGTTCCCGTTCGGTCTGAGTTTCAACTTGCTTGGGCGTGAACTGGCCGCGTGGCGACACGAACGAGACATAGCCCGGAATGGGGCGGCCGGGCATCGCGTCCACCACGATGCGGCCGGGGGCGCCCAGAGCCAGCCTGGCGGCTTGCGTGCTGGGCAAAAAGAACGTCATGTAGATGTCGCTGAGATCCACCAGCGTTCCGACTTGCCCGCCCGCCGGAAGGGTTTCACCGATATTGGCCGGGCGAAACAGCATACGGCCCAATTTCGGTGCAATGAGCGTCGAATCGTCGATCATATGTTGCAGGCGTTCCTGCTCGGATTTCGCCGCGACGACGGCGGCCTCCGCGGCAGCGGTGGCGGATTTTGCCGCGGCGAGGCGCTCGGTAGCGGAAATTTGCGCGGCTGTGAGCTGCTCGACACGTTGGCGACTGATCGCGTCTTTCGCAACCAGGATCTTGCCACGCGCCAGTTCGCTATTCGCGAGATCGAGCTCGGCCTGGCGGACCTGAATGGTTGCGCGGCTGGCCTCCACATCTTTTTGGCGTTGCTCCGCCAAGGCCGCCGCCGCGCGCTCGGACGCGGCCAGCTCGCTCGTGTCCATGCGCGCGAGAACCTGCCCTTTTTGGACAAGATCGCCTTCTTTGAAATCGATTTCCGCAATGCGGCCGGCGTATTTCGTCGAGATCGCGATCTCGTCGCCTTCGATTCTGCCGTTGCCGAACGCAATGCCGGGGGGAAGCCGGGATTGCAGTACTCTATAGTAATAATAGCCGCCGCCGCCGATAACGGCGACGGCGATTACCGCGAAAATGACAATACGTCGCCTGGTCATCCGGAACATCCGTTCATGGAATGTCTCGCCCTGACCGGATTTTAAGCGGCCGGCCGATGGCACGAACATCCGGCTGACCCCTGAGATGTGGCAGAGAGAATGCGGGGAAGCGGCCGTTGATTTACGCGAATCCCGCTTTTTTCTAAGGCCAATTTTCAGGGGCGCTCGGTATTGTGCCGGATGGTCAAGCGGGTGTGGTGACGATAATGCTGACCCTCCTCGACCTCTCGTTTTCCTCGGAATGCCGAAGCGGGAAGCAGGGATGGTCCCGGTCTGCGGGCATTTCGGGAAACCAAGGAAACCACGGGATAGTAAGGAAATTATGGAATGACGCTTGCGGACCGTCCTTTGCACGCGCCAGCCACGCAACCGCTCCCGTCACTTTCCGTTGGGGCGCCGGAATCGACGGGCGAGCCGGCGAACAAGATAGCGTGGATCGAATCGGCCTGGACCATGGCGATGTTCCCTGCCGAAATTGCCGCGCAAGCATTGGCCTATAGCCTGGATTCGTGGCAACGCTCCATTTTGTTCCTGGATATTCTGCGGCGGCGCGGCAATAGTTATTTCGAGCATAATGCACGACGGGCGCCCCACGTTCTGCATTACGGGTTTGAACTTGTGATGAACGGCCTTGAGCTGGAGCGTCCCGTCAATTACGGTCTGCTTCGCATGTTGGCGCCTGATGGGATGCAAAAAAGCGATCCACGCATGCGTCCTGTCGTCGTATTCGATCCGCGCGCGGGGCACGGGCCGGGCATTGGGGGCATGAAGTCCGACAGCGAAATCGGGGTGGCGCTGGCGGCCGGTCATCCGTGTTATTTTGTGGGTTTCCTCCCGGAGCCCGTGCGCGGCCAAACGGTCGAGGATGTATGCCGTGCCGAGGCGGCGTTCGTTCGTAAGGTGGTGGCGCTGCACCCGGAGGCGGATGGCAAACCCTTGCTGATCGGCAATTGTCAGGCCGGCTGGCAAATTGCCATGATGGCCGCCATGAATCCGGATCTCGTCGGACCCTTGATGCTCGCAGGTTCGCCGCTCTCTTATTGGGCCGGCGTCCGCGGGAAAAACCCGTTGCGGTATCTGGGAGGGTTGCTCGGCGGAACATGGAGCACGTCTCTCGTCGGAGATCTGGGACACGGCCTGTTCGACGGCGCCAATCTGGTCAGGAATTTCGAGGCGCTCGATCCGGCGAACACTTATTGGAAAAAGCCTTACAATGTCTACGCCAAAGCGGATACGGAAGGGCCGCGTTTCCTGGAGTTTGAAACCTGGTGGGGAAGCCCGGTACTGCTGACGGAAGGCGAGATGCAGAGCATTGCCGATGAGCTGTTCGTCGGTAACCGGCTCTCTTGCGCCGGCATTCGGACCGCGGAGGGCACCGCGGTGGATCTGCGTAACATCAAATCACCAATTATCGTGTTTTGCTCGTTCGGCGACAATATCACGCCGCCGCAACAGGCGCTGGATTGGATCCTGGATCTTTACGACCATGATGCCGATTTGGTCGCTGCCGGGCAAACCATCGTTTATGCGCTGCATCTGACCATTGGGCATCTCGGTATTTTTGTGTCGGCTAAGGTCGCGACGAAAGAGCATCAGGAACTGCAGCAGGCCATGGACCTGATCGATATATTGCCGCCAGGCCTGTATGAAGTGGTCTTTGAAGAGAAGACCGCGGACACGCCAAGCCAGGAGCTGGTTTCCGGGAAGTATGTCGTCCGTTTCGAGCCGCGCGGCCTGGCGGATATCCGCGCGCTGGGCGTGAACAACGCGGAGGATGATCTGCGTTTTGCCACGGTCGCGCGGGTCTCTGACGTGACACAAGGCGTGTATAAAACCTATGTCAGCCCCTTCGTGCGGGCATTCAGCAATGAATATACCGCGGAATGGCTGCGGCAGATGCACCCTTATCGCCTACGCTATGAGATGTTTTCAGACCGCAATCCGCTGCTGTGGCCGCTCGCCATGATGGCAGAAGATGTCACGGCCAACAGGGTTCGCATCGGTGCAAATATGTTTTCGCAAGGCGAGAGCGCGGTGTCGGACCACATGGTGAAAGCTCTCGATTTCTACCGCAATGTCAGGGACTCGTGCATCGAGGGCTGGTTTCTGTCGGTTTACGGCGCGGTACCGTTGCAGGCCTGGTTGGGGATGCGGGCAAATGCGTCGGAGGTGGGCCATCATGTAGCAGGTGCCCTGGCACGTCAAGAGCATCTCGCCGGCGCGGTGGCGGAACGCGAGGCGCGTTTCTACAAAGGCGGGGTGCGCGAGGCGGGTATCCGCGCGCTCGTTTATATCGGCTTGGGCCGTGAGGTGCCGTCATTTGATGAACGCGGCTTTGCAATCCTGCGGCAGGTCCGGGCGAACACGCCGGAGCCAGAGCGTAGTCCCCTGGCGGCATTTAAGGAGATGGTGCGGGAACAATTAGCGCTCCTGCGCGCCGACGAGGAGCGTGCGATGTCCGCGCTGCCGACATTGCTGCCACGCGACGTCGATGCGCGCAAAACGGCGTTCGAGCTAATTCGCCGCATCTCCCTGGCGCGCGGTGATTTAAGCGGCGAGGCGAAGCGGCGTCTGGCGCGGGTGGAGGCATTGTTCGAATTGTCGGAGCCCCCACCCGCCGCGGAGACCGGCGCGGTGCGAACGCTGGAATGACCGGTAACGGAGGGTCGAGAAACGCCGCCGGCGTTAGAAGGTGAGTGGCTTTCATTGAGGTGATGGCGATGAAAACGAACGGCGCGGCAACCACGCGCACTTTTGACGAAATCGCAGTCGGTGATTCGGCGAGTTTGACGCGCACGATCAGATATGAAGATATCGCGCAATTCTCCGTGCTTTTCGGCGATCTCAACCCTGCCGATCTTGGGTTGCCCGGCACATTGGCCATTCGCAATATGCTTGGGGGTGTGCTCGTTTCCGCCATATTGGGAACAAGGTTGCCCGGGCCGGGCACCGTGTATGTCGCGCAATCGTTGCAGTTCCTCCGACAGATCGCGATTGGCGACGCGCTGACGACGACGGTGACGGTGCGCGAGAAGGATGCGGCGACGAGAGCTGTGGTCCTGGACTGTGTGTGCGTCGATGGTGCGGAGTCCACAGTGATGATGGGCGTCGCCGAGGTGATTGCGCCGGCGGAAACGCCCGCCCTGCGCACAGGGGCGCGGAATGAGTTTTCGCCGCCCCGGCGGGAGAGATACGAGCAGCTTATGGCCCGTTGCCAGGGCCTCGCGCCGGCGCCGACCGCGGTTGTCTATCCCTGCAGCGAAGCGTCTCTTGTGGCGGCTGTCGAGGCCGCGAGCGCGGGTTTGATCCTGCCGATCCTGGTGGGGCCGGAGGCGAGGATCAGGGCCCTGGCCAGCCAGTCGGAGATCGATCTCGCCAAATGCGAACTGGTCGCTGCACCGCATAGCCAGGCGGCGGCGGAAACCGCGGTTGCTCTGGTGAAATCCGGCAAGGCGAAGCTCCTGATGAAAGGGAGCCTGCACACCGACGAAATTCTCGCGGAGATCGTCAGGAAGGACAGTGGACTCAGGACGGCCCGGCGCATCAGCCATTGCTTCATCATGGATATACCGCATTACGAGAAGCCATTGATCATCACCGATGCGGCGATCAATATCTACCCGACATTGGAAGATAAGATCGACATCATCCGCAACGCCGTCGATCTCGCGCATGCCTTTGGCCTCAGGAAGCCGCGTGTCGCCGTGCTGTCGGCGGTCGAGACCGTCAACCCGAAAATCATGTCGACTTTGGATGCCGCAGCCTTGAGCAAGATGGCCGATCGCGGCCAGATCGCCGATGCCATCATCGACGGCCCCTTGGCATTGGACAATGCGATGAGCGAAGAGGCCGCGAATATCAAAGGTCTTTCCTCCGCGGTTGCCGGGCGGGCGGATATCCTCGTCGTTCCGGATTTGGAGGCGGGGAACATCATCTACAAATATATGAGCGTCGTGAGCGGCGCCGACGGCGCCGGGATTGTGGTCGGCGCCAAAGTTCCCGTGATTCTCACGAGCCGGGCGGATTCGATCCGCACGCGGCTGGCCTCTTCGGCGGTGGCGGTTCTTTACGTGCATGCCACGCAGCCCAGCACGCTGACGGAGCGTTAAAATGGGTAATCTCCTCCTCGTGCTCAACGCCGGGTCGTCAAGTCTCAAATTCGGCGTGTTCTCCGAGGCCGACGGCGCGGTTGGCGACAGGGTGCTGAAAGGGCGACTCGAAGGCCTCGGCGTGCGTCCCCGGCTGGTGGCGATGAATGCGTCGGGCGGGGTGCTGGTCGACAGATCCTATGAGGCGGGGCAGGTGAAGGATCATGACCAGGCCATCGGCGTGCTCTCGGCGTGGCTGCAAAGCAGCGGGGATCACGGAGTGTTGGTCGCGGCCGGGCATCGCGTGGCCCATGGGGGCGTGCGCTTTGTCGATCCGGTTCTGATCGATGATGAAGTCCTGAGTGAACTCGACCGTCTGGCGCCGCTCGCCCCGCTGCATCAGCCGGCCAATATCGCCGGCATTCGCGCGCTGCGCGCACGGCGGCCGGAGCTGCCGCAAGTGGCGTGCTTCGACACCGCCTTTCATCGCCGCCATTCCGAGATTGCGGATCGCTTCGCGCTGCCGGAGGGACTCTATCGGGAAGGGGTCCGGCGGTACGGATTCCACGGTTTGTCCTATGATTATATCGCACGGCTTCTGCCGGTGGTCGCGCCTGAGATCGCGGCGCGCAAAGTGGTTGTGGCCCATCTCGGCAATGGCGCCAGCCTGTGCGGCATCGAAGGCGGGCGCAGCGTCGATACGACGATGGCTTTCAGCTCATTGGACGGCTTACCGATGGGCACGCGGTGCGGGGCGCTGGACCCGGGTGTGCTGATCTATCTGCTGCGTGACAAGGGGATGTCGATCGCCGCGGTGGAGACGCTGCTTTACACGCAATGCGGCCTGCTCGGTTTGTCCGGTGTGAGCAGCGACATGCGCGATTTAGAGGCGAGTGCCGCGCCGTCTGCAAAATTGGCGCTGGACTATTATGTTTACCATGTCTGCCGGCAGATCGCTTCGCTTGCCGGCGCGATGGTCGGAATTGACGCCATCGTTTTCACAGCGGGCATCGGCGAGAAGTCGAGAAAAATCCGCAGGCAGGTCTGCGGCAGATTGGCGTGGCTTGGCATAGAGCTGGACGATGCGGCCAATGAAGCCGATGGCCCGCGCATCAGCCGCGCGGAGTCTCGCGTGTCGGTCTGGGTCGTTCCGACCGACGAGGAAGCCGCGATTGCCGGGTACACGGCGGAGTTCCTCCGGGCGGCGCGCCCGGGCCACGCACACTGAGTGTGAACGGAAGGGCAGAACCTATGGCAACGAGCAGCGAACCGGCGGCGGGGGGGCACATTTTAGCCGGCAAGAAGGGGCTGATTACGGGCATCGCGAATGATCAATCGATCGCCTATGGCTGTGCCAAAGCGTTTCGGCGCCTGGGCGCGGAGATCGCCGTGACATACCTCAACGACAAGGCGCGGCCGCATGTGGAGCCGCTGGCGCAGGCATTGGATGCGGCGCTGGTGCTGCCGCTGGATGTCGAGGTCGAGGGCGCGTTGGAGAGCGTGTTCACCGCCATCGCCGGGAAATGGGGGCGCCTGGATTTTTTGCTGCATTCGATCGCCTTCGCGCCGAAAGAGGATTTGCATAGTCCGTTGCTGGCCTGTTCGCGGAAGGGGTTTGCGCAGGCGATGGACATCTCGTGTCATTCCTTCATCAGGATGGCGTATCTTGCCAAGCCGCTGATGACACAAGGCGGCGCGCTGTTCACGATGAGCTTCTACGGCGCACATCGTGTGGTGGAGCATTACAACCTGATGGGCCCGGTGAAAGCGGCGCTTGAGGCATCGGCGAAATATCTGGCCGCTGAACTCGCACCCAGCCGGATCCGGGTTTACGTGATTTCCCCGGGACCTTTGCGGACACGCGCGGCCTCGGGGATCACGGCCTTTGACGACATGCTGGCCGATGCCGCAACACGCGCGCCGGCCGGCGAACTGGTGACGATTGACGATGTCGGCATCGCGACCGCGGCGCTCGCGGGCGACGGCGCCAAGCTGATCACGGGTCAGATCATTTATGTCGACGGCGGCCTGCATATCGTGGGATGATGGGCAACAATGCGTGGTTCGCGGCGGCACGAACATTATTGTTCTGGATCGGTAGCGAAATTCCGCGTGAGCCTGATGCCCACGGCCACGGGCCGCTTGAACGATTTTCGTGGAATGGCGGAGGGAAACATGATGCTGCGCCGGCTCGTCGGTTGGGCTCTGCTGGTTGTGCTGGGGGGAGGGGCCGTTGGGACGGCATGGGCGCAGCCCCCGGCGCAAACGGCGACGCCGGCGCAAGCCATGCCCACCGCGACGCCGACACAAGCCACAGCTTTCGCGACGCCGGACGAAGCCGCCGCCGGCCTTGTCGCGGCCGCGCGGGCCGGCAATGTGGCAGAGATGCACGACGTGCTCGGCCCCAATAGCGTTGCGCTGCTATACTCCGGCGATCCGGTGGCCGACGAGCAGGCGCGGGAAAAATTCGTCGCCGCCTATGATGCCAAGCACGCGCTCACGCAAGGGGCCGGCGGCCGCATGGTGCTGACCGTCGGCGCGAATGACTGGCCGTTGCCGATCCCGATCGTGAAGGAGGGCGGGCAGTGGCATTTCGATAGTCTGCAAGGCGTGCAGGATCTGATCGATCGCCGCATCGGGCGCAACGAGATCGCCGCGATCCGGACGGCGCTGGCCTATGTCGACGCACAAAAATTGTATTTCACGATGATGCGCACACAAGGCGCGGGGATGTATGCGCAGCGCCTCGTCAGTAGGCCGGGGCAGCATGACGGGCTTTATTGGCCCGCCGTCGCCGGCGCGCCCGAGAGCCCGCTGGAGCCGCTCGTCGAACAGGCGGTGGAAGAGGGCTATCCCGGCGCGGACAGAGGCGGCAAGAAGCTGCCCTATCAAGGCTATTATTTCGACATCCTCACCGGGCAGGGCGACAGCGCGCCCGGCGGCGCGCTGAACTATGTGGTCGATGGCCGCATGACCCGGGGTTTCGCCTTGATCGCCTGGCCGGCGATTTATGGCGCCTCCGGCATCATGACCTTCGAGGTCAACCAGGACGACGTGGTGTTCCAGAAGGATCTCGGGCCGGCCACGGCGGCGCGGGTGCGGGCGATAACATTGTTCAATCCCGATTTGAGCTGGACGCGGGTCGATCTCGTCGGCCCGTAGTCCGATGCCATCATCTTTGTGATGGCTGGGAAAAAGGAGCGTAGAAGATGGGCAAGACCGCGCGTTCCGGGCTGCCATCTGGTTCGCCGCCCGGCGGCTTTCTGGGCCGGCTCTGGTCGCGGCCGCGCGCGGCGGGCGCAGGCGGTGCGCCCTGGATCAGCGGCGCGGCGCGGCCGATCCTGGCCGCCCTTCTCTCGCTGTTGCTGGTGATGCCGCCCGAAGGCACGTGGGGCGCGGAGACCGCGCCGGGACCGGTACCGGGCGCGGCCGCCGGCTCGGCGGCGCAGGGTGCGACGAAATTCAGCCCCGAGCAGCTCGACGCCATGCTGGCGCCGATCGCGTTGTATCCGGACGATCTGCTCGTGCAGACGCTGATGGCGGCGACCTATCCGCTGCAGATCGTCGACGCCGCGCGCTGGCTGGAGAGCGATGGCAACAAGGCGCTGAAAGGCGATGCGCTGGCGCAGGCCCTCGCGCCGCTGCCCTGGGACCCGAGCGTGAAGTCGCTGGTGCCATTCCCGCAGGTGCTGGAGCAGCTCAACCAGCATCTCGATTGGACGCAGCAGGTCGGTTACGCGATGGCGACGCAGCAGGAGGATGTGCTCGATTCCGTGCAGCGTCTGCGCCGGCAGGCGCAGCAGGCCGGCCATTTGGAAACGACCGCGCAGCAGGTTGTTTCAACCCAGGCGACGGTCGACGATCAGGGGCAGCCGACGCCCGACCCCGCCATCGTGATCCAGCCGGCCGACCCGCAGGTGGTTTATGTGCCGGCCTATAACCCCGCGGTGGTCTATGGCGCGTGGCCGTATCCCGCGTATCCGCCCGTGTATTACCCGCCGCCCGCCTATTACCCCGGCGCTGCGCTGGCGAGCGGGATCGCCTTTGCGGCCGGCGTCGCAGTCGTCGGGTCGCTTTGGGGCTGGGCAGGCGCGGGTTGGGGCCATGGCGGTTGCTGTGGCGGTGGCAGCATCAACGTCAACACCACGCGCTACAACAACATTACCCGAAACAACGTCAATCGGGGCAATTTCAGCGGCACCAGTTGGCGCGCCCCATCGGGCGCCGGGAGTGGCCGTGCCGTGCGCCCGCCCGGCGGGCCGGTGAAGGCGCCGGCGCGGATCCAGGGCTTGCCGACGAACGCCGTGGGGCGCCCGCGCGTCTCCGTGCCCAGCGGCGCGGTGAACCGGCCGAATATCGGCACGGGCGCGGGGACGCGGCAGACCCGGCCCGGCGGCGCGCAAAATGGGGGCGGTGTTGCCAATGGCAGCCGGCCGAATGCGGGGGGCGCCAGGACAGGGCAGAACCGGCCGGCGAGTGGGGGGATGAGCGGGACGCGGAGCGGCACGGCGAACCGCGGCGGCGGCACGGGGGGGCAACGCGTGCAGCAGCGGCCAGCCCAGCGTACCGGCGCAACGGGCGCGTTCGGCGGCATGAATGACGGCGCGCGGGCCGGGCAGTTCCAACAGCGCGGCGCGCAAAGCCGCGCCATGCAGAGAAGCGGCGCCAGGGGCGGCGGGGCCAGAGGAGGAGGTGGCAGAGGAGGCGGGGGCAGGCGGCGCTGAAAGCGACCCCCACCGTGCGCGATGCCCGCGATCCGGCCGCGCTCAGCCCCTATGGACGAATCGGGGGGCGGCATCGCGCCGATGCCGCCCCCCGATGTGCGTGGTGTTCGTGCCTTAGAGCGCGATGATTTAAGGTCATCGCGCTCTAACTTATTTTATCTAGAGGCGGATTCAGATTTTAGAGCGGATCGCTACGAGATTCGACCTAGAATCATCCGGCTTTAGTGGACGGCGCACACACCGTTGGCGTCAGCCGTGCCGCTGGGGGGGCTTGGCGGCCCCATGATCACTTGCAAAGCCGGCTCATCCTGCGTGGGGAACGGCTTGGTGCCGGCCGGGTAGCAATTGGCGGCGAGCAGATAGGCCAGCACATCGGCGTATTGCGTGTCCGACAGCGAGCCCGGATTGCTGAGTGGCATGTTCTGCGTCGCGATCGTGCGGATGATCGACACGCTGTATTTGTCGCTGATGGCGGTCTTTTGGAAATCCTTGCCGGCGAGGGCCGGGGCGGCAACGCCTTGCAGGTTTGCGCCGTGGCAGCTGGCGCAGTCCTGGGCATAGACTTGCGCACCCGCGCTGGCCTGCGCCGCCGTGTAGAGGGCAGGGGCATTGCCGCCGGACGTGTCCGCGGCTTCGATCAGCAGCGGTGACGGGCCGGAACTGGTGAAGACGGCCGGGGAAACATGGGTGGGGGACAAGGCGGTCTCCGGCATGGTCTGCTGTGCCTCGGCATGCGTGGCGCCGCACATCTGCACCACTTGCGGCGCCGCCGCAGTGTAGAACACCAACATGCCATTATGCAGACGGATTTTCGCGCCGCCTGGATTGTCGATGCCGGCCCCGCCAATGCTGGAGAGCGGCACCGCGCGGTAGGACAGATAGCCCTGATACAGGCCGAACCCAGCATGCCGCGGCGCCATGCAGCCATTCTCGACGGCGGCCCCGTCGGTGACGGCGAGGGCGGTGTTGGCGAGCGCGCCGGAGATGCCGCCCAGTGAATCATACTCGCTGGCGCGGCCTTTGGCGACCTCGAGATCGGTCAGCGCCCGCGAAGCCGAGAGCTCATACGAGTCGAGATCATGCGCGTTGTTGGCGTCTTGCAGCGCGCTGACAGCCGCCTGGGCGTTGACCAGAACGCCGTGCAGCTCGGGCACCCAGGGCGGGCTGCTGGCGCGGTCCAGCAACTGGTTCACGTGGCCGATCGCGCCGACCTCGTCGCCCGGATTGGCCGCCTGGGTGCTGAAGGAGGAATCCTGGCTGCCGACCAGGGCGTTGATCGCGCTGGACGAAGCGGTCTTGTACGCTGCCGGGCCGGCGGTGGCGGCGTCTTCCGCGTGCATGATCGTGGTGATGGCGGCTTGGATGTCGGCAAGAGCCGCGACCGCCTGGGCGTGGTCGGCTTCATAGCTGCCAGGTGTCGCGGCCCGTGCCGGTGCGGGAATCACCGCCGCAGTGGCGGCGGCGATCCCGATCGCGGTGAGGAGCGCGTGAAGGCTAGGGCGGGGCGCCCGCATCTCCGCGTTCAGTCGCATCATGGTGGTCCTTGCTGTTAGTGTGAAACGGCAAACAATGTCAGCATGGTGCCGGCATTGGTGGTGGGAATTTCCGGCACTTGCTGGTTGCCGGCCGGGCCGGAGGCCACCGCCACGTAGTCAGTGCCGTCCTGGTTGAACAGAATCGGCGGGGCGATAATCGGCGAGCCGGTGTTGTAGGTCCACAGCTTGTCGCCGGATTTCGCGTCATACGCCACGAAATCATTGTTCAGCAGCCCGGTGAAGACCAGGCCGCTGCCCGTGCTCAGCGCCCCGCCCGCCATCGGCAGCTTGTCATGGTCGCGCCAGGCGAACACACCGGTGTCGATATCGATCGCGTTCATCTGTCCAGTGTTCGGGCCGACGAAGGTGGGAAACGCGCCGCCGAGATAGAACTGGCCGGCAATGTAGACGACCTGCTTGGTCGCGCGCCAGAAACCGCATTCATTGCTGCTGGGCAAATAGAGGAGGTTCGTCTGCGGATCGTAGCTGCCGCCATTGAACTCGACGCCGCCATTGGTGTTCGGGCAGGCGTAGTTGCCTTTCAGTGAAGGTTCGGAGTTTTGGTTGTATTGCATGCTGATTTGCAGATGGTTCACGAGCTGGCCGGTCTGCGAGTTCAGCAGCCAGAAATTGCCCGCCTTGTCACCATCGGCCACCAGATTCATGCTCTGGCCATGCACCTTCCCGGTGAACAGCAGCGGGGGCATCACCGGGTCCCAGTCATGCGTGTCATGCGCGATGAATTGGTGATACCACGCGAGCTTGGGTTTGGCGCCGGAAATATCCAACGCGATTAATGAGTCGGAATAAAGGTTGGAACCGAGGCGCGCCGGGCCGTTGAAATCCGGCTGCGGGTTGCCGCCATTCGCGTAGAGGATGCCGGTCTTCGGATCGAGGGCCATCTGCGTCCATACCGCCGCACCGCCTTGTTTCCAGGAATCGCCGGACCAGGTGTTGTGGCCCTTCTGGCCGACGCCCGGCACCGTGTCGAACTGCCAGAGGCGCTTGCCGGTTTCCGGATCGAAGGCGGAGATATTGCCGACGCCGCCCCAGTCGCCGTTGGAGACGCCAAGCAGCAGCTCATCCTTGCCGGTGGTCGGATTGTGGTACGGCATCGGCACCGCAGTGTAGAACGAATTCGTGGGGTCCGCCACGGCGAGCACATCGAACACGGTCTTACCGGTCTCGGCATCAAGCGCGACCAGATGTCCGTCCAGTGTGCCGATATAAACCTTGCCGTCGAGCAAGGCGACGCCGCGATTGGCGGCGAAGGCGATGACATGCGGGTTGTCCTGGAATTCCCATTTCAGTTTCCCGGTCTTCACATCGACCGCATAGACATGGTCATGCGCGGAAGTGATGAAGATGGTACCGTTCCAGACCATCGGCGTGGCTTCGATCGGCCCGTTATCATCGATCTTGAATGTCCAGGCCGGCTTCAGGCTTTTGACATTGTCGGGCGTGATCGTGGTGTCGGCAACGTAACGGTTATTGTCGTAACCTTTGCCGGTCAGGATCCAGCTGCTGTTGTCGGCATGCGCCTGAGTATAATTCTTGATGGTCGGCGTTGTGCCGGACGCATCCTGCGCGTGGGCCGGCGCGGCGCCGGCGAGCCCCACCGCGATCGCCAGGGCGGCGACGCCGGAGAGAATTTCGACACGACCGCCGCGGCGGGACTGCTTCATATTTGCCAACGTTGTTACTCCTGGATCGTTATTTTTTTTGACAAAACGGCATGTTAGGGAGGCGCTGCCGCTGTGCACGGCAACCTGTCATTTGAAGCTTTGCCGCCGGATGGCGACAGGTAATTAGCAATGTTTTCTATGATGAGGACGTGATTTATGTAACAGTCCGATAAAGCGGAGATCTTTTAGAGTCAAGCGGCCAAGCCGCTTTCGCATCATCGGCGAGACGCCGCGCACAGCGCGAAAAGCTGGCGGCCGACCGTTCAACATAATGAACCTATGGCAAAAGCGAATGATATCCATCGGATTGCCAGGCCACTTCATTCGCGCTTTAACGTTTCTCCATAAAGGAAACGCCGATGTCCGGTAACGTGACATATTTCGGATACGCGACTCATGAGGTGCGCAATCAGCCGCCCGAGCGGGTGGGGTTCAATGCGTTTACGACGGACCCGGCCTTAGGCGCCGCGGTTCGGGTTTTTGGCGCCGGGTGGGCGCAGGAGCGGCTGCATGAGGCGGGCACCCTGGTAGGGTCGGCGCATGTGCAGGCGCTGGCGCGGGATGCCAACCGCTTTACGCCAGAATTGCAGACGCATGACCGTTTCGGCAGCCGTATCGATTGGGTTCAGTTTCATCCGGCCTGGCACGAATTGATGGGCATGGTACGCCGTGCCGGGCTGCATGCACTGGGCTGGACCGAGACGCGCCAGGGCGCGCATGTGGCGCGGGCCGCTTTGGCGTATCTTTGGGCGCAGGGCGAGTCCGGCGTAGGGTGTCCGGCGGTGATGACCTTCGCCTCGCGCGCGGCCTTGCGGCACGCGCCGGACATTCTGGCGGAATATGAAACAAAAATTCTCTCGCCGCATTATGATCCGCGCCCGCTGCCGCCGGCGCAGAAACAGGCGCTCGGCGTCGCCATGGCGATGACCGAGAAGCAAAGCGGCTCGGATTTGCGACAGACAGAGACGGTGGCTGAGGCCGGGGCGGGAGGCTACCGTCTGACCGGGCACAAATGGTTCTTCTCCGTGCCAACGAGTGATCTGTTTCTCACTCTGGCCCGGACGCCAAGCGGCATTTCCTGCTTTCTGGCCCAAGGTTGGCGCGACGATGGCAGCCGCAATTTCCTGCAATTGCAAAGACTGAAGGAGAAATGCGGCAACCGCTCTAACGCCGCGGCAGAGGTGGAGTTCCGAGGCCTGGAAGCCAGGCTCGTCGGCGAGGAGGGCAAGGGCATCGCGACGCTGCTGGAGATGGCGCATTTGACACGCATTGAATGCGCGGTGGCCTCGGCGGGATTGATCCGCCAGGCGGTGGCCGAGGCGATGCATCATGCCCGCCATCGCCGGGCGTTCCAACGGCGGCTGGTCGAGCTGCCTTTGATGCGCAACGTGCTCGCGGACCTGGTGCTGGAATCAGAGGCAGCGTTGTGGCTCTCGATGCGTGCCGCTGCGGCTCTGGATGCCAGCGCGCGCGATGAAAAAGAACGACGCTTAAACCGGATTCTCGCGCCGGTTGCAAAATACTGGGTCTGCAAACGCGCCCCCTCGGTGGCGGCGGAGGCGCTGGAGTGCCTCGGCGGCAATGGCTATATCGAAGAGCACGTGCTGGCGCGGCTGTATCGTGACGCGCCGCTGAACGGCCTGTGGGAAGGTTCCGGGAATGTCATTTGCCTTGATGTGCTGCGGGCGCTGCAGCGGATGCCAGAGGCTGACGCTCTGCTGCGACAGGAGCTGGCCGGCGTGCATCCGCGGATCGATGCGTGGTTGCGGCACAGACCGGCGGCAACCGAAGAGACGGCGCGCGCGTTGACGGAAACCCTTGCGTTGGCCTTCGCTGCGGCGTTGCTGTGCCGTTACGCGCCAGGGCCGCTCGCGGAAGCATTCGTGCAAACAAGGCTGGCCGGCGGCGGACGGCATTTTGGCGCTTTGCCAGCCGGGATGCCGTTTGAGGAGATTTTGAATCGTTTTTCCCGTGAGGCAGCGTGAGGGAAGAAAGTGGCCGCTTTTTGAAAGAAGCGGCGCAAAAACTTTTGTTAAATTGGGCCCGTGGCGCTGACACTGCATGGGCTCAAAATAACAAAGTTTTTTTGCTGCTTTTTGTTCACAAAAAGTAGCGCTTGCTTTTGTTTTTTTGCCACTGCTTTTAATGTTAGGAACGTCTTCATGCGCCATTATAATATCGCCGCAATTCCTGCCGACGGCATTGGACCGGAAGTGATCTCCGCCGGCGTGGCGGTGCTGACAAGTCTGCAGCAGCGTATGGGGGATTTGTCTCTGCATTTCACCCATTTCGATTGGGGATCGGATTATTATAAAAAGCACGGCGTGATGATGCCGAAGGACGGCCTCGCGACCTTGAAGGGGTTCGATGCGATTTTTTTCGGTGCGGTGGGGGCGCCGGATGTTCCGGACCATGTGACGCTGTGGGGGTTGCGGCTGCCGATCTGCCAGGGGTTTGACCAATACGCGAATGTGCGGCCGACCAGAATTCTGCCGGGTATCTCATCGCCGCTCAGCAATGTGGGGCCCGGCGATCTCGATTGGGTGATCGTGCGGGAAAATTCCGAAGGCGAATATGCCGGCAATGGCGGCCGGACGCATCGCGGCATGCCGGAAGAGGTGGGCACCGAGGTCGCCATTTTCACGCGGGTCGGCGTGACCCGCATCATGCGTTACGCGTTCAAGCTCGCGCAGTCGCGGCCGCGCAAACAATTGACGGTGGTGACAAAATCGAACGCGCAGCGGTTCGGGATGGTGATGTGGGATGAGATCGCCGCGGAGGTCGCCGCAGAGTTTCCCGATGTCACCTGGGATAAGATGCTGGTCGATGCGATGACCGTGCGCATGACGCTGAAGCCGAAGAGCCTCGACACGATCGTGGCGACCAATCTGCATGCCGACATTCTCTCCGATCTGGCCGGCGCGTTGGCGGGCAGCATCGGCGTGGCGCCGACGGCGAATATCGACCCGGAGCGGCGTTTCCCTTCGATGTTCGAGCCGATCCATGGGTCGGCGTTCGACATCACGGGCAAGGGCATCGCCAATCCGGTCGCCACGTTCTGGACCGCTTCGGAGATGCTGAGACATCTCGGCGAGGAGGACGCCGCGCAGCGGCTGATGGCGGCCGTGGAACGTGTCACCAAGGCCGGCGTTCTGACGCCGGATGTGGGGGGCACGGCGACGACGGAACAAGTGACAAATGCCGTGATCGACGCGATCCACAGCGCAAATCGTTAGAAAGGAAGCGCTTCTTTTTGTGAACAAAAAGAAGCAAAAAAACTTTGTTAACTTTGGGCCGTGCTGGTTTCAACGCCGCCGGCCCAGCGTAAAGAAAAGTTTTTGCGCCGCTTTTTTCAAAAAGCGGCCACTTCCTTTACCTCGAGCGCGCTGCCTCTTCATATTGCGGCGCGGAAACCGGCTCCAGCCACGTGGCGCTGGCGCCGTCGAGTGCCTCCTGCATGGCCAGATGCGTCATCGCGTGGCCAGGCGCCGCGCCGTGCCAGTGCTTCTCGCCGGGCGGGATCCAGACCACGTCGCCGGGACGGATGATGTGCGCGGGCTGTCCCTCTTTTTGGACAAGCCCAAGGCCGTCGAGGACGTACAGCGTCTGGCCCAACGGGTGGGTGTGCCAGTTGGTACGCGCGCCCGGGTCGAAGCGAACCCGCACGGCGCGCAACCGGGCTGGATGCGGTGCTTCCACGAGCGGCTCCTGCCAGACCGTTCCGGTAAAATATTCGGCGGGCGCGCGTTTGGTCGGCAAAGCGTCGGTCGAGCGTATCTCCATAAATCCCTCCGTTGGTGGTGAATTCAGGTAAAAAAGGTCTGCCGGGGGCGCATTGCCCCCATGCGTTCAGCCGCGGCCGATGAAGGGCATGTTCGTCGCCATGACGGTTACGAATTGCACATTTGCGTCAGGCGGCATGCTGGCCATGAAAAGCAGCGTGCGGCCGACATCGGCCACATCCATGCGCGGCTCCTGCATCATGCGGCCATCGGGCTGCAATACGCCGGTCGTCATGCGCTCGGTCATCGGCGTGGCGGCGTTGCCGATATCGATCTGTCCGCAGGCGATGTTGAATTTCCGGCCATCGAGGGAGATGGATTTGGTCAACCCGGTGACCGCATGCTTGGTGGTGGTATAGGCGGCGGCATGCGGCCGCGGCGCGTGCGCGGAGATCGATCCGTTATTGACGATGCGGCCGCCCTGCGGCGTCTGGTCGCGCATCATCCGGAACGCGGCGTTAGCACAAAGGAACATGCCGTCGAGATTGACTTCCCGCACGCTTTTCCATTGTTCCCAGGTCATGTCGCCGAAATTTGTCGCCGGTACATTGCCGCCGGCATTGTTGAACAGCAGGTCAAGGCGGCCGTACGCCGCATGCACCCGTTCGAATAACTGCCCCACTTCGTCCGGGTCGGTCACATCGGTGGGCACGACCAGAGCGGTGCCTGACGGGCTCATTGCGGCGGTGGCTTCAAGCGCTTCCTGCCGCCTGCCCGCCAGAGCGACGTGCCAGCCGGCCCCCAGCAACGCCAGCGCGGCGGCACGGCCGACACCGGTTCCAGCCCCCGTGACGATCGCGATCTGCTTCGACATCTCATCCTCCCCTGTCCCTTATGGCAGCAGATTGGCTTGGCTTTGGAGGAGCGGGAAGCCTGAATGCGGTGAAAAACTGCATGGGTGGCTTGCAAGAAACTGCAGGCCACGGCCGCAAGACATATTGCGGTAAGCGGATATGAGCCATGACGCGGAACCGGCTGCGCGCCGCGGAGGAACGGCTCATTTATAAGTTGTAAAGACAAGGAGAGTGCGTGTTGTGAGACGCAATGGGTATTTGGCTCTGCTGTTCGGGGCGCTATTGTTCGCGCCACTGACGCCGGCCCATGCGACGCCGTCGACGGTCGCCGCGAGCGGGCAGATGATGGACGAGCCGCCGATCGGCCGTTGGATGACGCCGGACCGTGACGCGGTGATTCAAATCGCCCCTTGTGGCACGGAATTGTGCGGCCAGATCGTCGGCATGGTGCTGCAGCCGACTGACCCCGTGCCGAGGGATTGGACAGGCGCCAGCCTGTGCGGCTTGACCATCATTCACGCAGCGGCAGAACGCGAGGGTGATGGGCGCGTGTTGTGGCGCGGGAGCATCATCAACCCCCACGATGGCGCGGCCTATCACGCGCAACTCACGGTCGGGGCGGATCACCGATTGCATTTGCGTGGTTATGTCGCTCTGCCGGTTTTCGGGCTCACGCAGCGCTGGACCGCCTATAACGGACCCGATGCCACGATGGATTGCCGGCTGAGCCCGACACCCAGGCCGATGATGACGTCCGCGTCCTCCTGAGACGGCGTGGCGCGCTTTGGACGTGCCGGGAGAAGTTTTCGCGCGCGGTAAAAAAACCGCCATATTCGACTTTTCTGTGTGCGCTTTTGGTGCTTTGATCAGGCGGGACAAGTCCTGCCTGAGAAGAGTAATGACATGCGGGGATGAAAGGATGGCAATGCGTGGTTAGAGCCATATGCGTTACGCTGGAATCGATAGGCCAGCATAACGCATATGGCTTTCTTTCGCCGCGAAGAAGCCATGCCGACAGCCGGAGGAAAGCACCAAGATGACCGATCAAATCAAACTGGAGAGTGGTACGACACTGCCAAAAGACCATGAACGTGCGACCCTGTTGGGGCGGATATGGTTGCCCTCGGTGGAAGGGCCCGCGGTTGTGGCGTTGCGTGATGGCCAGGTCTGGGACGTGACGAAAACTTTTCCGACGGTCCGGGATGTTTGCGAGCAAGCCAATCCGGCGGCCGCGCTGGCCGCTGCACGAGGGGAAGTTTGCGGCACGGTTGAGGAGATTTTGCGCAACACGCCGCCTGCGCAGCGGAATGTTAAGGCACCCTGGTTCATTGCGCCGCTCGACTTGCAGGCGATCAAGGCGGCGGGCGTGACGTTCGCGATCTCGATGCTCGAGCGGGTGATCGAAGAGCGCGCGCGCGGCAACCCGGATGCGGCCGCTGAGATCCGCGCGGAGATCACCGGGATCGTCGGCAATGAGCTGCACAAGCTCAAGCCGGGCTCGCCGGAAGCGCAGCGTTTGAAAGCGCATCTGATAGAGCGCGGCGCCTGGAGCCAGTATCTGGAAGTCGGCATCGGGCCGGATGCGGAAATCTTCTCCAAGGCGCCGCCGATGGCGGCGGTCGGCACCGGTGCCGATGCCGGGCTGCATCGCATGTCCAGCTGGAACAATCCGGAGCCGGAGGTCGTGGTGGTTGTGTCTTCGGCCGGTAAGATCGTCGGCGCGACTCTGGGCAATGACGTGAATTTGCGCGATGTCGAGGGCCGCTCGGCGCTGCTGCTGTCGAAGGCCAAGGATAACAACGCAAGCTGCGCGATCGGTCCGTTCATCCGCTTGTTCGACCAGGGATTTTCGCTCGACGATGTGCGGCGCATGGAAGTGACGCTGGTGGTCGAGGGAAGTGACGGTTTCCGTATGAAAGGGCTTTCGAACCTGGCGATGATCAGTCGCGATCCTGAGGATCTGGTCACGCAAATGATCGGCCGGCACCATCAATACCCCGATGGCGCGGTGTTGTTTCTCGGCACCTTGTTCGCGCCGGTGGAAGACCGTGACGCGCCGGGCAAGGGATTTACCCATAAGATCGATGACATCGTAACGGTGGCGACGCCGCAACTCGGTGCTCTGGTGAATCGCATGCGCTATTCCGATGAATGCCCGCCTTGGGATTTCGGCGCGGGCCATTTGATGCGCAATCTCGCGCGGCGGGGCGTGTTGTCGTGAGGTTCGTCTAACCATATTTGCCGGAAAGGGGAAACGTCGTTGAACCACGAACAAAAAATCATTCAGCCGGGGGGCGTGCCGGTGTTGCCGCTGCCCAAAAATCACTTCAAGCACGCGATTGCGGCGGGGCGGCAGCAGATCGGGCTCTGGTGCTCTCTGCCGAGCGCCTACACGGCGGAAGTTGTCGCACCTTCCGGCTTTGACTGGCTGCTGTTCGACACCGAGCATACGCCCAGCAGCGTCACCACGGTGATGTCGCAGTTGCAGGCCGCCGCGCCGTACGACGTGTCTCCCGCCGTGCGCGCGACGGTCAACGATACGGCGCAGATCAAGCAGCTTCTCGATATCGGCACGCAGACCGTGTTCATTCCTTATGTGCAAACGCCTGAGGAAGCGCATGCCGCTGTGCTGGCCATGCGTTATCCGCCTGAGGGCGTGCGCGGGGTCGCGGGCACGACGCGCGCCAACCGCTTCGGCCGGGTGCAAAATTATCATCAACTGGCGGCGCAGGAGCTTTGCCTCATTTTGCAGGTGGAAACGCAGAAATCGCTCGATCATCTGGAAGAGATCGCCAAGATGGACGGCGTCGACGGTGTTTTCATCGGTCCGGCCGATCTTTCTGCGAGCCTGGGCTATGCGGGCAACCAGGGGCACCCGGAGGTAAAAAAAATTATCGAAGATACCATCCGCCGGGTTCGCGCCTGCGGCAAACCGGTGGGGATTTTGACTGGCGACAAGGCGTTCGCGCGGCACTGCATCGAAGTGGGCACCGTGTTCACGGCGGTGGGCGCCGATGTCGGGATTCTCGCCCGTGGTGCTGAGGCTTTGGCGCAGGAATTTCAGGGGCGGTAGAAAGGAGGGGAGGAAGCGCTACTTTTTGTGAACAAAAAGTAGCAAAAAAACTTTATTATGCTGGGTCATGGGCGTTGTCGCTGACACAGTCTCAGGCCCAGCATAACAAAGTTTTTGCGCCGCTTTTGATCGAAAAAGCGGCCTCTTTCTTTTACTTGATGGCGACCGGCTGTTTGACCAGCGCCAGGCAGAGCAGGGCGGAGACCGTTCCGATGATGGCCGCTGTCAACAAGGCCGGCACGAAGGAATGCGTGGCCTGCACGATGAAGCCGGTGGTCATGGGCGCCAGCGCGCCGCCCAGATAGCCGCCGAAATTCATCATGCCGCCGAGCGAGCCGACAAAACGCTGCGGCGCGCCGACCGAGACCATCGCCCACTGCCCGGACATCGCGAAAAATCCGAGGAACATCGCCAAAGTCATGGCGGCGATGGCGAGATTGTTGTCGCTCACTTCCGCGGCGACGGCCGTGAACAATGCCATGCCGATCAACCCGCTCACTGCCGCCATTTTGCAGGCCGTCAGCGGAGTGACACGCCGCCCGGCAGCCAGCCGGTCGATCACCAGGCCGCCGGTAATGCTGCCGACCGTGCCGCCAAAAAACGGAATGGCGGCGATCAGGCCGGTGTGCGGGATGCTCATATGGCGCTGGATTTCCAGATAGCCCGGCAGCCAGGCGGTGTAGAGCCAGATCAGGTAAATCGTGCCGAAGAAGCCGAGGATCATCCCCCAGCTGGTGCGGTGACCGAACAGCTTGCGCCAATCGGCGGGCGTGGCCGGGAGCGGTTTGCTGTCCGTTTGCGCAAGGTAACGCGCATCGCTCGTCTCAAAACCTTGTTGTTTGGGCGAACGATAGAAAGAAAGCCAGATGCCCGCGGCGGCGATGCCGGCGAACCCCATGATGACGAACATGGTGCGCCATCCAAAAGACGTCATGAGCAGGGTGATCAACGGCGCCGCGATAGCCGGGCCGATCGAGGATGAAAGCAGGAACACGCCGGTCGGCAGGCCGCGATCCTGCGGGCTGAAGCAGTCCCGCACGACGCGGGCGCTGATGGGAAATTGCGGCGACTCACCCGCGCCGAGCAGCATGCGCAGGGCGCAGAACGATCCGAACCCTCGGGAAAAACCACAGAGCAGTTGCGCCACGGACCAGACGATCTGTGCCGCGCCGAGCAGGCGACGAGGGCCGAGGCGATCGACAAAAAAGCCAACCGGCAACTGGCAGAAAGCATAAGCCCAGAGAAAGGATGACAGCAGCAATCCCATCTGCGCGACGGAAAGGCCGAGATCATGGCGGATCAGTGGATTGGCGACGGAGAGCGTGGAACGGTCGAGCATGTTGATCATACCGCTCATCACCAGAAGGCCCAGGGAAACGATCTGAAACCTGCGTAAACGTCGCGAAGGCCGGGATTGTTCGGTGTCCGTATAAGGTATGTCAGCGATTGTTGTTTGCTGTTCCAGCATGGGCGGATCCTCTGTTTTTTGTCCTCACCTCGTGGGAGACGGGTTCGGTTTTTTCTTGTTGGGCGAGCAAGACCAAGCAAGCGAGACTTAGAAAGTAAGCGCTACTTTTTGTGAACAAAAAGTAGCAAAAAAACTTTATTATGCTGGGTCATGGGCGTTGGCGCTGACACAGCCCACGACCCAGCATAGTAAAAGTTTTTGCGCCGCTTTTTTCAAAAAGCGGCTACTTCCTCCTACCCTAACGCGGCTGATGCGGCGGATCGATCCCGGTTTCAGTATCAATCGATGCGAATTCTGAATTCGTTTTTGGCAGCACGCTGGCGCGGAACGTGGCCAAAGCCGGGTTGTCATTGTCCCGGCGCCAGATCAAATGAAGCTCCGCCCGCGTGGTCGGCACCGGCTCAAGCGCGCGCAGCACCACACCGCGCACATTCAGGAAACGGGCGGAGTCCGGCACCAGCGCCACGCCCATGCCGGTGCTGACCAGCGCCAGAACGGTGTGGATTTGGCTGGCGTGCTGGACGAAATGGGGCATGGCGTCGGCGGCGCGGAACAGGCTGAACACCAGGTCGTGAAAATAGCGCGCGTCCAGCGGCGCGTACATCACGAAGGGCAGGGAGGTGAGATCCGGCAAAGACGGCGCCGGGCCTTGGGCGAGGGCATGGTGTTCCGGCACGGCCAGCAGCAGAGTCTCGCGGGCCACGCAGACCAGTTCCATGCCGCGCCGTTCCACGGGCAGGCGGATCAAGCCGGCATCCTGCGCGCCGGTGGCCAAAGCTTCCATTTGCTCGGTGGTGCGCATTTCCCGCAGCACGAAGGCTACGTTCGGCATTTTCCGTGTGGCCATGGCGAGCAGTTCGGGCAGCACGGCGTAGCTGGCGCCGGCGGTGAAGCCCAGCGTGATGGAGCCGGCTTCTCCCCGCGCGGCGCGCTTGGCCGACCAGGCGGCGCGTTGCGCGAGGCGCAGCATCTGCCGCGCCTCGGGCAGGAAGGCCCGCCCCGCAGGTGTGAGCTGCACCGAGCGGCTGGAGCGCTTGAAAAGCTGCGTGCCCAGTTCGTGTTCGAGCATTTGGATCTGCCGGCTCAAGGGCGGCTGCGTCATGTTCAGGCGCTGGGCGGCGCGCCCGAAATGCAGATCCTCGGCAACGGCAACAAAGCAACGAAGCTGGGTGAACTCGAACATTATTACCGATTTTATATCAATTAATGCTGTTTATGGCTTGGACGCGTAAAGATGAGCCGATTAGATCTCGCTGACAATAACCGGCCGTCATAGGGCCAGGCAGAGGGAGCCGAAATGCGATGGCAGTGAACGAGACTCAGGCCACCAGGAAAACCGCTGCTGAACTCCGCAGTGCCCGCTGGTTCGGCCCGGCCGATCTGCGCGCCTTCGGGCACCGCTCGCGGGCGATGCAGATGGGCTATTCGCCGGAGGAATGGACCGGCAAGCCGGTGATCGCCATCCTCAATACCTGGTCCGACCTGCAGCCCTGCCACGCGCATTTCAAGCAGCGTGTGGAGGATGTGAAGCGCGGCGTGCTGATGGCCGGCGGCTTTCCCGTGGAGTTACCGGCGCTGTCGCTCTCGGAGACCTATCTCAAGCCCAGCAGTATGCTGTACCGCAACATGTTGGCCATGGAGGCCGAGGAACTGTTGCGCGCGCATCCCGTCGATGGGGTGGTGCTGATGGGCGGTTGCGACAAGACCACGCCGGGCTTGCTGCTCGGCGCCACCAGCGCGGATCTTCCCGCCATTTACCTGCCGGCGGGGCCGATGCTGCGCGGCAACTGGCAGGGCAAAGTGCTCGGCTCCGGCTCGGATTCCTGGAAATATTGGGATGAGCTGCGCGCCGGCACGATTACTGAAAAAGACTGGCTCGGGGTCGAGAGTGGCATCGCCCGTTCCTATGGCACCTGCATGACCATGGGCACCGCCAGCACCATGACGGCGATTGCCGAGGCGGTAGGGATGAGCTTCTCCGGCGCGTCTTCCATCCCGGCGGCGGATGCCAACCATATTCGCATGGCCTCTGCCTGTGGCCGGCGCATCGTCGAGATGGTGTGGGAGGATCTGCGCCCCAGCCGCATTCAGAGTCGAAAGGCCTTCGAGAATGGCATCGCCGTGGCCATGGCGATGGGCTGTTCCACCAACGCCATCATTCATCTCATCGCCATGGCGCGCCGCGCCGGCGTGCCGATCGGCCTCGATGATTTCGAAACATATAGCCGGCGCGTGCCGGTGATCGGCAATATCCGCCCCAGCGGCGCGACCTATCTCATGGAGGATTTCTATTATGCCGGCGGCCTGCGCGGGCTGATGCATAATATCCGCGCGCATCTGCATCTCGACGCGCTCACCGTCTCCGGCCGCACCTTGGGCGAAGAGCTGGAAGGTGCTGCCGTTTACAATGACGATGTGATTCGGCTGGTGGAGAATCCCGTATACGAGCAAGGCGCGCTCGCGGTGTTGAAGGGCAACCTCGCGCCCGAGGGCTGCGTGATCAAGCCTAGCGCCTGCGATCCGCGCTTTCTGCGCCATACCGGCCCGGCCCTGGTGTTCGACAGCTATGCGGAGATGAAAGCGGCGATCGACGACGAAAATCTCGACGTTACCGCCGACCATGTTCTGGTGCTGCGCAACGCCGGGCCGCAAGGCGGGCCCGGCATGCCGGAATGGGGCATGCTGCCGATCCCGAAAAAACTTCTCAAACAGGGGATTCGCGACATGCTGCGCCTGTCGGACGCACGCATGTCCGGCACCAGTTACGGCGCCTGCGTGCTGCATGTGGCGCCGGAAAGCTATATCGGCGGGCCGCTGGCGTTGCTGCGCACCGGAGATCTCATCAGTGTGGATGTCGCGGCGCGAACCATCAACATGGATGTGCCCGAGGCGGAAATCGCCCGCCGCCGCGCCGCCTGGGTGCCGCCGCCGCGACACTATGAACGCGGCTATGGCTGGATGTTCACGCAGCACATCGCCCAGGCGCATGAAGGTTGCGACTTCGATTTTCTGACCACGGCTTTTGGCGCGCCGGTCGGCGAGCCGGCGATTTACTAGAAGGAAGCGCTTCTTTTTTGAAAAAAAGAAGCAAAAAACTTTTTTAAACTGGGCCCGTGCAGTTTCAACGCCTCAGGCCCAGCATAATAAAAGTTTTTGCGCCGCTTTTTTCAAAAAGCGGCTGCTTACTTAACTTGAAGGGGCAATGATGCGCGAGCGAACCGGCGGACAAATCCTCATCGACCAGTTGGAAATCCAGGGCGTGACGCATGTGTTCTGCGTGCCGGGCGAGAGTTATCTGGCGGCGCTGGATGCGATGTATGAGTCGACGCTGGAGCTGACCATCTGCCGCCAGGAAGGCGGGGCGGCGATGATGGCGGAGGCGCAGGGCAAGCTCACCGGGCGCCCGGGCATTTGTTTTGTCACGCGCGGGCCGGGGGCCACCAATGCCAGCCCTGGCGTGCACATTGCCGCGCAGGATTCCACGCCGATGATTCTGTTTGTCGGCCAGGTGGGGCGCTCGATGCGTGGGCGCGAAGCGTTCCAGGAACTCGATTATCGCGCCGTGTTCGGCAGCATCGCCAAATGGGTGACGGAGATCGACGATGCCGCGCGTTTGCCTGAACTTATCGCCCGTGCCTTCCATGTCGCCATGAGCGGCCGGCCGGGCCCGGTGGTGATCGCGTTGCCGGAGGATATGCTGCGCGAGACGGCCGAATGCGCGGATGCCGCCCCGGTGCGCATTCATGAGGCGGTTCCGGCCGTGGCGGATCTCGATGCGCTCGACGCGATGTTGGCCGAAGCGCGCCGACCGTTGGTCATTGCCGGCGGCAGCCGTTGGGATGAAGCGGCGGTACGGGATCTGGCGGATGTCGCGGCGCGTTACGAGTTGCCTGTGTGCGTCTCGTTCCGTCGGCAATCTCTGTTTCCCGCGACGTCGCCGTTTTATGCGGGGGATATGGGGGTGGGCGCGAACCCCGCCTTGGTCGCGGCGGCGCGCGAGAGCGATTTGATCATCCTGCTCGGCACCAGGCTCTCGGAGGCGGCGAGCCAGGGTTATACGCTGCTGGACATTCCCCGTCCGGCGCAGACGCTGGTGCATATCCATCCCGGCGCGGAGGAACTCGGCCGCGTGTATCAGGCTGACCTCGCGTTAAATGTGTCGCCGCGCGCCTTTCTGGAGGAAATGCGGGGCAGGGGGCCGCGCGTGGCGCCGGAGCGCGCCGCACATGTCGCCCGGTTGCGCGAAGCGTATCTTGCCTGGAGCGGCAAGCCGACCGTCTTGTCGGGTTCGTTCAATCTCGGTGAAATCGTTGCGGGCTTGAGCAAAATTCTGCCCGATGATGCGATCATCACCAACGGCGCCGGCAATTACGCCGCCTGGATCAACCGCTTCTACCCATTCCGCGCCTTTGGCAGCCTGGTGGCGCCCACCTCCGGCTCGATGGGCTATGGCGTGCCCGCCGCCGTCGGCGCGCTGCGGCTCGATCCGTCTCGCATGGTTGTCGCGTTCGCGGGTGACGGATGTTTTTTGATGAATGGCCAGGAATTCGCGACGGCGGTGCAATATGGCCTGCAACTGATCGTGATCATCGTCGATAACGGAATGTACGGCACGATCCGCATGCATCAGGAGCGAGACTATCCCGAACGGGTTGTCGGCACGGCACTGCAAAACCCGGATTTCTGTGCTTATGCCAAGGCTTTTGGCGGGCATGGCGAGCGGGTGGAAAGCACCGCGGCATTTTGGCCCGCCTTCGAACGGGCCATTGCGGCGGGAAAACCGACGATTCTCCATTGCCTGGTCGACCCGGAAGCGCTGACGCCGGCACGCTCGCTCTCCGCCATCCGCGCCGCGGCGCGGAAGTAGAAGGAAGCACTTCTTTTTTGAAAAAAAGAAGCAAAAAACTTTTTTAAACTGGGCACGTGCAGTTTCAACGCCTCGGGCCCAGCGTAACAAAAGTTTTTGCGCCGCTTTTTTCAAAAAGCGGCTGCTTTCTTAGCGCCAGTGGCGGCCAAGGAACGCGGCCACCGCGTCGAGCGCGTGGCGCGCGGCTGGTAGATCTTTCACAGAATTTTGGAAGACGTGGTGCAGCCCTTCGAAAATATCGAGCTGCACCACGCCGCCCTTTTTCTCAGCCGCCTGCGCATAGCGCCTGGCGTCGTCGAGCAGCAATTCGTCGCCGCCGACCTGGATGAGCAAGGGCGGCAGGATTTCGGGCAGGTTGTAAAGCGGCGACGCCCTTCCATCCTTCGGATCGGCGCCGGCGAGATAGGCAGCGGCAGGCCCGGTCAGCATCTCCGGCTGGAAGATGGGGTCGTTTATGTCGGGGCTGGTGAACGAGGCGCCGGTCATCGTCAGATCGAGCCAGGGCGAGAAGACCGCGATGGACGCGATCGCCGGTGTGGTCGCCGTATCGCCCAGCACGCTGAGGGCCAGGGCGCCGCCGGCGGAGTCACCGACCAGCGCGACCTGGGAAATGCCCTGGCGGCCCAGCCAGCGGCGAATGGAGGCGGCGGCCTCGGGCGCGGCGGGGAATACGTGCTCCGGCGCCAGCGGATAGTCGGCCACGAACGCCGCCACCCCGGCGCGGACCGCCACCTGGCTGGCGAGGCCGCGATAGGCCTGGGCCGAGCCCAGCATGTAGGCGCCGCCGTGCAGGAAGGGGATCGCCCGGTCCGCCGGGGCGCCGGCCGGCCGTACCCACCAGCCGCTCACGCCGTCGCGGTCGATGGCGTCCAGGGTGACGCCATCGGCGATCGGTGCGCCGGCGATCAGCTTGTCGTAGGTCTCGCGCTGCGTGCCGGTGGAATTCTGGAACAGAAGGTGGATTTCGGTGAGCACGGCTTGCTCGATGGGGCGCTCATCGTCGGGCAGAACGTGCCGCGTCTCAAAGGGGGGCGTCTTGGTGGCGATGGTCACGGAATTTACCTCTGGTTTGGAACCGGAAAAGTCCGGCTTCGTCTGACGGCAGAAGTATCCATTTCTATCTGGACCAGAAGTCTGGAGCCTGGAATAGAATCCATTCCCAATAGGAAGTATTGGAGACCCTTCAATGGACCGGCTCGACGCGATGCGCCTCTTCGTCCGTGTGGTCGAGCGCGGCAGCTTCTCGGCCGTGGCCCGGGAAGCAGGGATCGGCCAGTCGGCAGTCAGCAAACAGATCGCCGCTCTCGAAGCCCATCTGGGAGCGCAACTCATGCGCCGCACCTCGCGGCGCATGACCCTCACCGATGCCGGCCAAATCTTCTACGAATCCGCTCTGCGGCTGGTCGAGGAATTCGACGCGGCGGAGTCCCTGGTTGGCCGTGGCCAGTCCGCGCCATCCGGGCTGGTCCGGGTGACCGTCGCCCCGGTGTTCGGGCGGCTTTACATCGTGCCGCGGCTCCCGGCGTTTTTCGCGCGCTATCCGGACATCTCCATCGAACTCACCGGGTCCGGGCGCGCCATCAATTTGATCGAGGAGGGCGTCGATCTGGCGATCCGCAATGGTGAACTCGTCGATTCGAGCATGATCGTACGTCGCATCGCCCTGGCGCCGTTCGCGACCGTCGCCACGCCGGCCTATCTCGCAATCCGCGGCGTGCCGCGGACCCCCGCTGAACTCGACGCCCATGCCTGCCTGATGTTCGCCCCGAACCATGAGCCGCTGCCATGGGAGTTCCGGGACGGATCGGCGTCCATTCTGCATTGCCCAAAGGCGAATTTCCGCACTGAAGATGCCGAACAGATCCGCGCCGCGGTGCTCGCCGACCTTGGCCTGGCCCACGGCCCGGCCTGGGTGTTCGCGCCCGAAATTGCGTCCGGCGCGCTCCGAGCCGTGCTGGCCGACTACGCTCCTGGCCCGCTGGCCATCAGCGCGGTCCATCCCGCCGGCCGGCGTCTGCCCACCAAGGTCAGGGTGTTCATCGATTTCCTGGTGGAGACTCTGGCGGGCGATCCCGCGCTGACGGGCCTACCCCGGCAATAACTTGGCAGCGGCGGCTTTTGCCGAACCGCGACGCCGCTTTGGCGGCAATCCGCCTATTCCAGGCGGATGCAGGTTTGGTTTATAGAGGAATATAATGATTTCGATACGACCAGGAACCGGACAAGATCCGAAAGTTCGCTGGAGCGGGCGAAGGGATTCGAACCCTCGACCCCAACCTTGGCAAGGTTGTGCTCTACCCCTGAGCTACGCCCGCAAAGCGTGAGGGGGGTATTATCCAAGCTGGAAAGAGATTGCAAGTCCCCATTGTCGCGGGGTGTGAGGGGCGGGCAGGTTGCTATATATATCTTTGGAAACCCATACGGATCACCGCAGATGAACAGTCTCCTTAGCTCCATGAACGACCCGATTCCGGCCAACGCGGCTGGTATGATCATTGACGGCACCCAGGCGAATTTCATGGCCGAGGTGGTCGAGGCCTCCCGACAGGTTCCGGTGCTGGTCGATTTCTGGGCCACCTGGTGCGGTCCCTGCAAAACGCTCACCCCGACGCTGGAAAAGGTGGTGCGCGCCCAAGGCGGGCGCGTGCGGCTGGTGAAGATCGACATCGACCAGAATCGCGAACTGGTGGCCCAGCTTTCGCGCATGGGCCTGCCGATGCAGTCGGTGCCGACGGTGGTGGCGTTCTGGCAGGGCCAGCTGGCCGACACGTTCTCCGGCGCGCTGCCCGAGAGCGAGGTGAAGCGTTTCGTCGAAGCCTTGCTCAAACTGGCTGGCTCCAGTGCGCCTGGCGCAGACCTGGTCGCCGAGGGCAAGGCGCTGCTGGAGCAGGGCCAGGCTGAAGCGGCGGCGCAGTGCTTCGCCGCCGCCGTGCAGCAGGACCGCGATAAGGCGGAAGCCTGGGGCGGCCTGGTGCGCGCGCTCATCGCCATGGGCGACGAAGAACAGGCAGAGGAGGTGCTGCGGGAAGTGCCGGCGCCGCTTACCGAGCATGCGGAGGTTGCCGGCGCCCGATCGGCTCTGGCCCTGCTGGCCGAGGGGCGCAAGGCGCAAGCGGCGCGGGCGGGACTCGAAGCGCGGCTGACCACGAACCCGGATGATTTCCAGGCCCGTTACGACCTTGCCACCGCGCTGAATGCATCCGACGCCCGGGAAGAGGCCGCCGATGCGCTGCTGGAGATCGTGCGCCGCAACCGCGCCTGGAATGACGATGCCGCGCGCCTGCAGTTGCTGAAATTTTTCGAGGCCTGGGGGTTTGACGACGCGGCGACGATGGCGGCCCGCCGCAAGCTTTCGGCCCTTCTGTTCAGCTGAGCGATGCGCGGTTTCCATCCCCAGTTCGCTGATCTGCCTGAGGATTTTCCCGTCTTTCCGTTGAACGGCGCGCTTTTGCTGCCCGGTGGCCGGCTGCCGTTGAACGTGTTCGAGCCGCGCTATCTGGCGCTGGTGGAGGATGCTCTCGGGGCCGGCCGGATGTTCGGGATGGTCCAGCCGGATAAGCGTCTGGCCCGGGGTGATACCGGCCCTGGCCTGTACCGCACCGGCTGCCTGGGCCGCATTTCCTCCTTCAGCGAAACCGATGACGGACGCTTCCTGATCACGTTGACCGGGCTGGTCCGTTTCACCATCATCGAGGAAATCGAGCCGCTGCGCGGCTATCGCCGGGTACGGGCGGCGCTGGGTGGCTATGCGGCGGATCTGCTCGAGCCGGGGGAAACAAAGCTGCCGTTCGAGCGTGACGATCTGCTTAAGGCGTTGCGCCGTTATTTCTCCCACGCCGGGGTGGACGCCAATTGGGAGGCGATCGCCGCCATGCCCGATTCGGCGCTGATCGTCTCGCTGTGCATGGCCTGCCCCTTTGCGCCGGAGGAAAAACAAGCTTTGCTGGAAGCCAAGGACGAGAGCGACCGGGCGCGCGCCTTGCTGGCGCTCCTGGAAATCAATGCCTTCGAAGACGGCCACGACGAAGACGACGAACCGAAAGCAAGCTGACATGAGTACCGAACAAGACATGCCGGAGCCGAACGTTCCGGTGGACCCGCGCCTTCTGGAAATTCTGGTTTGCCCGCTCACCCGCGGCCCGCTGGTGTACGACCGAAGCCGCAACGAGCTGATCAGCCAGAAAGCGGGATTGGCCTACCCGATTCGCAACGGCATCCCGATCATGCTGGCCGATGAGGCGCGCAGTCTCGAATCGTGAACACACCGACGGACATCAAGCTCCACCGCGCCGACAACATCCTGGAGGTCAGCTTCACGGACGGTTCGGTGTTCCGGCTGACGGCGGAATATCTGCGCACGCAAAGCCCGAGCGCCGAAGTGCAAGGCCATGGGCCGGGCGAGGGGCAGCTCGTGTTCGGCAAGAAACATGTCGCCATCACGGGACTCGTGCCGACCGGCAACTACGCGGTGCGGCTGAAATTCAGCGACGGGCACGATACCGGCATTTTCACCTGGGATTATCTCTACGCTCTGGGCCAGGAATTCAGCCGGCGATGGCCTGAATATCTGCAGAAATTGGAGGCCGCGGGACGGCACCGGGAATAAGCATGGACAGCGAGGCCGAACCGGAGATTTCCAGGGGGCGGATGCGGCTCATAGCGGTCATCGTCGCGACCGCCTTGTTCATGCAAAACCTCGATTCCACCATCATCGCCACAGCCCTTCCGGCGATGGCGCGCAGCTTTCATGCCGACCCGCTGCATATGAGCGTGGCACTGACCTCGTATTTGATCAGCCTGTCGGTGTTCATCCCGGCCAGCGGCTGGGTGGCCGACCATTTTGGCGCGCGCCAGGTGTTCCGCGCCGCCATCATCGTCTTCACTCTGGGTTCGGTGCTGTGCGGCATCGCCCCCGATCTGCTCGCCCTGGTGCTGGCGCGCATCCTGCAAGGGCTGGGCGGCGCCATGATGCTTCCGGTCGGACGGCTGGTGCTGCTGCGTTCGGTCTCGCGGTCGCAGATGATCGCGGCGATGTCCTGGGTGACCATGCCGGCGCTGGTCGGCCCGATTCTCGGCCCGCCGCTCGGCGGCTTCATCGTCACGTATTTTTCCTGGCGCTGGGTGTTCGACATCAACGTGCCCATCGGCGTGCTCGGCGTCATCGCCGTGGGGCTGTTCATCACCGATGTGCGCGAGGCTGATCGCGGCGGCCGCCTCGATTTCACCGGCCTGATCCTCACCGGATTTTCCATGGCGGCGTTGATGGCCGGGTTCGAGACGATCGGCCGCCACCTTGTGCCGCTCAGCTGGACGCTCGCCAGCCTCGGCACGGGCCTGGCCGCGCTCATCCTGTATATTTTGCACGCGCGCCGCGCCGTGCACCCGATCCTCGATTTGTCGCTGCTGAGCGTTCAGACCTTCGCCAGCTCCGTGATCGCCGGCAGCCTGTTCCGCATCGCCGTCGGCGCCATGCCGTTTCTGCTGCCGCTGATGCTGCAGCTCAGTTTCGGCGAATCGCCGCTGCAGAGCGGCCTTGTCACCTTCGCGGCCGCCGCCGGCGCGCTGACCATGAAGCCCGCCGCCCAGCCGTTGCTGCGCCGTTTCGGTTTCCGCACCGTGCTGGTCGTCAACGGCGTGCTGGCGTCGGCCTTCATCATCGCCTGCGCGGCGTTCCAGCCGGACTGGCCGATTCTGGTGCTGGACGCGGTGCTCCTGGTCGGCGGTTTTTTCCGTTCGCTGCAATTCACCGCCTACAACACCATCGCGTATGGCGACATTCCGCGCGCGCGCATGTCGGCGGCCACTTCGCTCTACGCCACCATCCAGCAGCTTACGCTCACTTTGGGCATTGTCGTCGGCGCGGCGGTGCTGGAGATCGCCAGCGCCTGGTCGCATCACGCCACGGCAACGCGCGACGACTACGCGCTGGCCTTCCTCGTCGTCGGCGGCATTTCCTTAGGCGCGGTGCCGTTCTGTGCTCGCCTGCACCCCAATGCGGGCGAGGAACTCAGCGGACATCACGTGGCGTTGGAAGCGGCGGGTGACGCGGAGAAAAAGGAAGTGCTACTTTTTGTGAACAAAAAGTAGCAAAAAAACTTTATTTATGCTGGGCCTTGGGCGTTGGCGCTGACATAGCCTGAGGCCCAGCAAAGCAAAAGTTTTTGGTGCCGCTTTTTTCAAAAAGCGGCTGCTTTCTTACACGATCCCGCGCCGGGTTATGAAGTCGCCGAACCCTTCATTACCTTGCCGCGTCTGGGCGTAATCGGCGAAGAGCGGCGCCAGCGTGGCGAGGATCGTTTCTTCGTCGGCGTCTTCCTTATAG
Organism: Acidocella sp.; assembly: GCF_035535915.1. Taxonomy (GTDB): domain Bacteria; phylum Pseudomonadota; class Alphaproteobacteria; order Acetobacterales; family Acetobacteraceae; genus Acidocella. Next base: position 47,878 of record NZ_DATLPB010000063.1, read on the forward strand.
ATGCGGTTCAGCCGCGAGCCGTCGGCGTTGCCGCCTAGGTGCAAATTGTAGCGGCCCGGATTGCGGCCGACGAAGCCGATTTCGGCGAGGTAGGGGCGGGCGCAGCCATTCGGGCAGCCGGTCATGCGCACCGTGATCGGCTGTTGGGCGAGGCCGTGTTCCGCCAACAGCGCGTCGAGCTTGGTGATCAGTCCCGGCAGATAGCGTTCGGCGTCGGTCAGGGCCAGGGCGCAGGTCGGCAAGGCCACGCAGGCGATTGCCGCCTCGCGCAGCACCGAGCCGCGTAGCTTCACGCCGTGGGCGGCGAGAATTTTCTCGATCTCGGCGCGCGCCGCATCATCGGCCTTGGCGACGATGATGTTCTGGTTCGGGGTGAGGATGAACGCGACATCGAGCGTTTCGGCGATCCGCTTCAGTGCCGCCTTCAGCTTCCATTCGCCGACATTGGCAACGCGCCCGTTTTCCACGAACAGGGTCAGATGGTGCAGCCCGTCTTCGCTGGTATGCCAGCCCATGCGGTCGCCGTTGCCGGCGAATTTGAACGGCCGGGCCGGCTCCAGCTTCACCTTCAGGCGGGAATTGATTTCATTGACGATGAAATCCAGGCCGCGATCGACGACCGTGTATTTCAGCCGTGCGCGGCGGCGGTTGGCGCGGTTGCCGTAATCGCGCTGCGTCGTCACCACGGCCTCGGCCACGTCGACGGCGTTCTCGACCTTGCAGAAGCCGATCACTTCGCCGACGCGCGGGAAGGTTTCCGCATCGCCATGGGTGGCGCCCATGCCGCCGCCGATCAGCACGTTGTAGCCGACCACGTCGCCGTTCTCGACGATGGCGATGTAGGAGAGGTCGTGGGCGAACACGTCCACGTCGTTCTGCGGCGGCACTGCCACGGCGATCTTGAATTTGCGCGGCAGGTAGGTGGCGCCGTAGATCGGCTCGACCTCCGGTTCCTTCGTGACCTTCTCATCATCGATGAAAATCTCGCGCCAGGCGCCGCTGCGCGGCAGCAGGTCGGTGGAGATGTCGCGCGCGGTCTTTTCCGCCTGCGCATAGGCGCGGCCGGCGAATTCGTTGGGCGTGCACATCACGTTGCGGTTCACGTCACCGCAGGCGGCGATGGTGTCGAGCAGCACGCTGTCGATCTGCCGCAAGGCGGGGCGCAGATTGGTCTTGATCACGCCATGGAACTGGATCGACTGGCGCGTGGTGATGCGCAGCGTCTGGTTGCCGCGCTCGTCCGACAGCCGGTCCATCGCCAGATATTGCGCGCGGCTCAGCACGCCGCCGGGGACGCGCAACCGGGCCATGAAGCTGTAGGCCTTGTCGAGCTTGCGCTTGGCGCGCTCGGGCCGCAGGTCGCGGTCGTCCTGCAGATAGATGCCGTGAAACTTGATGAGCTGCTGGTCGTCTTCGGACAGCGCCCCGCTCTCGACCACGTTCAGCCCCTCGGCGAGGCCGCCGCGCAGGAAGCGGCTGTTGGTCTTGATCGTTTCGTTGTGGGAGAGCTTCGGCGTATCGGTGGTCTTGTCAGTCATTGGTGTCTTCCCGAAAAGGAGGGCGTCAGGCCATGGAGGCCGCGGCCCGGCGCGGCAGGTGGATGCCGCATTCCGTCTTGTCGCGCCCGGCCCAGCGGCCCGAGCGTTTATCGCCGCCAAGCGGCAGCGCGGTACAGGTGGCGCAGCCGAGCGAGGTGTAACCCTGGGCCTGCAGCGGGTGGCGCGGCAGGTCATGGCGTTGGAAATAGGCCTCGATCATCGCATCGTCCCAGTGCGCCAGCGGGTTCACGGTGGTGCGCCCGTCCGGCCCGGTCTCGACCAGGTTCAACTGGCTCCGCGCGCCGCCCTGGGCGCGCTTGCGCCCGGTGATCCAGGCCTCGAACCCTTCCAGCGCCGCGTCGAGCGGGTTGGTCTTGCGGATCGCGCAGCACAGATCGGCGTCTTTTTCCCAGAGGCGTCCGTCCGGGTCCCAGGCGGCGAGCTGCGCGCCGCTCGGGCGCACGCTGCGCACGTCGGTCAGGCCGAGATAGGCGACCAGCCTGTCACGGTAGGCCAGGGTCTCGGGAAAGAGCTTTCCGGTGTCGAGGAAAATGACCGGCACCGTCCGGTCGATTTCCGAGATCATGTGGAGCATGATGGCGGATTCGGTGCCGAAGGACGACACCAAAGCGATCTTGCCCGTGAATTGTTCGCCCACCGCCTGCGCCAGCACGCTCTCGGCGGAAGCGGATTCGACAATTTCCAGCATCAATACACGTCCTTTTTGTAGCGCCCGGCGCTGATCAGCGCGTCGAGGGCGGCTTGGCCCGCTTTTTCATCGCGGCCGTCGGCAAGGATGCGGTTCAGGGTGGCGTCGACATCGCGCGCCATGTGCTTGGCGTCGCCGCACAGATAGAGGGTTGCGCCCTGGTCGAGCTGCTGGCGCACCCGCTCACGCTGTTCCCACAGCACGTGCTGCACGTAACGCTTCTCGGGCTGGTCGCGCGAAGAGGCGAGGTCGAGCCGCCCGAGCACGCCGGATTTCAGCCAGTCCTGGATCTCCAGCTGGTAGAGGAAGTCGTACAGGAAGTGGCGATGGCCGAAGATCGCCCAGGCCTGGGTGCCGGCATTGGTCGCTTCGAGTTCCTGGAGGAAGCCGCGATAGGGCGCCACGCCGGTGCCGGCGCCGATCATGATGATCGGGGTTTCGGCGTTTTGCGGCAGGCGGAAATGCGGGTTCGGGCGCACGAAGATCTTCGCGCTGCCGCCGGCACGCAGGCGGTCGGTGATCATGCCGGAAGCCACGCCGAGCCGTGCCCGCCCGGCGGCCTCATAGGCCAGGCGCGCGACGGTGAGATGCGCTTCCTCGCCGACCAGTTTCTGTGACGAGGCGACCGAATAATAACGTGGCGCCAGCGGCCGCAGCAGAGACGTGAAGGCGTCCGCCCCCAGCCGGTGCGGGAAAGCCTCCAGCAGGTCGATCCATTGCCGTCCGGCCAGGAACGCGGCGCGCTCGGCCTCATTCTCGGCCAGGGACGCGGCCTGGGCATCGCCGGTCAGCGCCGCGTAGTCTTTCATCTGCTTGGCCGTCAGCGTGCTGATGTCGTAGCGCGCCGTCAGCGCCTCGTGCAGCGCGGCATCACCCTCAAGGCCCACGGCGCGGGCCATGGCGCCGACCAGCGCCGGATCGTTTTCCGGCACGAAGCCGATCGCATCGCCCGGCTCGTAGGTGATGCCGGAGCCGGCCAGCGAGAGCTCGATATGGACGGTCTCGGAGTCCGCGCGGTCCGAGGTGAGCTTGTGATGCGCCGTGATCTCGGCGGCGAAGGGGGACGATTTCGACGCGGCTTCCGCCGCCGGCTTGTGGAAATCCACATGGATGACCGAGCCGGCGAGGGCGGCGTCGGCATTTTTCGGCGCCAGCGTTTCGAGCGTGGCGGCGAGCCAGGTTTTGGCGCCGGCCTCATAATCGAGGTCGAGATCGATGCGCGCAGCGGCGCGCGTGGCGCCCAGGGCTTCGAGCCGCGCGTCGACCTGCCGGCCGCTTTCGCAGAACTGCGCATAGGAGGAGTCGCCCAGGGCCAGGACGGCAAATTTCACGCCATCGAGACGCGGCGCGGCGTCGCCCATCAGCGCGCGGAAGAAAGGCGCGGCGCGTTGCGGCGGTTCGCCGTCACCCCAGGTGGAAATGATGGCGATGATCGTGCCGGCATCTTTCAGGCTTTGCACGTCGGCATCGGCCACATCCTGCACGCGCGCGGCGAAGCCGAGCTTGGCCGCGTCCTGCTTCGCCTTGGCGGCCAGCGCTTCGGAATTGCCGGATTCGGTTGCGTACAGCACGAGCAGTTTTGGCTTCGGCCCGGCGACGGCGGCAGCGGCGGGCTGCTTGCCTTCCGCGGCATCCATCCCGGCGAGAAAACCGGCGAGCCAGGCGCGCTGCACCGAAGACGAGGCGCCGATGACCTTGTCGAGGGCGGCGATCTGTTCGGGGGCGAAGGGCGCCGTGTGGGGGAGGGCGATCAGCTTGGACATGTCCGAATAACCTTGGGCAGGGGAAAAGGGATTAATTCTGGGGCGGCAGGGAGAGCCAGCAGCGCTCCGCGACGAGGACCTCGATCCGGCGGGCGGCTTCTTGCATGCTCACGCCCTCGTCCTGCCAGCGCCGCCGGAGTGCTGCGACTTCGCTCACCCGTTCGTCCCATTCGGGACCGAAGCCGGTTTCGAGCGTGCGCCGGATGGTCCCGGCGAGGCCCGGCGCCTTGCCGTTGGTGGAGACGGTCAGCAGCAGGTCGCCGCGGCGCAGCTCCGCCACGGAATGAAAATCGCAATGCTCCGGCACGTCTTCGACATTCACCAGCACGCGCAGGCGGCGGGCAAGGGTGGCGAGCTCAGCGGCGGCTGCCGGCGCGACATCGACGATCCAGAGAACATGCAGCGCCTGCAGTGCCGCCTCGTCCGGCAGCGCGGGGCGCAGGAACGTGCCGGCTTCGGCGGCGAGCTCGGCGCTCGGCGCATCCGCGAACAGCAAAATTTCCGTGGCGCCGCCCTGGCGCAGGGCGCGCAGCCGGCGCAGCGCCAAGGAACCGTTTCCTGCAACGGCAAGTTTTACAGCGTTTGGATCGAGGGCCAGGGGAATCATAGCCTCTAAGAAAAGGATTTTTTCTTTTTGATCAACGCCTCGCCAAAAATAAACAAATTTTACTGGTGACGGCGCATTCGAGAAAAAGTCATCCCCTTTTTCGGCGTTTTGTCAAAAGCGTGAGGTTATCCCATTTATCTCTATGGATTGAGTAGTTTTTGTAAAACGCACCGTGCAATGTCACACGGTAAGCTCGGCCGGCAATTCCATGATGAACGAGGTGCCGTCCGGTCCGGTCTGCGCCAGCTGCAGGTCGCCGCCATGTGCGCGCACCAGATCGCGGGCGATGGTCAGGCCCAGCCCGGTGCTGCCGTGGCGCCCGGAACCGGTGAACGGCTTGAACAGGTTTTCCTGCACGCGGGACGGCAGGCCGGGCCCGTTATCCCTGATGTTCAGCCGCGTCATGCCATTTTCGCCCGCGACGGAAATGGTCACGCGGTTGGCCCCGGCCTCCACCGCGTTGCGCAGCAAATTCACCAGCACACGGTAGATCTGCTCCCGGTCCAGGGCCAGCACCAGGGTCTCGGGCACGTTGTTTTCGATCGTGACGTTGGCCTCGTCGGGGCGGAGCGCCTGCGCGGTCTCGTCGATCAGGTCGTGCAGCACCACCGAGGAGCGGATGATCGCGGGCGGACCTTCGCGGGCGAAATCCACGGTGCGGCTCACCAGCTGGGCGGCGCGCTCCACCGCGGGGATCAGCGTGCGCGCGGCACTCCTGATGGTCGGGTCCTCGGTTTCCTGCAGCCGGTCGGCCACCAGCAGCGCCGAGCTGAGGATGTTGCGCAGATCATGGCTGATCTTGGCCACGGCGGTGCCCACCGCGGCGAGCCGCGCATTGCGCCACAAGGCAGCGCGCATTTCATCCTGCAGTAATTTCAGCTCACCCGCGGCACGGGAAATTTCATCCTCTCCCCGGCTCGCCAGCCAAACGAGGTCGTTCTGCCCGTCCTGTTCCGGGGCATGCCGGAAGCCGACGATGCTGGCGGTGAGAATCCGCATCGGGCGGACCAGCAATCGGTCAAGCAGGGTGAACACCAGCGAGCCGGTCACCAGCGCGATGATCAGCGAGAGAACCAGGATATGCAGGGCATAACTGCGCAAGTGCCGTGCCAGCTTGGTGCCGCTTACGGTGATGTCGAGCATTGCCTTGTTTTGCAGCGGGCTTGCGGCGACGACCCGCAGCCAGTGAGGGCCGAGCCCGATGACCGCCCGCTGGGCCTCCCAGATGCTGGCGGCCAGCGGTTCTGTCGCCAGGTCGATGGTCGCATCCGGCGCCGGGACGGGCTGGTCCTGGCGCATGACCACGATCAACCGCCCCGGCTCGGCCAGCCGGATGGACGAGGTGTCCGAGAGTCTCAGCAGCGCATCCGCGGTTTTCGGATCCAGCGCGCCGGGGCTTACGGCTGCGGGGAACGCCGCCAGATGCGCTTCCGTCACATGTTGCCACAGCCAGGCTTGGCGGTCCCGGCCCAGGCTCGGCATAAGAATCAAGATTTCCACCAGCAGGATGATGCCGACCGTCAGCCACAGCACCCGGGCGGACAGGCTACGGCCGAACAACTTGCGTCTGACGTTGCGAAGCGGGCTCATCGGTTTCGGCTGTCACGCCACCGTGAGGCGAGCGGCGGCCTCACGGCCGGCGATGAAGAGATCATCGAGAAAAGAGCGTTCCACATTCATTTTCGAGGTCAAAGGATGTTGGGAAAGCGCGGCGTCGGCGGAGATGTCCAGCAGGCGCGTGTATGACGGCAAGAGCGCCAGTTCGGCGTCGAGCGGCGCCTGGAAGGCGATTTCATGCAGTCGGTGCAAAATATCGACGGTGCTGCTTGGTACGCCCCGGCGCGCGCGCGGCTGGGCGCGGATCAGCACCAGCTGGCTTGGGGCCGGGGTGAGCACGGGCGCCAAAGGCGGGTTGCAGGAATATCCGCCATCCCAATAGGCGCGGCCATCGATGGTCACCGTGGGAAACATCATGGGAATGCAGGCCGAGGCCAGGAGCGTGTCCACGCTGATCTCGGCATTGGTGAAGACCCGCGCCTCCCCCGATTCGACGTCGGTCGCGCCGACATAGAGCCTCGGCGCCGCGGCGTCGCGGATGGCGTCGAGATCGAGCAGGTCGGCGAGCAAGGGGCCCAGGGGATTTTGCCCGAACGGGTTGAGCTGGCCGGGGCTGAACAGACGCAGCGCGTTGGTGATGCCCGCCCAGGCCAGGTCGTTGCCGAGCCCGCCCCACATCCAGTCGAGCGCGCTGTTCAGATTGCTGAAAATATGGGCGTCGGCGACCCGCTGCCAGAGCTGCGTGACCGCCGCGCGCGCGCCGTTCGGGCCATTATGGACATAGCCCTGAACCGCCATGGCGGCGATCAGCGCGCCCGACGAGACGCCGGTAGCCGCCGAGAATGTCAGGCCATTTTCGAGCAATCGGTCAAGCGCGCCCCAGGTGAACGCGCCGTGGGCACCGCCGCCCTGAAGGGCCAGAACGTTGCGAGGCCGGGTCGATGTGAAAAACGACATGTGCTCAGGCTGCACGTTCCGGGAAGGCAGAGCAATATCCTAAGGGGTCATTCCGGCAGGCTATCTCTGGCCTAGGGCGGAATTTAATGTCGACGGCCTGCGCCCGGAAGGTGATTTCAACCAAAAGGCGTGGCGCCCATGCCTTGGCGCAAGAGTTCGCGGCTTCTTCCGGCCCACCGACATCGCTTTGCATTGACGGAGGAGGGCAGGCGCTTCTATATGCGCCCCACACAAGGCTGAATCGGGGACGGTTCGGCGCATTACGTTTTTATCTTTGTTTTTCGCCGGAGTTCATATCGTGAAACGGACCTATCAACCTTCCAAACTCGTCCGCAAGCGCCGGCATGGTTTTCGCGCCCGTATGGCAACGGTTGGCGGCCGCAAGGTGATCGCCAACCGCCGTGCCAAGGGTCGCGCCAAACTTTCTGCCTGATCTGGTATCGGCGCGGTTCGAACCATCGTCATGGCCGCAAGAACTCCCCCGGAGACCTTTCGGTGCCGTGCGGAGTTCTTGCGGCTCGCGGCGCGGGGGCGCAAGCTCAGCCGTCCGGGGTTTTTGATGCAGGCGCTTGCCCAGCCGGGTGAGGCGCCGGTGCGCGTCGGCTACACGGCGACCAAGAAGATCGGCAATGCGGTGCTGCGCAACCGTGCCCGCCGCCGCCTGCGTGAGGCGGTGCGGCTCACGTTTGCGGAGCGGCCGATTTACGGCGTCGAGCTGGTCCTGGTCTGCCGCAAGGAGACCGCGACGTTGCCCTTCGCCACGCTCCGCGCCGGCCTTGAATCGGCCCTGGCCGAATTGCGCACATGAGCCCGGCTGCCTTGGCCCTGTCCGGTGCGATCCGCGTTTACGAGCTGACGCTGCGGCCCGTGATCGGCGCCAATTGTCGTTTTTACCCGTCTTGCAGCGCCTATGCGCGCGAGGCCATTTGTACGCATGGCGCCGGGCGCGGCGCGCTGCTTGCCGGAAGACGGATTTTACGCTGCCATCCCTGGCATCCGGGCGGTTTCGACCCGGTGCCGCCGCTCAAGGATTCGTAAAGCCCCATGGACCAAAAGCGCCTGATGCTCGCCATCGCCCTGTCACTCGGCATTTTGCTGGTGTTTCAGTTCGCGATCGAACGTTTCCTGCCGCATCCTCCGCCTCCGCCGCCGACGCCGGCCCAGGTGCAGGCGAACAATGCGGGCGCGCCGCAGGCCGCGGGAAGCAGCGTGCCGGGCGCCGCGGCGACCGCGCCGGCCGGCCCGCGCCTGGTCATCGACGCGCCGAAAATGTCCGGTAGCATCGGTCTGACCGGCGCGGTGTTCGACGATGTGGTGCTCAAGGATTATCGCCAGACGCTCGCCAAGGATTCGCCGCTGGTGCAGCTGCTGGGCCGTCGTGGCAGCGCCACGCCTTCATACGCGCAATTCGGCTGGACGCCGGTCGGCAACGTCAAGGTGCCGACCGATTCGACAATCTGGACGCCGTCGGGCAACGATCTGACCCCGCAGAGCCCGGTCACACTGAGCTGGGATAACGGCGCGGGCCTGACCTTCCAACTGCTGGTCTCGGTCGACGATCATTACATGTTCACGGTGCGCCAGCAGGTGGTCAACCATACCGGCGCGCCGGTGCAGCTCTTCCCGTGGTCCCGCGTGGTGCGCGACTATAAGCCGGAGGAGCAGAGCTCCTATATTCTGTTCGAAGGTCCGCTCGGCGTGTTCAACGGCACGCTGCACCAGCAATCATATAATTCGATCAAGAATAACGGCGAGCACAGCGCCGGCGGTCAGGCCTACTCCGAGACCAGCGACGGTGGCTGGATCGGCATCACCGATAAATATTGGCTCACGGCCTTGGCCCCGGCGCAGACCACGCAGCAGACCGGCTCGATGAGCTATGGCACCGCCGCCGACGGTGACGGCCACGCCTATCAGACCTCGTTCATCAGCGCGACACCGCTCACCATTGCCGCCGGTGCCACCGGCGGCCTGCAGACGCATCTGTTCACCGGCGCCAAGGTGGTGAAGCTGCTGGATGCTTATGGGCGCGAATACAACATTCCGAGCCTCGATAAGTCGGTGGATTTCGGCTACCTGTATTTCATCACCAAGCCGATCTTCTTTTGCCTCGACTGGCTGAATTCGCTCACCGGCAATTTCGGTCTGGCGATCATCATCTTCACCGTCGGCGTGAAACTGCTGTTCTTCCCGCTGGCCAGCTATTCCTACCGTTCGATGGGGCGGATGAAGCTGGTGCAGCCGAAGATCCAGGCGATCCGCGAGCGGTTGAAGGATGATCCGGCGAAGCAGCAGCAAGAGATCATGGCGCTGTACAAGACCGAAAAGATCAACCCGGCATCCGGCTGCCTGCCGATGGTCGTGCAGATCCCGGTCTTCTTCTCGCTCTATAAGGTGATCTTCACCACCATCGAGATGCGTCAGGCGCCGTTCTATGGCTGGATCCATGATCTTTCGATGCCGGACCCGACCAACCTGTTCAATCTGTTCGGGCTGGTTCCCTTCGACCCGACGATGATCAGCCCGTTCCTGCATCTCGGCGCGCTGCCGATCATCATGGGCTTCACCATGTATCTGCAGCAGAGACTGAATCCGGCGCCGCCGGACCCCGTGCAGGCGCGCATGTTCCAGTTCATGCCGATCATCTTCACTTTCGTGCTGGCACGCTCGCCGGCCGGCCTGGTGCTGTACTGGGCCTGGAACAACCTTCTCTCGGTAGGACAACAATGGCTGATCATGCGCCAGGCGGGGACCCCGCGGCGGGCGGCACTGGCGAAGGCCAAGGGCTGAATTTCCAGGCCGAAGCGTTCAGCCCCGACCAGCTCGAAGCCGGCCGGAAGCTGTTTGCCGGGCAATGTGACTTCTTCTACGCCGCGCAGGCCCTGGATCATCTTCCGGAGCCGCGTGGCGAAGAGTTCGCGTTCGCGGGCCGTTCCAATGTCGGCAAATCCTCGCTGCTGAACGCGCTCACCAACCGCCACGGACTGGCGCGCGTGTCGCACCAGCCGGGGCGCACGCGGCAGTTGAATTTTTTCCGGTTCGAAGCGGCGCCCATCGTGCTCGTGGACATGCCGGGCTATGGCTATGCCGAGGCGCCGCAGGCCATCAAGCGCGATTGGCAGGGGCTGATGCTGGACTATTTGCGCGGGCGGCCGAATCTGCGCCGCGTGCTGCTGCTGCTCGACTCGCGGGTGGAGATCAAAAAGTCCGACGAGACGGTGCTGGAACTGCTCGACCAGTCGGCGGTTTCCTATCAGATCGTGCTGACCAAGGCTGATGCGGTGAAACCGCGCGCCTTGACGCGCAAGCAGGAGGAGGTAAGGGCTCTGGCGGCCTCTCACCCGGCGGCGCTGAACGAGGTGATCACCACTTCGAGTGAAACCGGGTTCGGCATCGACGCGTTGCGCGCCAGCATCGCCGCCTTCGCGTGAGGCGGCGGGGCGCTTGAAGAAAGGGTCAGGTTTGTGAGCAGCACCATTACCGCCGCGCAGGAAGCGCATATCGTCGCCCGCGCACTACCTTATTTGCGCCGTTATGCGGGTGCCACGATCGTGGTGAAATATGGTGGCCATGCGATGGGGCAGGAGACGCTGGCCGTCGAGTTCGGCCAGGACATCGCGTTGCTCAAGCAGGTCGGCATCAACCCGGTGGTGGTGCATGGCGGCGGGCCGCAAATCAACGCCATGCTGGACCGCCTGGCGATCAAGTCCAATTTCATTGACGGGTTGCGCGTGACCGATGCCGCCATGGTCGAAGTGGTGGAGATGGTCCTGGCCGGCAGCGTGAACAAGCAGGTGGCGGCGCTGATCAACCGCGCCGGCGCGCTGGCCGTGGGCATTTCCGGCAAGGATGGCGGGCTGATCCGGGCGCGCAAGCTGCGCCGGACCAAGAAAGACCCGGATTCGAACATCGAGAAGGTGCTCGATCTCGGTTTTGTCGGCGAGCCCGGTTTCATTGACACCAGGGTGATCAATGCCTTGACCGGCGCCGGGCTGATCCCGGTGATCGCACCGGTCGGCATCGGCGAGGATGGCGAGACCTATAACATCAACGCCGACACTGCGGCCGGCGCCGTCGCCGGCGCGCTGAACGCGACCCGTCTGCTGATGCTGACCGATGTGCCCGGCGTGCTGGACCGGCAGAAGCGGCTGATGCCCGATTTATCCCTGACGCAGATCAATGAACTGATCGCCGATGGCACGATTTCCGGCGGCATGATCCCGAAGGTGGAAACCTGCATGGAAGCCGTCACGCAGGGCGTGAAGGGCGCCACCATTCTCGACGGCCGCGTGCCGCACGCGCTGCTGCTGGAATTGTTCACCGAAGGCGGCATCGGCACGATGATTCATCGGTAAAAGGAAGTAAGCGCTACTTTTTGTGAACAAAAAGTAGCAAAAAAAACTTTGATTTATGCTGGGCCATGGGCTGTGTCGGCGCCAACGCTCATGGCCCAGCATAGTGAAAGTTTTTGCGCCGCTTTTTTTAAAAAGCGGCTGCTTACTTACTTGCCTTAAAACAGAGAAAGCTGCGCGTTAGGCGCTGGCTGCGGCATGCGGAACTGCGTGACGTCCAGTTTCGGTTGCGCCCCGTCCAACCGGAACTGCCGTGCCGCGCGGGTGAAACGCTGTTGCAGCAGGTCGGCGAATGGGCCGGTGCCGGTGAAGCGCGAGCCGAATTCGGGATCGTTCAGCCGTCCGGCCCGGCTTTGGCGGATCAAGCTCAGCACATGGTTCGCGCGGTCCGGCAGATGCGTGTGCAGCCAGTCCGTGAACAGCGGGCCGAGTTCCAAAGGCAGGCGCAGCAAGATCATATGGGCGTCGACTGCCCCGGCCTGGGACGCGGCTTCCAGGATGCTCTCCAACTCCGCGTCGTTCACGCCCGGGATCATCGGCGCGGCGATCACCCCGGTGGGAATGCCGGCGTTCAGCAGTGCCGTGATCGCCGCCAGGCGGCGGGCCGGGGCGGCGGCGCGCGGTTCCATCGCGCGCGCCAATGCCGGGTCGAGCGTGGTGATGGAGAGATGCACGCGCGCCAGGTTTTTCGCCGCCATGCGGGCGAGAAAATCGATATCGCGCAGCACGCCGGCGGATTTCGTGACGATGCTGACCGGGTGGTTGAAGCGCTCCAGCACCTCCAAAATGCCGCGCGTCAGGCCCAGTGTGCGTTCCACCGGCTGGTACGGGTCGGTATTGGTGCCCAGCGCCAGCACGGCGGGCTGGTAGCGGGGTTTCGACAATTCCGCCTCGAGCAGCCGCGCCGCTTCCGGCTTGAAAACGATCTTGGTCTCGAAATCGAGGCCGGGCGAGAGGCCGAGATAGGCGTGCGTGGGGCGGGCGAAACAGTAGATGCAGCCATGTTCGCAGCCGCGATAAGGATTGATGCTGCGGTCGAAGCCGAGATCGGGACTGTCATTGCGGGCGATGATGCTGCGCGTCGCATCGCGCATCAGGCTGGTTTGCGGCCGCTGTGTCTCCTCCTTGAGGTCCCAGCCATCGTCGAACGGCTCGGTATGTTCCCGGTCGAAGCGGTTAGCCGGATTCTGCGCCGTGCCGCGACCTTTCCAGGCGCCGTTCCGGATGCCATCGGCCACGTGCACGCGTTTTACCGCCCCCATGATGCCGCTCCCTTATTGTGGGTGTGTCCTTTGAACATAAACATCATTTCACTTGCTGATGGGTCTCGTCGAACGAGAACAAACAAAGAACAAAACTGGGTCCGACGCAAGTTTTATTTTCGTGCGCGCCGCCGCCGAGGGCTGCCGGGCGAGGCGGAGATGGCTGTAATTTCCTGAAATGTTACAGCCAGCTATACAGCTCTACATTGTTGTATAATAACGGGTGAGACGGCGGAAGACGCGTACAAGCGGGTCGAATACGCCTGAAATCTAAAAAATTCCTTAGGTCGATGAACCGGGCATCACGCGCGGTGGATGGACTTAAGTCCTTGATGTCGAAGAGGCGGGGCGAGGGGATGTGGGCTGAGGCGTGCGCCGATGCGCATTGTGTTTTCCGCAATGGATTAAATCTGTGTTGGCTCTTGCTGGTGGGCCTGCGGAACGTCACCAGCTGACCTCTGCGCGCTATGCGCGTAATTGAGACGTCGCGCTGTAGGGCTGGATTTTTTCCCAGGGCGTGCGTTTTTGCGCGGGCCGCGAAGATGTTCGTCGTTCGTTCGTTCGTATCGATCTCATTTCGTTTTCGTAATTTGCCGAAATGGCGGACGCGCGGCGGCCACCATGTCCGGGACTGGCGCGACCGACATCACCTCGTTTTTGGGGCACGGCCGCGTGTCCTGGCCTTGATGAGGACCTCGGCGTGCGGTCATGACCAAGCGGCGGCAGAAGGAAGCCGGCCGGCACGCTTTCAGGGTCTCAGATGTTCTTTCAGACGCGGCATCAGCTCGACCAGATTGCAGGGCTTGTGCCGTGAATCGAGCTGATAGAGCAGGATGTCGTCCCAGCCATCCTTCGCCGCGCCGGTGCTGCCGGGGAGGGCGAACAGATAGGTGCCGTTCGCGACCCCGCCCAGAGCGCGGGACTGCATCGTCGAGGTGCCGATCTTCTGGTAGGAGAGCATGCGGAACAGCTCGCCGAACCCTTCGATGGTCTTGTCCAGCACGCGGCCGAACGCTTCCGGCGTCACGTCCCGTCCGGTCACGCCGGTTCCGCCCGTGGTGATCACCACGTCGATGGCCGGATCGGCGATCCAGTGGCGAAGCTGTGCGGCGATGGCGTCCGCATCGTCGCGGATGATGGTCCTGCCCGCCAGAACATGGCCGGCGCGGATGACGCGTTCGGCGAGCGCGTCGCCGGATGTATCATTGGCTTGGGTACGGGTGTCGGAAATGGTCGCCACCGCGATATTAACCGGCAAGAATTTCGCCGTCTCGTCGATCCTGTGCATGAAGCTCAGTTGGCAGAGGCCATATCGAAATTCAAGTCGAGGCGCGGGAAGCCGCCTTCGGCGAGCACGTTCAGGCTGGTCGGCTTCAGCCCGATCTGCTCGGCGTACAGCCAGGTATCGGCCAGAACCTGCTTGACGAAGCGGCGCGTCTGATCGGTCGGGATCGATTCGATGAACAGCAGCGGGTCGCTGTTGGCGGCGAGATTCTGATACCAGGATGCGGCCGCGCCCGGACCGGCATTGTAGCTCGCCAGCACCGCCAGCAGACTGTCGTCGATCCCCGGCTGTTTCCCGAGATAGCGGATATAGGCCTGGCCCAGCGCCAGGTTGTCAGCGGGATTGGTGACGGAGCCGCTCAGCCCTTTCTCCTGGCGGATATAGCGCGCGGTCTCCGGCATCAGCTGCATCAGGCCGCGCGCCCCGACCGGCGAGACGGCATGCGGGTTGAAACCGGATTCAGTGCGGGTGACGGCGTAGACCAGCGCCGGATCGATGGTGAAGCCGCCGGCCGGGTACAGAGCCGGCAATGGCAGGCTGGCCCCGGCGATTTCATTCACCTGGTTCGGCAGTTGGCTGGCCAGGGCGACGGTGACGTCCACCAAGCCCGCCCGCGCCGCCACGGCCATCACCGAGCGCCCGAATGCCGGATCGTTTTTGATCTGCGGCCAGAGCGCGCGGAGGGCCAACGCGGCTTGCTCCCGTTGACCCGCCTGCAGCAAGGCGAAAGCAAGGTGGCCTTGCGGCGTGGCGTCGACGGCGATGATGTCGGCTTCGGTCAGCGTCGCGGAAATGCCGGTCGGGCCAAATCCCTGGCCGAGCAGGCGTCCGGCCAGCAGGCCATAGAATGTGGCCCCGGTGTTTGCCGCGTGCTGCAACCAGTTGAGATAGGCTTCCGGCCGCTGCCGCCGCAATGCCGCGCGCGCTGCCCAGAAGGCGCTGGCGGCCCGGTCATCGTCGGAAATGTTCGTCATGGCGGCGGTGTCGGCGAAAGTGGTGGCGGCTTCACGCAGCGCGCCGGCTTTCCACTCGGCCAGCCCCTCCGCGAAATGGTGTTGCCAGACCGTGTCCTTTTTCGTCGTGACGGGCGGGGCGGCGGCGCCTGCCGTCACCGTCTGTTCGGGCAGGAGCGCCAAATGCGGCGGGGGCGGCAGGTCGTGGCCGTGCAGCTTGCGGCGCATGAGGGCATAAATCGCCGGCGCTTCGGGCGCGGTGCTGTAGCTTGCGTACCAGTGGAGCAGCTCTGCGGGCGTGCTGATATAATTCGTGCTCAGATAACGCGCCGCCAGCACCGAACCGAGCAGAGTCGGATCGTGCAAACGGCTGATCAGTCTGTCGGCCTGTGCATAGCTCGCACTATTTTGCAGCGTAAAGATTCGTTTATACGTTATAAGTGCGCTGGGTGACAGCGGTTCGGGCAACACGACTTCCACGTCGGGTGACGGCGCGTTGCGGGGGACCGCATAAGCAAACTGATCCTCATTCGCGGCGCTGAGCGGCGTTGAGGGGGAAGGCGGCATTCCCGGGCCTCGTCCCGTAGCGGGGGACTTCGCCATGGCGCTCGTGCTGTCGACGAGGCCAAGGGCGAGAACGGACACTGTAGCCAAAGCCAGGAAGGTCACGTTGAGGCGGGAGAGCACTGGATGAGCTCCTCGCATGACTTAAGTCCGTACACAGCAGAACTGTGAGATGCAAGGCTTTTCGGCGAGACTGGTCTAATTAATAAGACAAATCTGACGGATTCCCTGTGGCTTTTGGGAGGTGGTTCATCACAAAGACGTGATTTTTGTCGGTTGATCTTCCGTTTCCAACCATTGCCGCAGTGCCAAAAGATCCCGCCAGGCCTGCGCCTTGGCGGCCGGCATGCGCAGCAAATAGGCCGGGTGGAAGGTCGGCAGCGCCGGCAAAGGCGCGTCGAGTCCGTCGATGGTCACAGGCCGCCATGTGCCGCGCAGCCGGCCGATGCCCTGGTCCCGCTCCGGTGACGCCAGCAGGGCTTTCGCGGCCACCGCGCCCAGCAGCAGCAGCCCGCGCGGGCGGACGAGGGCGATTTGGCGACGCAGGAACGGCAGGCAGATGGCGATTTCCGAGTCGGTCGGCGTGCGGTTGCCCGGCGGCCGCCAGGGCACGACATTGGCGATTCGCGCGGTGCGCCGGTCCAGGCCGATGCTGCCGAGCATGCGGTCGAGCAACTGCCCGGCCGGGCCGACGAAGGGCTTGCCGATTCGGTCTTCCTCGCTGCCCGGCGCCTCGCCGATCACCATCAGCCTGGCATCGGGGGCGCCGTCGGCGAAGACGAGCTGGGTGGCGGTGTCGCGCAGCGCGCAGCCGGTGAAGCCCGCCATCGCCGCCCGCAGCGCCTCCAGATCATGGCATGAGGCGGCGAGTTTTGCCGCGTCCCCAGGGGGCGGGGGCAAAGAAGGGGCGCGTGGGCGGGCCGCCGCGGCCGGTGGGGCGGAGGGCTTTGGCGGCGCGGATGGCGGCACCACCGCCGGCGCCGCGTGGCGGCGGTCCTGCGGCGACTCCAACAGCGCCTCGTCCGCGCCCCATTCCCATTGCAGGCGCAGCGCCTCGATCAGCCCGGTGTCCGCGTCACTCATTTCGCCGTACCTTTACGCACAACACGGGTATTACCTATACGACGCGAAACAGCCAGGAGGCGTATTTTGTCTGAGCCATTCGCGCCCCGCGAGGCGATGGAGTTCGACGTGCTGGTGGTCGGGGCCGGTCCCGCGGGCCTCGCCGCGGCGATCCGGCTGAAGCAGATCAACCCGGCGCTTTCCGTCTGCGTGGTCGAGAAGGGCGGCGAGGTCGGCGCGCATATCCTCTCTGGCGCGGTTCTCGAGCCGCGCGCGCTCAAGGAACTGTTCCCCGAGTGCGACCCGGCGACCATCCCGCTCACGACTCCGGTGACGGAAGACCGGTTCCTGTTTCTGACGGCGCAGAAATCCCACAATCTGCCGACGCCGCCGCAGATGCATAATGCGGGCAACTACATCGTCTCGCTGGGCAATGTGGTGCGCTGGCTGGGCCAGCAGGCGGAAGAGGCGGGGGTTGAAATCTATCCCGGTTTCGCCGCCGCCGAGCTGTTGGTCGAAGAAGGCCGAATCGTCGGCGTCGCGACCGGCGACATGGGCATCGGCAAGGATGGACAACCCACCGCGAATCACCAGCGCGGCATGGAATTGCGCGCGACCTACACGGTTTTCGCCGAAGGGTGCCGCGGCTCGCTGTCGAAACAGCTGATGCAGCGTTTCGCGCTGAACGCGGATAACGATCCGCAGACCTACGGGATCGGCATCAAGGAATTGTGGGAAGTGCGGCCTGAGCAATTCCGCAAGGGGTTGGCCATGCACAGCATCGGCTGGCCGCTTGAGCCCGACACTTATGGTGGTTCCTTTCTCTATCATTTCGGCGACAACCTCGTCGCGTACGGGTTTGTCGTTGGCCTGGATTACAAGAATCCGTTTTTATCGCCGTTCCAGGAGATGCAGCGCTTCAAGATGCATCCTTCCATCGCGCCGGTCTTTGCAGGCGGCAAGCGCATTTCCTACGGCGCCCGCGCGCTGAATGAAGGCGGGCTGCAATCTCTGCCGAAACTCACGTTTCCGGGCGGCGTGCTGATCGGTTGCGCTGCAGGCATGCTGAATGTGCCGAAGATCAAGGGCACGCATACGGCGATGAAATCCGGCATGGTCGCGGCGGAAGCGCTCGCCGCCGCCCTGGCGGACGGCAAGCAAGCTGAAGTGACCGCCTATGCCGAGATGCTGCGCGCAAGCTGGGTGTGGCCGGAACTGCACGCGGCGCGCAATATTCGCCCCGGCTTCGCCAAGTTCGGCCTCTATGGCGGTCTGGTGAACGCGGCGCTCGACACTTACGTGTTTCGCGGCAGGGCGCCCTGGACGCTGCGCAACCACAGCGACCATGACACGTTGCGCAAGGCAAGTGACGCCACGCCGATCGATTATCCGAAGCCGGATAACAAGCTGACCTTCGACCGTCTCTCTTCGGTGTTCCTCTCCAACACGAACCATGAGGAAAACCAGCCCGCGCATCTGGTGTTGCGTGATCCGGCCAAGGCGGTCAGCGTCAACTGGAACGAATATCGCAGCCCGGAAACGCGTTACTGCCCCGCTGGGGTTTACGAAATCACCGGCGCTGAGCAGGGGAATCCGCAATTGCGGATCAACGCGCAAAACTGCGTGCACTGCAAGACCTGCGACATCAAGGACCCGACGCAGAACATCGATTGGGTGGTACCGGAAGGGGCGGGGGGGCCGAATTATCCGGGCGGGATGTAAGGAAGAAAGTGAGCGCTACTTTTTGTGAACAAAAAGTAGCAAAAAAACTTTGTTAACTTTGGGCCCGTGCAGCTTCAACGCCTCAGGCCCAGCAAAACAAAAGTTTTTGCGGCGCTTTTTTCAAAAAGCGCCTGCTTTCTTAATGCCCTGACTTGGCGAGGATATCGGAGAAGCCCTCGAGCAATGCGCGCGCCTGGTCGGGGGTCAGGTCGACGCTGAGCACTTGTTTTGCCTCGTCCTGGCGGCCGGTGGCGAGCAGGGCCACCGCGTAATCCTCGCGGATTTTTGGCGTCGCCTCCGTGCTGGTGGCGAGCGGGCCGAGATATTGCAGCGCCTCCTGCCCATTGCCCGCAAGCGCGAGAGACAGGCCGAGATTGACTTCGGTCGCCGTCACGCCGGGGGCGAGCAGGAGGGCCTGCTTATAGGGGCCGATGGCGCCAGCGTAATTGCCCTGGAGGTCGAGGGCGATGCCCAGATCGTTTTGCGCCGGGGCGTTGTTCGGGTCGTCCTGCACCGCTTTCGTGAAGGCCAGCGCCGCCGTCGCGGCGTCGTGCTGCAGCAGGCAGCGGCCGATGCCGGTCTCCGCTTGCGAGGAGGCCGGGTCGATTTTCAGCGCCAGCCGGTAAGCGGCGATCGCGTCTTCGCAGCGGTTCAGCGCGTAATAGGACGCGGCCTCATGGTAGAGCGCCTGGATATTGTGCGGATCGCTCGCCAGCACGGACTGGCTGACCTGGAGCGCCATTTGCGGGTCGTTCCCGGCGATCGCGGCGTCGGCGACGTTCAGCACGCCGGCATCGTGGGGGGCGGCCGATTCCTGTTCGAACTGCTGCGTCTGCGATGCGTGGCAGCCGGCGAGGGCGAGCGCCAGGCAGAGCCCGGCCCCGGCGTGCAGCGCGCGAAGGCGGGCGATAATGCGGCTTTCCTCGATCCTATGCCTCACGAAAAATCTTCCTGACTCGCTCATTCTGGTCGGACTCCATCACAGGGAGTCGCGCTGCTTGTCAAACCAGGTGGGAAATCGGCAGGCATGGTGTGCACCGGCCGTGCCAGGGCGATTGGGAATTTCATAAAAACCCGTTATGCGGTGGGACATGACATTGCGCATTGGCATTGCCGGCATCTCCGGCAGGATGGGGAGGCTTCTGGCCGAAGAGGCGGTGGCGCTCGCAGCACTTGCCGGCGGCATCAGCCGGTCGGGGACCGGGCCGGATGGCGTGGCTTTGTCGCCCGATCTCGCAACGCTGGCCGGAATTTCCGACGTGGTCATCGATTTCACCCATGCCAGCACGGTGGTGCCGCATGCGGCGGCGTTGGCTTCTGTGGGCAAAGCATGGGTGCTCGGCACCACCGGTTTTGATGCGGCCGGCACCCAGGCGATCGCGGCGGCGGCGCAAAAAATCCCGGTCATTGCCGCGCCGAACTATTGCACCGGCGTCAACATCGCCTTCGCCATCGCCGAGCGCCTCGGCGCCATTCTGCCGGCGGATGCCTATGACGCCGAGATTTTGGAAATGCATCATCGCCAGAAGGTGGATGCGCCGTCGGGCACCGCGCTCGGCCTGGGCCGGGCCGTGGCCGCCGGGCGCGGCGTCAAGCTCGAAGATGTTATGGTCAGCGGCCGGCATGGCCATACCGGTCCGCGCAAGGACGGGGAAATCGGCTTTGCGACTCTGCGCGGCGGCCAGATCGTCGGCAGCCATACGCTCTCGTTTACGGCCGCGTCGGAGCAGATTTCGCTCACCCACCATGCGCTGGACCGCCGGGTTTTTGCGACCGGCGCGGTGCGCGCCGCGCTCTGGCTGCATGGCAAGCCCCCGGGCCTTTACACCATGCGTGACATGCTGGGCCTCTGAGGCTTGACCCCAACCCGCAGATACGCCATCGGACAGCGCCGAATAATAAGGGAAATTCTCGATGCGCGACAAAGGCGAGTTTCTGTTTACCTCCGAATCCGTCTCGGAAGGCCACCCGGACAAGGTTGCCGATCGTATTTCCGATACGGTGGTTGACGCCTATCTGGCCGCCGACCCCTATGCCCGTGTGGCCTGCGAAACGCTGGTGACCACCAACCGCATCGTGCTGGCGGGTGAAACCCGCGGCCCGGACACCATTACCGCGGAATATCTGGCGCATCTGGCGCGCCTGGCGGTGCATGACATCGGCTATGATCAGCCCGGTTTCTCCTGGCGCAATGCCGAGATCGACGTGCATCTGCATGCGCAGTCCGCGGATATTGCGGTGGGCGTGGATGCCGCCGGCAACAAGGACGAGGGCGCCGGCGACCAGGGCATCATGTTCGGCTATGCCTGCACCGAGACCGAGGCGTTGATGCCGGCCCCGATCTATTATTCCCACCTGATCCTGCGCCGCATCTCCGAGCTGCGCCGCGCCGCCAACTCCACCGTCCAGGGCCTGTTGCCGGACGCGAAGAGCCAGGTGACGCTGAAATATGTCGACGGCAAGCCGGTCGGCGCCACTTCGGTGGTCGTTTCGATCCAGCATGAAGAAGGCATGACGGCCGGGCGGATCAAGGAAATGCTGACGCCGATCGTGAAGGCGGCGCTGCCCGCCGGCTGGATGCCGGCGGCGGACGAGTTCTACGTCAACCCGACCGGCAAGTTCGTCATCGGCGGTCCGGACGGCGATTGCGGCCTGACCGGGCGTAAGATCATCGTCGACACCTATGGCGGCGCGGCCCCGCATGGCGGCGGCGCGTTCTCCGGCAAGGACCCCACGAAGGTGGACCGTTCGGCGGCCTATGTCTGCCGCTACCTCGCCAAGAACGTGGTGGCCGCGGGCTTGGCCGAGCGCTGCACCCTGCAGCTCTCCTATGCCATCGGCGTGTCGCAGCCGCTGTCGCTCTATGTCGACCTGCACGGTACTGACAAGGACGTGGACCCGGCGAAGCTGGAGCGGACCCTGCGGCAGCTGGTCAATCTGTCGCCGCGCGGCATTCGCGAGCATCTGCAGATGAACCGCCCGATTTATGCCGTGACCTCGGCCTTCGGCCATTTCGGCCGCACGCCGGATGCCGATCTCGGCACCTTCACCTGGGAGAAGACCGATCTCGTCCCGGCTCTGAAGTCCGCTTTCGGCCGCTGAAAGACCTGGAGCATGATCGCTCTGAGAGCGATCATGCTCCAGCCGCCGCGCCTTTTTATGGGGTGTTCATGACGCTCAAACCGCCCCCTGACCGGCTTTATGGCCGCATGCGTGGCCACAAACTCCGCCCGCGCCAGGAATGGCTGCTGGCGGAATTCCTGCCGACCTTCGCCTGGCCGGACGTGGCGTTTGGCTTCACGCCGCGGGAATTGTGGCTCGAAGTGGGCTTTGGCGGCGGTGAGCATGCCGAGGCGCTGGCGGCGCAGAATCCCGACATCGGCCTGATCGCGGCGGAAGTGTTCGAGAACGGGATCTGCTCGCTGCTCTCCCGCCTGGCACCGGATGAGACGGTCACAGCGCTGCCGCCGCGCAATCTGCGCCTGTTCACGGCCGACGCGCGCCCGCTGCTGCGCAGCCTGGACGATGCCGCGCTCGGCAAACTGTTTCTGATGTTCCCGGATCCGTGGCCGAAATCCCGCCACGCCAAACGCCGTTTCGTGCATCCCGAGCTGCTGGCCGAGGCGGCCCGCGCGCTGCGCCCGGGCGGCGAATGGCGGATCGCTTCCGACGATCCGACCTATCAGGAATGGACCGACGAGGTGCTGGCGGAGCAGACTTTGTTCGCGATCGGCTCACGCACTCTGACCCGCCCCGAGGGCTGGCCGCCGACCCGCTACGAGGCTAAGGCCATCGCCGCCGGACGGCAGCCGATTTACTGGTCGCTGACGCGGAGATAAGAAAGTGGCCGCTTTTTGAAAAAAGCGGCGCAAAAACTTTTATTGATGCTGGGCCGGTGGCGGTGAAACCAGCACGGCCGAAAGTTAACAAAGTTTTTTTGCTACTTTTTGTTCACAAAAAGTAGTTTTTTGCTTCTCCTTGCTTAAACTTTCTCTTCGTCTTCTTCCTCGAGCCCGAATTGCTGGGCCTCTTCGTCATATTCGAAAAACTCCGCGTAACGGCCCCAGGCGATGACGGTGCGCAACGTCTCCGCGGCATATTCGGGGGACATATGGTCCTCCAGCTCGTCGCGGAAGCGCACCGCCGAGGCGCGGTGGTTGGGGCGCTGGTCGAGCACCTGACGGATCGCGACGATCAGCGGCACGTGGGCATGCAATTGTTCGGCGAAGATTTTCTTGCGTTCCTCGGTGTCGGCATCGGCGAAGCGGCGGCCGGTCTCGGTGAGAATCAGGTCGCCTTCCTCAAGGACCGCAAAGCCGAGCAGCCCCAGAGTCTCACCGAGTGGTAGCAGCTCGTCGGCTTCGTATTGCAGCGCCGCCGCCAGCGCCGGCAGGTCGGCCCGGCCGTCATAAGGGGGGTTGTACAGCGTCTCCATCAGGCCGGCCATCAGGTTGGTGCCGACCGGGTGCAGCGGGGTAGCGAAGCCGGTGCGGCCGGCGGCCGGCGCGCTGGGCGCTTCCGGCGCCTTGCGGCGGGTCATGATGCCGTAAATATCGTCGACCATCTGCCGGAAGGCGGGGTCGAAACGGTTGCGCGGGTGCGCGAACGGCACTTTCAGCTCGTGCGCCACCCGGCCGGGGTTGGATGAGAACACCAGGATGCGGTCGCACATCAGCACCGCCTCCTCGATATTGTGCGTGACCATCAGGATGGATTTGATCGGCAGCTTGCCTTCCATCCAGAGATCGATGAGGTCGGTGCGCAGGGTTTCCGCGGTCAGCACGTCCAGCGCCGAGAATGGCTCATCCATGAGCAGCAGGTCCGGGTGCACCACCAGGGCCCGCGCCAGGCCGACGCGCTGGCGCATGCCGCCGGAGAGTTCCTTCGGATAGGCGCCGTCATAGCCGCCCAGGCCGATCAGATCGATCGCCGCCTCGCTGCGTTCCTCGCGTTCGGCCCGTTTCACGCCCTGGGCTTCCAGGCCGAGCTCCACATTCTCCTGCACTGTCAGCCAGGGGAACAGGGCGAAGCTCTGGAACACCATGGCGACGCCAGGTGCCGGGCCGGTGAGGGGCAGGCCACGCCAGGTCACTTCGCCGGCGGTCGGTTTCAGCAGGCCGGAGGCGATGCGCAGCAGCGTCGATTTGCCGGAGCCCGAGCGGCCGAGCAGCCCGACAATTTCGCCTTCATGCAGGGTAAGATCCACATCCTCGAGCACGACGAGGTCCGTGCTCGCGTCCTTGTGGTAGGATTGGCGGCAGTTGCGGACGGTCAGCAACGGCGCTTCGGCGGTCTGATCCATGATACGTTACCCCAGAGTGGTGCGGCGTGTCGCGTAGGCGTAGAGCGGACGCCAGAGCAACCGGTTGAAGATGACGACAAAGCCGGACATCACGGCCACGCCCAGCACGATGCGCGGCGTATCTCCGGCAGCGGTCGCTTTGGCGATGTAGGCGCCGAGCCCTTGCGCCACGAGATCGGTTTTGCCCCAGCTCGCCACCTCGGCGACGATCGAGGCGTTCCAGGCGCCGCCCGACGCGGTGATCGCGCCGGTGATGAAATAGGGCAGGATGCCCGGGACCATCACCTTGCGCCACCAGAGCAGGCCGCGCACGCGAAAATTCGTTGCGGCCTCTTTCATGTCGCCCGGAAAGGCGGCGGAACCGGCGATGACATTGAACAGAATATACCATTGCGTTCCGATCAGCATCAGCGGCGACAGCCAGATGCTGGCATTCGCATGGAAATAGACGATTGCCACCACCACCGGCGGGAACAGCAGGTTGGCGGGGAAGGCGGCGAGGAACTGGGCGACCGGCTGGGCAATGCGCGTGACTTTCGGCCGCAGCCCGATCCACACGCCGACCGGCACCCAAACCAGCGCCGCGATCGCCATCAGCACGATGACACGGATCATCGTGTAGGCCCCCATCAGCAGCGCCGTGCCGAAATCGCGCCAATGCAGCGTGGTGGAGACGAAACCGACGATCTGCCAGGCGGCATAGAGCGCCAGCGCCGCGATCACCGCGTACCACAGCCCGTCGAGCAGCTTTGAGGGGGCGCGATTCTCATCGACCTGCACCATGGCGCTGCGCCCCAGCCGCAGTCGGAAGATATTGCTGACCACGGCACCGACCGCCTCACCAAGGCTACGGAACAGCCGGGTCCGGCGCAGGAGTTTCAACATCCAGGGTTCCGGCGCACTGGTGCTGGCGGTGGTTTCGAAGCGGAATTTATCCGACCAGGCGACCAGCGGGCGGAAGATCAACTGGTCATACAGCAGAATAACCACGAGCATCGCCAGAATGGCGTAGAAAATCGCCTTCAGGTCGCGCGCTTCCAGGGCGGTGGCGACATAGGAGCCGATCCCGGGGAGGGCGAAGGTGGTGTTGCCGACCGTGACCGCCTCGGAGGCGACGACGAAGAACCAGCCGCCGGACATTGACAGCATCGTGTTCCACACCAGCCCCGGTATCGCGAAGGGAACGTCCAGCCGCCAGAATTTCTGCCAGGGTGAAAGCCGGAAGCTGCGCGCGGCCTCCTGCAGATCGGCCGGAAGGGTGGTCAGCGACTGGTAGAAGCTGAACGCCATGTTCCAGGCCTGACTCGTGAAGATCACGAAAATCGAGGCGAACTCCGCGCCCACGACCTGGCCGGGGAACAGGCTGAGGAAGAACAGCACGGTGAAGGACAGGAAGCCGAGGATGGGCACCGATTGCAGGATGTCGAGGATCGGGATCAGCAACAGACAGGCGCGCCGGCTCTTTGCCGCCAGCGTCGCGAAGGTGAAGGTGAACAGAAGTGAGCAAAACAAGGCGGCGAACATACGCGCCGCGCTGCGCACGGCGTAGCCGGGCAGGTAAGCCGGATCGAGGTGGATCGGCGTGCCCTGGACCGCCGTGAGCGGCGTTGAAATCGTGTGCCGGCCGACATCGATCACCGCCACCAGAACGCCCATGACCAGCAGCATGGCGGCAAAGTCCCAGCGGTTGGGCGCGCGTCGCCCGGCTAGGGCCGGAGGAGTAAAATTCTTCATCGTACCGCCCGGCGTTTGGGGTGGAGTTGCCCCCTCATAGCCATGCGCCGTGTCCATGTCACCTATGTAGGTCACCTATGTAGGCTGCGGGTTTACGCCCGTACGCGGCCGAGTCCGGCGGCCGCGATGCCGGCCGATGCCGCGCCGTGCCGCCGGTGCGGCGATGCCGGCGCGGCGGACCGCGAAGGCATGGGCAAGCCATTGAAAAGAGGCTGCTTTTCGGGCCTCAGATACGTGAGGCGTCCGCAACACACGGGTGTTGGCTGGCCTATTGTTTTTAGATAGAAATTATTGCTAATAAATAACAAATTGGATAGAGCCGGCGAAAAGTGATCGGTTTGCCTGGGGCGTCGCGCATTGCTGGCGGCGTGAATGCAAAAGGTACTGCGACAGAGAAGATTTTTGCACATTGCTGCGAAATTCCGCAGCGCCTGCGCTCTGCATTCTTCCTTGCCGTCCGTCTTCGTGGAGGCGTTTGAGGCGCGAAAGCGATCGGACTGTCATGAATTTTTCTTCAATAAACGCGCGTGTGCGTACGACATAACAAGGATTGCACAAGTGCCGA
The DNA here is from genome assembly GCF_035535915.1 of Acidocella sp. Lineage (GTDB taxonomy): Bacteria > Pseudomonadota > Alphaproteobacteria > Acetobacterales > Acetobacteraceae > Acidocella. Next base: position 73,810 of record NZ_DATLPB010000063.1, read on the forward strand.
TCCCGTTTATCCGTCCCAAGCCCGCCTATTTGCCCGACCATTACGAGGAACTCGCGGACATCAGGGATACCGGCGTTTACTCAAACTATGGCCCCGTCAACACGCGCTTCGAGCGGGGTTTGACCGAGCAGTTGTTCGGTGGGGTAGGGGGATGTGTCACCGTCTGCAACGCGACGATCGGGCTGATGCTGGCCATCCGCGAAGCGGTGGGTGAGGTCGTGACCGGAGAGCGCCGCTATGCGCTGATGCCGGCCTTCACCTTTGCCGCCACGGCGCATGCGGCGCTGTGGGCCGGGCTGACACCCTTGTTATGCGATGTGGACGAGGAGACCTGGCTGCCTTGCGCCGCGGCTGAGGAAACGCTGCTGCAGCGTTATGCCGGGCGTATCGCCGTGCTGGTGCCTTATGCCACCTTTGGCAATAATCTCGACCTGGCTCGCTATGATAGCCTCTCGCGCGCCTACGACGTGCCGATTGTCGTCGATGCGGCGGCATCGTTGGGCTCGCAGGATGAGCAGGGGCGTGGTTTCGGCACGGGATGCCGGCACGCCGTGGTTTATTCCATGCACGCGACCAAAACGTTCGCCACGGCCGAGGGCGGCGTGATCTATTGTGCGGACCAGGAGAGGCTGGTGCGGCTGCGCGCCATGGGAAATTTCGGCTTTGGCATGCCACGGACCGCGACCATGTCGGGGCTTAACGCGAAGCTCAGCGAAATCGGCGCGTTGCTCGCGCTGGCCAAGCTCGGCGAATTTGAACAATTGGTGGAGCGCCGTGCCGCGCTCGCCGCCCTCTATCGCCAGCGCCTTCCAACATTTGAATTTCAGCGCGAAACAGGCCGGCGCTGTGCCCACCAGTTCATGCCGGTGCTGATCAGCGAGGCGCAGGCCCCAAGACGCGCCGCTTTCATCGCCGCACTCGCTGCGCGTGGCATCGGCGCGGGGCACTATTTCAGCCCGCATTTGCATGAGCAACCGTATTTTCGCGAACATTGTGTCGCTGGCGGACTGGCAGTGACGGACCGGCTTTCCCGGCGCGCTTTGTCTTTGCCGATCTTCGACGACATGACGCGCGATGAGCTGGGGATCGTGTGCGACGCCGTATGGGAACAGCTGGAGGCGGGGCCATGACGGGTGGAGCACGCCGCCATGACGGTTTTTTTTGAGGCAAGGGAGCATGCTGCATGTCAGAGACCAAGCCGTTCGACGAATTGGCCCAACGCGCGGTGCGCGGGAGCGCTGAGCGGTCGAGGCCGTCCGAGGTGGCAAGCCCGCGCCTGTCCATTCTGATTATTTCGTTCAACCATGAAAATTTCATCAGGCGGGCGCTTGAGGGATTGCTGATGCAGGATTTCCGCACCGGCCTGGTTGAGGCGGTGGTGGCCGATGACAATTCCATCGACCGGACGCTCGCGATCATTCACGAGATGCTGGACGATGTGCCGTGGCTGACAACGCGGTATCTGGATGCGGCAACGAATCTTGGCATCACGCGAAACTATCAGCGCGGCTTTGCGGCTTGCCGGGGCGACTATGTGGCTGTGCTGGAAGGCGATGATTACTGGACCTATCCGGGCAAGCTGCGGCGCCAGGCCACCTTCCTGGATGCTCATCGGGAATGTCCCGCCTGCGCCACGAACTGCCTGATATACAAAGCTGAAAAAAGCAGCTTCGACCTACGCTTGCCGCAAACGACGGGCTATCAACTGGTCGATGCGCGCCAGCAGGTGATTGCAAACATCCCAGGAAATTTCTCAACCTATATGTACAGGCGGACGGCGTTGCAGAGTCTGCCGGACGAGATGTTCGAGCTTGTCGCCTATGACTGGCTGGTCAATATCTGCATCGCGCGTTCAGGGCCCATCGGGGTGCTGCACCGGCCGATGTCCGTCTATAACATTCACCCGAACGGCGTGTGGGGAGGGCTTTCGGAACTCGAAAAGATACGCAAGCAACTTGCCGTTATCGAAGGCTACGACGATGTCACCGGGCACGTTTTCCATGCCGAATTCGCGCTCATAGCCAATGGTCTCCGCGCGTATCTTCGATCGAAATCCTGGCGTCGCTGGTCCAGCATGGCGCATGTTTCCGCTGTGATTCTGGCGTTCGTTCCACCGATCGTCTTCAAGCTGGTTCCGCTGTTCGTGCCTCCGGCGTTGCCGATACTGTATCGGAAGATAAGGAAAGTGGCCGCTTTTTAAAAAAAGCGGCGCAAAAACTTTTGTTTGCGCCGGGCCATGGGCGTTGTCGCCGACACAGCCCATGGCCCAGAGTAAATAAAGTTTTTTTGCTACTTTTTGTTCACAAAAAGTAGCGCTTACTTTCTTCCCTTCTAATGCCCCGTGCTGCCGATTTTGTGAGGAATGAAAGCTTCAACAGCCGCCCTTTGATCCTCTCATGTAGTCGACAGCCGCGTTTGCTACATTTGTAGCCGTTTTTGGCTGGACCGCTGGTTTCGGTGGATCTACCCATAATCGTTACGGATCTACTGATTTCTGCGCAGCGGATGCAACGGCGGGCAATCAGAATTTCCGTTTGTACAAAATTTACGTCATTGCCGTATTACAGGAGAAAAGCCAATGGCAGAAGGCGAGCAAAGAGCTGTGTCCCCGGCTATGCAAGACCCTGCCGAGCAGATGGGTCGTTCAACCCAGGCGTCCGCCGGAGCATCGATATTTGGGCGTGTACGCGACGCCGTGAATTGGGCATTCAGCGGCACCACGACCGATCAGCCCGAGCGGCGGACATATGCATTGGACGAGGCGCTGCTCAACGAGATCGTCCGATCGAAGATGTCGCCCATGGGCAAGGGCAGGCCGGTCGAAGGTATTCCCCATACCAATCCCGACCCGACGAAACGCTCCATCACCGTGATGAATGCGGCGACCGGACAGATCGTCAGCGTCGGCGACATGGAGCACCGATTCTCGCAGCAGAGCATGTCGAAACCGACCGCGATGGCCCTCGCGATCGAACTGATGGGAAGTGAGAAAGCCTATCGCCAGTATGTCGGCGTCGAAGCTTCCGGCCGGCCCTATAACGATCCCGCCTTGCTGCCCGACGGTCGCGCCTTCAATTCCAGCGTCAATGCCGGAGCTTTGTCGACCTGGGTGCTGATCATGGCGCATACGCCAGAGGGCAAGGACCCACTCGACCTCTATATGGACAAGATGAAGGCGTTGACCGGCAACCCGCATCTCGAGATAAACAAGGAAATGGCGCGCGGAGAACATAAATACCGCCCGCAGGATGGCGGCAAAAGCGGCAACCAAAAGCTGCTGGATGTGCTGGACAATGCCGGGCTGATGCAAGTTCTGGAGAAAAGGTTCGGTGAGCTGACATCTGAACAGGGGCAGCAGCGCAAGCAAGACCTCATGGACAAGGCATTCGAGAACTATTGCATGGCCTGCGCGGTGATGGTCAATACACGCGACATGGCCGCCGTCGCGAGCGTCTATCGCAATGGTGGCATGCGGGTCGATGCGAGCGGCGAAGTCATCCAGGTACTGCCAAAAGAGATTGCCGAATACGTCCATGGTTCGAATGCGGTGAGCGGAAGCTACAATGAATCCGGTACCCAATTTGCCAAGAACAGATTCAGCGGCAAGACCGGCGTGGACGGCGGGATCTTCGGCAGTCTGCTCGGCCATCCTGATCTGGTCGTCGCCACCCACCATTCCGACCTGAACGCGGCGGGGAATTCCGGCGAAGGGCAAAAATGGATAGGCACACTGGATAAGCTGGATGTCGCCTTTCCAGAGAACGCTGGTTCAGCGGTGATGCCCGGCGCGTACCATGAGCTCCACACCATGCAAAAGGGAGAGCTGGGTGAGTCACCGAGGGAGATGGATGATCGCCTGCGGAGCGAAACGCGGAGAAATGTTCTAGATGCCATTGAGGCGGATCTCCGTTCGCAGGGACAAGAAGGAGGTTTCTACTTAAAGAACCCCGACCTTTCGAATGGAAAGGACCCTCTGAAGGGAGGAGAGACGGTCGCCGTCCAAGAAAACGTGGGCGGAAGACCGCAGAGATACACAATAGCGCAGAGCAATCACAATCGAACGCAAGTCAAGGTGACCGATGAACAGGGGCGGCCGAACCCCCTGGGGCTTTCGGCCGTCCCACGCGACGCCGGCTACTGGGAAGAGTTGAATAACAACATCAACACGCTGCAAGTAGACGACCCACAGATTGCAGATCGGCCGCAAACGGTAAGGGGTCCTCGCCCATAGCACGACTTCAATATTTCAGTATGCTATAGCAGCCGCAACGGGCGGACGATCGCTGCGTGTCGGATGACACCCAACCGCGAAGCTGCCCGGACGGCCATGCATCTTGGCCCGCGATCGCTTGCAGGAGATCCTGGCGGCGCGGCGTCAGGGGCACGCCACGCCAGATCGAGCGTTGCAAAGATACTGCACGTCTCTTTGGCTCTTTCCTGGAAAAGCTTCCGCCAATCGTTCCCGTACCCTTGGATTGTCAGTCCGTGGCGCACACCGGGCACGGGATCGTATGGCCAAAATCGTCCGGCCAGGACGAAGATGCGGTCTTACGGTTGTCGAGGATATACTGAATGTCCGCAGGTTTACGGAAGCGCAGGCAGCGTGGCTCGGCTGAAACGGTTGGCCTCGACACGCGCCACCATCTCCGGCCGCCGGAAATAGATCGCTCGGCCGCAGCGCAGAGGTTTGGCGCCCCGCACGATAATGAAGGCTTCGTCCGTTCGGCAATCGTTCATCAGTTCGTCGCGGCGGATCAGTGGCCGGCTGATCTCCTGACTGGAGGTGCTGGTGCCTCGTGACATGCTTCCTAATTCAAAGGCCTTACCGGACGTGCCTTTGTTGCTACCGCCTGAGATCGCTTCAACGGCATAGTTTCCAAATGTTTCTTCGAGTTCCTTGGCCGTATCCAAATCCTGCACAGCGGCATACGTCCGATGAGACACGCCGTCATACCACGCCCGTTTTCCGTCTTTGCCCCACTGTTTTTCGAGTTGGCCGACCGACTGGTAGAGGAGCTGGAGCGTGATGCCGTATTTGCGCCCGGCATCTCGGGCCGTTTCGATGATCTTCATCGGGCCCAGACGGGCAACCTCGTCGAGCAGGTACAGGATACGGCCGCTGATGCGCCCGTCCGCTTCGTAAGCCGCATTCAGCAGCGCGCCGACCACGGTCCGGCCGATAGCGGGCGTGCTCTGAAGCGCCGCCAGAGGGATTTGCAGGAATACCGACGTCTTGCCGTCGAGCAGATCGAGCGACTTAAACGTGTTGCCCGATACGAGTGACGCGAAAGCCGGATTGGCAAGCCATGCCGTGGTGTCGTCGGCGTTCGCATAAATTCCTGAAAAGGTCTCGTCGACCAGGCCTTTGAGTGTGCCGGCATAGTCGCGGGCGAGAGGGCTGAGGCTGCGTTCATGAATAGATTGAAGGATTTTTCGAAGTTCCGGCTCTGGTGTGGAAAGGCCGATTCTGAGTTGAGCGAGGGTCTTATCTTCCTTGGGAAGGGCCGGGTCCCAAAGCATATGCGCCAAGAGGCAGGAGACGAGTGCCTTGCCGCGAGACGCAAAGAACGCGCCGTTGGCATCCTGACCCGGGGCGGCATCACCGCAGACCCAATCGACGATGGAGAGTACGTTTGTTGCTGCGAGCGGAGATCCTATGTCGATCCAGTCAAGAACGTTGAAGCCGATACCTTCATGCAAGCCAAGTTGATAAATTCTATGGCCCATGTTTTGGAGTGCGTTCGCTAGCATCGGACCGAGTTCGCATGAAGGATCAAGCACGACGGCGGAACCACTCCAGGTGAGAAGCGTCGATATGGCAGAGGTGCTCTTGAAGGAGCCGGCGCCGGCGAAAATCAGACTATGGGTGGGACCTGACCGGCAGGGGTCGATCAACAGTGGAGCTTTTCCTCCTTTTCCCCAGGTCGCTTTGACCCCGGGGTCGAAGGGCAACTCGGCGACAGCGTCTTCATCCACGCGATACGCCTCACCGACGACGATGCCGCCATAGCCGGGCGCCGGTCCGGGAAAAAATGCTTGCGCCTTCTGTATCGAGAGCCAATCGGCATGACCGTGATTGTCACTTTTGCCCCGGACAGGAGCGGGAACGGCCCGTTGCTGTGAGCGCCAGGGCAGTGCGGATCGCGCCTTGGGGCGCCCCACCAACAGGGCAGCGACGAACACCGCCATAATCGCCGTCGCCGCTGCCGCCCCGATGCCAAGCCATAGGGCAACGATGCGATTCGGCGGAGAAAACAAGAGGTAAAGCCACCATTGGTACAAAGGGTAGGAAAACGACCGAATAAGGCCGCTACCGGTGAGGAAGACGAGCGAGGCCACGATGGTCCAACCTGCGCTTCCGAGAACGAGGACGCCGAAAGATCTAATGCAAAGCAATAGAATTCGCTTGGATAGCATGGTCGGGCCCGTGAAATTGTTGAGGCATGGATGATGCAAGGAACGAAGCGTTGGGCGGTTTGTCATGGCACATGCCGCTACGCCATTGGCACGGCGGTGACATCGGTCCAGGTGTCGCATGCCTGGTTGCGGGGAAATGCGGGTGACGAATTTCCGGCTGAACTTCATCCTTCAATGCCGGATCGTCCCGCATGTGACCGAGATGCCCGGCACGGTCTGGATCTTTTCAACCGTACGCAGGATCAAGGGGGACCGACATCTGAGCACAGCGCCTCTGGCCACGCGCAAGACACTCAACTTGACGGGGCAATGCCACCGGGTCGAACCGCCGCATGGTGATTGTCCTTTTCAATCCCGCGCTTCTTGGTATCGTTGCATAAAGGCTTGCAGCCAATCCGCCGGGTCTTCACCAAGCTCACGGCGCAGGCGTTCGGCGAACCGCACAGTATTGGCGCGGCCAGACAGGACGGCGACGTAATCGCGCATCCGGCCAAGGTCAAATTCGCAGATAACGCTGCCGGAGTCCCGCTTGAGCAGAAAACGACGTGTTCCGACGGTCATGTCTTCCCGCACGGCGCGGAACTCGCCCTCAGTGCATTTCAGCCCATCGATATAGGTGGCTCGGTCTGCAGTCGGTGACGGGTACATGATCTTCGTCATGCATTGCGCGACGAGGCTGGCTCCGAGCTTTGATTCCAGAACGTGCTCCGGCTGTTGGGTGGCTAGAATTAACATTCCATTGTTTTTGCGAACTGTGAGCAGGAATTTGTCCACCACCGCGGCGAACTGAGGATTGAGAAGATAAGCACGGAACTCGTCACAACTCATGACGAACCGCCGGCCATCCACGACCTCACCGACACGATGCAATAGATAGGCGGCGGCCGGCGCACAGACTTCTTCGTAATCGAGCAGATGCGTCATATCGAATCCGGTGATGGCGGTGTCGAGCTGCACCTCGTCCGTATCTCCGTCGAACGCCCAACCGAGCGCATTGCCGCGGCACCAGCGTTCCAATCGCGCGCCGGCGCTCTCCGGCGACCTGTGCAGCAGAAATTCACGCAGGCCCGCAAGCGAACGCATCTCCGGGCTGTATGAAAGCTGCCGCGCGATACCGCGCTCGAGCCGCCGGCCTTCGTCGGGCGAGATACTGCCACGCCCGTCCGCCTCGATGAGCGCTGTCACCCATGCGCGCAGGAAGTCGCGAGCCATCGGGGTGTTCTCAAGGCCACGTAGGGGGGCGAGGCCGCTCGGTTCCCCACGCCGCAGAACCAGATAGGTGCCGCCGGTGGCCCGCACCAGCAGCTCGCCGCCGCGGTCCTTGTCAAAGAACACCACGGCGCCGCCGCGCTCTACCATGTCCTGTTCCAGCATCGCCAACATAAACATCATCAATGTCGTCTTGCCCCGGCCGATCGGTCCGAAGATCGCGGTCATCCCGACATCTTCGACATGCGGGACATAATTGAACGGTGTTCCGCCATTGGTGCGGAAACGTGCGAGTGCGCCGCCCCAATGCCCTTCCATTGCCCCTATGGGGAAATTCTCGAACGAGGAGAAGCCGGCGAAATTGCGGGAACTGATGGCTCCCGGTCGTGTTCGCCATTCGAGATTGCCGGGAAGCTGCGACCAATAGGCCGCCTCCATGCCGATATCTTCCTGCACCACGACCGCCCCGGCATCGGTCAGGCGTGCTCTCGCCCGCGCCCCGCGATCAGCCAGCTGTTTGATATGATCACCGTAGACCGCGAGCGCCAGATGGTGCGATCCCATGACGAACTCATTGCTTGCGAGCGCATCCTGAGCCTCGGCCAGGCCTACGATCTGCGTCAGGGCTTTGTCGCCCGAACTCATCATCTGGTTCGACTTCAGGCTGAGCTTACCTTGTGCCTGCGCCCGTGTCAGGAAGGCAAAGCTCTGAGTGAGGACGAGCGGGAACTCGGCGCTGAGAAGCGTATTCAGCATGCCCGGCCGCGTCTGCGCCGGATATTCGCGAAAAGAGAAGAGTGAACCGAAATAGCCGCCACCGGGCGCGCGCACTTCGAATCCTCGGCGGCCGCAGATCACACGGTCGGTGTATATCGACGCGCCGAGCGAGCCGCTGACGAGTGGCACAGGCAGGGCGCGGCAGGTAAGGATGAGGCGCAGCGCCTCGCCGATTTCCGAAAAGACGAGCCCATCCTGCTCCCGCACCCCCAGGCGCTTGACCCTGTAGGATTCGAGTGCGGTCTCGACTACATGCCAGCGATCTTCAAGCGTATGGAGCAGTTTGCCAATTCCGTCCTCTGGAGAAGGTTTTGCGAAACGCGCCAGCTTGCCACCGATCTTCCCGAGCACATTGCGCGGAAGTACGATGAGCGATAAGAAGTAATCGTTGCGATATAGCTGTCCTTCCTGAACAGTCTGCTGGAATCTCCGGTCGAGGTCGGCCGCAAATTCGCTTCGGAAGGGACGCCGCGGCAGAGGAGGCACATCCGTGTGACGGACGAGATGCGTGTAGATTGCAATATTGTCGTCAGCGAGGTTGCGGAAAAGCGTGTTGAAGGCCCGCGCGCGCGCATTACGCGTCGCTGGCTCCTCAAGCTCGAAGGCAATGCCGTCGATCCGCGCCATCACCATAACCGAGCCGTCCCTCAGCAGCACGACGCGATCCCCAACGTGCCCAACATAAGGGAGATATATCTCTCCGCTGCGTTCCCCGATCGCCTGCGCGCCACGCATCAGACGGCACCTCGTCCACGAGAGGCGACTCTCAGCGGATTTGGGCTCACTGTGGCGCCGCCCCAGAGAGGGCTATCGATCGCCCGCCCGGAGGTACGCAGCCAGAGCAGGGCCACGCTGATTGCATTGTAATCTTTCTGGACCAGAATCTGGGCTCCCATCCAGAGGGGAACCATCACGAGTTCATAGAGCGGGTCCTTCATAATGACGACAACGAGTCCCGCGCCCATGACGAAGATGGCGGCAAGCGCCACCGGTACGCCGAAGAAGAGCGCGGGGCGTGTCGCCGCCAGATACAAAGGACTTTCCTCCAGCCGCTCCTGCATTGCGCGCCTCCTCAACCGCCGCCGGTGATTGTTTCTCCGAGAAAGCTCGCACCGAACATGATGACGACGCCACCGATGACCCCGGCAATAAGGCCTAACGAAGCCCGCCCAAACATCCAGGCGACGCCGATCGCGACAATGCCGAGGACGGCGACGGATTGACCGAACGGGCCGAGAATAAACGTGCATATGTTATTGACCATGGTGGCCGGATCTGTGCCAACCGTCTGTGCCTGGGCGCAGTCGGGGAATGCCATTGCGAAATTTGCAATGAGCGTGGTTGCAGCAAGGAACTTCCGACTTTGACCTGCCGTCAATAAAGCAAGAAGCCTGGAACTACCCGCCCGGGCCCAATCATGCCCTCTCACCGAATCTTTGAACATCATTTTTACTCCTGCTGGCTTGCAAAACTCATGCGGAAATATTAGCCGCCGTCGGAGAAGACCATGGCTCCTGAGGGCCTGGGATCCACCGTACTGGTACCGTCTTTCTGTTGTGCGCGATCGGCCTTCGGAGATAGGCCTGCCCACACATCCCAATCATCGGACTGTGCTTGTGCCGGAAGCCGTGCGGGGGAATGTTCTGCCGGGCCGCCGACGCCTGTTTCGATCGCGGGCACGATCTCACGTGCAGCGACTTCTACTCGATGGACATAGCCGTTGCGAAAACCGTCCGAGTCGTTTCCGGTGTTGTAGGCTGACAGCGCCGCCCGGAGCGCCTTTTGCTGTTCTGCCACGTCATCACCGCCCTCGTAATCAAGGCTCAGTATGGTTGCGGCCGCATCCATGGAGCGGCAAGGATTGAAGGCATCCTCAACTCGCATGCGGAATGCTCTCAGATTCGCATTGTTGATCTGCATGATACCGAGATCGATCGAGTGATTTAGGCTTGTTAGATCCTGTGCGATTTCAAGCGCTTCGCTTTGCGAAGGGGGATTGTAAGACCGTCCGGTAGTATTGTCATGTATGGGAAAGAGACCAAGGTTGCTTTCGACCTTCGCGACGGCAAGCAATGTCTGTGGCGCGACCGAATTCTCACATCGGGCTGCCATGCCGGCGAAAGCGGATGCCGAGAGTTGCGATATCGTTGCGGCGCATGAGGGTAGGGGCCACGTTGTTATCCCGCCCACGATCGCGAAAATTGCGGCGTGGGCGCAAAAATGGATATCACGCCTGCGTCGTTGTTGTGCCAGTATCGATCTCATAAACGAATTCCATCAAAGTAGAATGCGATGATCTTTCCCTCGATCAGCCAACACCGTGTCATTGTCCACCATGTCCCACGTCCACGCATTCCATGTAAAGTGACGTTAAGTTACAGGTGTAGCGGAGCGGGTGACCATTGATTACCGTTGTAGCGCATGTGTGGGATATTTCGGAATTTTTGCCAGAGCCCTCTGGAGGGCCTCCTCTGTGCGAAAATAACGTCCAACTTTGCCGTTGATGCCGCTCCTAAGTTCGACCGTCAGGATGGTAAACGACGGGTTTCTGCATTCGCGCGGACGGATAGTGGTGTAACGGCCTGCTTCAAAATTTGGCAGCCCAAGATGTGCCGCAAAGGCAGCCCGGCACAGATCAACCCGACGCAGCGGCGCCGTAAGGCACCTCAAAACCGCAATCTTTCCGAGCTTCGCCTTGTCATGGAAAACGCTTCTCCTAAATTGTGGGGCCGACAATTGAGGAGTGAACGCATTGCGTGAACGCTTGGAGTCAGAGCACCGGTCTGGTCCGGAGGCGCCGGAGTCAGAGATTTTTAACGCGAGGCGGTGGGGACCTCTGCCAGGGGATGCCCATCAGGTGCGCCGGGAAAATTACTGGGTAGCACGACAAAGCCTGGAAGAAAGAACCCGGAAAAACATGGCGGAAGCTGCTGAAGAGGAGCGTCAGCGGGCGGAGAGGGCCCACGCGTTCAACCAGGCCTGGGAATTGCATCATGAGCGGTACGTAATCCGTCTCGAGGCGGAACAGGATTACCATACCAGCATTTCCCAGGTGTTCAGAAACTTGGATGCAGGAAATCCGGAGGACCGCAAGATAATCCTTGAAACCGCGAAAAATGTTTACCACAGCGATAAGGCGATTTATTACACGCTGCAGGCAGCGTTTAATAAAACGCGCGAGGTATATAGCCAAGAATACCACCGGAAGAGTGTTTTTAAACGAGTGCTTTCCGGTGGCCTGTCGCCGACTGAAAGAGCGATGAAAGCGGCTCTTCGAGAGACGAAGGACACAAGAAATGCCTACGTCATGGGCGAAGTGCTTCTGAGGCACAATAAAGTTCAAGAGAAATACTCGGCGAAGAGCCAATCGGCGGAAGGGCTTATAATTTGGGACTTGCTGAAGGACAAGATCGTCAAAAATCAATTGACTGATACCGCTTATAGATATGACCAAAAAACCAAAAACTTTGTTCCTAAAAACGAGGAGGCGGCATACCAGGCTCGGACATACAAGTATCAACCAGTGGGAAGACCTCAGGAACAATGGGCCAGAGAGGCTAGATATTGGAGACGTGAACACGTAAGCGTTAATCGTGAGGCTAACACCGAGTACGCATTGGCACGGGGACGACGCATGAACGGCTCTGGTGAGCCTCTCGCTGAACACGAAGAGTTTCTCCCTTCGTATTCACCCACGCCGAGCCAGCGCCCTAGGGGAACATCGTCCGAATATTGGCGTGAAGGCGTGAGCGATGCTGGCGCCCCTGCCGCCGGTCCCGCTCAGGACCACCGCGCAATCGGCGTTGCAGGTCCACGACGAGTGGCACGCTGATGAGCGTTGCCATCAACAAAGATCTGACCTTCGAGTGTCCGTCGTTGATTGGTTTGAGAATATTGACTGCCTGATGTAGCGGCGATTTTGGCTCATCTATCGGGTTGAAAGCCTAAGGGGCAATTGGGTGTGGCGCGGGCGTCTTGCCTGGAAAGTTCGGTGTTCGATGTTTTCCCACTGGTGCGGGATGGCGTGCGCCCGGCCTTCGAATATTGTTCAGCCAGTCGCTAGCACCTTGCGCGACGACTTCGCACTTCTCTTCGTTTGCAGAGAATCCGTGGAGTCTCTGGAGGGAAGAGCGGCTGAAGGGTTGCTGTTGCGGGCCTCTCCCCAATAGGATGAGCCGCCTTTTTCTGCCGATTTCACCTCTTGCAGTGACTCGCGCGACTCTTTGGGGGCGAGAACGGCTGAAGGGGCGCCATCAGCGACTTCGCGCCAAAAAGAGCGCGATCCTCCTTCCGGCCCGGCGGCCGACGGAGCGGCCGCGCTCGATGACGGGGATTGAACCGGAACGGTATGTTCGGGCATCGATGGCGGCCCTGCGGGCACGGAAGATGGCACCCCTTCAGGATGTAGGGCTGCATTGTTTCCGCGGACCGCCGTTTCTGACGGTAATGACGATGTTGAGGGCATTTCAGCTGCAACGGGCGCGTGCGATATGGAGCTCGCTAATGGTATCGAGGTAGGAGGCTCACCCAGATGGTTTGTTGAGTCCGCATCGACCGAAACCGGGGTGGCCGATGCCACCGCGCCGGTGTTTCTCGTCGTGCTGCGTTGCAAAGACTCCACGGCTCGGTTGGCCAACGCGCTCGCGCCCATCTGGATGCCTTTTCCAACCATATCGGCAAGGAACAAATTGCCGAGTGCAAGTGCTGCGGTGGTGGCGCCAAACTTCGTGTTGTTCTCGAGATAGTCGGGCAGATAACGAGCCAGCGCGGTGGGGATGAGGGCCACCGCTGTCCCGGAGGCGAGACTGCCGAACCGGTTGGACATTCCCTGGACAGAGACGTTTGGATTTCGCAGATCGGCAGCCAATTTCACGGTTTGCCAAACGCTGTAAGGCACATAATTGGTCAGTGCGAGCTTCGAAGAGGAGGCAAGGTAATTATTTACTACGGCGATGCCGACTGACCCGGCCAATAATGCGGCCTTGGCTACGTAGGCACTTCCGCTCTGCTCCGCTGCCGTTCCGGTCGGCGGTCGCAAATTCGCGGCGGTCGTTCCTTCAAGATGTTTCCACAATCCATCAAGCTTGTCTGACGCATTTTGCAGCTCCGTGATGTGGCTGTCGAGCTGATCGTTGTTTTTCTTCGGTTTGGCGATAATGCGGATGTCTTCAATACTTTTCCGTACGTCTAAAAGCTTTTCGGCCACATCCCGCGCACGGGCCTCAGGAATGCCGGGGATCGATCGGCGATCCTGGAATGCGTTTAAGGCGGCTTTGGCGTAACTTACGCCAAAAAGAGTTCCGGCATCTACCAAACCCGCCACCGTGTTATAGGGGACACTCGTCTGCAGCGATGCGAGTGTTGTAACAGCTCTGCTGTGCGGTTCGGAAATCTTGCCTGCCACGGCCGGGGGCAATGCGAAGGCGGCCGGGACGACGAATGAAAGAAGCCGGTCCTCAAAGAGTTTGGAAAAAAGCTCCGTGTCGCTGGTTGGATTCATCATCTGCCCAAGCAACTTGGTTGTCGACCGAGCATAGTTGGAAGTAATTCGCATCAAATAGAGTCTGTCATTCTCCACGGCAGCGGAGGCAAATGACAACCCGTACGGGACAACGGTCGCTGCCGCTGTACTCAGCACACGCCGCCACGGGCTGACGTTCTCTTTAAGCCGTTGGAGCTGCCGCTCGGTTGCTTTAATCGACTTTGAGTATCTTTCGCGGATCTCCTGCGGGATGTCATTGTGATCTAAACTGCCGCGGAGCGCGGAGAGGCGGCTCGAAGCGACGTTGAGCGCACCATTTTCGCGCAGAGCCGCAAGTGTCTCGGGCGTATCAAACTGCTTGAGATCCCGGAAAAACGCCACGTTTTCGTCCAAAAGCGAGAGGAGCGTCGTGGCCGGCTGTCGTCCTTGCTGTATGAAGTTATCGTAATCCTCTCGATAGCCGGCCATTGCCGCCTCGTATCCGGGAAATTCCTCAGGCTCATCCCGCGGGGTGGCAGTCCCATCCCGCGGAGCGGCGGCGTGTTGAGGCATGGCGAGGACGTCCTGCCTCTCGACGTCTTGGATCTGCTGATTCGGAATGTCTTCGATCTTCTGTGATTGGCTTTCCGACATATGTTATTCTTTCATGTTAGACGATGGGTCTGCCGGCTGTACGATCCGGCCGACCGGTCGGCCGGATGACATGTTCATGTGTCCACTGCAACCGCTCCTCCAAGGACACCCCGCTGCAGACGGGCTTTGCCGGTATGGAAATACTCCGTGCTGGACAACAACAAACGTAAACCGGCGAAGTTATTACCCTAGTGTCGATTCCGAACTGCAGGATGAATTTCCTATGACATAACGGATGTTGACGAGTGGCTTCAATGCCGATCCAGGGCGGAAGAATTTTCGTATTTTCATGGATGATTGTGATCCTGCCTTGCCAGGTCAGACAAAATTTATCGGGCGGCGTGCGCCTCGCCATGGCGACAAAATGGGACATCGATGAGGCTGTGCGCTCTAACGCACACATAGACACGCGCGCTACAATGGTAATCAACAATTTGTCGTTCCGCTACAGCTGTAACTTAAGGCCGGTTTACACAGGATGCATGGGCGTGGGATGCGTGATGCCGTCGCGAAGGTCGAAAGTAACCTCAGTCTCTTTCCTAAGTATGATAGCATTTCCGGACGATCTCATAATTTAGCTCCGCAAAGTGGCGTACGCGAAAACCAGACAGATTGGTGGCGACTATTTGTACAAGACCTCCAAGAAGCAAGCGATTGAAAAGGACATTTGCTATGCGATGGTTTTATCCAATGGTCCTGCTCGGACTCGCAACCAGTTCAGTTTTCTGTGGAAAAGCTGATGCGCAGTTGGTGGTGACAGATCCGACGGCGGATCCGGCCGAGGTGGCCGATGCGGCGTCGGATGCGATAACGGCAGCCAAGGAAACGGAAGAGCTCGAGGTTATAACGTCAAAGGAGGCAGACGCTCTCTCTATGCCCGATCCGGATCCGGTTGCAACGACTGCGAGCCTGCAGTCCCAACTCGTCACGCCAACGCCGACGGCCGGCAATGCGGAGGAGCTCTATTCAGCCAATACGGCCGAAGCAACCGAAAATGCCACCACGGGCGATAGCGGCGAGCAGAACAAACTCGCGGTCGCCACAAACCTCGACGGCGCGGCACTTAACGCCCTGGACGACTTTGCGGCGCAAGCGACGGAGCAGGACACCACCGACGTGACGGCTATCGACGCGGCGCCCAACGAAGAGGCCTTGCTTGGTGTGGTAGCGGATGAGGCCCAGCAGGACGGCGAGACCGCGCGCGAGGACGGAGAGCTGGACGCAATGGTGGTTTTGGCGGAGTCTCAGAACCAGATAAACGAAGCGCAAGAAGCGGAGAACGAAACAGAGGGCCATAAGGAGACGTCCGCTCTCCTTGCCGCGGCAATTCCTACACAATAAACGAAGCGTTTCGGATGATGCGATCTCCATCTGAAGAGAACAACAACTAATGGCAACCGCGGCGTTTCAGCTGACGGCACCTTTCACCGTCACGGACACTGTTTTCAATCAGGTCTTTAGCGCTTCAATGAGCGATGCGCTGCAGTCTGTCGAGGGCCTGGTCGCCGCACCGCTTCTTGCTTGCGTCACGCTATGGATCATCATCCAGGGCATTCTCGTTATGCGGGGCGATTTGGATGCGCGGCGGGGGCTCACCAAAATTATCATGGTGGCGATTGTCTCGGGACTCGTCACCAGCCAATCACTGTACGATAGCTACGTCGAGGGCTTTTTTGAGCAGACGATACCGGGCTTGGTATCCGAGGTGATTGTTGATCCAATTTCCTCATCGGTATCGGGCGTGGCGGTTCCCGCACAGCTCGATGGAATCTTTCTGATCGGGGAAAACCTCTTTCAGGAAGTTGCTGAACGCATCGATCCGAATAACTTCGAGGCCACGTTGGCTTACGAGGGCGCTCACGTGGTGTTCCTGGGTACGCTTTGGACTGTCTTCGGAATCTACGACATTGTGAACATCATGACGGAGACGCTGGTGACAATCGGCCCGTTGATGCTTATTGGGTACCTCTTCGATGCGACCAGAAATATGACGGTCAGATGGGTCTGGCAACTCGCCTATTACGGCTTGCTGCTTCTTCTCCTCAGCATTGTCGCGACAGTGGTGGTCGGTGTCGAGGCTGTTTTCTGCTTGGCAGCGTCGGCCGCCATACTTCTGTTGGGCCCAAACCCCGCGCGGGTGATCGGGCTAGACGAGATGGACATGTTTCTCCTCACGGGAGACGCGCTCATCGTCGCTTTGCCGACGATAGCAGCCATCATCACAAGCGGCGCGGCAGATAGCGCCGGCAGTTATGCGGCACAGCTTGTGCAGCGCAGGCTCTGGGGCAAAATGGGGGCCGGAGCCGGCAACCCGTCGTTACCACTCCCCCGGCCCCAGGGCCATAATCCGCCGTCCACACGTACAACCGCGGGCTGAAGCGATGATGCGACTGATGATATTCCTGGTCTTTCTCTCTCTCGCCGCATGCGGCAGCAAAGAACCGCTGTCCACATGCAAAGGGTCGATTTTCGCACTGAATACGGGACACTGGCGGTCCACGCCCGCGGACTTGGTTAAGCCGCAGGGAGGACAATAATGTCGAGCGTTGACAATGCGGTTCCGATCGATCGAGCCAATCTCGCTGATCACTACAAGGAGGTGAAGTCGTTCCAGGCGGCGCGGGCACGCTCGACACGACGCACCTCCAAGATCTTGGGGGCAATCGCCGCGGTTACCTTGCTCGGCAATCTCGCACAGGCCTGGGCCATCGCGGCCATGCTTCCGCTCATTCGCATCGAGCCCGTCTATCTCTGGGTACGGCCGGATGGAACAATCGACAGCTCCGTCAGCATGTCGCGCTTGCCGCCAACGCAAAACGAAGCGGTGATCGACGCATCGCTTTGGGAATATGTCCGCCTGCGCGAAGGCTACAGCTACGATACAGCGCGCTATGCCTATGATGTCGTGTCAAGTTACAGTGCACCTCCCGTGGAGAGGGCCTACCAGGCCTATTTTAACTATCCTAATCCGACCTCCCCCCAGGTCACGGTGGGTAAGCGCGGATCCGTGATCGTGACGCATATATCAAGCGCAAATATCGCGCCGGGTGTGCAGCAGATCCGCTATCAACGCATCGTCGCTTTCGACTACGAGCAGCCAGTGATTACGACTTGGACGGCGACAATCCATTACACGACTATCTACGACCAGCCGGCGAGGACACGACTGACCAATCCCGGCGGTGTTCTCGTCACGGATTACGAGACCGCGGAAGATACGCCGTGATGAGACGCAGCGTTGCCGCCGCTTTTGTCGCGCTTTGTTTCTACGTTCCTGCCTGGGCAGAGGAAACCCCCGTGCCAGGTCCGCAGGACCCACGCATGCGCTATGTTCCTTATGATGCTAATCAGGTTGTACGACTCTCCACCGCCGTCGGTGCCACGCTCGTCGTCACCTTCGCATCTGATGAAACGGTGACGGCGGTTGCCGTAACCGACAGTAAGGATCTCGCCGCGATGCCAAGGGGAAACTATCTTTTTTTCAAATCGCGCGCGGCATTGTCTCCTCAACCGGTTGTTGTTCTGACCTCTGGGAGCCATGGGACGAGGCGTTACGTTTTTGACGTTTCGACCTTCGTTGCCACGACAATGACAGCGGACAATCCCGATATTTACTACAGCGTTCAATTCACCTATCCGGCGGATATTGCTGCCCAACAAAAGCAGAAAGCGATCGCGAACGCGGCAGCGTGGCGACGCGAGCGGGAGCGCCTTCTAACAGAAGAGAGGATTGAGCGCGCGCGTGCGGCGCTGGCCGATCCGTTCATCGGTACCAGAAACTGGCATTACGTAGCCCAGGGCGACCGCAGTCTTCAGCCGCTCGAAGTTTTTGATAACGGCTATTCAACCGTCTTTCGGTTTCCCGGCAATATGCGGATCCCGGCGATTTTCATGCTGAATCCCGACGGTAAGGAGGCAACCGCCAATTATGCGGTGAAGGGAGATATGGTTATCGTTGGCAGCGTTGCCCGCGGCTGGCGGCTGCGGGACGGGAACACGGTCCTCTGCATCTGGAACCAGGCCTATAACCCGATCGGCAACAATCCGGATACGGGAACGATCAGCCCGGACGTTGAGCGTGTCGTGAGGGACTCTCCACAATGAGCGGCGATGACAGACGGGATGACGAGCCGGCACTGGACAATGCCTGGTCACCGGTCGGCGGCCCCAAAGGAAAGCAGATCAAATCCGCCTACAAGCTCGCGACAGCGGGTGTCGTGTTGGTGGTCTTCATGGCTTTCATCTGGCTCGGAACCAACACGCGCGGGAAGCCGGCAGAGCAAACCCCTGCCGCCCCATTGCCGCAAATGGGTTTTGCATTCAAGGCGCCGCCCATTTCCGAGCCGGCAGCGTCCGCTCCTATGTCCCTGCCAATGCCCAAAGCCGCGTCATCCGCCCCGGTCCCGGGGGCGAGTAGCCCCATATTCGCGTTTGCGGCGGGGGTGGAGACGACAGGGCAGCCCCAAGGCATGCCCCAACCGGCGGCGGCGCCGCGACTTGCCGACGGTCCCGGACCCAACGTCGCCAGCCCGAGTGCCGAAAATGCGCTTACCGCAAGGTTGCAACCGGGCGCGGTACAGGCGGCCAAAGCCGAACTGTTACCGCATCCGGATATGACGATCACACAGGGGACCATTATTCCCTGCACGTTGCAGACGGCCATCAATACCGAGCTTCCTGGCTACGTAAAATGTGTCCTGTCGGACGATGTGCGGGGCACGACCGGTAACGTCGTGCTGCTTGATCGGGGCACGACAGTCGTGGGTGAAATCCAGAGAGGCATGTTGCAGGGGGAGAACCGCGTTTTCATCCTGTGGGACCGCGCGGAAACCCCCAAGCATGTGGTCATCACACTCGCCTCTCCGGGCACGGATGAACTTGGACGGTCAGGCGTACCTGGCGGCGTGGACACGCATTTCTGGCAGCGCTTCGGCAGCGCCATCATGCTGAGCGTTATTCAGGGGGCGCTGCAGACCGGAACGGCACTTGCGGCCAATTCGGGGAACAGCACAGGGGTAGCGATTAACAGCTTTGGCGCGAATGCAGATCAGCTGTCGGATACGAGCCTTCAGAATTCAATCAATATTCCACCCACGCTCGAGAAGAATCAGGGAGACAATGTGGCAATCTTTGTCGCGAGAGATCTGGATTTCTCGGATGTCTATAGCCTGCAGGCAGGTAATTAAAGGAGCGGCACATGACAAGCGAGGCGTCGGCTCAACTCGTCTTTCTTCTCAATCCGATCATCCGCTGGCTTGAGGATCCCGAAACGGAGGAGATCGCGGTCAACGGCCCGGGAGAGGTTTTTGTTCGTCAAAGGGGGAGGTTTTCGCGTCACGAGATTGAATTCGATTACGATACGCTGGAGGACATCGCCATCCTGGCGGGTGCGCTTCGTCGGCAGGACGTAGGGCCGCAAAGTCCGCTCTGTTCCACCGAACTTCCGAATGGCGAACGGTTGCAGATCTGTCTGCCCCCGGCAGTGCCGAGCGGAACGGTAAGTCTCACGATCAGGCGCCCTGGTACCCAGGTTTCTGCAATCGCCGGGGTAAACGGGCGTTACGTGACCGGACGCTGGAATCAGTGGCAGAACCGGCAGGAAAGCCGTAAGAGCCGGGAGGACGAGGTTCTTGCCCTCTACGAAGAAGGGGATCTCGAAGCATTTCTCGCCGCGTGTGTGCGCAACCGCATGACCATTCTTCTTTGCGGCGCGACTGGTTCCGGCAAGACGACGATGAGCAAGACTCTGATTGATGCCATCCCGCGTGAGGAACGGCTCGTCACCATTGAGGATACCCTGGAGCTGGTCGTTCCCCATGCAAACCATGTGCGCCTTCTTTATTCCAAGAATGGCATTGGCTTGGGCGGAGTCACACCGGAGAGCCTGCTGCAAGCGAGCCTTCGCATGCGACCTGACCGCGTGCTGCTCGGTGAAATGCGCGACGATGCCGCCTGGACCTATCTCAACGAAGTGGTCTCCGGACATCCCGGATCGATCTCGACAATTCACGGTGCGGATCCTGTCCAGGCATTCAAGAAGCTGGTCACGCTGGTGAAGGGAAGCCCACAGGGGGCGAGCATGGAAGACAAAGTCCTGGTACAGATGTTGTCCGCGGCGATCGATGTCATCGTGCCGTTCCAGAGCGGCGGTGCAACCTACGAAGTCGGGGAAGTCTGGCTCGCGGCCGATGCGCGACGTCGAGGCGAGTCGATCGCAACGCTCATCGCAGACTCATGACGCACCAGCGCAGGCGGTACAGGTCGCTCAGTCAGAGCCCCCGTGAGCGAGGCCGGCTGCGAAGTTCGGGACCTCTCATGGGGTTTTCTTCTCCCGCCACCGGCTGTTGTGTCTCCGGCAATCTGTCAGCAGTAGGCGCGTCATTCGGCGGTCGGATGATGGATGCCGCCTCTCCAACGGCACGCCAGTATGCGCCGCGTGCGGGGGGCGTGGGCGGCGGCGATAAGGTTCCTCGTTCATTCTCCTCGTCCGTGCGCCGGGGTGTATGGACGACCTCCTGCTCTCCGCTCTGCGTCCAGGCGGCCACGAGACCAGCCACCGAGCCAGCGAACCAGACCACGCCGGAAGCCGTTGCAAGAGAGGTTGCCCCGACATTGTTATTGACAGAGGTGGCGTGAACGGAGGTCGCCGATAGGATGGCCGCCGTAAGATTAGCTGCGCCATTTAGGCCGGTCAGCGCACGCGAAACGGGCGTTTCTCCGCTCTCGAGAAAAGCACGTCCGAGGGTCACAGCGCCGTTTACGCCCCAGGCGCCGGCGGATGCGTAGCCAACGATAATGGTGTCGCCAATGACACCGGCGCCGTCAATGACGATGGCGTTTTGACTTACCAGTGATGCCGCCGCGCTCAGAATACCTGCCAGCGTACCGAACCCATTGGAAAAGGAGGCATAGGTGCGGCGCGGCACGTTGGCAATTTCCTGAACCCCGCCGCCAACGGCCCACGCCACACCGCTGCTGGCAGCTACCACCCGCTGCGCCTTTGGATTGGCCATCAGCCAAGGCGTGGTCGTCGAACAGACGGCGGCGGTACCATCCAGAACCGTCCAAGCATAGGACGCTATCCTTCGACTTAAGACTGGAGTTTTAGCGGAGACATGATCATTTCTCCCTTCGGCCCTCTCTCCGGCGTCGCCGCCCGTAGCGGCACTGGCTTGCATGCCGGCTCGGGTTTCTGAAGAAGCATTCGTCGCTGGCACGACGATCTGCGTTTCTGTATCTGCCATCACCGACCCCTTTTCTACTCAGGGCGATAGAGCAACGGTGCATAAAAATTCAATGTGATTTTGCTTTTATCCGAGACCGGGAATACCAGTCATGCCCAACATCCAGACTGTTTCAGAGCCGCTTCATCGAGGTCATCGTCGGCATGCGCAGTGGGCCAAGGACCCGGGAGCCAGCCAATGAAGCGTTTAACGTGTTCTAACCCAACGGTCTGAACAACTTGATCAAGGGGAATTGATGTGTCTCAGAATTTGTTCAATGAAAAAGAGATTTTGAACTTCACGTTCTCAAATCGTTATTATCTAACAGGGCCCTTTAGATTCATCTCGGGTATATTCATGGTGTGGTGGCCAAATTCAAAACACTTCACTTTAACGAATCAACGCATAAAAATACGGGTGGGCGTTCTTTCCAGGCGCATCGATGAGATTGAACTGTATCGAATAAAAGACGTGTTTTATAGCGCATCATTTTTCGAGAGGCTGTGGGGTATAGGTAATATCTCTCTTTTATCCACACAAATTTCGAGCAGACGAGGCAGAATCACAGGCATACGAAATGCCGAGGACGTAAGAGAAGCCATACGGGCTTACGTGCAAGCAGCCCGCACCGGGCGCGGTGTTAGGGAGGTCGATTATTTTCGTGATCCTGCGGGTATAGACGACACGGATCTGATGGACCAATAGGCCGGGTGAATTATTCGCGATAATACCGACGCCGCACGCACGCCGTTCCTGCAGATCAGGCGCATAGGCTCGTGCCGTCCCTGCTGGCCTCCGATCTTGCAAAAATCCCGAATCCCATTTCCAGCCAAGCCGTAATCCGAAAACCGACAAACGAAAAAACGCCAGTTTGCAGTCGCGGTTGCGCGCGCCCCTCTCGCGTATAGCGCTGCTAAGCGCCGATCGCCACATGGAGTCGTTGGGAGATCGCGCGTAATTGCGACACGGGATTACGACCGATGACGAGGAAGGAGAAGAGCGGCGTCGACCAGTACGCGATATTCATCCCGAGCCGCCGTTCGGTTTTCAGAGGCGCTGCACCGAACCTGCCGCGCAACAGGCACAGCGCGACGGGGCCGTATTCGGGATCGAGATAGTCGAGTTGGACCAGCGGCATGCCCTGATAGCGGAGCAACTCCGCACGCTGGAAGGGGATGCCGGGCATCGCGATCGTCACGGGCGTCAGCGCGAGACCCAATGCCGAGGAGACATGCTCGAGCTGCGCCATCCTCGATTGGGCGTTCGCCATCGGTTGCTCGAAAGTCGCCGGGCTATAGAGTCGCATGTAGTTCGCGACCGAGGCCCGCCATTTGTCGGCATCCGAGCGCTGCGCACCGGCTTGCCACGCCAGGTAGCCGCGGTCACCGAGCACACCGAGCACCATGCAAGCCGCCGCCGCGGTGAGAACGCCCAGGGCATAGCGCCTGCCTTGCTCCCAGTGCCTCTGAGGCGGGCTTGGGGGGGGCAGGGCGGTCTGGGCCGTTTGGCCGCGTTCCGGGATGAAAGCCGTCAGTCGGCTCATCGGGGCCTCGTCCAGAAGCCCGTCGAAGGCGTCGCGGAATGGCATCTTGCCGTGTGTCAAAAATTTAAGCCGGGCGGCGAGGACCGGGTTCTCCGCGAGCATCGCCTCGACCCTCCGGCAATCCCCGCGCGATAATTCGCCGTCAAGGAATGCGACCAGAGCGGCATCGGAGGACATGGCGTCCGACAGCGTAGCCATCAACTCCTCCTTTCTATTCCATCGTCCGGCCCATCGCCGGATCAGCCCGCTGGTCTGAAACGCTTCTGGGCATTCATCCCCATATCGGCGCTCTCCGCCAGCTTGGCGCGGGCATTGGCAAGCCGGCTCATAACCGTGCCGATCGGAATCTGCAAAACCTCCGCCACCTCGCGGTAGGACAGGCCCTCGACATATGCAAGGAAAACGGTCGTTCGCTGTTCCTCGGGCAGAGCATTGACTTGGCGCAGCACCTGGTTGGCCAACACGCGCGTCTCAGTTTGTGCGCCACCGTCAATCAGCACCACGGAACCGGCATCGACCTGACCCTGTCCCGTCCGCACTTTGCGTGCCCTGACCTCGTCGATCCAAATCGCGTGCAGGATGGAGAACAGCCAGCGGTCGAGCCGCGTGCCGGGGGCAAACTGCCCGGCGCGTTCGAGCGCCCGCAGGCAGGTCGCCTGGACAAGATCCTCGGCGGTATCGCGCTGCTGGGACAGGACGAAGCCATAGCGCCACAGCCGGCCGAGATGGCTCGCCAGATTGCCGCGGATCTCCTCCACGGCGGTCGTGGCGACCGCATCGTCAACCATCGGCGATGCTCGGCAGGTGCATGACGAGGAAAGGGGCAGCTTCGGCGAACGCCGTGACGTGCAGCGGCTTGCTGCCGATCCGCAGTGCAGCACCGGCGATGGCACAGAACGACGGGAGGGACGGAGCGGGAAAGAGCTGCATCTGATCTATCGTCAAAGACAAACTCCAACCGGCCGGCACGACGAAAAGACGGATAACCGGGCGCGCCGTCATGTCTCGTATCGGGAGCCGTCGTGTCTCGTATCGGGAAGAGCCTTCCGCAGTCAAGCAGCGACAAAAAATCCAGAAGTGATCCATACCGGGGCGTTAGAATGGAACGACAAAAAATTTTCGGCGATCGAATAACGGACCGCGCTCGTCCGTTCACTATGCATTGAAACACGAGCGCCGTGGCTTTGCCAGGCCGCCGCTCAAACGATGGGATCCGACATGGAACGACGCTTGTTGATGGCTAAATTTTCATTGAGCAGTGCCGTAATTCTTTTCCTGGCGCTGGAGGATTCACCAATGGCACCAAACTCGGCGCGGTTGATGTCGACGCCGGGCGCGATGGACGCGTTGGCGAATTACACAAAAGAAACATTGACGCTAGCGACGATCTCACAGCGGACGAGTGAGACGGCTAAGGAGCGCGCATGCAATCGGACGTTCATCCATGAACATCTCAATATGCTTGCGTCAGAAGATGGAGAAAGCGTAGCGCGGCGGCAACGTAAGGCGTGCGCCAACCGAACGGTAGCCTGGCTTACGCTCCCGACATCCCGACGGTGCCGCGGAGCGCAATGTTGCCGCTAGAACAGGAGGGCCTTGTATACCAGAGCCGAGAGGAAGCGCTGCGTCTGCTCGTAGAATTTCTGTCGCTGCGTCAGGCAACCTCGCGGATCCAAACAGCAACTGAGACATATCAACCGGAGTGGGTGCCGTGGAAGAACAATCCCTTATGACCACTAGTCTCGATGAAATTTGTAGAACTTCCTTGACCGATAGCGGTATGCCTTTTGTGGAGAGCACCTTGGCAAACAGCGAGCCAGGTCAAGGCTGCGGCCAGAGCGCTCGCACGGGGGCAGTTGGGCCCCGGCCTCGCATCTTGATGATCACGGAAGACGCCGTGCTGCGAAAAACCCTCGGGACCTCTTTCGCGGAGCACCAGATCGACGTCGTATTCCGCGCGACCCAGAATGAGACAATACATTACGCGCGCGTGAATTCGGATACACGGGATCTCATTGTGCTTGATCTCACCGCAAAGCATGGTCTGGAACTGCTGCGCAGTGTAAGAGCGGTGACGGATCTTCCAGTCGTCATTCTCGTCACCAGGGGGTGCGATGCAATTGATCGCATTCTGGGCCTGGAGTCAGGGGCCGACGATTATCTTTGTGGACCGTTTGTGGTCGGTGAGCTGGTTGCGCGGATACGCGCAGTGCTCCGGCGCCAGGGGAAAGAAACTCGTAATACTAACGGGTCCCGGAAAAACATATTGTCGTTTGGTGGCTGGACGCTGAATTTGGTGAAACGGCGCCTTCTCAATCCACAAGGCAAGGAGGTCATGCTGACCAAAGGTGAATATGCACTCCTGACAGGGTTTCTTGCCACCCCGGAAAAGCCGTTGACGCGTGAGCAACTCCTTCAGAAGACTCGCGTTCACGAAGACGTCTTCGATCGCAGCATCGATGTTCAGGTGTTGCGCCTGAGACGGAAGCTGAAACATCCTGGAACACCTCGGATGATTGAAACCGAGCGTGGAATTGGGTACCGCTTCGCCCTGCCGGTACAACGCGCCGGGGACGATCGAATGGCGGGGTTCTGAGGCGCGTGCCTTGAAGTTTGTTCCAATCGAACAGGTCACCGCGGCTAAGACCGGGATAGTCCCGGTCTTAGCCGCATAAAGTTCCATTTCTTGGGGATTTCATCAGACCATAACCTGTGGGCAAGGCAAGGATCATCGGTGGCCAGCACATCCGCTACCGTCTCGCCTTTATCGACGTTCCAGCATCGCATAGGGACGCTGGGCGGCTGCGGATCAAACAGGTCTGAGTTGAACGCCGCGCTGCGAGGTTAAGTGATTCTGCAAGGGTTTCCTTGGATCTTTTAGAGAGAGTCTGCTGCAATCGGCAGAAAATTGGCTGGCGACAATCCGATCGGCGGGCTGCAAATCCAAGCGCGCCGCGGTACCGGCCGGCACTTCCAACGTGGCAATCACGGGATCGGCGCTGAAGATATTTGTCAGGCTGTATGGCACCGCATTTCTGGCGATCGAATCCACGACGCCATCCTTGCGGATGAAAACCATGTCCAGTGGCAGCACCGTGTTTTTCATCCAGAAATCGACGATTTTTGGCTTCGCAAAAACGAACAACATCCCCGCATCCGGTGCCAGGAAGCGCCGGTACATTAATCCCGCCATCTGTTCCTTGGGCGTGATTGCCAGTTCCACGGTGAAAAGGCTCCGCTTGCCCTTTGTATTGACGATTGTGAGTGTTTCTGTCGGCAGTTTCGGTTGGCCATGTTCTGGCCACATGACGAGTCCCCATCCTCCAACCAGGAAGAGGCAGGTCAGCGCAGTGATTTGTCCGTATCGACCAATATTTTTCATGGCTCGATTGTATCGAGGCGTTTTGCAAATAGAAAAAGTGATCTGCCGAAGCAGACTCGAGGCTATGACGTGAGAATGGCCGGTGGCCTGGCCTCGCTTCTTAAATCACGTGCGAGTTAATATTGATTTCGTAACGGTATAGCATCACTTGCGAGGGGCGCCGAAAATTTTAGATGGTCGGCAGTGGAGAGGGTAAGGAATTTTTCAAAAGAGTTCATGCTTTTCCTATTCAGTAGTCCCTACATGGGGGCACGGTCTAACACTGCAAATTCATAATTCTAATTGGATCTATGCTTCATATACATCGTGAGGTCGAATCTAAGTCCATCTGCCCGTTAAGCGGCTCTGGCCATTCTCTCCTAATTGGCTTTAGTTCTTTGCTCGGCGGTCGAGCCGCACAGGATGGCGTTAGAGCATGATCGCGGTTATCAACGCCTCGATGATCGACGGATTTCAATCGCCAGGGCAACTTGCTCCGGATGTGCGGACATGATGTTCGGGGCGCCCCCCCCATCAGTTCTCCTGGTCTGGAGTTCGCTGTAATCATTTTGAAATTTGGAGACATGTATTATCTACCATGTAAAAAATCGGAGCAACTCTGCTAAAATAAGCCGATCTAAATCCGCTCCATAGGCTAGTTGTTATAACCACTCTTTGTGAAATCGGGTCGAATTCATGGGAATTATCCAAAGTTGCCTGCAGGCTGTTATGGGACGCAGAGGCTCAGAAGAACCCGAAGTCATAAGACTCGACACTTACGGAACTGGTCCCACAATGCAGGCTGAAGCGAGAGGTCGGGGTCCTGGTTTTGCCAGTCTGAATGACAACGACAGGAACATTCTCAAAGAATGGGAAATTGATGGACGAAGGATAAATACCGAGATTGAGAGAGGCACGTATGACGCAACTGCCTTAGATAACGCTTTATCGAAACTTCCTAGATATGACGGTAAGATAGCTTATAAAAACCAAGGGTACCGTGGAGGAACCGCGAATTTGTCCTCATTCTCCCCGAAAGACGCAGAAAACCGCTGGCGTCTGGGCGGACAATCGCGCTACCCAGGCTACACGAGCGCCACAACGAGTCCGCAAGCCGCCACGGGATTGTTGACAAGTTTTGGCGGTGACGTTGCTGTGGCCATGAAAACAACAGGGGCGGCTGATCTTAGGCAGGAGGCAACGAAACCGGAACAATTTGAAGTCGTAATCGGGCGGAATGAGCCGTTGAAAACGACATACGTGGAAAGCAATCCCCTGTCCAACGGTCGAGCAGGCTCCCGCCTAATGGTGTGGGCGAACACTCGTAATTCTTCTCCCGTGCGCCCGGAGGAACTGCATGAGGAATGGCTGAGATGGGCCCGCGGTGAGGCTCCGAGAACGGAAAGCATCGGGAGTGTCGAAGACGCCGAGCTAACGTTTGCGAGGCGAGAAGACAGTCCGTCCCCGGAAAGAGGGGCCTACTGGAGTGAGCAGATTGGCAGAACGGATTTCTCAGAAGAGCCTGCGGCATCAACGAGAGTAAAGAGGGGACGCACGCTGGCACCCCATAGGAATCGCTAATAACGATTTGCGACACGCTTGCCGTGTCGCGGCTGCACCAGCGAAAGGGCCTGCCGGAGAGCGGCGAGCAGGTCCTTTAACTGGACGTGCTGGCCTCTATCCTGGTCGAGCGCGCTAAAGTGTTGGCGCGTTTCGTTAAACCCGCAGAGGCGTTCAAAGACCGCTGGTCAGTCCAGTACCCCAACCAGGCGACCTGGCAGAGCTCGATGACGTCGATGCGCGAATGCGGTTTGATGTACTGCGCTGGAATCATACAGCGGCCGCCAGCGGCGCAATCGTAACCAAAGAATACACATAGGTGTGCTTACCGCCGTAACCTGCTTTCTTAAAAAGCGGCCGCTTTCCTCTAATGTCCTGTGCTGCCGAACCCGCCGGCGCCGCGCGCGGTGTTGTCGAGATCTTCGACCTCGATCCAGGCCGCACGCCATACCGGCGCCAGGACGGCCTGGGCGATGCGCATGCCGCGTGTCACGGTGAAGGCCTCGGCGCCGGTATTCATCATGATCACCTGCACCTCGCCGCGGTAATCCTCGTCGATCGTGCCGGGGGCGTTCGGCAGCACGATGCCATGCTTCAGCGCCAGGCCCGAGCGCGGGCGGATTTGCAGTTCGAACCCTTCGGGCAGGGCCATGGCGAAGCCGGTGGGGATTAGCGCGCGGCCGCCGGGCGGCAGCGTGATCGGCGCGTCGACGGCCGCCAGCAAATCCATGCCCGCAGCGCCCGCAGTGGCGTAGGCGGGCAATTCGAGCCCCTGGCCGTGGGGCAGGCGGCGGATCTTGATCTCGTAATCAGTCATGAAAAAACCTGTGCTATTTTTTGCGCGAGTTTGTCGGCGACGGCGCGTTTGTCCATCAATTGCCATGCTTCCGCCCCGGCCTCGGTGACGAGCAGGATTTCATTGCTCTCGCCGCCCATGATGCCGGTGCCGCCGACATTGTTGGCGACGATCCAGTCGCATTGTTTGCGGGCCCGCTTCGCCTTTGCGTAGGCCTCGAGATTTTCCGTCTCTGCGGCGAAGCCGACGACCAGGCGCGGCCGTTGCGGGCCCGGAGCGGAAAGCCGGGCCAGAATGTCGGGGTTTTCGCTTAAATGCAGGGTCGGGGCCTGCGCGCCTTTTTTCAATTTTTGCGCGGCCGCCTCCACCCGCCAATCGCCGACC
Organism: Acidocella sp.; assembly: GCF_035535915.1. Lineage (GTDB taxonomy): Bacteria > Pseudomonadota > Alphaproteobacteria > Acetobacterales > Acetobacteraceae > Acidocella. Next base: position 103,195 of record NZ_DATLPB010000063.1, read on the forward strand.
GCCGCGGCGCACACGGCGATGTCCGCCGGCAGGGCGGCTTCCACCGAAGCCAGCATTTCCGCCGCCGTCTCGACATGCACGGTGGTCACGGCGGGCGGGTCGGGCAAATTGACCGGGCCGCTCACCAGCGTGACCCGCGCGCCGAGCGCGGCGAGCGATGAGGCGATGGCATGGCCCTGTTTGCCGGAGCTGCGATTGGCGATGTAGCGCACCGGGTCGATCGGCTCATGCGTTGGCCCGGAGGTGACGATGGCGTGCCTCCCGGCGAGCGGGCCAGCCTGCCCCAATGCGCTTTCGATGGCGGCGAAAATAACCGGCGGTTCGGCAAGGCGGCCGGGGCCGAACTCGCCGCACGCCATCGGCCCTTCCTCCGGCGGCACCACGAGCACGCCGCGCGCGGCCAGAAGCTTCATGTTGGCTTGCGTGGCCGCGTGCTGCCACATCCGCACATTCATCGCCGGCGCCACCAGCACGCGCTTGTCGGTGGCGAGCAGCAAGGTGGTGGCGAGATCATTGGCCAGCCCCGCCGCCATTTTCGCCAGAATGTCCGCGCTTGCCGGGGCCACCACGACGAGATCCGCCGCGCGCGACAATTCGATATGGCCCATCTCGCTCTCATCGGTGAGCGAGAACAAATCTTCATACACTTTGGCGCCGGTCAGTGCCTGCAGGGAAAGCGGCGTGACGAACTCCGCGCCGGCGCGCGTGAGCACGGCGGTGACGCCGTAATCCGCTTTCGTGAGCAGCCGTACCAGCTCCAGCGATTTGTAAGCCGCGATCCCACCGGAGACGATCAGCAGGATGCGGCGTGTCACAAGCGCCAGCCCTGATGGATCGCCGCGATCCCGCCCGAGAGATTGCGGTAGCTCACGCGCTCGAGGCCGGCGGTCTCCATCATGCTCTTCAGCGTTTCCTGGTCGGGGAACATGCGGATGCTCTCGGCCAGATATTGGTAGCTGGCGGCATCGCCCGCCACCATCGAGCCCATGCGCGGCAGCGCCTTGAACGACCAGGCTTCGTAGAGTTTTTCGAACGCGGAAATCTGCAGGCGCGAAAATTCCAGGCAGAAGAATTTTCCGCCCGGTTTGAGCACCCGCCGCGCTTCCGCCAGCACGCGGTCTTTGTTCGTGCAGTTGCGCAGGCCGAACGCCATGGAGACGCGGTCCACCGAGCGGTCGGGCAGGGGAATGGCCTCGGCGTCCGTGACCACGAAATTGATATCGGCGAGCAGCCCGCGCTGGGTGGCGCGGTCGCGGCCGACGCCGAGCATCGCGGCGTTGATGTCGGTGAGCAGAGCCGGGCCGCCGCCTTTTTTCAGCCAGCCGAAGGTGATGTCGCCGGTGCCGCCGGCGAGGTCGAGCAGGCTGCGGGTCGGGCGGGGGTCGAGCGCCTGGACGAAATCATGCTTCCACAGGCGGTGCACGCCAAGCGACATCAAATCGTTCATCACGTCGTATTTGCCGGCGACGGAATCGAACACTTCCCGCACCATCAGGCGTTTCTGGGATCGTTCGACGGTCTGGAAACCGAAATCTGCTGTCTGGGGGGAGTTGTCGCTTGCCATGAACCCACTATAGCCTTGTTTTGCCATGCCGGAACTCCCCGAGGTTGAGACAGTCATGCGCGGCCTGGACGGGTATCTGACCGGACGGGTGATCGCGCGCGCCACATTGCACAGGCCGGACCTGCGCTTTCCGGTGCCCAAGGAGCTGCCGGAACTGCTGACCGGCGCTACGGTGAGCGGCTTTCGCCGCCGCGGCAAATATATGTTCCTGCGGCTCGACCGCGGCATGTCGGTGCTGATCCATCTCGGCATGTCCGGCCGCATTCTACTCAATGGCGACGCCGCGGCCGCTCTCCACGAGCATCTGACCATCGAGACGGTGGATGGCAGGCGCGTCGGCCTGGTCGATCCACGCCGCTTCGGCGCGCTGGATGTCATCGCCACCGCGGATGAGGAGCAGCACAGGCTGATCGCCGGCATGGGGCCGGAGCCGCTCGGCAACGAATTTTCCGCCCCCGTGCTGTTGGCGGCGCTGCAGGGCAAGAGCGTGTCGATCAAGGCCGCGCTGTTGGACCAGAAAATCGTTGCCGGCATCGGCAATATCTATGCAAGCGAGGCGCTGTTTCGCGCCCGCATCAGCCCGCGCCGCCTGGCCGGGGCGGTGGGCGCCGCCCGCGCGGAGCGGCTGGTGCCGGCGATCCGCGAGACGCTGACCGAGGCGATCGCCGCCGGCGGTTCCTCGTTGCGCGACTATGTGCAGCCGAACGGCGAGCTCGGTTATTTTCAGCACGCCTGGAAAGTCTATGGCCGCACCGGTGAAGCGTGCGAGCGTTGCCCCGGCCTGCCGGCCTGCGCGGGCATACGCTGCTTCACCCAAGGCGGCCGCAGCAGTTTTTATTGCCCGCGAACGCAGGGGTAGGAAAGGAAGAAGGGAAGCACTACTTTTTGTGAACAAAAAGTAGCAAAAAAACTTTGTTATGCTGGGCCATGGGCCGTGCCGGCGACAACGCCCATGACCCAGCATCATAAAAATTTTTGCGCCGCTTTTTTTAAAAAGCGGCTTCTTACTTTTCTTACTTCAGCTCATTCACCGCCTGCTGCACCTCCGCCGCATGGCCGGCGATTTTCACCTTTGGCCAGATTTTCGCGACTTTGCCTGCGGCGTCGACCAGCACGGTCGAGCGTTCGATGCCCATGTATTTTTTGCCGTACATCGATTTTTCGACCCAGGCGCCGTAGGCGTCGATCACCTTCGTTTCCGGGTCGGACGCGAGCGGGAAGGTGAGATTGTATTTTTCCGCGAATTTTTCGATCGGCTTCATTTTGTCCTTGGACACGCCGATCACGGTGACGCCGGTCGCGCCGAGTTGCGGCAGGGCTTCTTCGAAGGCGCAGGCTTCCTGGGTGCAGCCCGGCGTGTCGGCGCGCGGGTAGAAATACAGGACGAAGGGTTTGCCTTTCAGCGCATCACGGCTGACGGTGCGGCCGCCCGAGGCGGGGAGGGTGAAATCCGGCGCGATATCGCCGATGGCGAGGGTCATGAAGAAACTCCGTGGTTGATATGGCATTCGAAACAGTCGCGCACCGCCGCCCCGACGCGGTCCATGGCGGCGAAGAGAGAAGGCAGGTCGGGGAGGTTGGTGACGCGCAGCAGCGGCGCCACCATCGCCGGCGGAGGCTGCGTGGCGCGGTCGCTCAGGCCGGTGATGCGGTTGATGCCCTGGACGCTGCGCCACAGGAAGTCCGCCGCCACCAGCGCCCGCATATCCGCTTCGGGCAGATGCCCGGCGGCGCCCAGCGCGCGCAGCGCCGCGGTGGTGTTGGCGTGGAAGAGCTTCGGGTTGGCCGGGCCGTGGACCAGTTGCAGGGCTTCGGCGATGAAGGCCAGTTCCATCATGCCGCCCGGCCGGGTTTTCAGGTCGAAGGGGCCGCGCGGCGGCAATTCCGCCATCAGCCGGTCGCGCATGGAAACCGTGTCGCGGAGAATTTTATCCGGGGAATCGGGGCGGGCGAGTGCGGTATCGATCGCGGCGCGCAGTACCGGGGCGAAGCCGGGGGTGGTCGCCAGCACGGCGGCGCGGGTCAGCGCCAGGCGCTCCCAAGTCCAGGATTCGTGGGCGTTGTAATGCTGGAACGAGGCCAGGGAGACCGCGACGGGGCCCTTGTTGCCGGAGGGGCGCAGCCGCATGTCCACCTGGTAGAGCGGCCCTTCCACGCCTTGAGCGGTCAGTGCCGCCGTGAGGGCGTTGGAGAGGCGCATGAAATATTGGGTCGGCGGCGTGGCGGACTCGCCAGGGTCGTAGATGAACATCAGATCGAGATCCGAACCGGCTAGCATCTCGCCGCTGCCGGCCTTGCCGAGGGCGACGATTCCGAAGGCGGTACGTTTCAGCCGGCCGTAACGCAATTGGTGCTGGGCGACGACCCGCGGCAGCAGCAGGCTCAGCGCCGCCGCGGCGAGGTTGCTGCGCAGCCGCCCCGAATCGTCGGCGTTCAGCCTTCCTTCCAGCGTCGCGACCGAAAGGTGGAAATCTTCCCGCCGTACGAAATGCCGGGTCACGGCCACGGCCTGCTCGAGATCCACGGCATCCTGCAGCAGCCGGCGCAGGACCGGCTTCGGCGCGGCATAGCGGTCGTTCGGCGAGAGCAATGCTTCCAGCGCCTGCGCGTCATTGGCCAGATGGTCGGCCAGCGCCGGGGCGGCGCCGAGAACGGCGGCGAGGCGGCGCAGCAAAGCCGGGTTGTGCTGGAACAGCGAAAGCAATTGCACGCCGGCACGCTGCTGGTTCAGCAGCGTGTCGAACAGGGCGAAGGTCTTGTCCGGGTCCGGCTGTTCGCCGAGCGCGGCGAGGAGGGGCGGCAGCAGGCTCTCCAGCAGATTCCGCGCCCGCTGCGCGCGCAGCGCCGGCACTTGCCCGTTGGACCAGGCGCGCAGCCGCTCGGCGAGATGCCGCGTGTCCGCGAAGCCAAGTTTTGTGAGATGTTCGGCGAAGGCGACGGGCGGCGGGCCGGCGGTGCCGGGGTCGATCCGCTCATCCGGCGGGGCGTCCTGGCCGGTCGTGAAGAAGGCGCGAAAATGCCCGTGCACCCGCGCCTGAAGCTGCGCGAATTCGGTGCGGAAATCCGGCGCGTCGAGAAAGACCGCGAAGGCGTCCAAGGCCGCCTCGCTGCCGGGCAAGGCATGCGTCTGGCGGTCGGCGATCATTTGCAGCCGGTGCTCGACACGCCGCAATTCGCGGTAATCGGCGTCCAGTTCGGCGGCCTCGGCGGCCGGCATGTGGCCGCTTTTCGCCAGCGCGGCGAGGGACGGCAGCGTCGCCGGGATGCGCAAGGCCGGATCCTGTCCGCCCCAGACCAGGCTGAGCGTCTGCACGATGAATTCGATTTCGCGGATGCCGCCGCGCCCGAGTTTGACGTCGTGCCCGAGCAGGCCGTTTGCAGCCTGCCTTGCGTCGATTTGCCGCTTCATGCCGTGGATGTCGGAGACCGCCGCGAAATCGAGATGGCGCCGCCAGATGAAGGGGCGGATCGCGGCGAGGAATTCCTCGCCGAGGGCAATGTCGCCCGCGACGGGACGGGCCTTGGAGAAGGCGGCGCGCTCCCAGGTGCGGCCCTGGCTCTCGTAATAGCTGAGCGCCGCCGGCAGCGAGACCACCGCGGGGGTTGCCGCCGGGTCCGGGCGGAGGCGCAGATCGACGCGGAACACGTAGCCGTCGGCATCGCGTTGCGAGAGCAGCGCCACCAGATCGCGCGCGAGCCGGGCCATCATCGGCTGCGCGTCGGGTGGATAGACGGACGCCTCGGGGTTATAGAGCAGCACGAGGTCGATATCAGACGAATAGTTCAATTCCCGGGCACCGAGCTTACCGAGGGCGAGCGCCACGAAACCGGCGCCGTGCTCCGGGTTGTCGGGCTGTGGCAAATCCACCTGCCCGGATTCGTGCAATTCACGCAGAAGATGGCGAAGGGCGACTCGGAGGGTGGTTTCCGCGAGTTCCGAGAGCGCGCCGGTGATCTGCGGCAGTTGCCAGATATGGCCGAGATCGGCGACGGCGATGGCGAGCGCGGCGCGGCGTTTGGCTTGCCGCAGTGCCGCGGCGATGCTGGTCCGCGAGGCGGTCAGCGGCAGCGCGTGCAGGGCATCCAGTGCCGCGGCAAAGGCTTTTTCCGGCCCGTCGCGCAGGGTCGCCAGCAGGCAGGCCGATTCGCGGCAGGCAAGCTCGGCCAGATAGGGGGCGTTGCCACCGAGGCAGTCGAGTACCGCGCGCCCGTCTTCGCTCTCGGCAAAGAGGCGTTCCGCCGCGCCCAGGGGCGTGAAAGCCTCACGCAGACGGTCCGCGGCGGGCAGATCGGCAGGCCGGGGAAAACGGGGAATTGTCGAGACGTCGCGCATGCGGCAGGCACAACAAGATGAAGCGGCGCTTAGGTCAAGCCGGGCGTATTGTTGGCGTGGCCATGCATGAGATGGGTCACCTCGCCATGTACGGTCTGGTGCTGCTGCTGTTGAGCGTTTGCCTGCTCGGCTACAGGCTGTCGCGCGGGCCGTTGGACATCCCTTATCTCGCCTCGCGCCTTGCCACCGCGGCGTCGGGCCAGGGCATTACCGTGGAGATGCAGCAAGCAGAGCTGACCTGGGCAGGCTACAGACAGGGCGGCGGCGTGCCGCTGTTCCTGCACCTCGGCGGTATTTCCATCCGCAACGCGGTCGGCGCGGAGCTGGTGGAGATTCCCTCGGCGCGGCTGGTGTTCAAGCCGGCGGCGCTGCTTGGGGGAGAGGCGCCGGTGTTCATCAGCGGACAGGAGGCGCGTTTCGTCGGGTCGGCCGTGCCGGTCTCGCTGGTGGCGGCCATGAATCTCAATTCCGGATTCCGGTTTTCCTCGGCTTACATCGCCGTGCTGCTCGGCGCCGGCCGGGTCGGCGCTGGGGCGAACAGCGTGCCGATCTCGAAGGGCGGATTTTCGCTGTATCTGACACCGAGCTATGCCACGGTGACGAATGGCTGGGCGGCGTTGGCACCGGAGGGCCACAGCGCGCCGCATATCGGGTTTTCCGCGACGGCCATGCGGGATGGGCAATGGACCGGGAAAATCCATTTGACGGCCGATGCCGTGCAGGCCGCCGACCTGCATGCCTACTGGCCGCCCAGCGCCGCTCCGCACACCCGAGAGTGGGTGACAAAGAACATCACGGCCGGCACCGCGCGCGATGCCGTCTTCGACATCACATTGGCGGCGCCGCGCAGCCTGGCACAGCTATCGCTCCAGGATGCCACCGGCCGTTTCGACGCCCAGGATCTGACATTGACCTGGCTGCCGCGGGCGCAGCCGCTGATCGGGCTGAGCGGCGCCATGGTGTTTGAGAACCGCGATCTGGCGGTGATCACCGCGAGCGCCGCGAAGCTGGGGGCGCTGACGGTCACGGGCGGGCAGATGGCTATCACGGGTCTGGATCATCGTGACCAGACCGGCGACCTGAAAGTGAGCTTGGCGGGAACGGTGCAGGGCGCATTCGCGGTGTTGGACGCACCGCCGCTCTATTTGTTGCGCCGTGCCTCGCCCGAGGTTTCCGCCGCCACCGGCGGGGTCAAGGCCACGATTACGGCGAGCATCCCATTCAAGGATCGCGTGCAGCTGGCGGATGTGGATTTGCGCGTCGCGGCGACTCTCGCCGATGTTGCGCTGGCGACGCCGATTCAGGGACTTGCCTTGACGCACGGCGCCGGAACGCTGCAGGCGACCGCTGATACGTTGAAGCTCGGCACGCGGGCGCAGTTCGGCGGCGAGCCGGCGGACGTGCAGCTGGATATGTCCTTCGCCCATGGAGGGATGTTGCGGGGGCTGACGATCGCGAGCCGGGCCGGCGCGGAGATTTTGCATCGCTTCGGCGTCGATGTTTCCTCGGACTTTGCCGCCGCCGTTACCGGCGCGGTGCCCTATACGCTGCGGCTCACCGGCAGCCTCATCGGCGCACAGGCGGCGGCGCTGGATGCCGATCTCACCCCGCTCGCGCTTGCCGTGCCGAAACTCAACTGGCGCAAAAAAGCCGGGGAGGCGGCGCGACTGAAGCTGACCGCGACGCTGGATCATGACGCATTCACGGCGCTCAACACCGCCGAGGTCACCGGGCCGGGGCTCGATATCGAGGGCGACGAGGCGGATGGCGCGCTGGTGCTGTCGCGTCTGGAAATCGGCCATACCAGCGCGCACGGCACGATCAGGCCGCCCGATGCGGCCGGCCATCCGTGGCAGGTGGTGCTGGCCGGGTCGGAACTCGACGTGCGGCCGAATGCGGGGGACAGGCCGCACCCGGCCGCAACGCCACCGGCGGCGAAGGGGCCTGCAAAAACGCCCGGAGCGGGGGTGCCCTGGCAAGTTCGGCTGAATTTCCGGAAACTCGATCTCGCCGCCGGCCCCGCGCCTGCCTTTTCAGATCTGAACTTTGCCGCCGACGGGCAGGGCGGGACCGTGCTGCAGGCGAGCGGCACGGCGGCCGGTGTGGCCCTCACGGTCGCGCCTTCCGGTTCGGCGGCGCGGGCTCTGACGCTGAAGGCGCAGGATGCAGGGTTTCTGCTCCGGGCCATGGGCGCTTATGAAGGGGTGCAAGGCGGCACTCTCGACCTTGAGGCGCATTATGGCGACGCGCCGGGCAGCCCCGCCACCGGCACGCTGACGCTGAAGGATTTTCGTCTGCGCCAGGCGCCCGCTTTCACCAAGGTGATGCAGGGGCTGACATTGTATGGCGTCGGCGCGGCGACATCCGGCCCCGGCCTTGGCTTCACGCAAGCGGTGGTTCCTTTCACGCTGACAGGCCCGGAATTGCAGCTGCACGATGCGCGGGCCTATTCGCCTTCCCTGGGTTTCACGGCCTCGGGACGGATCGGGGTCGACGATGGCAGCGTGGATATGGATGCGACGATCGTGCCGGCCTACGCGGTAAACACGCTGCCGGGGAAAATCCCGCTGCTCGGCCATTTGTTTACGGCCGAGCATGGCGGTGGGCTGTTCGCGATGCGCGCCAAGCTCACCGGCCAGCTTGCCGACCCGGAGGTGACGGCTAACCCGCTTTCAGCTCTGACGCCCGGATTTTTGCGAGGCCTGTTCGGCATCGGCAATGCGCAGCCGCCTGCGGCGCTCGCGGCGCCGCCGAAGTAAGGGGAGTCAAGGAAGGAAATGGCCGCTTTTTTGAAAAAAGCGGCGCAAAAACCTTTGTTTACGCTGGGCCGGGAGTAGTGAAACCAGCACAGCCCACAGTTAGCAAAGTTTTTTGCTATTTTTTGTTCACTTCTTAGCCCGGCTGTTTGCTCACCACCACCATGGCGGGGCGCAACAAGCGACCGTTCAGTGTCCAGGTCTGGGTCCAGGCCTGGAGCACGGTGCCGGGTGGGTGTTCGGCGCTTTCCTGCTCGGCCATCGCCTGGTGCAGATTGGCGTCGAAGGCGGCCCCGGTCGGGTCCTGGCGGGCGATACCGTTACGCTCCAGCAGGGCGACGAAAGAACGTTCGATGCCTTCGAACCCTTCGCGCATTTTCGTGACGATCTCCTGCTCGCCCTCGCTGCGCTTGGGCAGGCTGTCGATTCCGCGTTTCAGGTTCTCTGAGGCTTCGACGACGTCCTTGGCGAATTTTTGCACGGCATAGAGCCGGGCATCCTCGACTTCGCGCTTGGTGCGGGCGCGCAAATTGGCCATTTCGGCTTCCGAGCGCAGCCATTTGTCCTTCATGTCCTGCAGCGCCATTTCGAGGTCTGAAATACGCTGGTCGGGAGCTTCCAGAAGCGGCTCGTTGGCTTGGATCTGCTCGTTCGGTTCGGCTTGATTCTGCTCTTCGGTCATGCCTCCGAATTAAGCGAAGAGCGGCAGTGAAACAAGGCCGGGGCGCTCAGGGTGCAGGACGCCAGACATGCCAGGTGGCGGGCGGAGCGTCGAAAGCCGGCTTGGTCTGTGCGGCGGTGCGCAACGCGATGATGGCATGGCCGATGACGGTGTCCGCATCCTCGCCGCTGCGCGCCCAGCGCGGAGCGACGCCCACAGCCAGCCGGGCCTGGCCCGGAAGGAGGGGGGAAAATTGCGTGCAGAAGCGGGCGGCGCGCTCGCCCCCGGCGAGGTGGTCCATGCCGTCGCACCAGAGCGCCAGCGTGGTCTCGTTGAACCGGCCGACCAGATCGGTCGGCCGCACGGTTTCCTTGAGCTGGTTCGCCAGCTGTGTCGCCACCGGGCGGCGCAGCTGCGGCGCGGTTTGGGAAAAGTTCAGATAAAGCAGGCAACCTGGCTGTTCCTCGACGTCCAGCCGGTCGAAGCGGCGGCCCATCTCCTGGGTGAAAATGGCGGCATTGCACAGCCAGGGGTCCGCCTCCCGGCGACGATCGGCGGCGGCACCGGCGGGCGGCGGGAGCTCCAGGGAGTCCAGGTCGAAGAGGAGGCCGTAAATGCCGGTCACGGCACCGCGAATGAGTTTGGGCGCCAGCGACAGGCGGAACAGTCGGCTCGCCGCTGCGTCGGGAATGGCGAGCCGCAGATGGCCCTGCCAGGCGAGGCTCTGGTCGCAGATTGCCGCGATGATCGAGCGCAGTTCCAACGCCCGCAACGATGCGTCCGGGCTGGTGATTAGGGCAGTAAGGTCGGACCCGAGCCATTGCGCCGGCGCTTGGCCGAAAACCTTGCCGGGGCCGAAGGCGGTGAAGCGGCCGTGAATATCCGCCTCGAACGCCAGATCTGCCAGCATTGCGGCGACGGACAGCCAACCGGCCGTGGGCACGGGAATCAGCCGATTCTGTCCGGAGGGAGGCGGTGCGGCCATGGTTTCTTATATGATGTGTAAAAGTTAATGAGACATTAACCAATTTTGGGCAATAACGCCACTGCGTTGACAGCGCGGCGTCCACGCCCTCATGGTCGGCCAAATTTTGACGATCTTCACCAGGATTAAATATGAGCGCCGTGCAACATCTCGACTTACAGACCGCCATCGCAGCCGCTTGGGAGCGCCGCGCCGACTTGTCGCCCACCACCAAGGGCGCCGACCGCGAGGCGGTGGAGGCGGCGCTGGAACTGCTCGATTCCGGGCAGGCGCGCGTTGCCGCTCCCGGCGCGTCCGGCTGGACCGTGCACCAATGGCTGAAGCAGGCGGTGCTGCTGTCCTTCCGCCTCAACCCGAATATGGTGATGGGGGCGGGGGACGCGCCCGTGTTCGACAAAGTGCCGGTGAAATTCGCCGGGTGGGACCAGGCGCGTTTCAATTCCGCTGGCTTTCGCGCGGTGCCGGGCGCGGTGGTGCGCCGTTCCGCCTATATCGCCCCGGGCGTGGTGCTGATGCCGAGCTTTGTGAACGTTGGCGCCTATGTGGCCGAGGGCACGATGATCGATACCTGGTCCACCGTGGGCTCCTGCGCGCAGATCGGCAAGAACTGCCATATCAGCGGCGGTGTCGGCATCGGCGGCGTGCTGGAGCCGCTGCAGGCCAACCCGGTGGTGATCGAGGATAATTGCTTTATCGGCGCGCGTTCCGAAGTCGCCGAGGGCGTGATCGTCGAGACCGGGGCGGTGCTCTCCATGGGCGTGTTCCTGGGGGCCTCCACCAAGATCATCGATCGTGAGAGCGGCGAGGTGCTGATGGGGCGTGTGCCGGCTTATTCCGTGGTCGTGCCCGGCACGCTGCCCGGCAAACCGCTCGCCGACGGCACGCCCGGCCCGAACCTCGCCTGCGCGGTGATCGTCAAGCGCGTTGACGCGCAGACCCGCAGCAAGACCTCGATCAACGAGCTGCTGCGCGCCTGATGGACGGTGTGGTCCTCGCCCAGGAGCTGCTGCGTTGCCGCTCGGTGACACCGGCGGACGGCGGCGCGCAGGCGGTGCTGGCGGTGGCTTTGGAGCGGCTGGGATTTTCCGTGACGAAACTCCGTTTCGGCGCGATCGAGAATCTCTTCGCCGAGCGGCCGGGTGCCGGAAAGCATCTCTGTTTCGCGGGCCATACCGATGTGGTGCCGCCCGGCCCGGGCTGGGGCCATGATCCGTTTGGCGGCGTTGTGCAGGATGGCATGCTCTACGGGCGCGGCGCGGTGGACATGAAAGGCGGCATTGCCGCCTTCGTGGCGGCCGCCGCGAAGCATCCCGGCGCGCATCTTTCGCTGCTGATCACCGGCGATGAGGAAGGCGACGCGACCGACGGCACGGTGCGCGTGCTGGAATGGATGGAGGCGGCGCAAAAGATTCCCGATTTCTGCGTGGTCGGCGAGCCGACCAGCAAAAACCGGCTTGGCGATGTGGTGAAAATCGGCCGCCGCGGCAGCTTGAACGCGCGCATCGCCGTGACCGGGCGGCAGGGCCATGCCGCCTATCCGCATTTGGCAGACAACCCGATCCACCGGCTGGTGCCGGCGTTGGCGGCGATGATCGCCAGGCGGCTGGATGAGGGCACGGAATGGTTCGAGCCGTCTGCGTTGCAGGTGACGAGCGTCGATGTCGGCAACCCCGCCACCAACGTGATCCCCGGCGCCGCCACGGCGCGGCTGAATATTCGCTTCAACGACCGGCACAACGCCGCCGGGCTGACCGGCTGGTTGGAGGAAACCCTGGCTCTGCATGCGCCGCACGGCGAGCTGGAGGTCCGCTGTTCCGGAGAGGCCTTCCTGACCCGGCCGGGCGCGCATACGGCAGCACTTTGCCAGGCGATCGCGCGGACAACCGGGGTGACGCCGGAGCAGAATACCGGGGGCGGGACGTCGGATGCGCGGTTCATCGCCCGCTATTGCCCGGTGGCGGAATTCGGCCTGGTCGGCGCGACGATGCATCAGGCCGATGAATGCGTGCCGGTGGCGGAATTGCGCCAGCTGGTCGATGTCTACGCCGCTTTTATCGGGGAGTTTTGCGTGTGATTCTGCGTGGCTTGTTCCTGATGGCGCGGGGCGCCAAATCCGGCATCAAGGAATTCGACAACACCATGGATGCGTTCACCGCCTCGCTGGCGCCGCTGATCGCATTTCCGTTGGTGGGGGCGGGCGTCTCGGCGGTGGGCGGGCAGTGGCAGCTGGCCCTCATCGGCTTTCTGTCACATTTATGCGCGGTGCTGGCATTGCCCCTGATCACCCACGAATTCGCCCGGCGCACCGGGCGCGAGGCGCTGTGGCTGCGCACCGCCACGGCGCTCGACTGGTCGTTCTGGCTGCTGGTGCCGCTGCTGTTCGTCGCCGCGATCGCCGGGGCGGTTTTTGTGCAGTTCGGCCTGCCGCTCATGAGTGCCGAATATATCGCGCTTGGCCTGATGGGCGGTTATTTGTTCTGGTATCACTGGTTCGTCGTGCGTACCGGGCTGGTGCTCGGGCGTGGGCAGGCGGCGTTTCTGGTGGTGATCACCAGCCTCGCCATGGCGTTGTTTACCGCCGGGCCGTTTTTGCTGGACTATGCGTTTACCGGCTCGTTTGACTTGTCGCGGGTGTAGGGAGAAAGAAAGCGGCCGCTTTTTGAAAAAAGCGGCGCAAAAACTTTTGTTTATGCTGGGCCGGTGGCAGCGAAACCGCACGGGCCCAGTTTAAAAAAGTTTTTTGCTTCTTTTTTTCAAAAAAGAAGCCCTTCCTTCCTTAATCAGCCGCGGCGGAAGCGTCGGAGCGGGTGGCGCCGACGCGTGCGGCTAACGACGCCGCCATGAACGGGTCGAGCCCACCATCGAGCACCGCGGCGGGATTGCCGGTTTCGTAACTGGTGCGCAGATCCTTCACCAGCTGGTAGGGCGCCAGCACGTAGGAGCGGATCTGGTGGCCCCAGCCGATGTCGGTTTTCGCGGCCTCGGTGGCGGCGCTGGCCGCTTCGCGCTTTTGCAGTTCCATTTCGTACATGCGGGCTTTCAGCATGTTCATGGCGGTGGCGCGGTTGCGATGCTGCGAGCGGTCGGTCTGGCAGGCGACGATGATGCCGGTCGGGATATGGGTGATGCGGATCGCCGATTCTGTCTTGTTCACGTGCTGGCCGCCGGCGCCGGAGGCGCGGAACGTGTCGACTTTCAGGTCGGCCGGGTTGATCTCGATTTCGATCGTGTCATCGACCACGGGATAGACCCAGACCGAGGAGAAGCTGGTGTGGCGGCGGGCGGCGGAATCGAAGGGCGAGATGCGCACCAGCCGGTGCACGCCGGATTCGGTCTTCAGCCAGCCATAGGCGTTGGCGCCGGTAATCTGCATGGAGACGGACTTGATGCCGGCCTGTTCGCCCTCGGACTCATCGAGGATTTCCACCTTGAAGCCGTGCTGCTCGGCCCAGCGCGTGTACATGCGCGCCAGCATCTGCGCCCAGTCCTGCGCTTCGGTGCCGCCGGAGCCGGCATTAATTTCAAGGAAGGCGTCGCGCCCGTCGGCCTCGCCAGAGAGCAGGGATTCGATTTCGCGCTGCCTGGCCTGCTCGGCCAGGCGCTGCAGCGTGGCGACGCCGTCGGCCACCATCGCCGCGTCGCCCTCGGCCTCGGCCATCGCGACCAGCTCAAGCGTATCCTTGGTTTCGGCTTCCAGCGTGCGCACGCCCTCGACCAGCGAGGCGATGCGGCCGCGTTCGCGCATCACGGTCTGCGCGGCCTCGGCATCGTCCCAGAGGGAGGGGTCCTCGGCGCGGGCGTCGAGTTCGGCGAGTTTTAGGACAGCGGCATCCCAGTCAAAGATGCCTCCTCAGCAGGGCGACCGAACGGCCGATCTGCTCGTTTAACTGATCTGATTCTGTGGACATGAGGCAGCATATACGAGCAGGAGGCGGGGAATGAAAGCGGCCGCTTTTTGAAAAAAGCGGCGCAAAAACTTTTATGAGTTTGGGACCGAGCGGTGGAACCGGCACGGGCCCAAACTCACAAAAAGTAGCGCTTTCTTTCAGTACAGCCCGCCGAGATTATTACCGGCTGGCTGCGCCGCGGCCGGGGTTGCGGCCGGGACCGCGGAACCGGGCGTGCCCGGCGTGCCGGCCGGTATGCCGCTGTCTTGCGCGGTCAGGCCGCTTTGGCCGGCGAGCAGGCCATCAGTGGACTGAGCCCCCGGCACCTGCCCGGTCTTATAGGCCTCGGTGAGGGGCTGGCCGTTGAAGCTGGTCTGCTCCAGCGTGGTGCCGGAGGGCACCGGGAAGTCGAGATTGGGCTGCCCCTGCAGCGCCACTTTCATGTAGGCGTTCCAGATCGGACCGCAGACCTCGGCACCGGTCTGGTTGTTGCCGAGGCTGGCCGGCGTGTCGTAGCCGGTCCAGCAGCCGGTGACGATGCCGGGGCTGAAGCCCATGAACCAGGCGTCGTTGAAGTCGTTGGTGGTGCCGGTCTTGCCCGCGATCGGCTGCGTGATGCCCGCGACCGCCGGCTGGCCGGTGCCGCGCAGCACCACGCCGCGCATCATCGTGATCATCTGGAACACGCTGTCGGGATCGGCCAGCTGCGCGCCGGAGAAGACGCTGAGCGGCGGCTGGTCCGGACTGCCGTTCACGCAGTTCGTGCAATTCTGGCCCGCGGCCTGATACAGGATTGAGCCGTCGGGATTGGTGACGCTGTCGATCAGGCTCGGCGTGACCTGCCGGCCGTACTCGTCGAGCTCGGCATAGCCGGTGGTCATGCGCCAGAGCGTCGTGTCGATCGCGCCGATCGCCGAGGGGTAATAAGGTGGCATCTGGTCGACGATGCCGAAGCTTTCGAAGGTTTTCGCGATGTTGGTGAGGCCGATCTCGCGGGCGAGATGCAGCGTCGCGAGATTCAGGGATTGTTCCAGCGCGTGGAAAATCGGCACCGGCCCTTCGAAGTTATTCTCATAATTGCCCGGCCGGTACACGGTGCCGTTCGCCAGCCGTTGCACGAACGGGGCGTCCAGTACCGGGGCGTCGGGCTGGATGCCTTGTTCCATGGCGGTGAGGTAGACGAAAGGCTTGACCGAGGAGCCGGGCTGGCGTTGCGCCTGGATCGTCCGGTTATACGGGCTTTGGTCGTGGCTCCAGCCGCCCACCATGGCGAGCACGCGGCCGGTGCGCGGATCGATGGAGAGCAGGGCGCCCTGGATCAGCGGGATCTGTTCCAGCGCGAGGGTGCTGCCGCCCGTTGAATCCGGCATGACCATGACGATGTCGCCGGGATGCAGCACATCCGCAACCGTTGCGGGGCGGGGGCCGAGATAACCGTGCAGCCGGGGCCGCGCCCAGAGCAGCGAGGCGAGCGGCAGCGTGCCGGTTTGCGGGGTGCTGTTGCCGCTGGCGGCATCGACATAGCCGACATGGGCCGCGTTGCCGGAGGCCTGGAGCACGATGCCGAGCTGCCAGCCCCGCCGCATGCCGGCCGGGAGCGTTTGCCGGGCGAGGTCGGTGGCCCAATTGCTGAGCAGGTCCGGATCGTCGACATGGCCGACGAGACCGTGCCAGCCGTCATGGGCGCGATCATAGCGCATGAGCCCGTCGCGGACCGCGTCGGTGGCGGCGGCCTGCAAAATAGGATTGAGGCTGGTGTGGACGATCAGTCCGCCCTGGTTGACGGTGGTGGCGTCGAATCGCTGCGCCAGCGCGGCCCGCACGGCATCGGCGAAATAGCCGGAACTGGCGACGGTGCGCGGCGTGCCACCGGAGTGCGGCAGCAGCGGCTCGGCCGTGGCGGCGGCGGCCTGGGCCTGGGAGATGACGCCGTCATCCAGCATGCGCGAGATCACGAAATTGCGCCGCTGCAGCGCATCCTGCGGGTGCAGGAATGGGTTGTAGGTGGTCGGCGCCTTCGGCAACGCGGCGAGCGAGGCGGCCTCGGCAATGTCGAGCTGGCTCAGCGGCTTGTCGAAATAAGCCTGCGCTGCTGCAGCGACGCCGTAGGAATTATTGCCGAGGAAGATTTCGTTCAGATACAACGTGAGAATCTGCTGCTTGCTCATCACCTGGCTGACGCGCACGGCCAGGATCGCTTCCTTGATCTTGGTGGCAAAGGTGATGTGGTTGTCGAGCAGCATGTTCTTCACGACCTGCTCGGTGATCGTGGAGGCGCCAAGCGGCCGATGGCCGGAGCCGATCATGGTGAGGTCGGTCAGGCCGGCGCGGATGATGGCAAAGGGGTTGATGCCGGGATTCACCCAGAACAGCCGGTCTTCGGCGGCGATGAAAGCATTCGCCACCACTGGCGGGATCTGGTCGTAAGGAACGTAAATTCGATTTTCGGAGCCCACTTCCGAGACCAGCTGGAAATTATTGGCGTAGATCCGCGTTTCCAGAGGCGGGTGATAGTGCTTGAGCGAGTCGACGCTGGGCAGGTCGGCGCTGAACACGAAATAGCCGGCGATGCCGCCAATGATGGCGGCGATGATGCCGACAAAGACCAACCGGTACAGGCCGAAGACGAAGAACCCGGCGACTCTGCTCAGCATGCCGGTCTTGCGTGGCTTTTTGCCATTCCCTGGCCCCTGCGGCGGTTGCCGGGGCGGCTGCCGAGGCGGTTCGCGACGGGTCGGGCTTAAGCGCTCACCGGCGCTGAATGGTTCTCTCGGGTCAGACATGAGCGGTCCTTAGCATCCCATCAGCCCCCTCGCGAGGACGCCGGCATAAATTTCTCGAAAGGCTCCGGCCATGTTCAAGGGCGGCGTTCAGCCCGCCATCCGCACGCCTCTGCCGCCGGAATAGTGGGTGAAATAGGCGTCGATCGAGGAGGTGAGCCGGTCTGCGATCAATTGCCGGTGCGAAGCGCTTTTCAGCAGCCGCTCATCGAGCGGGTTCGACAGGCAGCCCATTTCCAGCAGCGCGCTGGGCACGGAAGGATCGCGGAGCACCGCGAGATTGGCGCTGCGGTGCGGGTCGGGCAACAGCGGCACGACCCCGGTGAAGGAGCGTTGGATGTCGCTGGCGAGCGTTGCCGAGCCGATGCGCGTGGCGCGTGTTTCCAGGCTGGCGAGAATGCTTGCCACCTGCGGCGACACCCCGGCAAAATGCGGCCCGGCAAAGCGGTCCGCACTGTTTTCATCCGTTGCGACGTCCGCCGCCAGCCGATCGGAGGCTTTGCTGGAGAGGGTGAAGACGGAGGCGCCGCTGAGATCGGCCTCGGGCAGGTGGTCGCAATGCAAGGAGAGAAACAGATCGGCTTTGGCCGCGACGGCATCGGCGACGCGCCCTTCGAGCGTGACATACACATCGGTCGAGCGGGTCATCTCCACCCGGTAGCGGCCGGTGCGCGAGAGTGTGCGATAGAGCAGATGACCGGTGGCAAGGGTGATGGTCTTCTCGAACAGGCCGTCCGCCGCGATCGCACCGGGATCGTTGCCGCCGTGACCGGGGTCGAGCATGATCAGGGGGAGGCTTTTTCGGACGGACCGGGACCGCGCCAGCGCGGGCAGGCCGGTGGCGATGAGGCCGGTGGCCGCCAAGCCGAGGGCCAGGCCGGAAAATTTGCGGCGTCCAACGAAGCAGATTTCGCACATGACGGCTTGCTTACCAGGAAACTTGCGGTTTTGGCTAGGAGCCTTTGAAAAACATGAGTTTTTGAGGCGTCGCCCTCGGTACCGACTTAATTGCGCCGGAGATCTTGCGGCACCGGCCCAGCTTGGCTATAGGGTCGCGCAACGGAGTGTAGCTCAGCCTGGTTAGAGTACTGTGTTCGGAACGCAGGGGCCGGAGGTTCGAATCCTCTCACTCCGACCAAACAAATCCTTGAATATTTTGAAGTTTTTTGAGGCCGCACGCGCTCAGGACATGTGCCTGACGATTGCGCCGGTGCCGTCGCACGCGTCGCAGCGGATCAGGGTTTTGCGCGTGATCTGGCGATAGCCGCCGAACCAGCCCGCGACCCACAGCAGGCGGCTGACATAATATTGGCGCTGCCCGGCGCAAACCGGGCAGGTTGCGATCTCAGTGCGGCATGGTGTCACGGTGGCATGACCCTGGCCACGGGGATTTTGATGATTTTGAACGGATAGGTTGGAACCATTCGAGACGCTCCGGTTGGGGCGTTGAGAGGGCGGGGCGGCGCCATGCGCGGGCGCGTTATTCGGTCAGCCGCCGGTCGCGCAGGAAATCCGCCCGCGTGGCCGCAAGGTCGCGTGCCGCCGCGGTGAAACATTTCGGCTCGCCGATCGCCTCGAGCTCCGCTTTCGCCCGGCGCAGCACCATCGCGATGCGGGCGTTGTGGGCGAGGATGGCGGCGAAACGCGCGCTCATGGCATGCGCGCGGGCATGTTGTTTGTAAAACACGACATTCTGTCAGGGGCGGGCAGGGGGCTGCCGGCGCCGCCCACCGAGTTCGTTATTATTGTCCTGCAAGAGGTTTAAATGGCTGACCGGCATGGTTGCGCTCCGCGAAGATCCGTCTGAGTGAACTGTATCAATAAAAAATATTTGACGTCAAGAAAAAATAATTGATTGACCATCAAAATAATTAACGTTAAATGTCTACACCGGAGAGTTGTCAAAGTGAAAATTCAACGAAAGGTTGCTTTCTGTGGCAAAAAAATATCAAAAAATCGTTGAAGAATTATTCGGCTTATCCGAAACCTTGGAAATTTTCGGCAATGCCGCGATCTCCGGCGTGGCCCCGGCCGCCGCGACCTCGCTTCTGGTGGTCAGCAGGAGACTTGGAAACATTGCGCAAAATATCAGCAGAGATCTCGATGACGTCGCTAAGATAGTTTCAAATGCTGGTGAATCCACTGCGGCAGGCCTGACGGATCGCCGCAATATATCCAGTCCAGAGTGACTCCGTATAAACGGCGCAACTGGCACATCGCATATTGATCGGGGTAATTCTTTCCCATTTTCCAGTTGTTGAAGACGGCGTCGGACACGCCCAGCGTTTCCGCGAGCTTCTTGTTGTTCAGGCCGCGTTCGCGTTCCAGAATATCGGCGATTTGTGCGAGGTTTTCGCAGGACATTTTGCGGTGCTGCAACTTGTTCATGTAAATCTCTCCTTTGTCTCGTTTGATGCCCGCGGTCTGGTTGCGGAAAGATCGTGTTTGTATCTTTAATGCATTTTTTTTCTTGATTCAATCAAGAAAAAAATCTTTATTATGGCCTGTTGCGCAAAAGGAGCGTGGCTCATGGCAAAAGCCTTCCCGCGGCGCCGCGATTTCAGCTGTTCTGACGTGGCGTCAATAATTGCCCAAATTGTGCCGGGCAGGCCGGGCCTGCCGGCCGGGGGCGGCGCGGGGCTTTTCGTCGCGCCTGCGGCGATATCCGTGCGGAGCATTCTCAACATTCCCGACATGCCGTTCGAGGCCGGCCCGCGGCCGCGGACCTGCCAGTGGGTGACCAGCGATGGCGCGCCGTGGACATTCTGCGATGCGCCCGTGGCACATGCCGGCAGTTCATTCTGCGCGCCCCATCACGCGCGCGCCTGGTACGTGCCGCCTAAAGCGTCAGGCGACCGGCCGCAGGGCGGCACGGACTGACAAGCAGGGGACGCAAGAAGGGGAAAATTCATGTCTGGCTTTGTCAACAAGGCGATGATCGTCGGGCGCCTCGGCAAGGACCCGCATATCCGCAACACGCACCGCAGCGGTATCAAAATTGTGACGCTGACCGTCGCCACATGCGAACATTGGACGGACGCGTCGACCGGCATGCGGCGGGAGCATGTCGAGTGGCACCGCGTGGTGATCATGAATGAGGCGCTGGGCGACGTCGCGGAAAAATTTTTGCGCAAGGGCGCGAAGATTTACGCCGAGGGCAAGCTGATGACGCGCCGCTGGGTCGATCAGGACGGCGCCGCCCGTGCCACCACCGAAATCAATCTCGGCCGGTATCATGGCACGCTCACGCTGCTCGATGCGCAAGAGGAGGACGGGCCATGGCCCTGCATCTGACCGCCGATTATATCGGCCGCCGAATCGAGCATGCCGGCGCGGTGATGCGCTGTCTGCACGTGAAGCATCCGAGTACATTATTGGCGCAGGGGCGCGTTCTGATGACCCGCGAAACGCTGGAAGGGGATGTGCCGCGCGGCGATCAGCTTGCCTATCCGGTGCCGAGCGCGCGCGACGTGTCGCTGATGGATGAGGCACTGTCCTGGATTTTGCTGATTCCCAACGAGACGAAGCGGCGCGTGGTGTCGCTGCGCTCGCAATATCACCCGCTTCGCGAGCGCCATGTGATGAGCTGGCGTGCCTGCGGGGCGACCTTGCGGGTCTCGGATAAAAGCGCGCAACGCTGGCACGCCGAGGCGCTGGCGTTTTTGCAAGCGGCGTTGGCCGGCTGGGAGGTTAAAAATCCCGCGGGTTGCCGGGTGCTGGCGGGGCATATTAGCCTGCTGTGGCTGGAGGCGCGGTGATCAAGAAAAATTTTGTGAGTTTTTGATGGATATCACGAAATCGTGATAATTTTTATGTCGCAAAAGTCGCGGTATTAGGCTAGAAAATGGTTATTCTGGATTTTTTCGCGACGGCGTGATCAATAAAAAATAATTTATTTTTTGGCCACGCAAATGGCCTGTGGCCCGAGGCGGCGGCCGGGGCGGACCATGTCACCACATTTGAAAGGCGCAGGCGTCACGCTCCATGCCGTTACCACGATCCGCCAGGGGCGCGCCGTTGGGCCGCGCGGGGACGCCGATGCGCCGGGTGACGGACATGCCGGATGACGCGCGGAACGCCGTGCCGGCGCGGGCCGGGCGGCCGGAATGGCTCGGGTTGTTGGCGCAGGTGGCGCCGGACGTCGCCCGGCTGCTGGCCCCGCCAGCGCCGCCGGCGCTGGACCCGCAAAAGACGCTGCGCGAGCGCCGCACCGAGGACCTGATCGCACTGCTCGATGACGGATGGTTTTTGGCCGACATTGCCCGCTTGTGGGGCTGTGGTAGGAGCGGGCTGAACGCCTGGATTGCCCGGGACAATGAACGCGCCGCGCGGGCCAGGCTCTCGCGCAAGCAGGTTTCCGACCTTTGGGCGAAAGCGGGCATGCAAATGCTGGTGTGGGCGGCATCGGATAAGAATGAGCTGAAGCGCGCCACGGAGATTGCCAATTACTGCAAATGGATGGCGAGCAAGTTCGACCCTGATTCCTACGGCGCGCGGGTGGCGGTGCAGAACGAAGACGAGCGCACGGCCCGCGAACTGACCACGGCGGAGCTGATGATTATCGCCAATGGCGGATCGCTGAAGGCAAAGGCGTGAAGGAAAGCACTACTTTTTGTGAACAAAAAGTAGCAAAAAAACTTTGTTAACTTTGGGCCCGTGCGGGTTCAACGCCTCAGGCCCAGCATAACAAAAGTTTTTGGTGCCGCTTTTTTCAAAAAGCGGCTGCTTACTTAAAAACCAACGCGGGGATTCGTTTTGACAGTGTCTCGCGAGGAAGCGGCGCGCCTGGTGTTGGAGCGCAAGGCCGCCGGGGAGACGTTTGAAGCCTATTGCCGGGCGGTTTTGAGAGGATTGGGGCAGGCGCCGGCGGCGCATCATGTGCGGCTGATCGCAGCGCTGGACGATGTGGTGACGGGACGGGCTGACCGCCTGTTGGTGACGATGCCGCCCGGGTCTGCGAAGTCCACTTATGGCTCGGTGCTGCTGCCTGGCTATTTTTTCATGAAGCGGCCCGGCGCGATGATGATCGGGGCTTCGCATACGGCCTCGCTGGCGGAATTGTTCTCGCGACGCGTGATGGCGACGATCCGCGAGCAGCGGCTTATGTTAGGCTATGGCCTACGCAGCGAGGCGGCCGCGGGATGGTTGACCACCAATGGGTGCGAATATCTGGCGGCCGGTGTGCGTGGCCCGATCATGGGGCGGCGTGCCGACCTCGCGGTGATCGACGACCCGGTGAAGTCGGCCGAGGAAGCTGAGAGTCTCCTCATCCGGAACAAGGTGTGGGATTGGTATTGGTTCGACCTGCTCACACGCTTGCGGCCGGGTGGACGCGTGGTGCTGATCATGACGCGCTGGCATGAGGATGACCTCGCCGGGCGGCTGCTGGCGCAGGAAGCCGGCTGGAAAATGCTGCGCATTCCGGCGGAGGCTGAGGAGAACGATCCGATCGGGCGCGCGCCGGGAGAGTTTCTATGGGGCGACCAGGCAGGATTTGATTACGCTGGCGATTTGCGGCGCAAGAAGGCGGCTTATGCGGCGGCAGGGCAGATGCAAGTGTGGCACGCGCTGTTCCAGGGCGCGCCGCGGGCGCCGGATGGTAATCTGTTCAAGATCGCGGCCATCACCAGCATCGCCGCGTGCCCCGCGGGGTATCGCTGGGTGCGCGCCTGGGATTTGGCGGCGACCGCCAAAGGCGGGGACTATACGGTGGGCGCGTTGCTGGGGCGCGGGCCCGATGGAAGATTTTGCATCGGCGACATCGTGCGTTTGCAGGGCGGGCCGGAAGAGGTGGAGCGTGTGCTGTTGGCTACGGCCTCACGCGATCGCGCGGAGCTTGGCAGCGTGACGATTTCGTTGCCGCAGGATCCCGGCCAGGCCGGGAAGACGCAGGTGGCTTATCTGACGCGCCTGCTGGCGGGTTCGCATGTCGTGTCGTCGCCCGAAACCGGTGACAAAACGCAGCGCGCCGTGCCGCTGGCAAGCCAGGTGAATGCCGGAAATGTTTCGATGGCGGCGGCGCCGTGGAATCGCGTGCTGCTGGATGAGCTGAGCGGCTTTCCCACCGCCAAACATGATGACAGCGTAGACGCGCTGAGCCGTGCTGCCGCCGAGCTGGTGGCGCCACCGACGGCGATCAGGCGCGTGCCGACATCGTATATGATGAGGTGAGTCTTGGACGTACTTTCTCTCCGCGCCGGGATGAACCTGGCTGATTCCGATTATCCGGCCCGTGTGGAACGCCTGACCTTCCTCGCACGCGTGCGCGACGGCCGGCAATATGACCACATCGCCATTCCGTTTTCCTGCGAGCGCGCGCCGGATGGCGCCTATATCAAGCTGTGCGACCGGCGCCCGAGTGTGCGAACCGGGCTGTGCCGCACGGTGGTGGATGATTCCGTGTCGCTGCTGTTCAGCGAGGCGCGCTTTCCGGCGGTTCATTCAAGGAATGAGAGGCTGCGCCGTACGGCGCAGGCCTTGGTGATTGAAAGCGCGCTTTGCGAGCTGATGAATGACGCGGCAATGAAGGGCAGCGTGGGATCGGTCGCGGTCTTGATGCGCGTGCTGGGCGGGCGCGTGTTTTTCGAGGCCATGGACAGCGTCTATTTGACGCCGACCTGGAACCCGCAAGTGCCGGATGCGCTGCTGCGTGTGGTCGAACGCTACAAGGTGAAGGGGGACGATCTTGCGGCGCTCGGCTACGACGTTGACGAGGCCGAAAACTATTGGTTTCAGCGCATATGGGACGCCAGCGCGGAAATGTGGTTTGCGCCACTCTCTCTGGCCGATGCGGCCAACGGGAAGCAAGCAATACTGGATGCCAGCCGGACGGTGACGCACGGGCTGGGCTTCGTGCCGATGGTGTGGATTCGTAATCTACCCGGCGGTGACAAGATCGACGGCGTTTGCACGTTCGAGGCCGCGATCTCCACCGTGATGGAGATGGACTATCAATTTTCCCAGGCGGGCAGGGGGCTGAAATATGCTGCCGATCCGACGCTGCTGATTAAAGAGCCGGCGGCGGCGGAAGGCGATACCATGATCCGTTCGGTTTCCGAGGCCCTCGTGGTTTCAGAGAAGGGCGATGCCAAGCTGCTGGAAATCAACGGAACGGCGGCCGCCGCGGTGATCGAATATGTGCGCCAGTGCCGGGAAATCGCGCTGGAATCCATCCATGGCAACCGCACGAACGTGGATAAGCTGAACGGTGCGCAATCGGGCCGCGCGTTGGAGATGATGAATCAAGGGCTGATCTGGCTGGCTGATAAATTGCGCATCAGTTACGGCCAGCGCGGCTTTTTGTGCCTGGTGAAAATGGTGTTTGCGGCGGCGCGGCAGCGTGAGGTCAGGGTTGCCGGCGTGCCGTTGGCTGCATTCGATACGTCCGATTTGTCGCTGATCTGGCCGCGCTATTATCCGCCGACCTACAACGAAAAATTTCAGGAGGCACAGGCTTACCGCACGTTGTTCGATGGTGGCCTGATCTCGCGGCAGCGCGCCGTGGCGAAAATGGCGTCCGACAATGATGTGGAAGACGTGGCCGAAGAAGAAAAACTGATCGATGTCGATATCGCGGCCCGCGTGGCACGCGAGAAGGAGCAGGCCGCGCAGGTGGAGGCGCGGGAGGCGGGGTAAGTAAGAGGCCGCTTTTTGAAAAAAGCGGCGCAAAAACTTTTGTTAATTTTGGCCTGTGGCACTGAAATGGCACGGGCTACTGTCATTTTTGCAGGGGAATTCCATGGCTGAAGAGGACCAGAAAACGGGTGCCGGGTTGGCGCCGGGGCGGACCGAACTTGGAGATCTGGCTGCGAAGCTGGCTGTGAGCGCGGATGCCGAGACCAAGGCGTTTCTTGCGTCCGTGCTGAAAGCCTCCGAGGCACAGGCGGCCGATCTTGCCGCTGTTCGGAAAAGCCTGGAAGCCAGCGAAGCCGAACGCAAGAGTGCCGAGAGGCAAGCGCGCGACAAAATCCTGCAGTCCGACCTGCGTGCGGCGGCGAAAGACGCCGGCGCGATGAATGCCGCCGATGTTCTGGCGTTCGTGGATGTTGCGCAAGTGGCGTTTGGCGCCGACGGCGCGCCCACCAACCTCGCCGATCTGGTCAAGGGCGTGAGAGACGCCAAGCCTTATCTGTTCGGTGCGGCCAACACTTCCGCGACCCACACGCCGCCCCCGGCGAAGACCGCAGAGGCCAGGCACGCAAGCGAGTTGAAGCCGGCGGAGTATAATGCGCGGCTGCGCGAGTTGGGCGTCGACGCCAGCAAGATCCGCCGGCGTTGAAGACAGAAAAGGAAGGCTACTTTTTGTGAACAAAAAGTAGCAAAAAAACTTTGTTAACTTTGGCCCGTGCGGTTTCACCGCCACCGGCCCAGCGTAAATAAAAGTTTTTGCGCCGCTTTTTTCAAAAAGCGGCCTCTTCCTCACTTTGAGCAAAGAAAAGGAAGCCACATGGGTATTCAGAATTTTCCCGTTTCATTACAGCCGATTATCCAGCAGGGATTTCTCGAACGCGAGTTCGAACAGGCGCTGCGCTCGCAGCTTGCCTATCGCGAAGTTGCGGATCGTGAGGATATTGCGGTGGGTATCGGTGAGACCATCACCAAGACCCGCGCAGGCCTCATGCCGAGCGTGACCACGCCGCTCGCGTCTGCCACCAATACCAATCTGGATAACGGCCTGACCACCGGCAATTGGTCGGTTGAGCAATATACGCTCAGCATGAATTTCTATGCGGCCACCATCGATCTCAACATGGTGACCAGCCGCGTGGGTATCGCCAACCAGTTTCTGCAAAATGCCTATGCGAATGGCGAGCAGGCCAAACGCTCGCTGGATGAGCTGGCTCGTAACGCGCTGTTCGCCTCTTATTTCAACGGAAATACCCGCGTGCGCACCACGCTGGGCAGCGCCGGGCCGACGATTGCCGTGGACGATATTCGCGGCTTTACGCAGGCGCCGAGCGTGGCCGGCTTTACCTCCGCCGCTGCGGCCATTGCCGCCGGCGTGCAGCCGACCTGGGCGGCGATTTCAGGCAGCAACACGATCAGCGTGGTGATCGGCAGCGACACTTACACGCTGATCGGCGCGACCGCGGACGCGGCCAACGTGTCCAGTACGCCGAACGGCGTGTCCGGTACGCTGACGTTCTCGGGCAACGTCTCCGTGGCGGATGGCACCGCCGGTAATACGGTGATCGCGGCGAACGCTTCCGCCGTTAAGCGCCCGAGCGGGCGCAGCAATACCAGCCTGCTGCAGGCCACCGATACGCTCACCATGAGCGTGTTGCTCGACGGCGTGGCGGCGATGCGCGCCAATGCGGTGCCGGGCGTCGGCGGAGGGCCGATGTATAATTGCTATCTGGACCCGGTTTCCTCCCGCCAGCTGTTCGCCGACCCGGATTTCAAGCAGCTGTTCCAGGGCGTAGGCCTGACCACGGAATTTGCCGCGGGCACGCTGGGGTCGCCGTTCCTGGGCTTGCGCTTCCGCCCGACCACCGAGGCTTATGTGCAGCCGCATCCCAGCCTTTCCAACCTGTATGTGCGCCGGCCGATTATTTGCGGCCAGGGGGCGCTGATCGAGGGGGATTTTGCCGGCATGGCCGCCTCCGAGGTGGCGCCGAAGGATTCCATCGTCAGCATCGTTGACGGCGTAGCCATGGTTACCCGTGAGCCGATCGACCGCCTGCAGCAGATCATTGCGCAGAGCTGGTACTGGATCGGCGGTTTCTGCACGCCCTCTGATGTGACCACGACGCCGACCACCGTGCCGACCGCGACGAGCGCTTTGTACAAGCGCGCGGTCATGATCGAGCATATCGGCTGATGGCGCGGAAAAGCCGGGCGCCTGACCCAGTTTCTCAGGCGCCCGTCGAATCTCGGCAGGCGTCGCGCAGGTTCTTCGCCGGAAAGTTTTTCGGCGTGGTTCTGAACGGACATATCGTCACGTTCAGCCAGGGCCAGGAATATGTAGTAGATGCCGCGGCTGCGGCTGTTATTGCCGCGACGGATGCGGCGGTTGAGTGGAAGGACTGAGACCATGGCCACGGGCAGCATTTCACCCTTTTCTCCGATCGGCACCACGATGATTGCCGCCTCAACCGGCGCAGTCAGCGGCATTGTGGCGGCAGCTGAGGCTTTGCTGGTTTACAACGCCACGGCGGCGACCGCTTTCGTCGCGCTTGGCGGCACCGCCACCATCACGTCGACGCCGGTTCCGCCTGGCGGGCGACAGCTGTTCGCGTCGAATCCGTTCATCACCCGCGTGTCGGTGATGCTCGCGAGCGGTAGCGGCGATGTGTATGTCACGGCCGGCAGCGGCACGGCCTATTAAGAAAGTGGCCGCTTTTTTGAAAAAAAGCGGCGCAAAAAACTTTTGTTATGCTGGGCCGGAGGCGGTGAAATTGCACGGGCCCAAAGTTAGTAAAGTTTTTTTGCTACTTTTTGTTCACAAAAAGTAGTCCTTTTTTTCTTGCTTTTTTGAAAGCACATCATGAGCGGCAGCACCCCGGCATCGCCGAGCGACCAATACAGCAATGCGGCGTTTTCTGACGATGAGAAGACACAGATTCGCCGTTTTTGCGGTTATCCCGCTTACGGTTCTGGTCCGGCGGGATTCCAGGGCTGGCGATTTTTCCAGGCTTATGGGCTGATGGAGTTTCGCCTGAACAATTTGTCGGAGCCGGAATTTGCGGTGGTGCGTCAATATCTGGCGACGCTTTATGCGCTGGAAATGGCGATCCCGGCTGCGGGGGCGAATCTCGCCACCGATGCGGCGGCGGCGTGGCAACATAACAAGGACGAGGTGGCGCAACGTGTGGCGCTATACGACACTTGGCGGCGCAGGCTCTGCGATTTCATGGGCTTGCCTCCCGGCCCCTTTCTGCAGCCCGGCGGCAATAACATTTCAATGGTGGTGTGAGTGTCTGAAAGCGCTATCGCGGCTTCCATAAATCTTGGGTTGGTGCAGACGGCCAGCATGCTCGGCGTTCCCCATAGCTGGTATCGCCCGCAAGGAGCCGGGCCTGTCGTCGCGGCCGGCAATCTGCGCGGTACGGTGATGGCGTATGTGACCAGCACGCAAAATCTGCAGCCGCAATCGGCGGCCTGGGGGAAGGCGGATCGGTTTGCCGCCTTCGATGCGGCCGGCTTCTTGGCAGGCGATTATCTGGTGGCGAACGAGACGTATTTTCTCGCAGAGATCATGCCGCTGGCGAGCGCGTTGCGTCTTGCGTTGTGCAATGAGGTGTTTGCGTGGTCGCAGATGCAGCGTGCCGCCGTGGGCCCGGGAAACCGTGCCGGGGCGCTGATGGCGGTGCCGCAGGCGACGGGCTGGCCTGGCTGGTTGCAGCCGAGCGAGCGCCGCACGGCGCCGGACTTGCACTTGCCGGGCGATGTGGATCAGCCGAACGCGCAAATTCTGCTGCCCGCCTCGCTTCCCGGGCAGATCGCGCGTGGCGACCAGCTCACCACTGGTGAGACGCAGCCGGTGACATGGACGGTGCAGTCCGCGGTCCTTTCCGCCAATGGCTGGCAGATTACGGCGATCCACGCAGGAGCTTGAACGATGGCGACCATCGACGATGTGGAGCAGGGCGTATGCAACGCCTTGGCGGGGTTGCTGTATCCGGGCGCGCAATATCAGTTCGGGGAGGTGGGGCGTTGCGCCGCGCCGTGGCTCGGGGCGCCCGGCGCGCCGCTGCTGACGATGCAGACGCGGCTTTATATCGGCGAACCGAGCAGCAGCGAGCTTGAGGAAGACATCGCTGCGAATATCAGCAATGTCGGCGTCATGCGGATTCAGGGTACGACCCGCAATGCCACGCAGTTCCTCCCGCACTGGCAACAAGTGACCCGCGCCGCGCCGACCTTCACGGCTGCGACCGGCGGCCCCGGCGTGGTGTTCGGCGGTACGGCGGGGCCGGGCATGGTGGTGGGGGTGACCGTGGACAAGGTTTGTTATGCGCGCCGCCTTTGTGCCGCCGATACGCCCGCGCGTGTGGCGGCGGCCTTTGCGGCGATGATTCCCGGCGCGAGCGCGGCGGGCGCGGCGCTGGCCTGCGGGCTAGGCGCGGCGGCACGGGTGGTGGCGGATCAGGTCGTTTTCTATGCCACCGGCCAGCAGGAGACGGTGATTTCCGTGACCATTCTGGCGACCGCCGGGCCGGGGGAGAATGGCTATTTGAAGCGCGCTGCGCTCGGGCGCCTCGTTGCCGGGTTGAAATCGCTGCTGACGCCGGAAGGAAATCTGACGCGCTTCATCGGCCTGGCCGATGGCACCAGCGCCCGGATTCTCGCCGAAGATGAACGCGACGACGATACGCCCAGGCGCGACGATGTGTGGCGCCGCTGGCTTTCGTTCCGCTGCCTGTTCGACGAGGGCGTGCTGCAGACGCAAGCCGCCGCGCTGGCGCCGCTGCTGCTGGTGGGTACGGGCGCCGGGCGGATTTTCTGGGCCGGCGACGGGCCTGCCATGGGCGGCGTTCTGACGGATGGGGATGGCAACGTGATCGGCGATCTTTCAGGTGCGATGCTGGGAAGCTTCTCATGACCAATTCTGTTACGGTTTCAGCCAATGGGGCCGGCATGGTCGGTGCGGTGCTGGCAGTGACCGGCACGGTGTCGCCGGCGGGCGACATGGTGCAGGTGCAGCTTTCGACCAGCGCCACCACCCTGCCGACCGGCGCCTGGACGAGTGCGGCTACCGCGCATGGCGTGTTTGCGGCGAACCTGACGCCCGTGGCAGCCGGCACGTGGTATGTGTGGGCTTATGACCCCATCACCGGCGTGCAGGCTGTGAGCGGGGCCGTGCTGGTAGCCTCTCCCGCGTTGCAGACCGTGGCTGCCTTGCCCATTCCCACCGCGGTGGTGGCGAGCCTACTGGGCGGGAGCGCCGCGGGGGAGACGCCGGATGAGTTGCCGGAAGCGGCACCGCCAGCGGCCAGCGACACCGCTTTGGTGGCGCAGAGCGGCAAAGCCATTCTGGCGCAGCCTTTCAGCGCCATTGCGGAATGGCTCGCCGCGCAATTGCCGGGATTTCTAGTGCCATCGGTTTCTGTCACGGCTTCGGTCGCGCTGGAAACCGCGTCTCATAATCGGCGCATTCTGGTGGTGGCGGCGTCGGGCGTTACGTTATCGCCGTTATTGGCCTCGTTGGGCGACGGTTTCGCCTGCACGGTCATCAATGCCTCCGGAGCGGCGGTGACATTGTCCGGCATGGTTTCCAACACCGGCGCCATGCAGATCGCGGCCGGTGGCGTTGCACGCATTTATGCCTATGGCGCTGCCCCGACCGTGGTGGTGGCGCTGTGATGGGGCAGATCATCACGGCGGGGCGGTTGCTGCTGGCGCGCCCCGGCCTGGCGCTGATGGCGGCGAATGCGCCCCACGGCGGGGTGGCAAGCGGGCTCGCGAACCTGGCGCTGTTCGGCCACGGCCAGAGCAATGCTGCTTATGCCAATGATCAGGACGGGGCGCTGCTGGCCATGGCGCAAGCCATTGCGACCTATCTCGACGCCGCCGGGACGCCGGCAGGCGTCTCAAACTCTGCCTCGGATGTGAGCGGCGCGGGCGTTTATGCAGGCGTTGCCGGCTATGGCTCGTTTCTCACCTATGGCGGAGATACAGCGGCGGCGGCCAGCGCCGCCGCTTATGGCGCTGACGGGACGGCGATGCTGGGCATGATCGCGGCGTTAGCGCCGGCGGCACGTGCGGCGACGCTGGCCGGCATTCTGTATTGGGGCGAGACCGACAGCGCGCTCACCGCGTTCAGCGGCAATGGCGGTCTCGGATACGCAGACAAGCCTGTCTACAAGGCGGCGTTGTTGAACGATATCGGGCAGATCCGCGCGGCGTTCGGGAAAAGCGCGGCGGCAATGCCGTTCGGGGTGTTTGGGCCGCCTTACGGTACGCCGACGGGAGCGGCGATGGTGCGGGAAGCCTGGGTGGAGCTGGCCGCTGATCCGGCGAACAATCTGGTGTGGGCCGTGCCGCAGACTTACGATTCCATCACGCGCGGCAATAACTGGAATGCGGCAACCGGCGTCGAGACATTGGGCCTGCCCAATCCCGGCCATCGGGACGCGGCGGATAATGTGGCGTTCTATCGCCGCGGGGCGCTGGCGATGGCGCGCGCGATCCTCGCCAGCAACGGTTTGGCGGCTTCTTTGTTGCCGGCAGCGCTCGGTGCTGGGACGGGACCGCGGATTGTCGCGGCCACGCTTTCGGGCGCACGTGTGGTGCTTACCATCCAGCATGATGGCGGCACCGATCTGCTGGTTCCGGCCTTCGCCCCGCCGAATGGCGCTGACGCGCCACTGCCGGCCCAGGGCGTGGGTTTCAGCGTTATGGATGGCGGCAGCGTCACGGCCCCCGGGACGATGATCCGGGCGGTTGCTTGCACCAGGCTGGATGCGACGCATCTGCAGCTCACTTTGGCGAGCGCGCCCACCAACCAAGCGAGTGCCTGTCGCCTGTTCTATCCCTGGCCGGACGAGATGTGGGCGGACCAGCCGCTCACCGAAATCGGCCGCGGTTGCGCGGTGACCGATAATTTCGGGCAGATCGCGGTGCCGGCGGATTATGACTTGAATCAGCTTCTCGGGGCCGGCTGGCGTATGAATATGCCGTTGGGTTCGCCCGTTTCGATGACGGGGAGCGGGGCTTCGGCCAACGCCCGGTTCGGGATCGCGCTCTCTCCGGCGTGACCGCATTTTTCTGAAGTTCAAGGAATCACCATGGTTTTTGCACCTAGGCCGCCGGTGAACGAGCCCGGCGCGACGCAGTTCTCTTTCGCTGCCATCGAGGCGCTTGCGGCCGCGGCGGTGGGGGGCGCGATTGCCCTGACCAGCGTGCCGACCACCGGAACGGCCGGGACCACGTTGGCGATTGCCGGCACCGTGACGCCGGATGACAGCGCGGTGCAGGTGGGGCTCTCGACTTCCGCGACAATGGCGCCCGCCGCATGGGTGGCGGCGACGGTGACGGGCGGCACATGGAGCGCCAGCCTCAGTCCAAGCGCCGCCGGCACCTACTATGTGTGGGCTGAGCAAGCCGGCAGCACCGGCGTGCGGGTTATTTCCGCCGCCCTTACGGTTAGCGTGAGCGGTGGCGCGCCGACCATCACAAACACGTACGGGGCGACTTACACGTGGGGCATCAATCCGGCGGATGCACCGGCGGCGACCTATTCGTCGGCGACCAACGGCGCGGCCGCGGGCGGGACGCCTGCCAGCTCGATTCCCCTGCAATTCACGCTGTCTCCCGCCGACACCGCTAGCGGCGACACCGCGCATATCTTTTGGACCACGACCGCGCCCACTACCATTCCCGCCAGCGGCGAAAGCGGCGTGACCTATGGCAGCAGCGGTAATACCGCCAGCCTGATCAATAGCGGGTCGGCCGTCGCCGTGTTTGCCGCCGTCCCTAACGTTGCCGGAACATATTATCTGTCCGTCTGGCTCAAATCCGCGAACGGCGCCATGCAGGGCGGTGCCGTGCTCTCGCCGATTACGATTACCTGACCGCAAAATTTTCGGGGTCCGGGGCCTTTCGGCCCCGGCGGAGCCCGCTTTTATCCTTCCTTGCCAATAGGGAATTTGCTCATGCCGATTGTTCAAAGTGGCACGCTCAACACGACGGCGCTGATCGTGCCTGATCTTTACGTCGTGATCGTCCCGCCTTCCGTCACGCAACTGAACGGCGTGCCGACCGATGTTTTGGGCGTTGTCGGCACGGCCACATGGGGTCCGGTCGGCGTTCCCACCGTGATCGGCGACATGGCGGATTATGCCGCTTCCTTCGGCCCGGTGATGCCGCGCACTTATGACATGGGCACCGCCACGGCGATTGCCGTGCAGCAGGGCGCGCAGAATTTCCGCTGCGTGCGCGCTTCCGATGGCACCGATACCAGGGCCGCCGCGACGATCCTTTCCGCGTTGACGCTGACGGCGAAATATACCGGCACGCTCGGCAACAACATCGTGGCGACGATCTCCGCCGGATCGAAGACGAGCAGCTGGCGCATCACCATCTCCATTCCCGGCTTCACGCCGGAAGTGTTCGACAATATTCCCGGCACCGGCACGACAGTGTGGGCGAACATGGCGAACGCGATCAATAACGGCTGCAGCGCGCTGCGCGGCCCGTCGCAGATCGTGACCGCGAGCGCGACCGGAACCTCGGGCGCCATTGCCGCCGCCTACGCGTTTGCCGGCGGCACCGATGGTGTGGCGAGCATGACCGACACGCTGATGCTGGGCGTGGACACTCCGCCTTACAGCGGCATGTATGCGCTGCAGGGGCAGGGATGCGGTGTCGCCATGCTGGCGGATGTGACGACATCCACCACGTGGGCCACGCAGATCGCGTTCGCGGTGGCCGAAGGGCTTTACATCATGATGACGGATCCGCCGGGCGAGGCGCTCAGCGCCACGGGCATCACCGACGCGGTGACCAACAAGCAAACGGCCGGCGTGGACTCGCCCTGGGCGAAGCTGATGTTCGGCGATTGGGTCTATTGGCAGGACACCGCCAACAACGTGCTGCGCCTGGTTTCGCCGCAAGCCTTCGTGGCGGGGCGCCTCGCCAACCTTTCGCCGGAGCAATCCTCGCTCAACAAGCCGCTTTACGGTGTGGTCGGCACGCAGAAATCTGGCGTGCCCGGCACCGGCCAGCAGAGCGCCTATGCCAGCGCTGATCTTTCCGTGCTGTTCCAGAACGGGCTGGACGTGATCGCCAACCCGCAGCCGGGCGGCGCTTATTTCGGCGTGCGCGGCGGCTTCAACACCTCCTCCAGCGCCGCCATGAACGGTGACAATTACACGCGCCTGACGGATTACATCGCGGCGACCTTACAGGCCGGCATGGGCATTTATGTCGGCCAGGTCGTGAACGCGCAGATGTTCCTGAACATCAAGGCGACGTTGCTGAATTTCCTGAGCGGGATGCTCAGCCAGGGTCTGCTCGGCAGCACCGATGGATCGGCGCCGTTCTCGGTGGTGTGCGACGCCAGCAACAATCCCGCGGCCCGCACGGCCCTGGGCTACGTGCAGGCGGACGTGCAGATCCAGTATCAGGCGATCAATGAGAAATTCATCGTCAATGTCGAGGGCGGGCAGACGGTGACGATCTCGTCTTCGTCCGGCGCCGGCTCGGCATCGTAAGGGGAGAACTGATCCATGCCGCAATTTACCATTGGTGAAAATGTCCGTGCGACCATGATCGGCCCTTACGGACCGATTACGGTGCCGGAGATGACGCAGATCACCACCAACCCGAACCAGAAGCGGGTGGACGTGCAGACGCTGAACGGCGTGACGAACTCGGTGGTGGTGATGCGGGGCCCGACCGGTACGATCGAGTTTGCCCGCGTGAACAACCAGATCGAGCAGCTTTACGAGCAGATGTTCCAGGCCTGGCAAACCGGTGCGTCGATTCCCACCGGGTCGCTCACGCTGACCATTTGCGAGTTGAACGGCGCGCAGACCACGCAGCATTTTGCCACCGTGACCTTCACGATCACCGATATCGGCCGCTATGAGCCGGGCCGCTCGGTGTTGCAGAAAATCGAGTGGGCTGCTGAGAGTTTTAGCAACGCATGATCGCCATAACCCTGGATGACGGCCGCGTCCTGGAGCTGAGGCCGGTCGAGCCGCATGAGGCGATGCAGCTGGCCGAAGGCGTGGACGCGCCCGGCACCGGCCGCGAGCAGAAGCTGAGCGGCAACCGTGTGTGGTGGAACCGCGCGCTGCAGGCCGCCGCGGTGCGCAGCATCAACGGGATTCCCAACCCGTTCCCGTTCTCGCGGACGCATATACGCGGGATGATCGGCGATTTGGGGGCGGCGGGCGTGACGAAGATCGTCGAGGCGCTGCAGGACATGGTGATTGCGCCGGACGCGCGCGCGATCGAGGCGTCGCCGCTTTCCGCTGTCGAGGAGTTGGATCTGTTCGAACTGGCAGGCGATTATTCGGACGTTCCGGGCTGGATCGCCGCGGCATATCTGGCGGCGCAGGTGCGCAAGATTGATGGCGCAGCATTGGCTTTTCCCACGACGCAGGATGATGTGCGCGCGCGGGTGGAACGGCTTGGCGCGTCCGGGCTGTTGGCGGCTTTCAATGCGGTGCGCCCGGCTGAACCGGAGCCGCGGTTGAGTGAGGTGGCGGCAAAAAACTAGCCGGCCGCCCGACGTTGCGAGAGGCGGTGTTTCTGGCGATGGCCGGGGCCGCGCCCTCGATCGAGGCCGCGCTTGCCATGAGCGCGACACGCCGGGCGGCCGTGATGATGATTGCCAGGGAGCTCGAGGCGCAGCGCGCACGCGCCTGGCTGCGGATGATTGCGCCAAGCGCGGAGGGTTGATGCGGCATCGTTATGCCGCCCGCCTCGGCGCTCTCTGTCTATCGTTTCCATCATTCAGGCCGGAAGGCGCGCCATGCCGGACATCGATCTTTATGAAATCGGCGTTGAATTGCTCGGTGATGAGCAGGCCGACGCGACGATTGTCCGGTTGGGAACGCTGCAAGGCGTCATCGATCGGGTCAATGCCGCGCTGGCGACGAGAGGCGGCCCGACACCGGCGGCGGTGAACCACGCGAGCAAGGAAGCGGGCACGTGGCGCCGGCATCACCCCGCACGCCCCTTAAGCGGCACGGCGGACGGGCAAGCGGGCGGCACTGTGCCGTCACAGCCGGCGCGCGCGCCGGCTGCCGGCCTCACGCCGGCCGCCGTGCTGACGGTCATCCAAGCGGCCCACGCGCCGAACCGCAGGCCGCGCGCCTTGGCGCCGACGGTATCTAACGAACTGTTGGAGCGGGGGGGCACCCAAGCCGGCCGGATTGCCGTGCCGGAGGCTGGGCGCCTGATCGCGAAGGCCGGGCCGAGCAGCATGCAAGATTTGCGCGGTCCGCAGGCGCTGTCCAGGAAGCCTGGCGGGGCCGATGAGTTCCTCACCGGCATCCTCGTCAGGAAGATCGCATTGCTGCGGGATCCGTTTCCGTGGCGCGCGGTCGACGTTGAACCCGGAGCAAAAGCGCACGCGCCGTTGCAACAAACGGCGGCCGGCGCGCGCGATTTCGGCGGGCTTGTGCGTATTGGCACCTTGACGGGCCGGACCGACAGGGCCCCGATGCCCACCCGTCTTTTGCACAAGACAAGCAAGGTGGATGAGGCTGGAGCGCACGCCGGCACCGTGATCGAGCGCACGTGGCGCCGCCTTCAAAGATCGGGTGGAACGGAAATCGCGGCGGGAGATGCCGCCTATTCAAGCACTGCCGGCATGGGCGCAGGCGGTTTTGGCGCCATCGGTGCGATCGCGACGGCGACCAAGGCAGCGGCCGCGCCATGGGCGGCACGGGGCCGGCCAGCCGGAGACCCATCGCTGGCGGACGGCATGACCATGCCCGGTGCAACGCCCGATCGGCCGCTTTACGCCAGGATTATCATCGACCAGCCGATACCCACGATGGTGACGAACCATGACATGCTGACCAGCGCGACGGTCAGCGCGATTGCCCAGCATCAAAGCGCCATGCCGACCGCGCCCACAGGCATGAACAACAACCTCGTGCCGCCGGCGCCGGGCGTGCCGGCCCCAGGATCGTATCTCCCATGAGCATGAGCATCAGCGGTTCGGTGCTGTCGGCGGTGCAGGCCGCCGGGCAGATGTTCGGCGGCTACGGCATTTTGACCATCGGGCCGATGCAGCTGACCGGCATGGAATTGCCGGACTCCATGCCGGTGGGCGGCAAGCAGATGATCGGTGTCTCGACCATGGTCGGCGGCGGTCTTTGCCTCGATGCGATGGGGCCGGTCGAGAACAGTATTTCGTGGCGTGGCCAATTTACCGGGCCGAACCGCACGGTGCGTGCGCGGCTGCTGGATTCCATCCGCAAGAGCGGTTCAGTCGTCACGCTGGCCTGGGATGTGTTCAGCTATCAGGTGATCGTGGCCGAGTTTGCCGCCGACACGCGGTCGGTGGACCCGGTGCCGTACAAGATCACCTGCATCGTGTTGGAGGATAATTCAT
Source organism: Acidocella sp. (assembly GCF_035535915.1). GTDB lineage: Bacteria > Pseudomonadota > Alphaproteobacteria > Acetobacterales > Acetobacteraceae > Acidocella. The sequence goes on from NZ_DATLPB010000063.1 coordinate 140,178, forward strand.
CCCCGACCGGGAACACGCTGACCTCGCTTGTCAGCCAGGTTGTGGCGGATGTTTCCAGCGGTAACGTGGTGGGCGCGCTCTCGTCGCTCTCGGCCGGCGTCGCGACGCCGATCACCACCGCATCAACTTCGGTGGCGCAGCCGGGCGCGACCACGCTGGGCACCGCCGCCTATGACGGGGCGGTGGGCGCGGTGAACGCCGCCAGCGGCGCCATCAACGCCGCCGCGGGGGCGGCGAACGGCCTGCTCGGCCAGTTCGGCACCAATCTGTTGGGTGTGAGCCAGGCCGCCACCACCGCGGCGTCGATCCCGGCCGTTGCCGCCGTGATCAACGGCGCGGCCGGCGCCGCCGGCGATGCCGCCAATCTCCGCGTGGCCGGCGGCTATTTCGGCCGCGCCGCCACCAACCTACTGAATGCGAGCGCCTGAGCCATGCAGCAAGTCACCGTGACCGGCACCACTCTTTACGCGCTGGCGGCCAAGTATCTCGGCGACGCGACGCAATGGATACGTATCGCCCAGCAGAACAATCTTTCGGACCCGCAGATCAGCGGGGCGCCTGTCACGCTGCTGATTCCCGAACCCAACCTGAACGCCACCGGAGGCGCGCCGAGCCAATGAGCCAGAGCATCGCCCGCGCCCTGCGCGTTCAAGTGCTCGCCAACGGTGCGGCGCTCACCGGCGTGCTCTCGGTGCAATGGAGCGATCCTTTGGCCTATAATGTGGGCAGTTTCACGATTGCCAAGGGTTTCACGCCGGTGGACGCCAACGGGCCGGCCTGGTGGGCCAACACGGGCAATAAACAGATCGATATTGAAATCAAATTGGCGCTGGCCCCGACCGGCTATGTTTCGATGTTCACCGGCCAGGTTGACAGCCACTCGCTTGACCCTTTGCGCCGTACCATCAGCTTGCGCGGACGCGACATGGCCGCGCAATTTCTCGATACGCGCATCACCGAGACCTATCAGAACCTGACGGCCTCGGAAATTGCCGCGGCGCTGGCGCAGGCGCACGGGATGACGGCCCAGGTGACGCCGACCACTACGCTGGTGGGGCGCTATTACAGCGCCGATCACGATACGATGGCCGCCGGCGGATTCTCGTGCGCGGTGAATGAGTGGGATCTGTTGTGCCTGCTCGGCCAGCGCGAAGGCATTGTGCCCTATGTGCAGGGGAATGTACTCCATTTCCAGATTCCGGGGACGCCGCCGCCGTACTATGCGCTGTGGGTCGGCCAAAACAGTGACGGCGTGATGCTGAGCAACTGCAAGACGCTGAGTTGCGAGCGCGCCTTGACGATGGCGCGCGACGTGCAGGTGACGGTGAAATCCTGGCATTCCGGCAAGAAGACGGTCGTAACGGGGTCTGCCGTGACGAAGACATTGAAAGCTTCCGATCCTGCGGTACCCAAGACCCTTTACGTGTTCGAGATTCCCAACCTGACGAGCGCCCAGGCCGCAGCCGCGGCGCAGCGGCTTGCGCAGGACATCGCCCAGCATGAGCGCACCATCACCGCCCGCCTGCCGGGCATCGCCACGCTGACGCCGCAAACATTGTTCACGCTGACCGGCACCGGCACGGATTATGACGGTATCGATTATTTTTCCGCCCAGGTCACGCACAGCGTCACGCCTCGGGGCGGCTTCGAGACCTCCATATCGGCCAAGAATTATTCGCCTTTGTCGCTTTTTGACGGCGCGAGCGGAGCGTTGATTTAATGAGCATGCAAAGGTTGATGGCGGCGCAGGCGCGCGGCGTGGTCGGGCAGGTGAGCCAGTTCGGCGCGCCGCGCTTCGGGCTCGTCGCCTCCTTCAACCCGCAGACCTATTGCGCGAAGGTGACGATCCAGCCGGAGAACACGTTGACCGGCTGGCTGCCGATCCTCTCCGCATGGGTCGGCGCGGGCTGGGGCTTGGTTGCGCCGCTGCCGCTCGGCGTGCAGGTGCTGGTGCTGCCGGACCGCAACGACGCGCAGCAGGGCGTGATTGCCGGCGTGCTGTTCTCCGATGTCGATACGCCGCCCAGCACGGCCGCCGCCGGTGAGGTTTTATTCCGGCACAAGAGCGGGGCGTTTCTGACGCTGAAAAATGACGGTTCGGTGTATATCGCCGCGCCGGGCGGGCTGAACATCAATGGCAATGTGAGTGTGACCGGGACGCTCACCGCCAGCGGCGATGTGATCGGCGCGGGCATCAGCCTGGATAATCACGAACATCCTTACACGCCCGGCACGAGTGGTTCGGCGCTCACCGGAAAAGGGCAGGGCTGAGCATGGCTGACATTTCCCACATGTTCGGCGGCGATCTTGCGTTGAGTGCCACCGGCGATTTGCTGGCGGTGAGCGGTGATGCGCTCACGCAACAGCGCGTGCTGCGGCGGCTGCTGACCAACGCCGGAGATTATATCTGGCATCTCGCCTATGGCGCCGGGCTCGGCCAGATGGTCGGCCAGCCGGCCAACGCGGCGGCGATCGAGAACATCATCCGCGGCCAGATTTTTCGTGAATCCTCGGTGGCGCAGGTGCCGGCCCCCATTGTGACCACCACCGCGAACAATGACGGCACGGTGGCGGTGACGATCCAATATGCCGACGCCGTGACCGGCGCGGGTTCAACGCTCACATTTCAGGTCAAGTGATGCAACTCTCCCTGCAAAATTTCTCGACCATGTTGAACAACATGGCGGCCGCCGCGCAGGCCGCCGCCAGCCAGGCGCTCGACCTGCTGGTGGGCTCCAGCTTGCGCGCCATTTTCGAGGCCGTGGCGGGGCTGTGCCTGTGGCTGCAATGGCAGAACGTGCAGGTGCTGCAGATGGCGCGTCTGACCACGGCGGCCGGCACCGATTGCGATAGCTTCGTGGCCGACTTCCCGCTGTTCGGTGGGCGCCTGGTCGGCGTGGCTTCGTCAGGCCAGGTGACGTTCGGCCGCTTCACCGCCACGCAACCGGTGCAGATTCCGGTAGGGACACTGGTGAAGACCAATGACGGCACGCAGAGTTTCACCGTCGATCTCGATACGACCAACGCCGCCTTTCAGGCGGACCCGAGCGGCGCGACGCAAGGCTGGTTCACTCTGGCGGCCGGCGTGGCGAGCCTGAATGTCGCCGTCACCAACGCCGCCGCCGGGACCACCGGAAATGTGCTGGCCGGCACGATCGGGCTGATCGCTTCTTCCGCGCCGGGCCTCGACACCGTGACGAACGCCAACGCCTTCACCAACGGCTTGAACGCGGAGACCGACACGGCGCTGAAAGCGCGCTTCGGCCTGTGGTTCAGTTCGCTGAGCAAAAGCACGCCGGCGGCGATCGACGCAGCCGTGGCGGACGTGGCGCAAAACCTCACCTGGCAGCAGATCAACAACACCGATGCCGGCGGCAATTTCGCGCCCGGCGCCGTCACCGTGGCGGTGGATGATGGCAGCGGCGCCACGCCGTCCAGCACCATCGCCCTGGTGGCCACCGCCGTGCAGGCGGTGCGGGCGGCGACGATCAACGCCTATGTGATCGCCGCGGCGCCGCTGGCGGCCAATATCAGCATGACCCTGACCTCGGCGCCCAATACCAACCACGCCGCCGCCGTGGCTGCGGTGCAGGCGGCACTGGCGGGCTATATCGGGGGCCTGGGCGTCGGCAACAAGCTGCCCTACACGCGCCTGGCGCAGCTGGCCTATGATTCCAGCAGCGCCATCACCAACATTACCGGCCTCACTTTGAACGGCGGAACGACCGATCTGGTGCCGAGCGATTTTCAGGTGGTGCGCGCCGGCGCCCTGACGGTGGCGTAATGGCGACCGGAGATCAGGCTGATTTTCAGGCGCGGTTGCGCGGGCTGCTGCCTGCCGACTGGTTCGCCGATGCTGCGCCGGTGCTGGACATGGTGCTGGCCGGCATCGCCAATGCGCTGGCCGCCATCTATCTGCTGACCGCCTTCACCCGCGCGCAGACGCGGCTGGCGACCACGCAAGGCGGGTTCGTGGATCTGTGGGCGCATGATTTTCTCGGTGACTCGATCATACGCTTGCCGCAGGAGACCGACACAGCCTTCAAGGCGCGGACGCAATGGACCATCACCGCGCCGCGCGGCACCAGGGCAGCGCTGACGGAAATGCTGGAATTTCTCACCGGCAACGCGCCGCGCGTGGTCGAGCCGGCCAATACCGGTGACACCGGCGGCTGGGCCGGGCCGCTGGGCACAGAAGGCGGCGGCACGTTCGCCTGGGACGATGGCAGCGGCACGGTCGGGGCCGGCGCGTGGGGTAGCCTGTTGCTGCCCTATCAGCTCTTCGTGACGGTTGTCCGGCCGTCTTTGCAGGCATCGGCGAGCCTGGGCGGCTGGACCGGCGCGCTCGGCACCGAGGGCGATGCGCTCGGCGGCTGGAGCGGGGCGGCACCCTACACCAGCAACAACGGCTCGCTCGCGTTCACCGACGACAACATGGTGGCGGCCACGCTCACGGATTCATTCCTGATCGCCGCTGTGTACGCCTGGATGCCTGCCGGTTCCATCGCCTGGGTCAATCTTTCGAATTAGAGAGAAGCAAGCAGCCGCTTTTTGAAAAAGCGGCGCAAAAACTTTTATTTACGCTGGGCCTGAGGCGTTGAACCGGCACGGGCCTAAAGTTAGCAAAGTTTTTTGCTGCTTTTTGTTCACAAAAAGTAGCCTTCCTTCGTCTGGCAAGGACATTTCATGAATCGCACCATCGCCTATCCAGGTTCGCTGCCGAAATCGGCAGACTTTCTCAATGCGCAACGTAACGCCATGATTTCGGACGGGGCGATTTTGCAGGCGGTGTTCGGCACGTCGCCGGTGGCCTCGGGCTTTACCTGCACGGCGCTCGCGGTGCCGGGCATGGGCGTGCAGGTTTCCGCCGGTGCGCTGACGCAATTCACCAGTGTGGACGCCACTGCCTATGGCGAGCTGCCCGCCGATCTCACGGAATTCTGCGTCAAGCAGGGGATCAATCTCGATTCCACAATCTTGAACATGGCGGCGCCGACCACAGTGGGCCAGTCGATCGCTTACCTGATCGAGGCGACTTTTGCCGAGGCCGATGGCACGCCCGTGGTGCTGCCTTATGTGAACGCCGCGAATCCAAGCCAGCCCTTCGCCGGGCCGACCAATAGCGGCGCCGCGCAGAACACCACGCGCAACCAGACCGTGACGCTGGCGGTGAAAGCCGGTGCGGCGGTGGCCACGGGCACGCAGACCCCGCCGGCGGCCGATAACGGCTATGTGCCGCTGTTCGTGGTGACCGTGGCCTTCGGGCAAACCGCGATCACCGCCGCCAACATTGCGCAGCATCCGAGCGCGCCGTTCCCGCCCTATACGCTGCCTCAGCTTTCGCCCGGATTCTCCCATCAGCAAGCCTTTGCTGCCTCCGGCACTTTTACCGTTCCCGCCGGTGTCACGAGAATCAAATTCCGTGTGTGGAGTGGCGGCGGCGGCGGCGCTGGATCGGCGGCCTCGACCATTGCTTTTGCCGGCACTGGCGGCGGCGCGGGTGGTTATGCGGAACTGGTCGAGACCGTGACGCCGGGGCAGGCAATTGCGGTGACGGTCGGACAGGGCGGGGCGGGGGGCGTGGCCCAATCGCCCGGCGCCAGCGGCGGGACATCCAGCGTTGGCACGTTTGTCACGGTCACGGGCGGCGCAGGCGGCGCGTATCAGGCCGCCTTTGCGACCACAAACACCGCCGGCGGCCAGGCGGTGGGGGGCATCGTGAATTTTCAAGGTGGCTTTGGCGGCATCGTCATGATGAATGGCTCGACCGGCAACGGCCTTGGCGGCGCGGGCGGCAACGCGCCGCAGGGCGGACAAGGCGGCGTCCAGAGCAGTGCCGCCGCGGGGCCTGGGCAATTCCCTGGCGGCGGCGGCGGCGGCGCCGGCGGCCCCGGCGGCTTGACCGGCGGTGCCGGCGCGAATGGCCTCGTGATTGTGGAGTATTGATCATGGCACTCTATGCGCTCATTTTGAACTCGCAGGTCGTGCAGCTTGCGAACACAGCGTTCCCGGTTGCCTTGCCGCTGCTGTGGACCGGCGATATTTCCGAGGTCACACCGGCGCCGCAGGTTGGGTGCCAAGCGGCGCAAGCCGGCGGGGAATGGACATTCACTGCCGCGCAGGCCGCGCCGAGCCCGACGCTCGCCGAGCAGGCGGCCGCGCAACTGGCCGCCGGCGTGGCGGTGACGTTCGCCACCAGCACCGGCCTAAGCGCTACCTACGCCACCACCCTGGCGGCGCAGGTGAAGCTCATGGCTGAGGCCAATTGGCTGATCAAAAACAACAGCTTCATAACGGCACCACGACTCTGGTGCTGGTTGACGCGAGCGGCACGCAGCGTTCGTTCAACCCCACGCAGTTCGCGGCGTTGGAGACGGCCTATGCGCCCTATGTCTCGGCAGTGGATCTGGTGGCCGACAGCAACCAGGGCACGCTGCCGGCCGCGACGCTGACGGTGAGTGCGTGAGAGGCGTTTTTGCGCGCGCCTGCTGTGCCGCCGGTGCATTCGTCGTCGGCCGCCTCGCGCAACTTCGCATTTTGCTAGTTCAAGCCGGCATATGGGAGGATCGCTTGCTCAATGTCGTCGATTTCGACGGTTCCGCGAGCATGACCGTCTCCACGCACACCGCGCTCGCGGCTGGCTACCGGCCCGGCAATATACGCCTGCCATTGCCGCAGCGGAAATGGTGGGGCTGCGTCGGCTGCCGCATGCTCGCCTGTATCGTCCAAAAATCGCATTGCTGGAAGGTGATGAACAATGTGCCGATGGCAGCGCAGAATTACCTGCGCGCCTGCCTGTGCATCTCATGGGTTCTTATCGGGCCTTTCTGGTTTCATTGGTGGGCCTTTGCCGTGGACGGCGCCACCATCGTGCCGTTCGCGGTGATGGAGCAGATCAGCCGATGGGGGAGAAAATGACCCGTGTTGTCCTGCTCCTGATCTTGCTGCTTTCCGATGCCTGCTCGAGCGGCATCGTCACGCTGCCCCCGAAAGAGACGGCGACTCAAGAGTTGATCATGTCGTCGGCGGCGCGCAAAGCTGTGGAGAGTTTGTCCCCTTTTGCTGCATCGTCAGCCTATGTGGACGGGTCTGACTTCACCGGCAGCAAGTTCGAAATTGCAATATTCAAAGCCTGGCTTCTGCAACATGGCGTCGGGCTGGCGGCACAAAAGAACGCCGCCGTGACCATCGTTCCGTATACCGCAGTCGATTCCTATAACTTCAAGTCCCTGCTGTTGGGCGTGCCCAGGCTGAAGCTTTCGGCTTTTCTCAGCACGCCGGAGATCGCGTTGTACGGCAAGACGACGGAGATCGCGATCAACCAGATCTCGTTTTACGCCGTCGATAACAAGACGGGCAATGCAATTGCGGTCGAAACCAGCAAGTTTGGATTACAGCCTTACAGCATTACAAAAATGCTCTTCGTGCTGCATTTCGAGCGCCCGAAACTCGCGTCTGACCAGAGGGCGCCATGAGCCAGGCGATCGATGGCGGCGCGCCGGGGAAGCGCAAGCGCGTGCCGAAGGAGAATGAGGCGAGGGGGAGGGGGATGGGCGTTGAACGAGACGTCGGTGAGTTGCGTGGCGATGTGAACGGGTTGTTGTCGCGCCAGCAGAGCTCCGACGCATCGATCGTCGAACTCTTCAATCAAAACCGGCAAATGCTCAAAATATTTCATGATGGGCAAATAAACGCCCAGAGAGACCGTGAAACCCTGGGCCGGACGCTTGGTGACATGATTGCCGACAGTGCCAAGCGGCAGGAGGAGCGTTACGAGCGGCTGGCGCAGCAGCTCGCCACGCAGCGAGGTACGTTCGGCACGTTTCGCTGGATGTTCGATAGCCTGGTGCTGCTTTGCGGTGGCGCGCTGGCGGGAATTGTCACGCATTTCGTTCGTTAGATAAGAAAGAAAGCAGCCGCTTTTTGAAAAAAGCGGCGCAAAAACTTTTGGTTGCGCTGGGCCGGTGGCGCTGAAACCGCACGGGCCCAAATTAACAAAGTTTTTTGCTTCTTTTTGTTCACAAAAAGAAGCGCTTCCTTCCTTCTTTTTTCTTCAAGGAAATCCTCATGAACACGCTGATCGCCCGGTTTTCCGAGCCGAGCACCTATGCCGGCATCGCCGCGATTCTGGCCGGTCTCGGCTACGCCATTCCGCCCGGCATCGGCCACGATCTGATGCTGGCCGGGCTTATCATTTCCGGCGTCGGCGCGGTCCTTCTTAAGGAGGGCTGGCGTCGGGCTCTGACCACCGGCGATGCCGCGGTCGCCGTCGAAACCTCTGCAACTGCAAGCAAGGAAGTCTGAACCATGACCGTTTCCCGTCGGGGCCTGTTGGCGACCGTGCCGTTGCTCTCCGCCGTGGCGATGCTCGGCGCATGCGCGGTGACGACCGCGAATGGCGTGACCATCGTCACGATCAATCTCAACATGCTGGAAAATTACGCCCTTGCGGCGAAGAACGGTGTGGCGACGCTGCTGAGCGTCCCGCTGATCAGCACGGCGATCGGTGCGGCCAGGGTCCTTGTGATCAACGACGCTGTTGCCGATATGGCGGCCCAGGTGGCGGCGCTGAACACGGCGAATCACGGTGTCGCGACGCTGACGTTCACCGCCGCCAGCATTCCCGCCGCGATCACCGCGTTCCAAACCGACGCCAAGACGCTGCTGGCGGATGTGGTAGTGGTGGCGAACAGCCTTACGGGCTCCTTGGCCGCCAACATCGTCACCATCGTGGACGCGTTGCAGACCGTGCTGGCTCTGGGCGAAGCGGTGGCGTCGACCGCCGCCGGTGCGGCCGAACCGAGGATGAGCGCGAGCCAGGCGCTGAAATTGCTGGGTGTCTGAGGTGCTTCTCGCTCATCAGCTCGCGGCGATGAGATTGGGGTGCCGGTGGCATGGCGCGCCGGCCGCGCCTGGCCGCCGCGTCACGACGGTTATGCCCCGGGGGGCTTACAGCCGGATTTTCGGCACGCCGCGCGTTGCGGGGCACAATGATCTGGTCGGTGATTGTGTTGAGACCGCAGCCTGTAATGCCGTGCAGACGGAGATGGCCAGGGCCGGGATTTCACGACCGCAAATCGCCAATGATCTCGCGGTGACGCTTTACAGCCAGATCACCGGCTATACCGCGTCTAATCCCGCCAGTGATCAAGGAACCGACCCTGAGGCGTTGTTTGCGTGGTGGCGCCAAAACAGCATCGCCGGTTATAGGCTGCGGCAGGTCGTCCCGGTCGACCCCAAATTCGAGGCCGACATCCGGGATGTCGTGAGCCGCGCGGGCGGCATTTTTCTGATCCTCGCGTTAGGCCTCGCACAGCAGAATCAGCTCGTATGGACGGCGGCCGGCGCACCCGGTTCGTGGGGCTATCATGCTGTTTGGGCCGACTCCTACGATGGTGCTCTCACCTTCGCCACCTCCTGGGGCGAGGCCAAGCCGATCGACCGCAGTTTTTTCGTCGCCGGGTTCGTCGCCGCCGCCTACGCGCTGGATATCGCCAAAGAAGCGGTAACCGGATCGTGAATTTCGCCGCATGCGTGGGCTTCACCCTGCAGTGCGAGGGCGGGTTCACCGCAAGCCCGGAAGATCGCGGCAACTGGACCGGTGGCGAGATCGGCGTCGGGAGTCTCAGGGGAACGAATTTTGGCCTGTCGGCTGCGTCCTATCCGCACCTGGACCTCCGCGACCTTACGCCCGACGCGGCACGGGCGATTTATCGTCGCGATTACTGGCGGCCGGTCAAAGGTGATGCATTGCCTGTCGGTCTTGACCTCATGGTGTTTGACCATGCGGTGAATGCCGGGGTCGCGGCGAGCGTGCGTCTTCTGCAAGCGGCGGTCGAAGTTGCGGTAGACGGCGACCTGGGGCCGCGAACATTGCTAGCGGTCTGTCTGGCCAGCCCAAATGACCTTGTCGCGCAGCTGAGTCGGGCGCAGACGGCGTTTTATGACGCGAGCGTCGCGCCGATGTTCCGGCAGGGGCTGATCCGGCGCGTGGCGTTGCGCACTAACGCGGCGTTGGCTCTGCTCAGCCAGGTCGGGGCCGGTGATTCCTGACAGAGCGTGCGTGATGCCGCTGCATGCGGCGAGGCTCGCCCCTATCGGCGAAAAAGTAGAAATTATGAAATTTAAACGAAAGTCAGCGTCGCGGGGGCGGCACGCGGGGCAGGCGGTCGACGCATCCCGGTCGTCTGGCTGCAAAAAAGCGCGCAGCTTCGTCGCAAAAAAAAGACGTCACCTCGCATTTAGAGCGACGTCTTTTGCCAAGAGATCCTCCCATAAAGGAACCCTCTTGCATTATATTACATAAGCTTTAACACGGCGGGAATTGATTGCAATACTGGGATTGGAAAGCAATGTCTGCCACCGCCACAGAAAACCTGAAAAGGGCGCGTAACGTCGTCATCGCCGCTTATCTAAGCTGGACCCTTGATGCGTTCGATTTCTTCATCCTTATCTTTACCTTCAACGACGTCGCCAAGACTTTTGGCGTCTCCATCACGTCGATCACGTTCGCCATTACCTTGACGCTGGCGACGCGCGCTGTCGGTGCGTTCATTTTCGGAAGGCTGGCGGACAAATATGGCCGCAAGCCGATTTTGATGCTGGTCGTGTTGCTGTATTCGTTCTTCGAGGCGTTGAGCGGGTTCGCGTGGAGTTTCGGTTCCTTCCTGGTCATACGCGCGCTGTTCGGCATTGCCATGGGCGGTGAATGGGGCGTGGGCAGCTCGCTCGCCATGGAGACGATTCCCGACCGCTGGCGCGGCTGGGTGTCCGGCCTGCTGCAGGCGGGCTACCCGTGCGGCTATTTCCTGGCCACGCTGCTGTTCGGCTTCGCGTATCAATATCTCGGCTGGCGCGGCATGTTCTTCGTCGGCGCGCTGCCGGCGGTCCTGGTGTTCTTCATCAATTACGGAATCGAGGAGAGCCCGGCGTTCCAGCAGCTCAAGGCGGGCCCGCGCGTCTCCACATGGCAGATCCTGCGCAAGAACGGCAAGCTCGTGCTCTACGGCGTGCTGATGATGGCCGCGTTCAACTTCTTCTCGCACGGCACACAGGACATTTATCCGCGCCTGTTCCTCGGCGCGCAGTTGCATTTCACCCACGCGCAGATCACCAACATTTCGCTGATCTATAATGTCGGCGCGATGCTGGGCGGCATTTTGTTCGGTTTGCTCAGCCAGAAGATCGGTCGCCGCTATGCGATCATCGGTGCCTGCGTGCTGGCGCTGATCGTCATGTTCCCCTGGTCGCATGCCGGCACGCCGATCGAGATCGCGATCGCCGCGTTCTTCATGCAGGTGGCGGTGCAGGGCGCCTGGGGCGTCGTGCCGGTGCATCTGAACGAGTTGTCGCCGTCGGAAATCCGCGGCACGTTCCCGGGCTTCATTTACCAGTTGGGCAACTTCGTTGCCTCCTTCAACGCGCCGATCCAGGCCAGCATCGCCTTCCACCATGGCGGCGATTATGGCTTCGCGCTGATGCTGGTGGCCGGGATCGTCTCGGTGCTGCTGATCATCCTGATGATTTTCGGCCCCGAGGCGCGCAACGTTTCCATGGCGCACCGGACCGTGCTGGAACCTGGTGTGGCGGATTGAGGCGACGCCACGAACGTCTGAGGGAGAATGGCGTGCCGGCAGGCACGCCATTCTTTGCGCGCCTGCCGGTGGTTTGATACCCGTGCAAAGCCTAACAATTTCGACAGAATGCGGAGATAACGCTGGACATCGGTGCGTAGAGGCGTATCTCGTGATCCGTTGACCACAAGATGCCTGAACTCCCGCTTCACGCGAACGGCCACAATCGTCACGGGAATGTTCTATGTCACATGGAGAAAGTGCGGCGGAGCGGATCCAAAAAAGCGGTCCTGAACATGCGACCATAAGGGCTGAACTGATTGAGGATTTATGCCGGCCGCAGGCAAGCATCGCGCCGAAATATTTCTATGACGCGTTCGGGTCGAAATTGTTCGAAATGATCTGCGAACTGGACGAATATTACCTCACCCGCACCGAGGCAGCGATTATGGCGCAACATGCCGCAGGGATCGCGGAGTCCGTGGGGGTGGGGACAACGCTGATCGATCTGGGCGCCGGCAATTGCGCCAAGGCGGCGTCACTGTTTCATGTCTTGCGGCCTCGGGCCTATGTTCCCGTCGATATTTCCGTGGCGTTTTTGCGCGGCGCAGTGGAGATTCTGAAAAAATCCCATCCGCACATTCCCATGCATCCGGTCGGCCTTGATTTCTCCGATTTTTGGATGCTGCCCGCGAGCGTGCAAGAAGGGTACGGCAAGAAGCTGTTTTTTTATCCCGGCTCGTCGCTGGGCAATTTCACGCCCCTGCAGGCGGCCAAATTCCTCGCCCGTATCCGTGCCGCGTGCGACAGCGAGGGCGCGCTGCTGCTGGGCATTGACCTGGTAAAGCCGGCCGAGGAGCTGGAAGCCGCCTACGATGATGCACTCGGCGTGACCGCCGCCTTCAATCGGAACATTTTGCAGCACGTCAATCGGCTGCTGGACAGCGATTTTCGGCCGCGCGACTGGCAGCACAAAGCCGTGTTCAACGCGGCGCAGAGCCGGGTAGAGATGTATCTGTGCGCGCGCAAGGAGCTGACCGTGACCTGGCCGGGCGGCGCCCGCCAGTTTGCCCGTGGTGCCGAGATCCATACCGAAAACAGCTATAAATATTCCCGCGCCGCCATTCTCGACCTGTTGCAGCGAAGCGGCTTCGGCGAGGTGCGCTGCTGGTCCGATGTCGATAACCGCTATTTGGTGTGTCATGCTCGAGCAACGTGAAACCCTGCATCCGCTTGCCGCCCGCTTCGCGCAGGTGCGGCAGCACACCATGGCGTTGGCGGCGCCGCTTTCTGATGAGGATTGCCAGGCCCAGTCGATGCCCGACGCGAGTCCGGTGAAATGGCACCTCGCGCATACGACATGGTTTTTCGAGACGTTCATTCTCGAACCTTTCGAAGCGGGTTTCGCGCCGTTCCATTCCGCGTTTCGCGTGCTGTACAACTCCTATTACAATGGCGTGGGCGCGCAGTATTCGCGGCCGCAGCGCGGCCTGGTCACACGGCCCTCGCGTTCTGATGTCGTTGCGTACCGGGAGAATGTCGATGCGCGCATGCTGGCGCTGCTGGCCCGCGGACGATCGCCGGAATTGACGGCCCTGGTCGAACTCGGCCTGCAGCATGAGCAGCAGCATCAGGAGCTGATCGTTACCGATGTGATGCATCTGCTCAGCATGAACCCGCTCTTTCCGGCTTATCAGCCTGAGGCCATGTTGCCGGCGCTGGGTGGCCCCTTCCTTTGGCGCGATTTTGCCGGCGGCGTCGTAGCGGTGGGCCATGATGGAGAGCAATTCCATTTCGATAACGAGTTGCCGCGGCACCGGCAGTTTCTGGAGCCCTATCAGCTCGCGTCCCGGCTGGTGACGAACGCGGAATATCTCGCCTTCGTCGCCGATGGCGGATATAACGAGCCGTCATTCTGGCTTGCGGAAGGGTGGGATTTCGTTCGCGCCAACAAATTGTCGCAGCCGCTCTATTGGCATCGCCAGGACGGCCATTGGCGGGTGTTCGGCCTGGATGGGCTGACCGATTTGCAGCCGGATGCGCCGGCGCTCAACCTGTCTTATTTCGAGGCGAGCGCCTATGCGCAGTGGGCCGGCGCGCGGCTGCCGACCGAGGCGGAATGGGAGCACGCAGCACTCACCGATCCGTCCTTGCCGCAAATGTTCGGCACGGCCTGGCAATGGACCAGCAGCGCCTATGCGCCTTATCCCGGGTTCCGAGCGGCCCCCGGGGCGGTCGGCGAATATAACGGCAAGTTCATGGTGAACCAGTATGTGCTGCGCGGCTCTTCGCTCGCGACACCGCCCGGTCATTCGCGGGCCACGTACCGCAATTTTTTCCCCACCGGCGCGCGCTGGCAGTTCAGTGGAATTAGGCTGGCGCGGTAGTAAGCAAGTGGGCGCTTTTTGAAAAAAGCGCCGCAAAAACTTTTTTGATGCTGGGCCATGGGCTGTGTCGGCAACAACGCCCATGGCCCGGCATAATAAAGTTTTTTTGCTACTTTTTGTTCACAAAAAGTAGCCTTTCTTCTAGCCTCAGCCCAAATGCGCCTGCGTGGATGCCTGAACCAAGTTCGCCGTTCGGAAAGTTTATGGCGTCGCCCGTTTGTCGGGCGGGATGGCGTGCGGGCCGGCTGGCGCGCGGCGTTGTTCCTGCTGGCGATGGCGGCGCAGCTTCTGCTGGTTGCCCTCATTCTGCACGAATTGTTCAGCGCCATGGCGGTGCACGGGCTGCAGGGCGGGTTGACGCCGTTCATGGTGGGGGTGAACGAGCTGGGGCTGTTGTTGCCGGCCTGCGGCGCCAGCGCGCTGATGGCGTTCCTTGAAGACACGCGGCTGACGGCTTACGGCTTGGCGGACCCGCGCAAGCTGCCCCGCCTCGGCGCCGGGTTTGTCGCGGGGGCGGTGGCGCTCAGCGCGCTGACGCTGGTGTTGCGCGCCGGCGGGTTCGCCACCGAGCAGGCCGGCGTGCCCGGCCTCGCCAACGAAATCTTCTATGCCCTGAAATGGCTGGGTGTCAGCCTGCTGATCGGACTGACGGAAGAGTTTGCCCTCCGCGGCTATCTGCTCTCGGCCTTGCGGCGCGGCATGGGGTTCTGGGGGGCGGCTGGCCTGACCAGCCTGTTTTTCGGCGTTCTGCACGGTATGAATCCCGGCGAGACCCCGCTGGGCCTGGTCGACACGGTCGGGGCGGGGCTGCTGTTCTGCCTGTTTATCCGCTGCACCGGCTCGCTTTGGTTCGCGATCGGCTTTCATGGCGCCTGGGATTATGCGGAGAATTTCCTGTTCGGCACCGCCGATAGCGGCACGCGTTGCGTCGGCACGCTGCTGATTTCCGCGCCGCGCGGCAATGTATATCTATCCGGCGGCGTGGCCGGGCCCGAAGGCAGCCTGTTCTGCACCGCGCTCCTGCTGCTCGCCGGTGTTTTGGCCTTCATTTTCATGCGCCCTGCCGCGCTTTTGGCGCCGAAACTGCCATGAGCGAAAAAAAGCCCGGCCATAGACTTTGACATGGGTCAAGGCAAGGCGCCGGCAAATGCCGCAAGGTCCTGCTGCAACGACAGGAGGATCGTATGAATGTCGCCGCTCTAATGAGCACGAATATTGTTTCCGTTTTGCCATCGACGACGCTGGTCGATGCGGTTCGCGTCATGATCGCCAGTCATGTGAGCGGCCTGCCGGTCGTGGAAACTGACGGCACGCTGGTCGGTATGATCACCGAAGGTGATTTGCTGCGCCGCACCGAACTGGATAGCGAAGGCAAGCAGCCGAGCTGGCTGAAGGCATTCCTGATGCCCTCGGCCGTCGCGGCCGATTACGTCGCCACCCATGGGCGGCGTGTCAGCGAGGTGATGACCCCGCGTCCGATCTCCGTGACCGCGGCGACCGAGCTCGCAGAAGCCTCGCGGATCATGCTGCACAAGCATGTGAAGCGGCTGCCGGTGCTGGAGAACGGGAGGCTGGTCGGCATCATCAGCCGGGCGGACATCTTGCGGGCATTGGCGCGCAAGCTGGTCGAAACGCCCGAAGACCGGTCCGACGAAGAAATCGGCGCCTACATCAAGAACGAGCTCGCTCAGGCGAAATGGGCGCCGAAATCCAGCATCAAGGTCCAGGTGAAGGAAAAAATCGTCGACCTGGAGGGCACGATTTTCAGCGATGAGGAACGGCAGGCGGTGATCGTCATTGCCGAGAACGCACCCGGTGTGAAAGCCGTGCAGGATCACTTGATTTTCGTCGATCCGGGGTCGGGCATGTCATTTCCGATCGCGTAAGCCTGGTTCTGGCCACGCGGCGCCGGCGCGGCTAATTTCGGCGGCATGACAGTGACACCGTTTTTCGACCGGCTCCGGGCCGACGCCGCGGGGCCGTGGGCGCGTTATGTTCAACATCCTTTTGTCCTCGCTTTGGGCGACGGCTCGTTGTCTGAACGAAAGTTCAGGGAGTTTCTGGTTCAGGATTATTTGTTCCTGATCCAATATGCCCGCGCCTATGTCCTGCTCGCGTATAAATTGGACGAGCCGGCGGATATGCGTGCCGCCCTGACGACCGCCGATGCGTTGCTGACCGGCGAGATGCCGTTGCATGTGCGCTATTGCGCCGGCTGGGGGTTGGACGAGGCGCAGATGCGGGCGGCGCCGGCGGCGCTGGAGATGATCGCTTACACGCGCTACGTCCTGGAGCTCGGGCAGGCCGGCGACGCCCTGGATCTGATGGTAGCACTTGCCCCCTGTATCGCCGGTTATGCGGAAATCGGCGCCATGCTGAACGAGGGGCTGTGTCCCGGAAATCCTTATACCGACTGGATCGCCGCTTATGCCGGCCCCGACTATAACCGCTCGGTTGCCGAGGCGATGGCCATGCTGGAACGGCTGGCGGTGAGCCGCGGCGGGGCGGCGCGCTATGATGCGCTGCTGAACCGTTTCATCCAGGCCACTGAATGCGAAGCGGCGTTCTGGGAAATCGGCTGGCGCGCCGGCGCAAAAACCTCTTAAGCTACCGGAGGAAGCCGCGACGTGCGGCAGATTCAGGAGGGGGCCTTGGAGGATATCTGGCGGCTGTCGGCAACCGAGCTGGCGCAAAATGTCAGGGACCGTAAAATCTCCGCCCGCGAGGCTGCACAGGCAGCCCTCGAACGGCTTGAGGCGGTGAATCCGGCGATCAATGCCGTCATCGATTACCGCGCCGAGGATGTGCTGGCGCAAGCGGACGCGGTCGACGCAAGCGCCGCGCGCGGTGAGGAGGCGGGGGTGCTGGCCGGCGTGCCGGTAACCGTCAAGGTCAATCTGGACCAGGAAAATTTCGCCACCACCAACGGCACGCGGCTACAGGCGCGCAACATCGCCGGGACGGACAGCCCGGTGGTGGCGAATCTCCGCCGCGCCGGCGCGGTGATTCTCGGCCGCACCAACACGCCGGCTTTCTCGCTGCGCTGGTTCACCGATAATCTGCTTCATGGCGCCACAAAAAATCCGCGTGACCCATCGCGCACCGCGGGCGGCTCCTCGGGCGGTGCGGCTTCCGCCGTCGCTGCCGGCATCGGCCATCTCGCGCATGGCACGGATATCGCCGGCTCCATCCGTTACCCTGCTTATGCCTGCGGGGTTCATGGGCTGCGCCCCAGCCTCGGCCGTGTTCCCACGTATAATGCCAGCGGCCCCGAGCGGCCGATCGGCGTGCAACTCACCGCGGTTTCCGGCCCGATCGGCCGCTCCATCGCCGATCTGCGCCTCGGCCTTGCCGCGATGTCGGGCTTCGACCCGCGCGACCCATGGTGGGTGCCGGCCCCGCTGGAATTTTCCAATCAGCCGCGCCGCGCCGCTTTGGTGCGCCGCCCCGGCGGGCTGGAGATCGTGCCGGAGGTGGAAGAGGCGCTGGTGGACGCCGCCGCGCGGCTGCGCGATTCCGGCTGGGAGGTGGCCGAGCTGGATGACATTCCCGCCATCGAGGAGGCCGTCGAGCTGCAAGCCCGGCTCTGGATCGGCGAGAGTTTCACCCCCTGGGAGGAGATGACGGCCAAGGATGGCGATCCCGGTGCCATCGCCACCATTGCCGAACTCAAATCCCTGCTGAAGCAGGTTTCGGCGGAGACATATCTCCACGCGTTGGTGCGCCGCAGCGCCATCATTCGCGACTATCAGCTCCTGCTGCAGGACCATCCGGTGCTGCTGCTGCCGGTCTCGGCGGAGCTGCCGTTTCCGGATCAACTGGACCGGACGGATTTTGCCCGGGTCTGGCGGGCACAGCTCACGCAGATCGGCCTTCCGCTCACCGGCCTGCCGGCGCTGACGGTCTCCACCGCGCGGGTGGGGCGCACCACGACCGGGGTGCAATTGCTGGCCGGGCGGTTCCGCGAGGATCTGCTGCTGGAGGCGGGCGAGGTGCTCGAAGCGGGTGGCACGCCGCCAGCGCCGCTCGATCCGGTTTTTTGACCGAATTCCATAAATTTCCGTCCTATAGCACGGCCGAACGGGCGGCCGACGCCGCCATTCACATTGTTGGCCTGCCGCTCGGTGTGGTCGCCGCCATCGCGCTGGTCGAGCGTGCCACGGCTTTCGGCGAGCCGATCATCGCCGCCATCGCTCTCTATGCCGCAGGCATTGTCGGCATGCTCGGTGCGTCGGCCGCCTACCAGCTTTGCCCGGACGGCCGGTTGAAGGAACGGCTGCGTCGCTTCGACCGGGCCATGATTTTTGTCATGATCGCCGGGACCTATACGCCGATCAGCCTCGTCACGCTGTATGGCCGATCCGGGCTGATCCTATGCCTGCTGGTCTGGAGCCTCGCCGCGTTGGGTATATTTGTGACCCTGTATCACCCAAGGCGCTTCGAGCGCGCGCTGCTATGCCTCTATCTGGCCATGGGCTGGATGCTGCTGGCGCTGCTGCCAAATTGCGTGGCCCGGCTGCAGGGCGAAGTGCTGGCACTGATCCTGGGCGGCGGGGTCGTTTACACGGTCGGCGGGCTGCTGCAGGCGCGGCCGGTCAAATTCCACAATCCGGTCTGGCATCTGCTGGTTCTGGTCGCCGGCGGCATGCATTATGTCGCCATCAGCCAGCAGCTCACCGGCGGGGTTTTTTAGGAAGAGAGAGGCCGCTTTTTGAAAAAAGCGGCGCAAAAACTTTTTTGAAACTGGGCTTGAGGCGCTGAAACCGCACGGGCCCAGAATAACAAAGTTTTTTTGCTACTTTTTGTTCACAAAAAGTAGCCTTCCTTTCTAGCTGCTTTGAAAACCCCTAATAAGTAAATTCAGTTCCCCAGGTTTCCGCGACTGATGAAACTGACTAGTTAGACGACGATGTCGAAATCTCTTGCCGGCCTATCCTTGCGCGATCTCGAATATGTCGAAGCGGTCTCGGAACTGAAGCATTTCGGCCGCGCCGCGGAACGCTGCGGGGTCAGTCAGCCGGCTCTGTCCGAGCAGGTGCGCAAGCTGGAAGCCTATCTCGGCATGCCGATCTTCGAGCGCACCAAGCGCCATGTCGCGATCACCGCGCAGGGGGAGGTGCTTCTCGGGCATATTGACCGGATCCTCGCCGAGGCGCGGCATTTGCTGGCGCTTGGGCTACAAGGCACCGATTTATCCGGCGTTTTGCAGCTGGGCGCGATCGAAACCCTGGGACCTTATTATCTGCCGGCGGTCCTGGCTTTGCTGCGGGGTAAACTGCCCGACGTGTCATTGCGCCTGACCGAGAACCGTACGTC
This sequence comes from Acidocella sp., assembly GCF_035535915.1. Taxonomy (GTDB): domain Bacteria; phylum Pseudomonadota; class Alphaproteobacteria; order Acetobacterales; family Acetobacteraceae; genus Acidocella. The sequence continues at coordinate 159,454 of NZ_DATLPB010000063.1, forward strand.
AGCGTTGATCGAGCGGCTCCGCCACGGGGCGCTGGACGTCATTCTCGCGGTGATGACACCGGACATGCCGGGCCTCTCGCACCAGGCAATTTTTTTCGAACCCTTCATGCTGGCCACGCCACGCTGGCACCCGCTTGCCTCGCTGCCGCAGATTCGATTGAACACGCTGCCACACGAGGGGCTATTGCTGCTGGAAGAGGGGCACTGTCTACGTGATCAGGCACTGGATCTCTGCGACGGCGCGCCCCGCGCCACCCGTCATGCCACCAGCCTGGAAACGCTGTGGCACATGATCGCGGCCGGGGAGGGCTATTCGCTGCTGCCGGCGTTGGCGGTGCGTGAACGGCCGGATATCTCCACGTTGGTCGACTGCCGGATGCTGGACCAGCCCAATGCCGGGCGGCAAATCAGCCTGATCTGGCGCGCCAGCGACCCGCGCGAAACGCAGTTCCGCCGTTTCGCGGCATTGCTCGCGGCGCATGCGCCGGACGGGGTGAGGGTGGAGTAGGAACAGGAAAGGAAAAGGAAGGGAAGTAAGCGCTACTTTTTGTGAACAAAAAGTAGCAAAAAAACTTTGTTATGCTGGGCCATGGGCGTTGTCGTCGACGTAGCCCCTGGCCCAGCGTAAACAAAAAAGTTTTTGCGCCGCTTTTTTCAAAAAGCGGCTTCTTCCTTACTGTTTTAATGAGCGCTCAGCATCGCCATGAACGAAGCGGCCACATGGCTCTGGTAGCGGTCGGCATGGCGCAGAACGTGGAAATCGCGTTCCGGCAGCGCGAATTTCACATGATACAGCAAACCGGCTTCGAGGCTGGGCGCCGCCACCGAAGCGGAAATGGCGGTGGCGCCCAGTCCGGCCTCGACCGCGCCGCGCACTGCCTCATTGGCGGGCAGTTCCAACGCCACCCGCAGCGCCGTGGCCGACACGCCAAACTGCGCCAGCGCCTGTTCGAATTCCGAGCGCGTGCCGGAACCTCGTTCGCGCAGCACCCAGTCGCTGTCCAGCAACTCTTCCGGCGCCAGAGCTTCGCGTTGCGCCCAGGGATGGTCCGGAGCGACCACCACGATCATCTTGTCGCGCGCCACCCGCTGGCTGAGCAGCGCCGGATCGGTGACCGCACCTTCAACGAAGCCCAGCTCCGCCTCGCCGCGATGCACCGCCTGCGCCACTTGCGCGGTGTTGCCCACCGTGAGGCTGATCTCGATGTTCTGGTGCTGGCGGCGGAAGGCCGCGAGATGCCGCGGCAGCCAGTAGCTGGAGATCGTTTGGCTCGCCTGCACCAGCAATGAGCCATGCTTGCCACCGCTGAGTTCGCGCAGCAGCAGTTCCGCCGCCTCCGCCTCGGCCACGAGGCCGCGCGCCGTGCCGAGAAACAGCGCTCCCGCTTCGGTCAGTTCAATCCCACGCCCGACGCGGTGAAACAGCTTGATATCGTGCCGTGTCTCCAGCGCCGCGATCGCCGCGCTCACCGCCGACTGGCCGAGATGCAAGGCCTCTGCCGCCCGCGTGACATGCTGGCGGTCAGCGACGGCGATGAAAATCCGGAGCTGATCGAGTGTCATGGTTTTCGACGCTTAAAAGCGGCCTCTGCAAAACAAATCATCGATCAAATCATTGATTAATGTGATCTTTACGATAAAATCTATCAGAATTTTTAGGGGAACGGAAGAGAATGAACGGCCGTCCATGATATTTGCGGAACGCCTTTGCTTCCGGGTGCGATCCCGGCGATTTTTATACTTATGAGAATGCCATTGCAGGGCTTTGTGCGGCGTTGCCGTCGCGCAAAGCCCTGCAAGCTTCAGAGTTCCCTCAGAAACCGGCGCTGGCGGCGTCCAGCGCTTGGATGGCCTCGGCGTCCAGGGTCAGGCGCGCGGCTTTCTCCAGATCCTGCAATTGTTCAAGGCTGGTGGCGCTGGCGATCGGCGCGGTCACTTC
>NZ_DATLPB010000064.1:0-15633 GCF_035535915.1 Acidocella sp.
CCATCTCGTGATACAAATCGTTGCCTTCGCGGGTGCGCTCGCCGACGCCGGCGAACACCGACACGCCGCCATGGCCCTTGGCGATGTTGTTGATCAGTTCCTGAATCAGCACGGTCTTGCCCACGCCGGCGCCGCCGAACAGGCCGACCTTGCCGCCCTTCACGTACGGGGCCAGCAGGTCGACGACCTTGATGCCGGTGACGAGGATTTCCGCGGAGGCGGATTGCTCGTCGAAGGCCGGGGCGTCGCGATGGATCGGCATGCGGCTGGTGGCCTCAACCGGGCCGCGCTCGTCGATCGGCTCGCCGACCACGTTGAGGATGCGCCCGAGCGTGCCGGGGCCGACCGGGACGGAGATCGCCGCGCCGGTGTCGACAACCTCGGCGCCACGCACCATGCCGTCGGTGGTGTCCATGGCGATGCAGCGCACCGTGCGCTCGCCGATTTCCTGCGCGACTTCCAGCACCAGTGTGCGGTCACCGATCTGGGTGGTCAGTGCGTTCTGGATGAAGGGGAGATCCCCCTCGAACTGCACGTCGACGACGGCGCCGAGGATTTGGGTCACGCGACCAGTGATGTTGCTTGCCATGTGTCTCTACCTTAAACGGCTTCAGCGCCGGAGATGATCTCGATAAGTTCTTTGGTGATGTTCGCCTGCCGGGCGCGGTTGTAGCTCAGCGAGAGCTTCTTGATCATTTCCCCGGCATTGCGCGTGGCGCTATCCATCGCCGTCATCTGGCTGGCGTAGAAGCCGGCATGATTTTCCAGCAAGGCGGCGTAGATCTGCACCGCCAGGTTGCGCGGCAGCAGCCGGTCCAGCAGCGTGCCGTCATCCGGCTCCACCTCGTAGCCCTGCGCGCTGTCGGCTGCATTGTCGTTCGCGGTGGACAATGCGGCGGGGATCAGCGGGGCCGTGGTCGCGGTCTGGCTGATCACCGAGTTGAAGCGGTTATAGACCAGGGTGCACACGTCGAACTGACCGTCGCGGAACAGTTTCACCAGCTCCTGGGCGATGGCTTCGGCGTCGGTGAATTCCAGCGTCTTCTTGCCGACGAAATTCTTCGTGCCGATGATCTGCTCGCGCAGGTCGCGCCGCAGCGCCTCGTGGCCCTTGCGGCCGAGGGCGAAGATTTTCACCGTCTTGCCCTGGCTCTCCAGCTCCCGCACCTGGTTGCGGACAATGCGGGCGATGTTGCCGTTGAACGCGCCGGCAAGGCCGCGATCAGCGGTGACGGCGACCAGCAGATGCGTCTGCTGGCGGCCATTGCCGACCAGCAAAGCAGGGGCGCTGGGGTTCTGCGCCTCGGCGGCGGCCAGGGCCGCCATCATTTCGCGCATGCGCTTGGCATAGGGGCGCGAGGCCTCCGCCTGCGCTTGCGCGCGGCGGAGCTTGGCGGCGGCCACCATTTTCATCGCACTCGTGATCTTCTGCGTCGATTTGACGCTGTTGATCCGGTTGCGGAGGGTTTTCAGTGACGGCATGCGTCAGCCGAACGTGCGCAGCAGGTTTTCGATGAAGGCGATCAGGCTCTTCTCGGTCTCCGGCTTGATCTGCTGATCGTTGCGGATGGCCTCGACGATGCCGGGCTCACGCGCCTTGATCTCGGAGAGCAGATGCGCCTCGAACCGGCCGACCTGGTCGACCGGCAGATTGTCGAGATAGCCGCGCGTGCCGGCGAACACCGAGATCACCTGGTCTTCGACGGCGAGCGGTTGGTATTGCGGCTGCTTGAGCAGTTCCGTCAGGCGCGCGCCACGGGCGAGCAGCTTCTGCGTCGCCGGGTCGAGGTCGGAGGAGAACTGCGCGAAGGCCGCCATTTCGCGGTATTGCGCCAGCTCAAGCTTGATCTTGCCGGCCACCTGCTTCATCGCCTTGATCTGCGCGGCGGAGCCGACGCGCGACACCGAGAGGCCGACATTCACGGCCGGGCGGATGCCCTTGAAGAACAGCTCGGTCTCCAGGAAGATCTGCCCGTCGGTGATCGAGATCACGTTGGTCGGAATATAGGCGGCGACGTCGCCGGCCTGGGTCTCGATGACGGGCAGGGCGGTCAGCGAGCCCGCGCCCTTGTCGTCGGACATTTTCGCGGCGCGCTCGAGCAGGCGCGAGTGCAGGTAGAACACGTCGCCGGGATAGGCTTCGCGTCCCGGCGGACGGCGCAGCAGCAGCGACATCTGGCGATAGGCGACGGCCTGCTTGGACAGATCGTCATAGGCGATCAGCGCGTGCATCGCGTTGTCGCGGAAATACTCGCCCATGGCGCAGCCGGCGTAGGGGGCCAGATATTGCATCGGGGCCGGGTCGGACGCGGTGGCGGCGACGACGATGGAGTACTCCATCACGCCCTGCTCCTCGAGCGTGCGCACCAGCTGGGCGACGGTGGAACGCTTCTGGCCGACCGCGACATAGATGCAGTACAGCTTCTTGCTCTCATCACCGGTGGCGTTGATGGCCTTCTGGTTGATGATGGTGTCGATGATCACCGCGGTCTTGCCGGTCTGGCGGTCGCCGATGATCAGCTCGCGCTGGCCGCGGCCGATCGGGACCAGCACGTCGATCGACTTGATGCCGGTCTGCATCGGCTCGTGCACCGATTTGCGGGGAATGATGCCCGGCGCCTTGGTCTCGACCAGGCGGCGTTCGGTGGCGACGATCGGACCCTTGCCGTCGAGCGGGTTGCCGAGCGCGTCGACGACGCGGCCGAGCAGGCCCTTGCCGACGGGAACGTCGACGATCTGGCCGGTGCGGGTGACGGTGTCGCCCTCGCGGATCTGCCGGTCATCGCCGAAAATCACGGCGCCGACATTATCCATCTCGAGGTTCAGGGCCATGCCCTTGATGCCGGCGCCGGGGAAATCCACCAGCTCGCCGGCCTTCACGTTGGTCAGGCCGAAAATCCGCGCAATGCCGTCACCGACGGAGAGCACCTGACCGGTTTCGGCCACGTTGGATTCGGTGTCGAAATTCGCGATCTGGCTCTTCAGAATTTCGGAGATTTCGGCTGGGCGGATCTCCATGTCAGGCAGCTCCCTTTAGAGAATAGTTGAGCCGGTTAAGGCGAGACTTGAGGCTGGTGTCGAAGAGCTTGGTGCCGATTTTCAGCACCAGCCCGCCGAGCAGGCTCGGATCGGTATGTTCGCGCAGATGCACCTGGCTGTAGCCGGCCTCGGCGAGGCGGGCGCGCAGCTGGGTGCGCTGGGTGTCGGTCAAAGCGTGCGCGGAGGTAATTTCCGCGACGATCTCGCCGCGTTTGGTCGCGACATAGGCCGCGAATCCGGCGATCAGCCGCGGCAGCTCGCGCAGCCGGCGATTCGTGATCACCACGCCCACATAATTACGGATGATCGGCAGGAAACCCTGGGCGGCGAGCGCCTGGGCCAGGACCGGGGCGGCCTTCGCCGTATCGGTCAGCGGGGTTTCGACGAGGCGGCGCAGATCCGCCGATTCATGGATCAGGCGGCCGAGCGCGGCCATCTGCTCGACGACGTCATTCAGGATCTTCTGTTCGGACGCGAGCGCGTAAAGCGCTGCCGCGTAGCGTCCGGAAAACCCGGTTTCACCAGTGCCCGTGTGATCGACCAATATTATTTGCCCGTTTGTTGCTTTGCCGTGAGTACGGCCCGTGGGGCCATATCGGCCGGGCAGTAACATAGCGTTGCCGGGCCAGCAAGGCCGCGCGCGGGATGATCGGTGCAGGGCGGCCGGATTTCATAAAGGACCGCTTGTTCTCACCACAGATCACATGCGCGGGTGGGCGCTTGCCGGGAAGCATGTTCCGGCAGGGCAGGAATTCCCGATCGGCATCTTGCCTTTGCGCCGGCGTGGGCCGAAAAAACGTCAGAATCAGTAACGGAAACGTTCATGTCTCCCGATCAGCAAGCCGCCCAGTTGGAGGGCGCCGGGCGCGTCTATTCCCATGCCGAACGCATGCGCGTCGTGCTGGGCATCCTCACCTGCATGATGCTGGCGGCGCTCGACCAGACGGTGGTGCTGCCGGCGATCCCGCAAATGGCGGCCAGCCTGCATGGTGGGGGCCATCTTTCCTGGGTTGTATCCGCCTATCTTCTGACCTCCACGGCGACCACGCCGATTTACGGCAAATTATCCGACCAGTTGGGGCGGCGCGCGGTGCTGATCCCGGCCTTGGTGTTTTTCTGCGCCGCCTCGGTGGTGTGCGCGCTGTCCGGCTCGGAGCTGATGCTGGTGTTCGCACGGGCCTTGCAGGGAATCGGCGGCGGCGCGCTGCTGGCGGTGTCGCAGGCGGCGGTAGCGGATGTGATCCCGCCGCGGGAACGCGGCAAATACCAGGCCTGGTTTACCGCGGTCTGGACGCTCTCTTCGGTCGCCGGGCCGATCGTCGGCGGCATCGTCGCGCAGCAATTAAGCTGGCGCTGGATTTTCTGGTTCAACGTGCCGCTGGCGCTGCTCTCCATCGGCTTCATCGCGCGCGGGCTGGCGGGCCTGAAGCCGGCCGGGCGGCGCAGCCGGATCGATTATCTTGGCGCGCTGTTGATGATCGCGGCGGTGGCGGCGGTTCTGTTCGGCCTCAGCGCCGGGGGCGTGGATGTGCCGTGGCTGTCGGCCGAGGAACTCGGGGTTTTTGTGCTGGCCGTGGGCATCTTCGCGGTGCTGGCGTTGCAGCAGCGGCGCGCGGCGGCGCCGCTTTTTCCCGCCGCGCTGCTGGCGAGGCCGGCCTTCCGGGGCATTCTGGAAATCTCCTTCCTGAATGCCGCGTCCATGTTCGGGGCGATCTTCCTGCTCCCGCTGATGCTGCAATGGCTCTACGATCAAGGCGCCAGCGCCTCCGGGCTTGAACTGGTGCCGTTTTTGTTCGGGACCACCGCGGGCGCCTATATGGCGGGGCAGGTGACACGGCGCACCGGCCGCAGCCGCATGGTCCTGGTGGCCGGCCTTGCCCCCTCGGCGGCGGCGTTTTTACTCCTGGCGGCGGCGCCCGGGGGCGGGACATTGTCCTACCCGATCGGCGTTTCCGCGGTGTTCGGCCTTGGCATCGGCTGCGTCATGCCGACATCGCTGGTCTTGGCGCAGAGCCAGGCCGCCGGGCGCGACATGGGTGCTGCTACCGGATTGCTGCTGTTGGTGCGGGCGATGGGCGGTGCGTTCGGCGCGACCCTGGTCGGCGCCTTGCTGGCGTTGGCGCATCCGAACCTGCAGCAGGGGTTCCGCTACGGATTTTGCGCCTGCGCCCTGCTCCAGCTGGTGGCGACGGTGATTTCCTGGCGGATGGAGGAGGTGGCGCTGCGCGGCGCGGTGGAAAGCGTGCCGGCCAAGTAAGTAAGAAAGAAGGGCCGCTTTTTGAAAAAAGCGGCGCAAAAACTTTTGTTTATGCTGGGCCTGCGGCGCTCGAACGGCACGGGCCCGAAGTTAACAAAGCGCTTCCTTTCTTGCCTTGGCTTACTCGTTAGCGGGGTAAGCGGCCATCAGCTTCTTCTGCTGCTGCCACAGCGCCAGCAGCTTGAAGGTGCCGAGCGGGCGCAGGCCGCGTTTGCGGATCGCGGCGCCGATGCGGAATGACTCGCCGTAATGGAAGAACTGCGCGGCATAGGCTCTGGCGATGGTCATTTGCGGGTCCCAGATATGGGTCGCTTCCGAACCGCTGCCGTTCAGCTCGATGACCTTGAAATTATGGCCGGCCCGCAGATCCTCCAGCGATTCGTAGCGCAGGTCGATGCGGGAGAAGTGCAGGTCCGGCAGGTCCTTGGCGATTTCGTCGATGCGCGCGGTCAGCGCCGGGGTGACGATGTCCTGCCCGTCCTTGAAGGTTGAACCGCGGCAATGGTTGCCGACGAAGACCAGCCGCACCGTCTCGCCGGGGCGCGGCACGCTGTCCGCCTTCGCGCCGATTTTCGGCAGGATCAGGTTGGAAACTGCATTGAGCCTGGCATCGGCGGCGACGAGCTGGCGCACGGTGGAGGCGCCGTCGCCGATCACCGTGGGCGGGAATTTCAGGGTGACGGAGGTGATGCGGCCGGTGGCCTCGCCTGGGTGGCGGATATAGAATATCCCGGCTTCGCCGTCATAAGGCACGTAATCCTGCAATTGCAGGGCGGTGGCGCGGGGGAAGGCGGCGAGGTAGGCGGCGAGCTGGGCATCGGTCCGGATGATGCGTACGCCGACGCCGTTGCAGCTCATGTCCGGCTTAGCGACCACCGGGTAATGCAGCCCGGCTTCGTCCATTGCGGTGCGGGCCAGGGCCAGGTCGTTGCCGTCATTATGGCCGGAGGTGGTGACGGCGGCGAAATTGGCGATCCATCGCCGGGCCGTGGGGCCGGCCAGAGCGAGGATGCCGTTTTTGGATTCGCCGCACAGGCCGCCGGCATCGATGTGGGGGTTGGCCAGCGTGGGTAGCGTGATGCTGCCATAGCGGATGGATTTGAGGATCCAGAAGGCGATGACGGGGGTGTAGAAGAGCCAGCCGGGCCAGAATTCAAAAAAGGAGACCGGGCGTTTCACTTTGGAAAGATCATCCCGACCGAAGACGGAGCGTATGTTGGTGTGGAGCGTTGTCTCGCTCATGAACTCGTCCTCTTAACGTAAATACGCGTGGCAAGCCGCCCCACCATCACCAAGACTATAAGGAATATCGCAAGACCTGCCCAGCGCCAAACGCCGAGATAGCGCATCATCAGGGTGCCGAGTCGTAGGCTGATGTAAAAGAGCCCGGACGTCCAGAGCAGCGTGGCGCCGATGGCGGCGGCGGCGAAGCGGCCGAGCGGCGCGCGCAGGAAGCCGAGCGTGGTGTAAGTGGGCAGGCGCAGCCCCGGTACGAAACGGCTGACCAGGACCAAAGAGACGACTCGGTCGCTGACCCAGTCGCGGCCGAGATCGCGCCGCCGCTTCGGCACGAGTCGGGCCGCCCAGGGATGGGAAGCGGAGAGGCCGCCGAGTCCGTATAGGCCGAGATCGCCCAGGACGATGCCCGCATAGAGCGAGCACAGCGCCAATGGCAGAGATAACGCACCGGTCGCCACCTGCATCGCCGCCAGAAGCGTCGCCGCGTCTTCCAGGATGAAGGTGCCGATCACGATCGTCGTCGCCTGGAGCGGCTCGTTGCCGGCGGCTGCCGCGAGCAGCATCGTGAATTCGGATGTGATCATGGGGCCTCACATAAGGAAAACCGCGCCGTATCTCAAATCGGCGCGTCATGAGCGGCAGCCCCGAGTGGGCCGCGTGGCCGGATCATAAGAATGGGCTTCTTTTTGTGAACAAAAAGAAGCAAAAAACTTTATTGTGCTGGGCGGAGGGGCTGAAGGTTCCGGCGGTGCGTAGTACCGTTGGAATAGCCCCGGAGACTTGGGCAATGTCGACGACAATGGCCCGGGCATGATAAAAATTTTTGCGCCGCTTTTTTCAAAAAGCGGCCGCTTCCCTTCTCTTATGCGCCTCTACGACCTGTTGCCGTCGCCCTCGCCGGCCGGCAAGGCCGCGAGATGATCGACAGGGGGAGCGATGACCAGGCATGAGGTGCGATGCTGGAGCATATCGTCGCAGGTCTGGTGGGCGGCGGTCAGGCTGAGGCCGGCGAGCTGCGCGGTCCAGAGGGTGCGGCCATGCCGCTCGAGCCGGGCGATGCGGGCGACGCCGATGCCGTAGCGCTTTTGCGCGCTGACCGCTTCGACGCGCGCGCTGGCAAGGAGCTTGTAAATGCCAAGCTGCGCGGTCCAGTCGCCGATCAGGGAGGAATGGCTGTCATGCTCGACACGATGCGGTTGTGCAGCCGCCAAGCGGACCATGGCGGCTGGTTTGGCCGCGACGCTGGCCCCGGCCCCGGCCCCGGCCGCGGCGTAGGACACACCCGGCGCGCCGGGTGCACCGTTGAAGCCGGCATCGAGCTGCGCGGTCATTTGCGTATAGCTGGTGCCCCAGCTCGGCTCATGCATCGTGACGCCGATCAGGATCCGCCCGTCGCGGTCCGCCGTGGTCACGAGATTATGGCGGGCGAGGTCGGTATAGCCGGTCTTCATCCCGGTGGCGCCGGGGTAGAGCTTGAGCATGCCGTTGTTGCTGCGGATCGTGCGGCCGTCGAAATCGAAGCTTCTCACTTCGAAGAATTGCTGATCCTGGGGGAAATTCATCACGATGTCCCGCGTCAGGATCGCCATGTCGCGCGCGGTGGTCACCTGGGTCGGGTCGGGCAGGCCGGAGGGGTTGGCGAAATGGGTCTGCGCCATGCCGAGCGCGTGCGCGCGCAGGGTCATCATTTCCGCGACGCGCGCGGTGGAGCCGCCGCCCAGATACTGGCCCAGCGCGGTGGCGGCGTCGTTGGCGGACATCGTCGTCATCGCCAGGATCGCCTGCTGCACGGTGATGGTGCTGCCGGGGCGCAGGCCGAGCTTCACCGGTTCGACCGCGGCGGCCTCTTCGGACACGGGAAGCGGCGTGCCCAGGGTCAGCCTGCCGTCATGCAGCGCCTGGAAGGCGAGGTCGAGCGTCATCAGCTTGGTCAGGCTGGCAGGGTAACGGGGAATGTCCGCCGCGCTCTCGGACAGCACGCGGCCGCTGGCCGCATCCATCACCAGCATGCTGGCGCCGGGATAGGTCGGACCGAAGCCGGCCGAAGGGGGAAGGACTTCGGCGACGGGCCGGTGCGCCGCACGGTAGGCGACGTAATGGTGAACATGATGGCGGAGATGGTGATGCCGGCTCTCGGCGGCGGCAGGCCGGACGGCGTACAAACCGACCGTGCAGAGACCAAGCAATATTGTGAGCTTTTTGCCCAGCCTCGTCACTCTTGCCCCCATCCACGTCATCCCGCGCAAAACTGCGACGATCTAAACGGTTGGAGGCTCTTATGTCCAGCCAAAAATTAAGGGGCGGTTAAAGGAAAGAGCAGAAATGTGAAGGGGTTAAAAGATGAGATTCATCGCACGGCAGGAGAGAGGGGCGCCGTGGCGGCTGTGCGCTTTGAAATAGGCCTTTCCTTTGGGTCATGAAACGTCAATGTTGCTGGCCTGGAGTGGATGTTATTATATTTGTGCGACGCAAAAAAACGTATTGACCTCGAAACGCATTTTCGCTATGTCCGTTTTGCTGCACTGCGGCAAAGGTGCCGTGATTGCTCGCCTGGTTGGGGCCCGTGCAGACTTTTTTATGATCTTCAATGGAGAATAATAAACGTATGAGCAGCACGAAATCGAAGACAGCCTCCGAAGCCGCGATCACCATCGAGCATGGCGCCGACGCGGCGCAAAAAGGGTTCGATAAGACCCTCGTGGCGATGAAGGACGGCATGGAGCGGGCCGCCAAGGGGTTCGAGACCTCGCAGGTGAAGATCAAGGAGCAGGTGGAGAAAGCGATGAAGACGACCGAGGAAGTTCTGGCTTTCAGCCAGGGCAACATGGAAGCCCTGGTGAAGGCAAGCCAGATCTATGCCGCCGGCTGCCAGGATCTCTCCAAGACCTTCGCGACGTCCAGCAAGAATTCGCTGGAAGAGACGGTCGCGTTCACGAAGTCGCTGATGGGCGCGAAATCGGTCAAGGAAGCGGTCGATCTGCATACCGGCTTCGCCAAGGCCTCGATCGAAAAGGCGGTTTCCGAGGCCAACAAGATGACCGACGCCAGCGTGAAGCTGACCGAACAGGTGATCGCGCCGCTGACCGCGCGGTTCACCCTGGCGGTCGAGACCTTCGGCAAGGCGCGCTGAAACCGTCGCGGGGCCGGCGCCAGCGCCTGGGCCCGCGCATCATATACCGGCTTGCAACGCAGGCGGCGACAAGGCTGGCTCTCCACGGGGCCGGCCTTTCTGTTTATAGTGGACGGTTCATGTCGTCAGTTTCATGTTTCTGCGATGATGTTTTTCCGTCCGGGCGAAAAAACGCTCTTTCACATCCGGGGAAGCTTTCGATATGCTCGGCCGTGACGAGGCGGGGCGACCCCGGGCGCTCCGGAGCGCGACCCGCTCAGACGGGGGCCATGCGTAAGCCCGATCAAGTTTTCAGGATGCCGATCAATGAGTGAGAACGACAAACAGAGGGGGCCCGAAGGTCCGAATGCCGGTGTGGTGGTCAAGCCCCGGCCCAAGACCCGCAAGCCGACAATGTATAAGGTATTGATGCTGAACGACGATTACACGCCGATGGAGTTCGTCGTGCATGTGCTCGAGCGGTTTTTCCAGAAATCCCGCGACCAGGCGACGCAGATCATGCTGCATGTGCACCGCCGGGGTGTGGGGGTTTGTGGGGTCTATACTTACGAGGTGGCGGAAACAAAAGTGACGCAGGTCATGGACCTGGCGCGACAAAACCAACATCCTTTGCAATGCACTATTGAGAAAGAATGACGCTGAAATGCCATAAAGCGTCCCTATGTTGAATTTAAGGGCTGGCGCGGTCTGGTCAGTTCCTGAATGATGATGATGACGACGACGCCGGCCGGGCAGGCGGCTGAAAGGCCCGGATATAAGAGCGCCGTTAATCGGCGTGAAGGAACGGTTTAAAGCTATGCTCTCTCGCAACCTTGAACAAACTCTGCACCGTGCTCTTTCATTGGCGGCCGACCGCAAGCATGAATATGCGACGCTTGAGCACCTGCTTCTGGGCCTGATTGACGATGCCGATGCCGCCACGGTGCTGCGCGCCTGTGGGGTTGACATCGAGAAGATCAAGAAGGACCTCACGGAGTTCCTCGACAAGGACCTGGCCGGGCTGGCCACGGACCGCGCCGGCGATCCGAAGCCGACCGCCGGCTTCCAGCGCGTCGTGCAGCGCGCCGCCATCCATGTGCAATCCTCCGGCCGCGACGAGGTAACCGGGGCGAACGTACTGGTGGCGCTGTTCAGCGAGCGCGAGAGCCATGCCGTGTATTTCCTGCAACTGCAGGACATGACGCGGTTGGACGCCGTGAACTTCATCTCTCACGGCATCGCCAAGTCGCCGGGCAAATCGGCGCCGCGCACGCCCAATGGGGCGGCCGAGCCGGGCGAGCCGGACCGCGAGGAGAAGAGCGCGCCGAAGCGCGGCCAGGACGCGCTTTCCACCTATTGCGTCAACCTCAACAAGAAGGCGGCGGCGGGCAAGATCGACCCGCTGATCGGCCGCGAGCAGGAGATCGAGCGGACCATCCAGATCCTGTGCCGCCGCACCAAGAACAACCCGCTTTATGTGGGCGATCCGGGCGTGGGCAAGACCGCGATCGCGGAGGGCCTGGCCAAGCGCATCGTCGATGGCGACGTGCCGGAAGTGCTGCTGACCGCGACGATTTTCGCGCTCGACATGGGCGCGCTGCTGGCCGGCACGCGCTATCGCGGCGATTTCGAGGAGCGCCTGAAGGCGGTGGTCACCGAGATGGAGAACTCGCCGGGCGCCATCCTGTTCATCGACGAAATCCACACCGTGATCGGCGCCGGCGCCACCTCCGGCGGGGCGATGGATGCGTCCAATCTGCTCAAGCCGGCCCTGGCGCAGGGCACGCTGCGCTGCATCGGTTCCACCACCTACAAGGAATTCCGCAATTATTTCGAGAAGGACCGGGCGCTGGTCCGGCGCTTCCAGAAAATCGACGTGAACGAGCCGTCGGTCGAGGACGCGGTGAAGATCCTGCGCGGGTTGAAGGCCGCGTATGAAAAGCACCACAAGGTCCGCTATACCGATGACGCCATTCGCGGCGCCGTGGAGCTGGCGGCGAAATACATCAATGACCGCAAGCTGCCGGACAAGGCGATCGACGTGATCGACGAGGCCGGGGCCGCCCGCATGCTGCAGCCGGAATCCAAGCGCCGCAAGACGGTGACGCTCAAGGATGTCGAGGACATGGTGTCCAAGATCGCCCGCATCCCGCCCAAGTCGGTCTCGGCCGACGACAAGGAAGTGCTGCGGACCCTGGAGCGCGACCTCAAATCCATGGTGTTCGGCCAGAATGCCGCCATCGAGGCGCTTTCGGCGGCGATCAAGCTGTCACGGGCCGGGTTGCGCGATGCGGAGAAACCGATCGGCAACTATTTGTTCTCCGGCCCGACCGGCGTGGGCAAGACCGAGGTGGCGCGGCAACTCGCGGCGACCCTGGGCATCGAGCTCACCCGTTTCGACATGTCGGAATATATGGAACGGCACTCGGTCTCCCGCCTGATCGGCGCGCCGCCCGGCTATGTCGGCTTCGATCAGGGCGGCCTGCTGACCGATGCGATCGACCAGCACCCGCATTGCGTGCTGCTGCTCGACGAAATCGAGAAGGCACATCCGGATCTGTACAATATCCTGCTGCAGATCATGGATCACGGGAAGCTGACCGACCATAACGGCAAGAAGATCGATTTCCGCAATGTGATCCTGATCATGACCACCAACGCGGGGGCCACGGATATGGCGAAGGCAGGCATCGGCTTTGGCCGGCAGGTGCGCCAGGGTGAGGATGAGGACGCGATCAAGCGCATCTTCACCCCGGAATTCCGCAACCGGTTGGATGCGGTGATCCCCTTTGCCGGCCTCACGCCGGAGATCGTCGGCCGTGTGGTGGAGAAGTTCGTCATGCAGCTGGAAGCCCAGCTGGCCGACCGCAACGTGACCATCGAGCTGTCCTCGGCCGCCAAGGAGTTCCTGGCCGAGCGCGGATACGACCCGCTTTACGGCGCCCGGCCGCTGGCGCGCGTGATTCAGGAGCTGATCAAGAAGCCGCTGGCCGAAGAGCTGCTGTTCGGCAAGCTGGTAAAGGGCGGCTCCGTGAAGGTCACGCTGAAGGATGGCGCGCTGGTCTTCGAGGTCACCGAAGCGCAGCTGCCGGCGCTGCCGCGGCCGGAATCGGAAGGCGATGACGGCTCCGGCGAGCGTCTGCCGGAAGAAGTGCAGTAATATTGTTGTGCCCCGCCGCCCGGGTTGCCGGGCGGCGGGGCAGGATTTTGGATCGGCAGGAGCCTGCGGCACAGCGCGTGTTGCAGGCTTGATTTTTGGGTATGGTGCACGCGGAGGGCCGTGCTGGTTCAATGGCACCGGCCCGAAGTCATAAAAAGTTTTTGCGCCGCTTTTTTCCAAAAAGCGGCCCTTATACTTAACAGGGAGCAACAATGTTTCGGCAACCTTTCATGATGGCGGTGCTGCTGACGGGGGCGGGGATGGTGCCGTTTTTGCTCCTCGGGTTGGTCGTGCTGCTGCATCCGCTGCAGGCGCCGATCGCGGTGCAACTGCTGATCAGCTATGGCGCGGTGGTGCTCTCGTTCGTCGGCGCGGTGCATTGGGGCTTCGCGCTGCGGGATACGGCGCACCCGGTGGCCGGCGAACCGCTGCCGCCGGCGGTGCTGGGGGCGGAGCGTCAATTGCTGATATTCGGCGTGGTGCCCGCGCTCATCGGCTGGGTTGCGCTCGCGGTGGCGCTGCATTTCGCGGCCCCGGCGCTGGCGTTGTTTCTCCTCCTGGTCGGGTTTTTCCTCACCATCGTGGTGGAGACGATCGGCCGTGGCCGCAACGTGGTGGCGGGCAATTATCTCGCGTTGCGCTGGGGGGCGTCGATCATTGTGCTGATCGTGCTGCTGGTGGTGCTGTTCACGATCCTGTCCGGGATGCGGGTGGGCTGATCTTTCGGAACAAGCTTGACATTCTAATCATGGCAGGGATTATGAAGGCCATTTTGCCGCGGTTGCGGCTGGGGAACGGAATATGAGCCTCGTCACCATCAAGGAAGCCGCGGCGGGGAGCGGCGTCTCGGCGAAGATGATCCGCCATTATGAAAGCATCGGGCTGATTGCCGCGCCGGCGCGGGGAGAGAATCGCTACCGGCATTACAGCGCCAACGAGGTGCATGCGCTGGGCTTCATCCGCCGCGCCCGCGATCTGGGATTTTCCATCGACGATATCCGCCAGTTGCTGGCGCTCTGGCACGACCGGGGGCGCCCTTCGGCGGACGTGAAGGCAATCGCGCTGCGGCACATCGCCGAACTGGACCAGAAAGCGGCCGCGCTGGCGGAGATGAGCCGCACGCTGAAACATCTGGCCGCCAATTGCCATGGCAATGACCGGCCGGAATGCCCGATCCTGGATGCGCTCGAACCGGTGAAGGAAGCGGCCGCTTTTTGAAAAAAGCGGCGCAAAAACTTTTGTTATGCTGGGCCATGGGCGTTGTCGCCGACGCAGCCCATAGCCCAGCATACCAAAAGTTTTTTTGCTACTTTTTGTTCACAAAAAGTAGCCTTCTCCTTCCTTGAATTTCGCCCGCAATATCGCGATTTCTTGACTTTCCGGACCTTTTTGCGTTACGGGGGCGACGCAAAGGCACGCGTTTTGCGCGATGCGCGCCCTACCATGAGACGAACGGATCCAGATTTTTGTCAGATATCCCTGAGAGCGACGTGGAACAGACCTCTGTTCCGACGGCGACGACGCAAGACAGCAGCATTCACCCGGCCACAGCCCAGGCCGAAACCGAACCGGATGAGGTGGTGGCTGGCGTGAGCGCGGCGGAGGCCGCTCCAGGGGAGGAAGGCGCGGACGAGGCTTCCGGCGCCGGAGCCGAGATGGAAGGGAACGGGGAAGAGCAGGCGGAAGAAGACGGATTCGGGCCGCTCGGCCTGTCCGAGCCGATTTTGCGCGCCCTGCATGATAAAGGCTATCTGCGGCCGACGCCGATCCAGGCGCAGGCCATCCCCGCGGTGCTGATGGGCCGCGACGTGCTCGGCACGGCGCAGACCGGCACCGGCAAGACCGCCAGTTTCACCCTGCCGATGCTGGATATTCTTTCCGGCTCCCGCGCCCGCGCTCGCATGCCGCGCTCGCTGATTCTCGAGCCGACGCGCGAGCTGGCGTTGCAGGTCGCGGAAAATTTCGTCCAATACGGCAAATATCTGCGCCTCAATCACGCGCTGCTGATCGGCGGCGAGAGCATGAGCGACCAGAAGGACGCGCTGACCAAGGGTGTGGACGTGCTGATCGCCACACCGGGCCGGCTGATCGATCTGTTCGAACGCGGTGGGCTGCTGCTCACCGATGTGCGGGTGCTGGTGATCGACGAAGCCGACCGCATGCTGGATATGGGCTTCATTCCCGACATCGAGCGCATCGTGGCCATGCTGCCGCGGACCCGCCAGACGCTGTTTTTCTCCGCCACCATGGCGCCGGAAATCCGCCGCCTGGCCGATGCGTTCCTGAACAACCCGAAAGAGATCACCGTCGCCAAGCCGGCCTCGGTGGCCACCACCATCACCTCCGGGCTGGTGCTGGTGAACGAGCATGACAAGCGCGAGGCGCTGCGCCGGCTGATCCGCTCCGAGGACGTGCAGAACGCGCTGATTTTCTGCAACCGCAAGCGCGATGTGGACATTCTGCTGAAATCGCTGCTCAAGCACGGCTTCTCCGCCGGCGCGCTGCATGGTGACCTGGCGCAATCGGTGCGCTTTGCCACGCTCGAAAAATTCAAGGCCGGCGAGCTGCGCCTGCTGGTGTGCTCGGATGTCGCCGCGCGCGGCATCGACATTGGCGGGCTGAGCCATGTGTTCAATTTCGATGTGCCGCACCATGCCGAGGATTACGTGCACCGCATCGGCCGCACCGGCCGCGCCGGCAAGGAAGGCCGCGCCTACACCATCGCCACGCCGGATGACCGGCTCGCCGTGGAGACGGTGGAGAAGCTGATCGCGGCGCCGATCCCGCGCGTGGAAATCCCCGGCCTCGACGTTGTCGAATGGGCCGAGG
>NZ_DATLPB010000065.1:0-16502 GCF_035535915.1 Acidocella sp.
CAAATTGCTGGTTTTTAGATGGATTTGCATGTCAGGGCAAGAATCGCGCCCGGACAAGAGGCCCATCGGTTTTCGGGATGGCTGCCATCCATACGCCATATCCATACATTTAGCAATTGATAGCATGTAAAAATACAATTATATGCTAATGTATGTTTCTGTGATGCTGTTCATCCATAAACCAAGGCTATTTTCGAGTGGGCAGGTTTGCCGATGAACCACGTCACGCCGTCTGAAGCGCCCAATCATGAGTTCGAAGCGCAAGGCCCGGTGGGCTCTTGCGGGGCGCGGCCGCTTTGTTGGCGGCCGTGCCCGCGGATGAAGAGGCGACGGAGGGAAGGGGCGCCAGGGTTTTCGACCGTTTGGTCGGCCAATGAGATCTCAAGAGTTTTGAGAGAAGGATTGTTTTGATGTCTCAACGTAATATCCCGGGAATTAAGCGCTACGACGGCCCGGCTGGCGGCTGGGGGGCGTTGCGCGCCACGGCAAAAGCGGTGCGCGAACAGATGGAAGTCACGGAAGCGCCGCAGCTTCTCCTGCAGACGAACAAGCCGAACGGTTTTGATTGCCCCGGTTGTGCGTGGCCGGACAAGGAGCATACATCGACCTTCCAATTCTGTGAGAACGGCGCCAAGGCGGTGACCTGGGAGGCCACCAAGAAGCGGGTGACGCCGGAATTTTTTGCCGCCCATACCGTAACCTCGCTGCTGGAGTGGACGGATTATCAGTTGGAGGGTGAGGGCCGGTTGACTGATCCGGTCGCCTACGACCGCGCCACCGACACGTTCAAACCGATCAGCTGGGACCAGGCTTACGCCCGCATCGGCGAGATCTTGCGCAACCTGCCCGACCCGAACATGGCGGAGTTCTATACCTCCGGCCGCGCGTCCAACGAGGCGGCGTTCCTCTATCAGATCTTCGTCCGGGAATACGGCACGAACAATTTCCCGGACTGCTCGAACATGTGCCACGAGGCCACCAGTGCCGGCCTGCCGAAATCGATCGGCCTGGGCAAAGGCACGGTATCGCTGGACGATTTCGACCATTGCGAACTGATCATCGACATGGGGCATAACCCCGGCACGAACCATCCGCGCATGATGGGCACGCTGCACGAGGTGGCCCGCCGCAAGGTGCCGATCATTGTCCTGAACCCGCTGAAGGAACGCGCGCTGGAGCGCTTCACGGATCCGCAGAACGCTGTGGAAATGGCGCGCTTCGGGTCCACCAACATCGCCTCCTCCTATTACAAGGTGAAGGTCGGCGGCGACGCCGCGGCGCTGAAAGGGATCATGAAAGCGCTGGTGGGGATGGATGAGGCCGCCGGTGGCACGGTGCTGGACCATGAGTTCATCCGCACCCACACCAACGGCATCGAGGCGCTGATCGCCGATCTGAAGGCGACCGAATGGGGCGATATCGAACGCGCCAGCGGCCTGGCCCGTGCGGATATGGAAGCGGTCGCAGCAGCCTATGCGAAATCGAACGCGACGATCCTCGCCTACGGCATGGGCATCACGCAACACGCGCGAGGCACGGGAACCGTTCAGCAGATTGCCAATCTGCTGCTGCTGCGCGGCAATATGGGCAAGCCGGGCGCGGGCATCTGCCCGGTGCGCGGCCATTCCAACGTGCAGGGCGACCGCACGGTCGGCATCTGGGAAAAGCCCAACGATGCGCTGCTGGACGGCATCGAGCAGGCCTTTGGTTTCAAACCGCCGCGGCAGCACGGTCACGACGCTGTGGCCGCGTTCAAGGCCATGACCGAGAGGCGGTCCAAGGCGCTGATCTGCCTGGGCGGCAACCTCGCCGTGGCCATGTCCGACCCGGAAGCGTGCGCGCGAGCCCTGCGGTCGCTGGATCTCAACGTGCAGATCCTCACCAAGCTGAATCGCTCGGCGCTGCTGCTGGCGAAGGAAACCATCATCCTGCCGTGCATTGGACGCACCGAGGATGATGTTCAGGCGACCGGACCGCAGGCGATCACGGTGGAGGATTCCATGTCGATGGTGCATGCCTCGCGTGGCAAATTGGCGCCGATCTCCGCGAATCTGCGGTCCGAACCAACGATCATCGCGAATATTGCGCGCGCGACCCTGCCGAACAGCAAGGTCGACTGGCTGCATCTCATCGCCGATTACGACCGGATCCGCGACAAGATCGAAATCGTGTTCCCGGACTTCAAAGACTATAACCAGCGTGTTCGTCGCCCCGGCGGATTCCGCCTGTCGCTTCCGGCGAATCAGAGAATCTGGAACACGCCGTCCGGCAAGGCCGAGTTCCTCATTTATGAGGGGCTGAACGAGGAGGATGGGGGCGGTCAAGGCGCGCTCCGGCTCACCACGATCCGCAGCCATGACCAGTACAACACGACAATTTACGGCAATAACGACCGCTACCGCGGCGTGTTCGGGCGCCGCGATGTCGTGTTCATGAGCAAGGAAGACCTCGCGGAACGCAAGCTCGAACATGGCGACGTCGTCGATATTGAGACGGCCCTGTCAAACAATGGGAGCAACCGGCTCGAAGGCTTCACGGTGATTGCGTACGACATCGCTCGTGGGTCCGTCGCGGCTTATTATCCGGAAGCGAACTGCCTCGTGCCGCTCTCCTATCATGACGAAAACAGCGGCACGCCTTCGTATAAATCCGTGCCGGTCAGGATCACAAAGCGCGCCGCGTAAGCGGCGCGCCAAAGTTTGCAGTTGCTGAATAATTCTGGTGCTGCCGGAATTTTGGAGTTCTTCTGATGCAGAACACTGGGCTTTCTCTTTTACTGTCGCGGCTGGATTTCGCCTGGATCACGTCCATGCATATCTTATGGCCGCCTTTAACCGTCGGGCTATCCATTCTGCTGTTCATTTCCGAATGGCGTTGGGTTCGTACCAATGATGAGCAATGGTACCGCCTGACCCGCTTCTTCGAGAAATTGTTCATCATCAATTTCGGCGGCGGTGTGGCGACCGGCATCACCATGGAGATGGCGTTCGGCATCCTCTACGGCCCCTTTGCTCAGGCAACCGGACCGTTCTTCGGACAGGTGCTTGCCTATGAGACGATCACGGCTTTCATGTACGAGGCCGGCTTCATCGGGCTGATGGTGTTTGGCTGGGGTAAACTCGGCAAGAAGATGCATCTGTTCGCGACCGCCAACGTTGCCGTCGCCTCGACGCTCTCGGTCTGGTGGATTCTGGTGGCGAATTCCTGGATGCAGACGCCCACCGGCGTGGTGCTGAAAGATGGATTTTTTCACGTCGTGAACTGGGGTGCCGCCATTTTCAACCCAGATGTGATCCTCGCCGTTCCGCATATGGAAGTGGCGGCGATCGAACTCTCCTTATGCTTCGTCGCGGCGATTTCTGCTTGGCAGTTGCTGAAGAATCGCCACGTGGCGCTGTTTCAGCGCGGGCTGAAATGGTCGGTTCTGGCGCTGGTCGTCATCGCGCCGCTGCAGGTCTGGCTGGGTGACGGTCTCGGACGGGTGGTGGCCCAAGACCAGCCGGCGGCGCTGGCGGCGTTGGAAGGCCATTACCACACCCTCAATCCGGACGGCTCGAACAATACCGGCTGGCATGTGGTGGCCTGGCCCAACGCCAAGGGTGACGGCACGGCGTGGGCGATCACCATTCCTCACGTGCTGAGCCTGCTCGAGACCCATAGCTGGAATGGCCAGGTCGAGGGGCTGGATTCCTTTGCGCCGCAGGCGCGGCCGCCAATGCTGGTGCCGTTCTATGCGTTCCGGATCATGGCCGGTATCGGTGCGCTGCTCATGCTGCTCGCCGTCTGGGGCCTCTGGCTCGCCTTGCGTGGGAAGATGACGGTGCAGAACATCGTCAGCCACAAATGGTTCCTGCGCGCCACGGTGCTGTGCGGCTTCTTGCCCTATATCGCGGTGTGGACCGGCTGGTGGACGCGTGAAGTCGGCCGTCAGCCCTGGCTGGTCTACGGCATGATGACGACGGCACAGGGCACCAGCCGCATGAGCGTCGGCGAAGAAATTTTCTGGATGATCGGCTATCTCGGGTTCGAGGTCCTGGTCTGGGCGTGCGCCTGGTACTTCTTTGCCAAAGTCGTCCGCCAGGGGCCGGACATGGAAAGCCCGGTCGTGCATGGTCGCGAGCCGGAGCACGATCACGCGGAGCCGCGGGCAGGTTACACCTATGGCCCGGCGCGTCACGCGGAACCGCGCGCCGCCTTCGCCTACACCAAGGTCAAATAAATCCAACCATCACAGGGCCGGTTGCCTCGCAGCCGGCCCGACACAGGACTGCAATCATGGACGGTTTAACGCAGATACAAAGCATCATCATCTTCGCCTGGTGGATGGCCTTCTCGCTGAGCGTGGTGCTCTATGTCGTGTTGGACGGCGCTGACCTTGGTGCCGGCGTGTTCTCGCTGTTTGTTCGTAACGCGGATGAGCGCGGCGCGATCATGGCGGCGATGGCGGGCACGTGGGACGCTAACGAAACCTGGCTGGTCGTGGCCGGCGGCATTTTGTTCAGTACCTTTCCCTTCGTCTACGGCTCAGCTTTCAGCTATCTCATGGTGCCACTGGCCCTCGCGCTCTGGGGGATGATCCTCCGGATCGTGGCGTTCGAATGTCGGCATGTGGCCAACCCCCGTTGGCACCGGCTCCTGGATCTGGGCTTCGGGGTTTCCAGCCTCGTGGTCGCTTTCTTTGGCGGCATGATGCTCGGCGCCGTGATGAAGGGTTTTCCGCTCACGCATGAGGCCGGCACCGTGCCGACTTATGCAGGTGGCGCGCTGCGCTTCATCTCGCCCTTCAGCATCTGGACCGGCATCGCTTCGGTGATCGCGGTGACACTTGGCGGTACCTTGTTCGTCCGCGCCCGGTTCCACCATGGCGAACCAATTCGCCACCAGGCCGCGCGGTGGAGCCATGCGGTGTTTTACCTTGCGCTATTGGCCGCGGCGATCACGATCGTCTTCAGCGCCACGATTTTCCCGTGGGCACAGCAGAAATGGCTGGGACCGAATTTCTGGGGGTGGATCATTGCGTTGCTTGCCGTGATTGGTGCGGCGGTGAAGATGCGCACTGCCGCCAACCGTGACCAGGATCTGAAAGCGTTGGTCTGGTTCACGGTGGCGCTGGCGATCATGTCCATCTCGTTCATGGCGACCATCTACCCCTGGATGGTGCCCGGCACCTGGACGATTTATTCGGGCGCAAGCCCGTCCGTCACACTCTTCGAGTTCACCCTGGCGATGGGCCCCTTCATCCCGGTGATGTTGACATATAACGCTTACCAGCTCTGGGTTTTCCGCGGGCGCATTACCGCGCTGGCGGCCCATCGCTAAGGCGCGCATGCCAGCACCAGGGGCTTGGCCCCTGGTGCTGTTCCACCGGCGCCTGACGCGCGGCATCGCCGTGCCACTACATAAGGGTGTCAGCGCGGTGGTCATGTCTTCGGACTGTTCGGCCGTACCAAGAACATTCATTTCTTTGTCCAAAGAAAGTCTGACTCCATGATGAAAGATCAAGCCACCAACGCCGCAGAGACCCGTCGGCGTGGCAAAGACCCCCTGCGCATCTTCATGACGCCGGAGGAGCGGATGAAGCGCGTTCACCGAAAGCCTTTTGCCGTTTTGATGAGTCAGGAAGAGCGCGCGAAGATCGAAAGCAATGCGGCTGCCAAGGGCCTGTCCGCATCGGCCTATCTGCGCACACTCGGGCTCGGCTATGAGCCGCGGCCAATCCTCGATGCGGAGCAAGTCAACGGCCTGTTGAAGGTTAGCGGCGACCTCCTGCGCCTAAGCGAGTTGTTGAAATTCTGGCTGGACGAGCAGCCGGGCCGCGGGGTGTCCGTCATCGATGTGCAGCAGCTCTTCCTACAGATCATGGAGACGCGTGCGCAGATCGCTGACAAGGCGATGGAAATGCAGACTTAGACAACAGAAATTTTTCGCAAGCCATCCAGCTCGTCGACCGTTGCTGTCTCCATGACACCTCATTCCATAAAATTGTATGGTCAAATTTCCGGAATATGTATGCATACACAATCTTGATTTTACTCGGTATAAACCATATATCATTTACGCATTGTCTTTGTTATAGCCATACTTTTGTCGCCCCGCGGCTGCGCGAGCAGGCTGACGCCTAAAGGAGGCGTGAAGAACCCCGTGAGGGAAACTGATTTCGGAACCAAGCGGCCGACATTGCCCGCAACGGTGGCGTCGACGACAGGCGGCCAACCCGTCCGGCGCGGTGGTGATTGAGGCATCAGCCGACGCCCCCTGCGGGCGCGTTCAAGCCAGGATCAGGCGATCCTGTGATCGTATACGATGGAGTAACAAGTGGATTTCACGACCAAGTTTCAGACTCTCATCTCCGACATGAAGCTGGACGGTCGCTATCGCACGTTCATCGAATTGGAACGTCTGGCGGGCGCATTTCCCTCAGCTCTCTGGCATCGCCCTGACGGCACGACACAGCGTATCACGGTTTGGTGCAGCAACGACTATCTTGGGATGGGGCAGCACCCTGAGGTTCTGGCGGCCATGCATAAGGCGATTGACCTTTCCGGCTCCGGCACCGGCGGAACGCGCAACATCTCCGGCACAAATCGGCAGCACGTGGCCCTTGAGACGGAACTTGCCGATCTGCACGGGAAGGAAGCGGCGCTGATCTTCACGTCGGGCTGGATTTCTAACCTCGCGGCACTTGGCACGTTGGGGCGGCTCATGCCGGACTGCGCCATCTTTTCTGACGCGCTGAATCACAATTCGATGATCGAAGGCATGCGCCGCTCGGGCGCGGAGCGGTTTATCTTCCGGCATAACGATGTCGCGCATCTGGACGAGCTGATGAGCCAGATCGATCCCCAGCGGCCAAAGATCGTCGCGTTCGAGAGCGTCTACAGCATGGATGGCGATATCGCGCCCATTGCCGCCATCTGCGACGTCGCCGAAAAGCATGGCGCCATCACCTATCTCGACGAAGTCCACGCGGTCGGTCTGTATGGCGCGGGCGGGGGAGGCATCGCCGAGCGCGACGGCGTTGCGCATCGTCTCACGCTCATCCAGGGCACGCTTGCCAAGGCGTTTGGCGTGATCGGCGGCTATGTCGCCGGCCCGGCGCTCCTGATCGACGTGATCCGCAGCCTCTCTGACAGCTTCATTTTCACGACATCGCTGTGCCCGCATTTGGCCGCAGGAGCGCTCGCGGCGATTCAGCATGTCAGGGTTAACCCCGAAGAGCGCGCGCAGCACGCTGAAAATGCGCGGAAGTTGAAGGCGATGCTCATGAGTGCCGGCCTGCCGGTGCTCGATGCGCCAAGCCATATTCTTCCGGTGATCGTGGGTGATGCGCATCGGTGCCGCAGACTGAGCGAGCTGCTGCTCACTGAGCACGACATTTATGTCCAGCCGATCAATTACCCGACCGTTGCGCGCGGCCAGGAGCGGCTCCGCATTACGCCGACACCGTTCCACAGCGAGCAGCATATGCGGGCTCTGGTCGACGCGTTGCTGACCGTGGGGCGGAAGATCGGCTGGGGCCCCATGAGCCGAGCCTCCTAGGACTCAGCCTATAGAGGAATGATGATGAGCCGACTTCCCCTGCGAACGATTGATGATGCCGCGCAGGCCGCAAGGCCGCTCCTTGAGGCGGCCGAGAAACGCAATGGCTTTTTGCCGAATTTGCTGCGCGTGCTTGCCAACGCGCCGGTCGCGCTGGAAACCTATCTGACCGTCTCGGGGATCAATGCGCGCGCGTCGCTGTCCCTTGCCGAACGTGAGGCAGTGCAGATCACCGCCGCCGCCACCCATGGCTGCGGCTTCTGCGTCGCCGGCCATTCGGCCATTGCCTACAAACAGGCGGGACTGGATGAGGCGACGGTCGAAGCGCTGCGCCATCTCGGCCATGTGCCGGATGCGCGGCTGGAGGCTGTCGCGCGCTTCACCAAGGCGGTGATTGCCACGCGTGGTCAGGTCAACGAGGCCGAACTAGCGGCGTTCAAGGCCACCGGTCTCGGCGATCAGGCCGCGCTCGAGGTGGTGCTCGGCGTCAGCCTTGCGACCCTGTGCAATTTCGCCAACAATCTTGCCGGTCCGCCACTCAATGCGCAGTTGGAACCCTATCGTTGGGATGGCGTGAGCGCGGTTGCGGCTGAATGAGCGTGATGGCGATCCCGGGCACGGCCGCGCTCTTTGCCTGGCTGGAAGCGCACGCCGTCAACCTCGACAGCGAGGCCGATTTGGCCGCGGAGCTCTTGCCGCGCCTCGCCGCCGCCAGCCTGCCGGGCGTTGGGGTGGCGGAAGCACTGGGCGGCGTCGGCGGTGACGTAACAGATGGGGTCAAGGCGATCGCCGCGGTTTCCGAACGCTCGCTGGCCGCCGGTTTCGTGCTCTGGGGCCATCGCACTTACATCGAATATCTGCTCCAGAGCCCGAATGCGGCGTTGCGCGAGCGGTTGCTGCCGGATCTGTTGGCGGGCCGCATGGCCGGCGCTACCGGCCTCTCCAATGCGATGAAATTCCTGTCCGGTCTTGCTGAACTGCAAGTCTGCGCCCGCACGCAAGGCGATCGCCTCACGCTCGATGGCAAGCTGCCCTGGGTGACCAATCTGCGCCCGCAAGGCTTTCATGTTGCCGTAGCGGCGGCCCGCGAGAATGGAGAAGGGGCGCTCGTCGTCTCGCTGTCACATGAGGATCCCGGTCTTCTTCGTTCGGCGGATCTCGACCTTATGGCGTTGCGTGCGAGCAATACGGCTGCCGTCGCCCTGTCTGATGCCAAGATCGGCGCGGAGCGGATCATCCACCCTGATGCCGGCGCATGGCTGCCGATGGTGCGGCCGGCATTTCTCGGTCTGCAGTGCGGCATGGCAATTGGCCTGGTGCGGCGCGCGCTCGCCGAAGCCCGGCTATGCCTTGGGACAAAGCGCGAGCGCAATGCCCTGGCGGCACCGCTTGGCGCGCTCGGGGCCATGTTGGCGGAGCAGGAAGGCGCGCTTCTGGATGGCTTGCGAACAGGCGCGTTTGAGGGCAGGCCTTCGGCGCTGTTTCGGATACGCATCGCACTTGCCGACATTCTCGGGCATGCCGTGGGGCTGGAGCTTCAGGCGACAGGAGGCCGGGCCTATCTGCGATCTCACGGCGCTGACTTCAGCCGCCGCTGGCGCGAAGCGGCCTTCATACCGATCGTGACACCGAGCGTGCTGCAGCTGAAAGAAGTACTCGCCGCCGAGCAACCGGCCTGACGGTCGCGGGCCGCTTCACGTAGCGGCGATGTCGCCCCGTTGCGCGGATCGGA
Source organism: Acidocella sp. (assembly GCF_035535915.1). GTDB lineage: Bacteria > Pseudomonadota > Alphaproteobacteria > Acetobacterales > Acetobacteraceae > Acidocella. The sequence continues at coordinate 9,272 of NZ_DATLPB010000065.1, forward strand.
TTGGTTCTTGCACCGGAGCCTGAGCATTCATGCCGGCACCCGCTGATCGCCGGTAGCGGGGCGCTTGTTCAGCATCGTCTTCGCGCCGCCAGTCGGATCGTCGCGCGCCTTGTCAGGTGTTATCAGCATGACAGGGCGCGCCTCAGCGTCAGCGGCTGCGCGAGCGCGCGGGCAATTCAGATCGAAAGAGGGTGAACGCCAACAGGCCTAGAAGCAACTCCATGCCTGCGAACACCAAAAATGCCGGACCAAATCCGAAGCCAAGCAGAGCCCCGAAGCCGATACTGCCCAGTCCGAAGCCGACGAAGAGCGTGAAAACGTTCAGACCCATTGCCTGGCCGGCGCGCTTCCCGCCGAGGGAGGTGATAATTCCGCCAAATAGCGGCTGTGTCATGTCATAGCCGAGCGACAAGACGATCGCGACGACGGGCGCGAGGGCGGCAGGCGGGTCCAGGGCCAGTGCGGTTGCCGCACCGCTTCCAAGCAGAAGACCAAGGGGGATCAGGCGCGCGCGCCCCCAGCGGTCGGCCACGCGGCCAATGAACGGGCCGAGAAGGAAGCCAGGCACGCCATAGCCCAGAAGCGCTACCCCCACCGCTGCAGGACCAAGCCCGTGCTTGCGCTCAAGGAAAAAACCCAGCCACGTGAAAACACCGGAATGGAACATCGAGTTCACGAGTACATACGCATAGGTTCGGATGCCGCGAAAATTGCGCAAAAGCTCCTTGTAGCCCGATGCCACATCGCGCAGCGAACTGGGCATCGGCGGCACGGCCGCGGCGATAAAGCGGCAGCGCAGATACAAAAGCGGCACAAGGGCGAATGCCCCTGCGGCGACCGCCACGAACAGCCCGCGCCAACCGATCCACGGCGCTAACATAGCGCCAAGTGGCGACCCGAATGCCATGCCGCCAGCCATGGCACCGAACAACCAACCCAGCGCTCGGCCCCGCTGTTCATAGGGATATAACCTGCCCACAATCGCCAATGCCAGCGGGACAACCCCACTCGCCCCGATTCCCGTCGCGATCCGGAACAGCATGAGCTGCTCGACATCCCGGGCCGTAACGGTCAGGAGTGTGAGGACAGAAAACGCCACCAACGATGCCAACATCACGCGATGTATGCCGATCCGGTCGGCAATGAGCCCGTAGACCAAGGTTGAGATGCCGTAAGGGATTAAATACGCGGGAACGACCAGCCCGGTGACCTGCTCTGGTGACCGCAACGCGTTGGCAAGCAGGGGGATGATGGGAGCCATCATATAGCCCTGAAAAAAGATAATGAATGTTGCGAGCGCGAGGACGCGAAGCAGGCGCTCTCGCTGACGCACGATGCCGGCGTCGGGCGCGGATTGAATCATTCCGGTCATGACCGGCGGTCCTCTTCATGTGAAGGAAGGCTAAAGTCGCCATCAAGAGCAAGCCGGAGGGCCGACCGAACCTGTGCGTGGTGGACCGGACTGAGGGGGGTCAGGGGCGGGCGGTAGATGGGCAGGGCCATATCCAATTGCGCGAGCGCCCATTTGACCGGAATGGGATTCGACTCGACGAACATGGCGCTGTGGAGCGGCGCGATCCGCAGACTGATGTCCCGGACTGTCTTGGCATCGCCGGCACGAGCGGCCGCGCAAAGCCTGGCCATGGTTGCTGGAATGACATTCGCCGTGACGGAGATGTTGCCGCAGGCCCCCAGCAGCATGAGGGAAGCAGCCGTCGGATCATCACCGCTGTAGAGCGCGAACCCTTCTGGCAGTGACCGCATCAGCGAGATGCCACGCGCAATGTCGCCCGTGGCGTCCTTCAGGCCGACCACATTGGGTATTTGCGCCAGGCGCAGGACCGTCTCGTTGGCGAGGTCCACAATCGTCCGTCCGGGCACATTGTAAAGGATGAGGGGAATGTCGACGGCCTCAGCGATGGCCTTGAAATGGACGAAGAGCCCCTCTTGCGTCGGCTTGTTGTAGTAGGGGACAACGGATAGGGCGGCGATGGCCCCGGCCTTCTGTGCGAACCGCGCCAATTCGATCGCTTCGCTGGTGGAATTTGCGCCGGCGCCGGCTATGATCGGCATTTTACCGTGAGCATGCTCGACGGCTACGCTGATGAGCTCGCGGTGCTCGTCCATGGAAACGGTGGCGGCCTCGCCAGTCGAACCCATCACGACAATGGCGCTGGTGCCGGATGCTGCATGCCAGTCGATGAGCTTTCGATAGCACGCCCAGTCGATGTGACCATCTTCGCGCATGGGGGTGATGAGTGCGGGAATGCTGCCCGTGGGAAGCAACTTTCCGGGGGCATCCGTGTGATCTTTGGTCTGTGTCATTGGAGATATCCAAGCGATGTTTCGGGAGGAGCAGAAGATCTATGGCGCGTTATCGTTAGCCGGTCGTGAAGTTCGCCGCTGGGCAGCGCAGGTAATGCAACGCCGTCGTTTGCGTGGGGCTGGAGAGGGCCGCCCGAGCCGGGATACTGCCCGGTTTTGGGGCCAGCCACAGAACGAGATTGCCGCTTCTTCTATAATGTATGGCATTTCTTTGTAGCGCCCATACAATCGTCGCCACAGCCCCAATCGGCGTTTCCAGCTACGCCAGGAATGCTGCTTTTGATCACGCCGACACCGCGGTCGGCCGATCTTCACGGTTCGCTCTAGATTCATTCTGAAGTATACTGTATGCGTTATAGCCATACTTATTTTGCTGTCACGTCTTTGTCCAGCGGGCGAGGCCGATCAGGGTACGAAAATGTATGAAGGTGCTCTCCCGAAGCGCGCCGTCATCAATACCTTCGGGCTTTCATTGTCCCGCGGTTAACTGCGCTGGTGTTATTACGACCTCAGATAGGAGATACGCGCGTGTCTAACGCGATTTTCAATGATGGCGAGGACCATCTCTTTCCCTGCTTCTCGCGCGCCGATATCAGCTTCACGCGCGGCGAAGGGGCGTGGCTATTTGGTGCCGACGGTCGGCGCTATCTTGACTTTGCCACCGGCATTGCGGTCACGGGGCTGGGACATTCCCACCCGGAACTGATGAACATATTGGCGAGCCAAGCGCAGATGCTCTGGCATGTATCGAATGCGGTACGCATCCCCCAACAAGAAGAACTCGCCCGGCTACTGTGCGAGAAGACCTTTGCTGACCGTGTGTTCTTCAACAATTCCGGAGCGGAGGCGATCGAGACGGCGATTAAAACGGCCCGTCGGTACCATTTCGTCGCGGGGGCAACCGAGCGCTATCGGATCGTGACGTTCGAGGGTGGATTCCATGGGCGCACCTTAGCCACCATCGCGGCAGGCGGCCGCAAAAAATATCTCGAAGGCTTCGGGCCGCCGATGGCTGGCTTCGACATTGTGCCGTTCGGCGACCTCAACGCGCTTGCTGCGGCTTGCACCGCCGAAACGGCGGCAGTGCTGCTTGAACCCATTCAAGGAGAAAGCGGTGTTCGCATGATGAGCATAGACGAACTCAAAGCGGTTCGTCATATCTGCGACCGCCAGGGCGTTCTTCTGATTCTCGATGAAGTCCAGACAGGGGTTGGCCGAACCGGCAGACTCTTCGCATACCAGGGCGCCGGGGCAGCGCCTGATATCCTTGCGGCTGCCAAGGGGTTGGGAAACGGCATTCCGGTTGCCGCGTGTCTTGCGACCGAGAAGGCGGCGGCCGGCATGACGCAGGGGACTCATGGCAGCACCTTTGGGGGGAATCCCCTCTCGATGGCAGTCGCGCAAAAGGTGATCGAGGTCATTTCGGACGAGCACTTTTTGGGCGAAGTTCGGCGCAAAAGCGATCTTCTGCGGACAGGCCTTGAGGCGCTCGTTGCGGATTATCCCGGCGCCTTTACAGAGGTCCGCGGCGATGGGCTTTTACTCGGCGTGAAGTGCGCGTCTGCGGTGGAGACGGCGGTCAGCGCCGCGCTGGGGCATGGATTGCTCACGGTCGCCGCGGGAGACAACGTGCTTCGAATTCTACCTCCTCTCATTGTATCGGATGAAGACATCGCATTTGGCTTGGAAAGGCTCCGTCGGATCGCGCAGGCTCTGTTGTCAACAATACCGGGCCATGGGGCATCGAGTTACGTCCGGACTTTCCTGTTTTAGCCATACATGGTACAAGAGTTGTATGCCAATAATGCATGTTATAAAGAGGGCCGTATATGTGGCAGCCTAGGCTGGTCGAGGGCGCTCGCATGAAATATCTCGGCATTGTCGAAGCGCTCGAGACGGACGTCAGGTCAGGGCGCGTGGCTCGCGGCGAGCGCTTGCCGCCGCAACGGGTTATTGCGGAGGCGCTCGATGTCGACCTGACGACCGTGACGCGGGCTTTCAACGAGGCGCGTCGACGCGGCCTCGTGGAAGCCCAAGCGGGGCGCGGTACATTCATCAGCGAGAAGCTCGATGGAAGCGGGCCGACCGAGCCGACTTGGCCGCGGATCGATCTCAGCATGAACATTCCGCCGCAGCCGGCGGGGATGGATCTTCGAAAGATGATTCCACAGGGGATTGCCGGGATCCTTGGCAACCCGCGGGGGCAGGCGAGCCTTCATTACCAGGAGAGCAACGGCGCGGAGCCTGACCGGCATGCTGCGGCCGGTTGGCTGGCGCCGCGGATCGAGGGCCTTTCTGCCGATCGCATCGTTGTGACGGCGGGCGCCCAGAGCGCGCTCTTCGCCGTCTGCGAGCTCTTGCTCGATCGCGGGGATGTCATCGCTGCGGGGGCCATGACCTATCCCGGGCTTAAAGCCGTTGCCATGCACAAAGGCCTCGTTCTCGAGCCCCTGGCAATGGATGAGCATGGCATCGTTCCCGATGCTTTCGAAAGGGCGTGTCGAGAGAAGGCGCCTAAGGCCCTGTACCTGATACCCACGATCGACAACCCGACGACAGCGACCTTACCGGAGAATCGTCGCCGTGCTCTGGCGTTGCTTGCCCAAAAGCATGATGTCGCCATCATCGAGGACGACCCCTATGCGCCGCTGCGGCCAGAGCGGATTACGACGATCGCAGAATTGGCGCGAGACGCCACGTGGCACATTGCGACCCTCTCCAAATGCGCAACGCCCGCTTTGCGCGTTGCGTATGTGGTCGCGCCCAGCGCCGGCAAAGCAATACGGCTGGGGGCGCTGCTGCGCGCGACGATTCTGATGGCGCCGCCACTTATGTCGGCGCTTGCCACTCGCTGGATCACTGACGGCACCATGGCGGAGGTCGCGAAAGCCATTAGTCTTGAGAATGGCATGCGGCAAAAACTCGCCGCCTCGATCCTGGGTAAGGTTGCCGTTTCGGCCGATCCCAATGGCCATCACCTTTGGGTACGTTTACCGGAACATTGGCGTGCCACGGACTTCGCGGAGCATGCCGATCGGATTGGCGTGTCGATTGTTCCGAGCGCGGCTTTTGCGGTGACACCCCATCCGATCGAAGCCGTCAGGATATCGATCGGCGTGGCGCCTGATCTGGGCGCTCTAGAGGATGGCCTTTCGCAGCTCGCCAACCTTATTCTCCAACCATCGCTCGGTACGAAAGCTGTCGTGTAGCTCTCAGCCTTAATGAAGACTGAAATGCGCGCGCACCTGCGCTGACGAGTGCGACCCGTTGTTCGCGCTCTAAAAGAATACCGGCGGTCAAATCGGGTGCGCTTTGATCGAGAGAAGAAACAAGGCTCGGTTCCGCAGGGCGTAACGCCCTTTCGCAGCGCTGAAGAAGATGAAGGGCAGGGGCCGTCCGTGCCATCGCTGAACCGTCGCGGCGCGATGACGACGGTGAATAAGCCGATGAACGACGGACAACACGGACTCGCAAAAGATCTCATGGCCAAACTGATGCGCCGTCCAGTCCCGCGGTTTCTGGCAGGCCGCAGATCAGGTTCGCATTCTGCACCGCCTGACCGGCCGCTCCCTTGCCGAGATTGTCGACCACGCCCATCGCGATCACCAAGCTGCGCTCTGGATCGGCCGCATAACTGACGAACGCGAGGTTCGAGCCGGTGGCCCATTTGGTCTGCGGCGGCTTGTCGGTCACGCGGACGAATGCCCGCCCGGCGTAAAAGCGCCGGGCCGCGTCCAAACACTGGCCCGTGGTGGCGCGGCCGCGGCAGTAAATGGTGGCGAGTAAGCCGCGAGTCATCGGCACCAAGTGTGGTGTGAACACCAGCCCGGCAGCGCTGCCACCACTCAGCCGCTCGATCGTCTTGGCAATCTCGGGCATGTGGGCGTGCTTGAGCAGACCGTAGGGCTGCAAGTTCTCGTTGCTCTCGGCGTAGCCGAACTTGCTGTCGGCGCCGCCCCGGCCGGCACCGGAGATGCCGGTCTTGACGTCGATCACGATGTTGCCGGGCTCGATCAGCTTGTCGACCAGCAGCGGCGCCAGCGCGGTCAGCGTCGCCGCGGGGTAGCAGCCGGGATTGGCAACGCGGATCTGACCCTCGATCTCGGCTGGCCAGACGTCGGCCAGACCGTACGCCCAACCCTCGACGTAGCGGTGGTCGCCGCCAATGTCGACGATCTTCACGTCCCTGGAGACGCGCGCCAGCGCCTCGGCCGAGGCGCCCGTGGGCAGCGACGCGAACAGCACGTCGAGCTTCGGCAGGGTCACAGGGTCCCACTTCTCGATCACCAGATCGGCCAGCTTGGCCGGCACGCCGGGGAAGCGGTCCACCAACCGGCTGCCGGCGCTGCCCTCGCCCGCGGCGTAGATCAGCTCGAATGACGGGTGGCTCGCGACCAGACGCATCGCCTCGCCGCCGCCAAAACCGCTGATCCCGACAATGCCGGCGCGAATGCTCATGGTGATGTCCTACTGCTCTAGTCGCCTACGCCGCGACCGCGAGCCCCGTCGTCTCGTCGACGCCGGTCTTGAGATTGATCACCTGGACGGCGGCGCCCGAGGCGCCCTTGCCGAGGTTGTCGAGCGAGGCCACCACCAGGATGTTCTCCTCAGCGTCGTTGCCGTAGACGGCGAGCTCCATCGAGTTGGTGTCGATCAGCCGGTCGGCCCGCAGGAAGCGGTCGCGCTCCAGCCACTTGCGGTCGGCGAGCGGCCGCACGGTGACGAAGGTCTCGCCCTCGTAGTGGTCGGCCAGCACCTTGTGCACGTCGGCAGCCTTGACGTGCTTCGTCACGATGTCGCGCGTGACCGGTACCATGACCAGCATGCCCTGGGCATAGTGGCCGACCGACGGCACGAACAGCGGCGCGTGCTTGAGGTGCGAGTACTTCTTCATCTCCGGCACGTG
>NZ_DATLPB010000066.1:0-7537 GCF_035535915.1 Acidocella sp.
CGCCGCGCCGCCGAACCCCATGCCGCGGGCCGACGGCATCGTCGCGCTGACCGGCGGCAACGACCGGGTTGCCGCGGCGCTCGCCCTTCTGGCGCAACGCGACGCGCCGCGGCTCCTGATCTCGGGCGCCGGGCGCGGCACCTATCTCGGCGACTTCACGTCCGACGATGTCAGCGCCACCACACGCTATGCCAGCGACATCACGCTCGGCCACATGGCCGGCACCACCCACGGCAACGCGCTGGAGGCGGCGGACTGGGTGCATTTCCATCACGTGCGCACCCTGATCATCGTCACCGCCGATTATCACATGCCGCGCGCCATGCTGGAGATGCACCGGCATCTGCCGGGGATCGCCCTGATCCCGGCCCCGGTACGGCCCCCGGCCATGGATGATCTGTTCAGCCGCTCGACAATCCGGCTATTGACCTACGAATACACCAAATATCTCGTCGTCCGCTTCGGCCTCCGCCCGGTCGCGGTGACGTTCATCAAAATGGACTGACCGCCCTGCGCTTCCTCCGTTCCCTCGCCTTCCACCTCGTGATGATCTTTGCCGGGCTGGTGCTCAGCCTGTGGGGCACGATCCTGCGCGTCGTGGCGCCGCACCGTCTGACCTCGGTGGCGCAGCTCTGGGCACGGATTTGCCTCGCCGCCCTGCGGCGATGCTGCGGCATCCATATCGGGGTCGAGGGGCTGGAAAACCTGCCCGCCGGCGGCGCGATCATCGCCGCGCAGCACCAATCGGCCCTGGATATTCTGGTCTGGCTGGTGGCGCTGCCGTATCCGGCCCTGGTGTTCAAGAAGGAACTCCGGAAGATCCCCGTGTTCGGGCCCCTGCTGGCGCCGACCGGGATGATCCCGGTGGACCGCAGCGGTGCCGCGCCGGCCTTGCGCAAGCTGCTGCAGGATTGCCGCGCCGCCGCCGCCGCCGGGCGGCAGGTGGTGATTTTCCCCGAAGGCACGCGCGTCGCGCCGGGCGCGCGTGCCGATCTCCAGCCCGGCATCGTCGCCCTCGCCAAAAGCGTCGGCGTGCCGGTGCTCCCCGCCACCACCGATTCCGGCGCCTGCTGGGGACCCCGCGCTTTCGTCAAAACATCCGGGACCGTGACGGTAAGGCTGCTGCCTCCCTTGCCGGCGGGCCTCACGCGGGAAACCATCATTACGGAACTTTCCGGCGTCTATTACGGGGCACATTAGGCGCCTCCACCGAATTCGATCAGCCAAGATCTCGTCGGCATGTCGTGCTAAGGTCCCCCCTCTTGGAACTGGTGGGGACATCGCGATGAACGACAAAATCGTCACCTGTCTGTGGTTCGACCATGGCGAAGCGCGGAAAGCAGCGGAATTCTACACCGCCATCTTTCCTGACAGCCATCTCGGGCCGGTGCTTCAAAGTCCATCCAATTATCCTGGCGGTGAACAGGGCAGCGAATTGACCATCGAATTCACCCTGCTCGGCAAAGCCTTCGTCGGCCTGAATGGCGGCCCTACATTTGCACCGAACGAGGCGGTGAGCTTCCAGGTGATGACCGAAGACCAGGCGGAAACCGATCGCTATTGGAACGCGATCATCGGCAATGGCGGCAGCGAAAGCGCCTGCGGCTGGTGCAAGGACCGCTGGGGTTTTTCCTGGCAGATCGTGCCGCGCGCTTTGATTGCCGCCATGCAGGATCCGGATCGTGCGGCGGCGAAACGGGCGATGGAGGCCATGATGACCATGCGCCGGATCGACATTGCCAAGATCGAGGCGGCGCGGGCAGGCGAGAAGTTCGCCTGATGCCGACCGGCGCTCGTTTAAGCCCGTGACAACGAAACCAGCGCGGCCCAATTAACAAAGTTTTTTTGCTACTTTTTGTTCACAAAAAGTAGCCTTCCTTTCTCTTCCTACCCCGGCAGCTCGATCACCACCCGCAACCCGCCGCCCGGCCGGTCGAGCAGCAGCAGATCGCCGCCATGCGCGCCGACGATGTCTTTGGCGATGGCGAGGCCGAGGCCGGTGCCGCCGGCATCGGCGCTCTCGAACGGGCGCAGCATGGTCTCGCGCTGCGCCGCCGGAATGCCCGGCCCGTCATCGTCGACGATGATGCGCAAGGTGCGCCTTGTGGCGGTCGCCATCAGCCAGACATGCCGCGCATGGCGGCGGGCATTGTCCACCAGATTGGTCACCGCGCGACGGATCGCCTCCGGCCGCAGCGTCGCGACCAGGCTGTCCGGCACGTCGCAATCGATCACCGCGCCGCTGCGCCGCGCCGCCACCGCCACATCGTCGAGCAGGAGGGAAATATCGGTCGGCATCGCCTGCTCGCTGCCCTCGCCACGGGCGAAGCTGAGATAGACGGAAATCAGCTTCTCCATCTCCTCGATGTCGGTATTCATATCCGCCGCTTCGCCGGGCGGAATTTCCGGCAGCATCGCGAGCGCCAGGCGCAGCCGGGTCAAGGGCGTCCGCAAATCGTGCGACACCCCGGCCAGCATCGTCGTCCGTTGCGCCAGGAACCGCCGCACCCGGTCCTGCATGCGGTTGAACGCCGCCGCGGCGCGCCGCACCTCGATCGCCCCTTCCGGGCGGATCGGCCCGACATCGCGGCCCATGCCGAAGCTCTCCGCCGCCACCGCGAGGCGCTTGATGCCGCGCACCTGGGTGCGCAGGAACAGCGCGGCGATGCCGAACAGCAGCAGCGCCGTGCCGATCAGCCAGAGAAAGAAGATATACAGCGTGCCGATATACAGCCGCTTGCGCGGCACATCGATGCGCAGCACGCCATCGGCCATCTGCACGTTCACGCGGATGAAATCGGCGGAATGGTTCCAGCTCACGGTGAAGGGCCGGCGCATGTCGGTTTTCAGCCCCCCTTCGAGATCGTTGTCGACCGGTCCCGGCGCATCCGGGGGCGGCAGAGACCGCAGCCGCTGGCCGCTCAAAAACACCGTGCTGAAGCCGAAATGCGCGTCGGTCTCCTGGATCGTCAGGCCGCGCGTGTAAGGGTCGCGGGCGATCTCGTCGACCATGAAGGCGACCTCGCCGGCGACGCTGCCCGCCAGGCGGCGCGAGAGCTCGTCGAGATGGCTGCCGTAGAAAATCTGCAGCGCCACCGCCTGCAGCAGCACCAGAGGCACCAGCACGATCAGCAGCGAGCGGCCGAGCAGGCTGCGCGGGAGGAATTGTCGGAGCACGCGTTCGGCGGAAAATCCGCCCAGCCTCAGCTTCATGGCCCGGGTTTTAGCACATAACCCTTGCCGCGCACCGTGTGCAGGAAGCGGGGCTCACGCGGGTCTTCCTCGATCTTGCGGCGCAGCCGCGTCACCTGCACGTCGATCGCCCGCTCATTCACGTCATCCAGCCCGAGTGCTGCCGCCAGCGCCTCGCGGGAGAGAATTTCGTGCGGCCGCGCGGCCAAGGCCGAGAGCAGCGAAAGTTCCGCGCCGGTCAGGCGGACGCGGCTATCGGGCCCCACCAGTTCGGCGCGCGCGGCGTCGAACGTGGCGGTGCCGAGCTGCAGCGGGCCGGCCTGGACCGGGGTTGGGGCCGGCTGGGCCCGGCGCAACATCGCGCGGATCCGCGCCAGTAGCACGCGCGGGTCGAACGGCTTGCCGAGATAATCATCCGCCCCGGCCTCGAAGCCGGCGACGATATCCTCCGGCGCGCCGCGCGCGGTCAGCAGCAGGATCGGCAAGGTCGGCGCGCGCTCGCCGCGCAAATCGCCGGTGAGCGATAATCCTGTTTCGCCCGGCATCATCACGTCGAGCACCATCAGGTCGAAATCCATGAAGCGCAATTTGTCGCGCGCCTCGGCGGCGGATTCCGCCGTGGTCACCCGGAACCCGTTCTCGGTCAGGAACCTGCTGAGCAAAGTGCGCAACCGCGAATCGTCATCGACAAGCAGGATATGCGCGCTCTCACCACTCATGCGGCGTCAGCCGCCGATGCGCGGCGGCTTCGCCCGGTGCGCTTCGAGGCTGTCGATATAATCCCGCCCCTGCTGCATGGTCAGGCCGCGCAGCACCCGGCGGAACCCTTCGACCGCCGGGCCTCCCGCCTCGCGATAGGCGACCAGCAACCGCTCACGCTGCGATTCGAACAATTTACGTTCCAGCTCCGCGCCTTTTTCAGTCAAGGTGAGCAGGCGCTGGCGCCGGTCGCTCTGGCCGGGACTCTGCGCCACATAGCCCTGGCGGATCAGCGGCCCGAGCACGCGGGTGAGGCTTTGCTTGGTGATGCCGAGGATCGCCAGCAGCTCGCCCACCTTCAGGCCCGGCTTGCGGGCGATCCAGTGCAGCGTGCGGTGATGCGCACGGCCAAAACCAAACTCGGCGAGGAGATTATCGGCCGCGTCGTTCAGGTCGCGCAGGGCGAAGAACAACATATCCTGGGCGATGCGCAGTTCCTCCTCGCGCAGGAACAGCAACCCGGCTCCCGGCAAAACAGGCGAAGGGATCCCGGGAACGGGATCACGCTTTATGGTTCGCGGACTTTGGGGCGGAGGGGTGTCTTGCATGGCAAATTCGCAATCTTTTGTTTTTCCCGGATCTTTTATGACAGGTTTACTTGCTTATTTGCAAACTCATCGGTTCCCCGTTCATAGCGCACCGGAGCCGGCCTGACTATGGGATTCTGACCTTTCCAGCACGTGCTCTGCATTTTTTCGGCCTCACATCGTGGCGTTGAACGCGCCGCCATCGAGCAGCAGATTCTGGCCGACGATGAAGCCGGACTGGGCGGAACAAAGGAACGCGCAGGCGGCGCCGAATTCCGCCGGCTGGCCCACCCGGCCGGTCGGATTCTGCCGGCCACGGGCCAGAACCTCCTCGTCGATGCTGTGGCCCGCCGCCGCCGCGCCCTTCGCCGCGGTGGCGCGCAGCCGGTCGGTATCGAACGGGCCGGGCAGCAGATTGTTGATCGTCACATTATGCCGGGCGACATCGCGCGCCAGGCCGGCGACGAACCCGGTGAGGCCGGCGCGCGCGCCGTTGGACAGGCCCAGAATGGGGATCGGCGATTTCACCGCCGCCGAGGTGATGTTGACGATCCGGCCGAAGCGCCGCGCGACCATCGGGTCCAACACCGCCTTGATCATGGCGATCGGGCTCAACATGTTGGCGTTCAGCGCCGCGTGCCACATCTCCTCGGTGAAATCGCGGAAATCGCCGGGCGGCGGGCCGCCGGCATTGTTCACCAGAATGTCCGGGTCCGGGCAGGCGGCGAGCGCCGCGTCGCGCCCGGCCTTGGTGGTGATGTCGCCCGCAGCGGCGATCACGTTCACGCCGGTCGCCGAGCGGATCTCCTCCGCCGCTTCCTCAAGCGCCGCCGCGTTGCGGCCGGTGATCACCACCGACACGCCTTCCCGGGCCAGGGCCATGGCGCTGGCTTTGCCCAGCCCTTTGCTCGCCGCGCAAACGATCGCACGCTTGCCGCGCAGACCTAGATCCATTGGCTTTTATCCTTCTTCGGGTTGAGCGGCCGGCACGAGAGGCACGGACGCGCGGCTGCGCCTGACGTGCCACGCGTCCATGAGTTTGAGCACCGTCGCCGCGGTCTCCTCGATGGAGCGGCGCGTCACGTCGATGGTCGGCCAGCCTTCGGAATTGCACAGCCGCTTCGCCCAGAGCAGCTCTTTTTCCACCGCCACGTAATCCACGTATTCGCCGCTGTCGCGGTTGACGAAGCCGGGCTGGCCGATCAGCTGCAACCGGTGCCGGCGGATGGCGATCAGCGATTTCGGGTCGATGGTCAGGCCGATCACCGGGCAGGGCGCGTCATGCAGGAATTCCGGCGGCGCGATGCCCGGCACCAGCGGCACGTTGGCCGCTTTGACGCCGCGATTGGCCAGATAAAAGCAGGTCGGCGTCTTGGACGAGCGGGACACGCCCACCAGCACGACATCGGCCTCGACCATGCCGCGCACCGCCTGCCCGTCATCGTGGGAAATCACGTAATGCATCGCATCGATGCGGCGGAAATAATCGGCATCGAGCACATATTGCCGGCCGGGCTTGTGCTTCACCGGGGCGCCGATCTGCGCCTGCAGCATGTCGAGCACCGGGTCCAGCACATGCAGCAAGGTGATCCCCATGCGCGCACAGGCGGAATCGAGCTCGCCGCGCAGCCCGTCATCCACCAGGCTGCACAGAACCGGGCCCGGCTCGGCCTGCACGCCTTCCAGGACACGGTGCAATTGCAGCCGCGTCCGGACCAGCGACCAGCGATGATACATCACGTTCGGCTCGTCGAACTGCGCCACGGCGGCGCGCGCCAGGGCGTTCAAAGTATCCCCAGTGGCGTCGGATATCAGGTGTATATTTAGCCGTTCGTGTTCCATGGGGCTGTTGATACCGGGGATAAAAGGTTCTGAGGCAACGAAATGTTCGCTACATGGGGATAAAACGCCGAAACTGTAAACGGGGGACAGATTTGGCAAGCTCGCCGGGAACTTGTGTGTAACCGAGTCAGATACCCCAGAATCAATAGCTTATCCTTGGTTTCTTCTTGTGGATAAGTTTGTGGACTTTCCTTCGGCTTGGGGGGAACCCCGTTATTCACAGGGTACCACTGCCCCATCCCCGCTTTAAACTTAAAGAATTTAAGGTTAGGGGGGGGCATGAAACTCCTGAAAGTTCTGCAGGGCGAGCCGGTCTGGCCGCCGCCGGTCTGGCTCATGCGTCAGGCCGGGCGTTATCTTCCGGAGTATCGCGCGCTGCGGGAGCAGGCCGGTGACTTTCTGTCGCTCTGCCTGAACCCAGAATTCGCGACGGAAGTGACGCTCCAGCCGATCCGCCGCTACGGATTCGACGCCGCGATCCTGTTTTCCGACATTCTGATCCTCCCCATGGCCCTCGGTCAGGGGCTGAGCTTTGCTCAAGGCGAAGGACCCGTGTTGCCGCCCTTGGGCGACGTTGCCGTCCTCGATTCCGCATCCGCGCCAGGGCGCTACGCGCCGGTGCTGGAAACCGTGCGACTTGTGCGCGCCGCTTTGCCGGCGGAGACCGCTTTGATCGGCTTTGCCGGGGGCCCGGCGACGGTCGCCTGCTACATGCTGGACGGCAAAGGCGGAGGGTTTCCCCGCACCCGGGTGCTGGCTTATGAAAATCCCGGTTTTGTTGCCGCATTGCTGGATATTCTGGCCGAAGCGACGATCGCTTATCTGCAGGCGCAGCTCGATGCAGGCGCCGATTGCGTGATGCTGTTCGAAAGCTGGGCCGGAATTTTTCCGCCCGAGCAGTTCCGGAGTTTCGTCATCGCCCCGACACGGCGCATCGTCGCGGCGCTGAAAACGAAGAATCCGGGCGTCAAAATCATCGGCTTTCCGCGCTTGTCCGGCTTGCTGATCGGCGAATATGCTCGAACGACCGGGGTCGACGCGGTCGGGCTGGACAGCGTCACGGACCTCCCAGCGGCGGTTGCCGCTTGCCCGGACGGCATGGTTTTTCAGGGAAATCTCGATCCGCTGGTGTTGAAGGTCGGCGGGCCCGCTTTGGATGAGGCGGTGCTGCGGCTGCTCGGCCAATGCCGTGGGCGGCCGCATATTTTCAATCTCGG
>NZ_DATLPB010000067.1:0-23243 GCF_035535915.1 Acidocella sp.
ACTTTTTGTGAACAAAAAGTAGCAAAAAAACTTTGTTAAACTGGGCCCGTGCCGCTCGAGCGCCTCAGGCCCAGCGTAACCAAAAGTTTTTGCGCCGCTTTTTTCAAAAAGCGGCCACTTTCTTCGGCTTTTTCGCGGCCGGCATCGGTGTTTTGTCCGCGTAGGTGCAAAACGCCGCGCCCGGGCAGCGCCAGCAATCCGGGGCGCGTGCTTTGCACAGATAACGCCCGTGCAGGATCAGCCAGAGATGCGCCGGTTTCAGCATCGCTTCGGGGATGCGTTTGAGCAGCGAATCTTCCACCGCGCGCGGGGTGGCGCCGGGCGCCAGGCCGGTGCGGTTGCCGATGCGGAAAATATGCGTGTCCACCGCCATGGTGGCGTGGCCGAATATTTCGTTCAGCACCACGTTCGCGGTTTTGCGGCCGACGCCGGGCAGCGCCTCCAGCGCCTCGCGGTCGCCCGGCACCTCGCCGCCGTGGCGCTCGAGCAAAAGTTGGGAGAGCGCGATGACGTTCTTCGCCTTGGCTTTCCACAGCCCGATCGTCTTGATGTAGTCGCTCAAGCCCGGCTCGCCGAGGGCGACGATGTCGGCCGGGCCGGGTGCTACGGCGAAAAGCTTTTTGGTCGCGCGGTTCACGCCCACGTCCGTGGCCTGGGCCGACAGCACCACCGCCACCAGCAACTGGTACGGTGTGTTGTATTCGAGCTCGGTGCGCGGGTTGGGGTTGCCGCCGGCGATGGCGGTGAGGAACGGGCCGATATCCGCCGGTTTCATCAATTTGGTGCGGGTGCGCACGGGGCGTTTCGTCGCTTGCGCAGGGGCTGCCTCACTCTTTCGTGCGGCGGTTTTCGCCAGTCTCGCCATTTTATCCTTGCCTGTCGTCCGAGCTGTGCAATCTATGCGGTATGGACGTGCCCACCGCCAGTGCTGCCCGGCTGATGTTCGAGGCGCAAGTCAAACCGCACCGCTCGCTATCGCGCCGTGGCCTTGGATTGGTCATCGCCGGTATGTGCCTGGCGTCGCTGTCCGTCACCAGCCTGATGGCGCTGCTCGGCGCCTGGCCGGTGATCGGCTTCAATGGCGCGGATCTGCTGCTGGCCCTGGTGCTGATCTGGGTGAATGTGCGCGCGGCCCGGGCGTACGAGACCATCCGGCTGAGCGAGACCGAGCTTTCCGTGCTGTGGTGTGACGCCAGCGGGCGGCGGAGGCTCATGTCGCTGTCGCCGGCCTGGGCGAACGTGGAACTGGAAGAGCGCGCCGGCACAGTGCCGAAATTGTTGCTGAGGACGCGCGGCACCTCCTGGGAGGTGGCGCGGCAGCTGGGCGAGACGGAGAAGCGCGACCTCGCCGCCGCCTTGGGCCGCGCTCTGCATCGCTGGCGCAACCCACGGTTCGACAACCCGCAATTGCGCTGAGGATTCGATCAGGCAAAAGATTTCCTATAATTTCATATTTGCGTGATAGAGCCGATGCCCGAATCTACGAGAAAGTGCCGCCTATGGACCAGCTGACCCAGGAAGACATTCGTCTCGGCGTCGCGGATCAGACTATCAGAAGGGCGGTCGTAGACCTTGGCTCCAATTCGGTGCGCCTCGTCGTGTATGAGGGCGACGCGCGCAACCCTGTGCAGATTTTCAATGAAAAAGCCGTGCTGCGCCTGGCGAAAGGCATGACCGGCACCGGCCGCCTGGATCCGGCGACGATGAACCAGGCGGAGACGGTGCTGTGCCGCTACGCCGCCATCGTCCGCGCCATGGGGGCCTCCTGCTTCGAGGTGCTGGCCACGTCCGCGGTGCGCGACGCCGCGAACGGGGCGGAGTTTGTCCAGCGCATGCACGCGCTGGAGCCGGACATGCGCATCAGCATCCTCTCGGGCGAGCAGGAGGCCACACTCGCGGCCGAGGGGGTGCTGTGCGGCATTCCCGCGGCGGACGGGATCCTGGCCGATCTTGGCGGCGGCTCGCTGGAACTTGTGCGGCTGGAGGCCGGGCGCATCGGCACCGCGGCGACCTTGCCGGTGGGTGTGATCCGCCTCGCCGACCGCGCCGGCGGCGACCTGATCAAGGCGCGCAGCATCGTCAGCGCGGCGCTGGAAACGGCGCCCTTCGTCAATGCCGCTTCGGGGCGGGATCTGTATTTGTCGGGCGGCGGGTTCCGCGCCTTGGCGCGCATCCATATCGCCCAGACCGGTTACCCGCTGAACATGGTGCATCATTACACGATCGGCTGGGAAGAGGCGCGCGACTTGGCGGGGGTGGTGAACGAGGCGGGGCGCAAGCTGATCGAGCGCATGCCCGGCGTGCCGCGCCGGCGCATCGAGGATTTGCCGTACGCCGCGCTGATCCTGCGCCGCCTGCTGCGCGCCTCCGGCGCCAAGCGCGTGGTGTTCAGCGCCAACGGGCTGCGGGAGGGCTGGTTCGCCCGGCAGATCCCGGCGGAGATCCGCGCCGAAGACCCGCTGCTCGCCGCCGGGCGCGATCTGACCCGTGGCACGCTGCGGGACCCGAAATTGCCCCCGGCTTTGATCGGCTGGACCGCGCCGCTCTTTCCCGGCGAGACCGAGGCGCAGCGGCGCCTGCGCGAAGCGGCCTGCTGGCTCTCCGACATCGGCAGCCACGAGCATCCGGAATACCGTGCCGAGCAGGCGTTTCTGCGCGCGTTTCGCCAGCCGGGCGTCGGCGTGGACCACCACGCCCGCGCCTTTCTCGGTCTGACCTTGGCGTTGCGCTACGAAGCCTGCGCCGACGCCGGCTTCCTGGCGCCAGCGCGCACGCTGCTGGATATGCAGGCTGCGCGGCGGGCCGAGACGCTCGGCGTTGCCCTGCGGCTGGCCTACACGCTCTGCGCCGGCACGCCGCAATTGCTGGCCGGCACCCAGCTCTCCATCGCGCCGGGGCGGCTGACCCTGGCGCTCACCGAGGCGGTCGGCGTGTTCGCCGGGGATTCAGTGCTGCGCCGGCTGGAACGGCTGGCGCAGATGCTCGGTATGGAAGCTGAGACCGAGCGCTGGTAAGCAAGGAAGGCTACTTTTTGTGAACAAAAAGTAGCAAAAAAACTTTATTTACTCTGGGCCGTGGGCGTTGTCCGCGACACAGCCCATGCCCTCCGGGGCTATTCCAACGGTGCTACGCACCGCCGGAACCTTCAGCCCCTCCGCCCAGCATAACAAAAGTTTTTGGTGCCGCTTTTTTCAAAAAGCGGCCACTTACTTAGCGCTTCGGCAGCATATCCACGCCGATATGCCATTTATTGAAAATCGCCGCGTAGGTGCCATCCGCCATCACGTCGTGCAGCGCGCCGGTGAGGGCGGCCTGTAGCCCCGGTTGGCTTTTCGACACACCGATGCCGGAGAGGATCTTGAAATAGGCCGGGCCGCCGACCTCGAACTGGCTGGGGTCGAGCGCGCTGTAATACAAGGCGGTCTCATAGGCGACGCCGTAGGCCGCGACCTGGCCGAACTGCACTTGCTGCAGCGCCGGCGCGTTCTCCGGGAACATGACGATGGTGATCGGCTTTTTGCCGGCTTTGACCAGCGCAACATTGGCCGCGGTCAGCAGGTTGGTGGCGGTGGTGCCGGTGACGGTCGCGGCCTTTTCGCCGGACAGGGCCCCCGGGCCGCTCAGCAACGGCTTGCCGGTCTTCAGAAGGAAGCCCTCGCGCGTGTACATATAGGGGATTTCGTTGATCACCTTGAGCCGTTCCGGCTTGATGAACAGGCCGGAGAGCACGGCGTCGCAATGTCCGGCGAGCAGGTTCGGCACCAGCCCGGCGAAGGGCATGTTGATCCATTTCGCAGTGACGCCGAGGCGTTTGGCGAGCGCATCGCCGAGATCGATGTCGGAGCCTTCGGGCTGCTGCGAGTCTGAGAGAAATTCCAGAGGCGGCAGCGTGAGGGACGAGCAGAAGGTAATGGTTTTCGTCGCGGTGATGTTCGCCGGCAGGGCGGCGCTGGCGGCCTGCGCGGAATGCGGCATGGCCAGAGCGGCGAGGCCAAGCGCGGCGACGCCGAGGCAAAGAGAACGGGGGGACAGCTTCATGGCGGCGAGCTCCGAGATCAATTCAACAAGGCGCAAAGCGCGCCCCGAGAGCGGAGTTGATCACCCGTTTTCCGCGGCAACAAGCCATGCCGGCGCACATAAAATGCAGCCCCAGACAAGAGCGGCAACGAAACAAGCGGCTATTGCTTGAATCTTGTTTCGTTGCTGAGAACATAAGCAAAGCGGGCGCGGCCCTGGTCGTCGCGCCCGGATAATCAGCCAAACAGTTTCAGGGCGTTGAGCAGCGTGTGGTACACGCCCCAGGCGAGCGGGACGAGCACGATGGCCCAGTAAATCCCCAGCCGCAGGCTCGTGGTCTCGGTGTTCATGGCGTTCTCCTCATTCCGCCGGCGCGGAAATATGGCGGATATGCGTGCCGACCGGCCCGACCGCGAGGTTGCACAGTGCGCCGATCAGCAGCAGCCCGGCCATGATGTACATGGTCACGGAATAGGCGTCGGCCTTATCGACGCCCTGGGCGATCTGATACTGGCGGATATAGTCCACCAGCACCGGTCCCAACACGCCTGCCGCGGACCAGGCGGTGAGCAGCCGGCCGTGGATGGCGCCGACATAGGAGGTGCCGAACAAATCCTTCAAATAGGCCGGAATGGTAGAGAAACCGCCGCCATACATGCTGAGGATGATGCCGTAGCACAGCACGAACAGCGCGATGCTGCCGGCCCGGGCGATGCTGGGCACTGAGGCGTAGAGCACCAGGCCGAGCAGGAAAAACACGAAATATGTCGCCTTGCGGCCGATATAGTCGGACACGGAGGCCCAGAAGAACCGCCCGGCCATGTTGAACAGGCTGAGCAGCCCGACGAAGCCGGCCGCCGCCACCGGTGTGACATTGCCGTGGAACATTTCCTGGATCATCGGCGAGGCCTGGCTGAGCACGCCGATGCCGGCGGTGACGTTGAGGAACAGAATGGCCCAGAGCAAATAGAATTGCGGCGTACGCACCGCGGTGGAGACCTCGTAGTGATGATCCGAGATCAGCCGTGAGGTGCTGGCCGCCGGCATATAACCCGCCGGACGCCAGCCCGGAGGCGGCACGCGCACGATCGCCGCGCCGATCAGCATGAACACCGCATAAACGATGCCGAGCGTGACGAAGGTGGGCGCGACGCCGAGGCTGGTGGGCGTTGCATAATGGTGCATCAGCGCCACCGAGAGCGGCGAGGCGATCATCGCGCCGCCGCCGAACCCCATGATGGCCATGCCGGTCGCCATGCCCGGCCGGTCGGGGAACCAGGTGATCAGCGTGCGCACCGGGGAGATGTAGCCGATGCCCAGGCCGCAGCCGCCGAGCACGCCATAGCCGAGAAACAGCAACGGCAAATTGTGCACTTCAATGCCCAGCGCGCCGATGAGGAAGCCGCCGCCAAAGCACAAGGCCGCCGCGGTCATTGCCTTGCGCGGCCCGACACGGTCCAGCCAGGAGCCGGTGAAGGCCGAGGCGAGACCGAGGAACAGGATGGCGACGGAGAAAATCCAGCCGACATCGACCAGCGACCAGTCACCGGGCGCCGACGCCTTGAGGCCGATCAGCCGGGTGAGCGGCAGGTTGAACACGCTAAAGGCGTAAACCTCGCCGATGCAGAGATGAATGCACAACGCCGCCGGGGGAACCAGCCATCGGCTGAAACCCGCAGGCGCCACAATGTGGTCGCGGTCGAGAAAAGCAAACAAACCCATGAGACATTTCCTTTCTTTTTATTCTTATTTGAAAGGCCCCCCTGTCTTGGCGACAGGGGATACGCAAATGTCGTTTTCGGCTGGTCGTTACTTTGGCAAATTTTCCCGAAATTTCAACAGAGCCTGCCTGGGGATCTCATCGAGGCCGGCGCCGCCGGCATCGATATAGGCCAAAATCCGCGTCAGCATGCGTTTTTCCCAAAACGCCTTGAGATGCGTGGCCGTCTCGTCGACCGCCTCCTGGTGCGGCCGCAATATGAACGCCTTGCCGATCTGGTTGGCCATGTAGACCAGCCGGTCTTCCATCTTGCTCATTCTGCCGCCACCGCATCGATGCGCCGCGCCGTTTTGGAATGCGCCTGATAATCGCGCTGCCATTCGGTCGGGCCGTTGGAGTGCGACACCTGCACCGCCGTCACCTTATATTCTGGGCAGTTGGTCGCCCAGTCGGAATAGTCGGTGGTGATCACGTTGGCTTGCGTCACCGGATGGTGAAACGTGGTGTAGACCACGCCCAGCGCCATGCGGTCGGTGACCTTGGCGCGCAACGTCGTCTCGCCCGAGCGGCTGGCCAGCTTCACCCATTCGCCGTCCTTGATGCCGCGGGTTTCGGCATCGTGCGGATGGATCTCCAGCACATCTTCCGGATGCCATTTCTCGTTTTCGGTGCGCCGCGTCTGCGCCCCGACATTATATTGCGAGAGGATGCGGCCGGTGGTGAGCAGCAGCGGGAAGCGCGGCCCCGTCTTCTCGTCCGTCGCCACGTAATCGGCGATCATGAAGCGGCCGCGGCCGCGCACGAAATGGTCGATATGCATGATCGGCGTGCCGTCCGGCGCCGCCTCGTTGCACGGCCATTGCACCGAACCTTCGTGCTCCAGCTTCTCGAAGGAGACGCCGGCAAAGCTCGGCGTGGTGCGGGCGATCTCGTCCATGATCTCGGACGGGTGGGCGTAGTCCATCTTCATGCCCATCGCCCGCGCCAGCATCTGCGTGATCTCCCAGTCCGCATAGCCGTTCTTCGGGCTCATCACCTTGCGCACGCGCTGGATGCGGCGCTCGGCGTTGGTGAACGTGCCGTCCTTCTCGAGGAAGCTGGAGCCGGGCAGGAACACATGCGCGTAGTTCGCCGTCTCGTTCAGGAACAGATCCTGCACCACCACGCATTCCATGGCGGTCAGCCCGCCGACGATGTGCCGCGTGTCCGGATCGGACTGCGCGATGTCCTCGCCCTGGACATAGAGGCCGCGGAAGGAACCATCCATCGCCGCGTCGAGCATGTTGGGGATGCGCAGGCCCGGCTCGGGCGACAGGGATACGCCCCAGTCGCGTTCGTAAATGGCGCGCACCGCGTCGTTGGACACGTGCCGGTAGCCGGGGAACTCATGCGGGAAGCTGCCCATGTCGCAGCTGCCCTGCACGTTGTTCTGGCCGCGCAGCGGATTCACGCCGACGCCGCGCCGGCCGATATTGCCGGTCGCCATCGCCAGGTTGGCGATGGCGATCACCGTGGACGAGCCCTGGCTGTGTTCGGTCACGCCCAGCCCGTAATAGATCGCGCTGTTCGGCCCCGCCGCATAAAGCCGCGCCGCGCCGCGGATTTCCGCCGCCGGCACGCCGGTCAGCATCGCCACCGCTTCCGGGCTGTGCTCGGGCTTGCGGATGAACTCCGCCCACTCGGCATATTCTGCCCAGTCGCAACGCTCGCGGATGAACGCCTCGTTGGCGAGGCCCTCGGTGACGATGACATGCGCCAGCGCATTGACGATCGCCACGTTGGTGCCGGGGCGCAGGGCCAGATGGTGCGATGCCGCGACATGCGGGGTGCGCACCAGGTCGATGCGGCGCGGGTCGACGACGATCAGCTTCGCACCTTCGCGCAGGCGTTTTTTCATGCGCGAGCCGAACACCGGATGGCCGTCGGTCGGGTTGGCGCCGATCACCAGGATCACGTCCGCCTCGTCGACCGAATCGAAATCCTGCGTGCCGGCCGAGGTGCCGAAGGTTTTGCCGAGGCCATAGCCGGTCGGCGAGTGGCAGACACGGGCGCAGGTATCGACATTGTTGTTGCCGAAGCCGGCGCGGATCAGCTTCTGCACCAGATAGGTTTCCTCGTTCGTGCAGCGCGAGGAGGTGATGCCGCCGATCGCATCCTTGCCGTGCTCGCGCTGGATGCGCTTGAACTCGGCGGCGGTGTGGGCGATCGCCTCTTCCCAGCTCACCTCGGTCCAGGGGTCGGTGATCCTGGCGCGGATCATCGGCTTGGTGATGCGGTCCTTATGCTGGGCGTAGCCATAGGCGAAGCGGCCCTTCACGCAGGAATGGCCGTGATTCGCCTTGCCGTCCTTGTAGGGCACCAGGCGCACCACGTCCTCGCCGCGCATCTCCGCCTTGAACGAGCAGCCCACGCCGCAATAGGCGCAGGTGGTCACGGCGGAATGTTCCGGCTGGCCCATCTCGATCACCGATTTCTCCATCAGCGTCGCGGTCGGGCAGGCCTGCACGCAGGCGCCGCAGGAGACGCATTCGGAGTCGAAAAATTGTTCGGACATGCCGGGCGAGACTTTCGAGCCGAAGCCCGAGCCTTCGATGGTCAGCGCGAACGTGCCCTGCACTTCCTCGCAGGCGCGCACGCAGCGCGAGCAGACGATGCATTTGGCCGGGTCGAACTGGAAATACGGGTTGGAAACGTCCTTGGCGGCGTCGAGATGGTTGGAGCCGTCATAGCCGTAGCGGACCTCGCGCAGGCCGACCGCGCCGGCCATGTCCTGCAGCTCGCAATCGCCGTTGGCCGAGCAGGTGAGACAATCGAGCGGGTGGTCGGAGATGTAGAGTTCCATCACGCCGCGGCGCAGCTTCGCGAGCTTGGCGTTCTGTGTGTGCACCACCATGCCTTCGGCGACGGGGGTCGTGCAGGAGGCCGGGGTGCCGGCGCGCCCTTCGATTTCCACCAGGCAGAGCCGGCAGGAACCGAAACTGTCCAGCATGTCGGTGGCGCAAAGCTTGGGAATTTGCGTGCCGATCTCGGTCGCCGCGCGCATCACCGAAGTGCCTTCCGGCACGCTGACGTGCTGCCCGTCGATGGTGAGCGTCACCAGCTTGGTGGCGGCGCTCGGCTTGGTGCCGTAATCGATTTCGTGAATCATGCCCATGACGAAAACTTCCTATTCAGCGGCCAGCTTTGCGGCCGGGCCGCGAAAATCTTCAGGAAAATTCTTGATCGCGCTCATCACCGGATAGGGCGTGAAGCCGCCCAGCGCGCACAGCGAACCGAATTTCAAGGTCTCGCACAGATCGGTGACCAGAGCGAGATTGCGCTCCACCGCGTCGCCGGCGATGATCTTGTCGATTGTTTCGGTGCCGCGCGTCGAGCCGATGCGGCAGGGGGTGCATTTGCCGCAGGATTCATGCGCGCAGAATTCCATGGCAAAGCGCGCCATCTGCGCCATGTCGACGGTGTCGTCGAACACCACCAGCCCGCCATGGCCGACCAGCCCGTCCTTGGCGGCGAACGCCTCGTAATCATACGGCGTGTCGAACTGGCTAACGGCGAAATAGGCGCCGAGCGGGCCGCCCGCCTGCACCGCGCGCACCGGCCGGCCGGAGGAAGTGCCGCCGCCGATATCATCGATCAGCTCGCCGAGGGTGATGCCGAACGCGGTTTCGAACAGGCCGCCATGCTTGATGTTGCCGGCCAGCTGCACCGGCATGGTGCCCCGCGAGCGGCCCATGCCGAAGGCGGCGTAGGCTGGCGCGCCCTCGGCGAGAATCCACGGCACGGCGGCGAGCGAGATGGTGTTGTTGATCACGGTCGGCTTGCTGAACAGGCCGATGAGCGCCGGGATCGGCGGTTTTGCCCGCACCTGGCCGCGTTTGCCTTCCAGGCTGTCGAGCAACGCGGTCTCCTCGCCGCACACATAGGCGCCGGCGCCCTCGCGCACTTCCAGGCGGAAATCTTCCAGCAGCCCGGCGCGCGCGGCGAGGTCGATCGCCGCGCTCATCATGCGGATCGCATAAGGATATTCCGAACGCGTGTAGATATAGCCGCGGGTCGCCCCGACCGCGCGCCCGGCGATGGCCATGCCTTCGACCAGGCAGAACGGGTCGGCTTCCATGATCAGCCGGTCGGCGAAGGTGCCGGAATCGCCTTCATCGGCGTTGCAGACGATGTATTTCTGCTCGGCGGACGCGGTGCGGACGGTTTCCCACTTGATGCCCGTGGGAAAGCCGGCCCCGCCGCGGCCGCGCAGGCCGGAGGCCTTCACCTCGGCGCAGATTTCGGCGGGGCTCATGGCACGGGCCTTTTCCAGGCCGGCAAAGCCGCCCAAGGCGCGATAGGCGTCGAGGTCCAGCGGGTCGGCGAGGCCGCAGCGCGCGAAGGTCAGGCGCTGCTGCTTCTTCAGGAACGGAATCTCCTCCACGAGGCCGAGATATTTCGGATGCGCCGTGAGGTCGCCGAACAGAGCCGGCACGTCGGCCGGGGTGAACGGGCCGAAGCCGACACGGCCTTCCGCGGTTTCGATCTCCACCAGCGGCTCCAGCCAGAACAGGCCGCGCGAGCCGTTGCGCACCAGGGTCACGTCGCGGTCACGCGCGGCGGCGTCACGGCGGATCGCCTGGGCGATGCGGTCGGCGCCAAGCGCCAGGGCGGCGCTGTCTTGCGGCACGAAAATGCGCATCAGACCGCCTCCGCCGCCAGGGCCTTCAGCCCCTCAAGATCCATCCGCGCATGCGGTTCGCCATCCAGCATGGCGCTCGGCGCGCAGGCGCACAGGCCCAGGCAATAGACCGGCTCCACGGTCAGCCGCCCGTCCGGCGTGGTGCCGCCCCATTCCAGCCCGAGTGCTGCGAGGAAGGCCCGCGCCTGGGTCTCGCCGCCCATCGACTGGCAGGCCTCGGCGCGGCAGATTTTCATCTGGTGCCGGCCCTGCGGCGCCAGGCGGAAATCGTGATAGAAACTCGCCACGCCGTAAACCTCGGCGCGGGTGACGTTCAGCCGCTGCGCGACCAGCCGCATCGCCGGTTCGGAGATGTAGCCGAAGGCCGCCTGCAGGGCGTGCAGAATCGGCAGCATCGGGCCTTCCTGGCCGAGATGGGCATCGATGAGGGCGTTGGTTTCCGTCTCGTTCCAGCCGGGGGATGGAATTGATTGGCTCATGAGAAAAGGCACTCCACTTCATTTAACAGTGTAGTTCCTCTCATATTTGTGCACAATACTACGCAAGCGTGCTGCAATAGCACAAGCCTATTGAACGGTCACGCCTTCAGCAGCGTGAGGCGCGCCGCCTCGGCCACCAGGGCCTCCGCGAGCGGCGATAGCGGGTCGCGGTCCGGCAGCACCAGGCCGACTTTATGGACCTCTTCCGGCTCGACGATCGGGATCGCGCGCAGCCTTGTTGTCAGGCCGAATATTTCCGCGAGTTTCTCCGGCATGACGCAGGCCCAGCGGCCGGTCTGCACGTGGCTGATCAGCACGACGATCGAGTTGGATTCGAGGGTGGGCTCCGCCACCACCCCGTTTTGGCGCAGCAGCTGGTCGATGATGCGGCGGTTCTGCATGTCGGGCGTCAGCAGACAGAGGGGAATTTTTCCGAGCTCGGCCCAGGTCACCTGGGCGCGGTCGCCGAGCGGCGCGGAGGGCGAGGTGAGCAGGCGGTAGCGCTCCTCATAGAGCGGAATGCAGCGGGCGCGGCCGACCGGCTCGTTGTCGAGATAGGTGATCCCGGCATCGATCTCGAGATTGTGCAGCCGCGCCAGCACCTCGCTGGAGGTGCAGGATTGCAGGCTGAACCGCACCCCCGGGTGGCGCTCGCGAAACGGCGTGGTGAGCTCGGTGAGGGTCGCCAGCGCTGTCGGGATCGCGGCGATGCGCAACAGACCGCTCATCCCCTGGCGCAGCTGATTCACGTTGTCGCGCATGGCATAGACATCGCCGGTGATGCGCCGTGCCCAGTCCAGCACGATCTCGCCTTCCGGCGTAAAGCCCTGAAAGCGCGAGCTGCGCAGCACCAGGGGAACGCCGAGCAGATCTTCCAGGGCGCGGATGCCCGCGGAGAAGCTCGGCTGCGCCACGCCGCATCGCTCCGCGGCGCGGCCAAAATTACGCTCCGCCGCCAGGGCGATCAGGTATTCGAGTTTGCCAAGCATGAAAGAGTCTCCGCGATCTAATCGTTACTAATAACCCTGATTGAACTCGCGCAAGACACTGCGTAGTTTGGCCTCGTCGTCTTCAGAGGGGAACGCCTGATGCCCGACGTCCAAGTTACAGTGCCGCCTGCCAAGCCGGAAGCCAAGGCCATCTTTGCCCGCTCCTGGATCGAGCGTCTGGGGATGAACCGGGTGTGGGCCTCGATCGCCGATCGCGGCCGGCGTTTCGCGCTGTTGCCGGCCACTTCCATCGGCCCCGCAGAGCGGGCCCGCCTGCTCGCCGAAACGCTGATCTCCAACCGTGGCGAGGCGTCGGGGGCGGCCGTGGCGCGCGAGCTGCACGGCGTGCTCTCCACGCTCGATGCCGCGCAGCGGCTGGAATTCTATCGCTTCCTGGCGACGAATTTTGCGCCCGAGCCGGCGCGCCTCGCCGCCGCCGCGCAAGCCTATCTGGCCGAGGCGACGGCGCGCACCGCCGCCGACCTGGCCGACGCGGCCGAGCCGGTGCGCCAGGAATTGCTGCGGCGGATGAACATGTCGCGCGGCGGCACCGCCATGCTGGTGGCGATGCGCAAGGAGATTCTTTCGCTGGCGAAGGCGCATCCGGAGCTGCTTCCGCTGGAGACGGACCTGCTGCACCTGCTGGCCTCCTGGTTCAACCGGGGCTTTCTGGAAATGCGGCGGATCGACTGGAACACGCCGGCGGCGGTGCTGGATAAATTGATCGCCTATGAGGCGGTGCACGAAATCCAGGGCTGGGACGATCTGCGCCGTCGCCTGGCGTCGGACCGGCGCTGCTTCGGCTTCTTCCACCCGGCTTTGCCCGGCGAGCCGCTGATTTTCGTCGAGGTCGCCCTGGTGACCGGCCTGGCCGGCGAGGTGCGGAGCCTGCTGGCGCGCGACACCGATGAGGAGGAACAGCGCCTGAGCGCCGCCCAGGCCGACACGGCGATTTTCTATTCCATCTCGAACTGCCAGGATGGGCTGCGCGGCGTCTCCTTCGGCAATTTCCTGATCAAGCAGGTGGTGGAAGAGCTGCGCACCGAATTGCCGCAGCTCGTGCGGTTTTCGACCCTCTCCCCGGTGCCCGGCTTCGCGAGCTGGCTGGCCAAGCATGGCTCCGACGAAAGCCTGCTGGCGAACGCCCTGTGGCCGGCGGACCGTGCGGCGCTGGCCTTGCCGAAATGGTGGGACGGCCCGGCCGCCGCTGCGCTGCAAGCCCCGCTGCTGCGGCTCTGCGCCGCCTATCTGACCAGCGTGCGCAAGGGCCGGGGCGCGCAGGATCCGGTGGCGCGCTTCCATCTCGGCAACGGCGCGCGGCTGGAACGGATCAATTGGATGGGCAATTCCGAGCCGCGCGGCCTCAAGGAATCGTACGGCATCATGGTCAATTATCTGTATGACATCGCCACCATCGAGGCGAACCACGAAGCCTATGCGCGGGAGCAGGTGATCGCCCGGTCCGAGGAGGTGGAGGCGCTGCTCCACGAACCGGCGCCGCCGAAACGCCGGCGCTTTCCCGCCCTGCGGGCCGGCGAGCGATGAGCGTGGACCGGCTGCCCCCGATCGCCGAGGCCGATCTGACGCCGGCCCAAGCGGCGGCGAAAGAGGCGCTGCTCGGCGGCGCGCGCGGCGTGTTCCAGGGCCCGTTCATTCCGCTGCTGCGCAACCCGGCACTGCTCGGCCGCGTGGAAAAACTCGGCGCCTATCTGCGCTATGAGAGCCCCCTGCCCGGCCGCATCCGCGAATTCGCCATCCTGGTCGTGGCCCGCGCCTACAGCCAGCAGGTGGAATGGGCGATCCATCAGCCTTTGGCCTTGCAGGAAGGCGTGCGCCCGCTGGTGGTCGCCGCCATCGCCGAGGGCCGCCGGCCGGAACTGATGCCCGAGGACGAAGCCGTGACCTGGGAGTTTCTCGCCGAGCTGGAGACGCATCGCAGCGTCAGCGATGGCACATATGCCCGCGCCGTGCGCCAGTTCGGCGAGGCGGGAATGCTCGACCTGGTCGCCATCGCCGGCTATTACGGCCTGCTCGGCCTGGTGATGAACACCGCCCGGACGCAAGCGCCGGACGGCGCGCGACTGCCGCCGCTGTCCTGAAAATAGAAGAAAGGAAGCACTACTTTTTGTGAACAAAAAGTAGCAAAAAAACTTTATTTACTCTGGGTCATGGGCTGTGTCGGCGACAATGCCCATGGCCCAGCATAATAAAAGTTTTTTGCGCCGCTTTTTTTCAAAAAAGCGGCTGCTTGCTTCCTTCTTTCCTAAAGCGCGGTCTTCAGCCGAACCGCCAGTTCGCCGATCACGCCGCGGCGGAACACCAGCACGCAGGCGACGAAAATGACGCCCTGGATGACGATCACCCAGGCGCCGAACGGCGCCAGGTAATATTGCATGGCGACGACGATGAGCGCGCCGATCAGCGGCCCGAAAATCGTGCCGATGCCGCCGAGCAGCACCATCAGCACCACCAGCCCGGAGGCGGCGGAGCCGACATCGGACAGGGTCTCGATGCCCATCACCATCGCCTTGGTGCCGCCGGCGATGCCGGCGAGCATGGCGGCGAGGATGAACGCGACCCATTTATATTGCTCGACCTTGTAGCCGAGCGAGATGGCGCGCGGTTCGTTCTCACGGATCGCCTTCACCACTTGGCCGAAGGGCGAATGCATGATGCGGTGGACGAACAGGAAGCAGGCGAGAAAAATCACCGCCACCAGCGCATACATGGCCCGGTCGTTGGCGAGCGGCAGCACCCCGAACAAGGCGCCACGCGGGATGCCCTGGATGCCATTCTCCCCGCCGGTGAAACGCGTGGCCTGCACGGCGAAAAAATAGACGATCTCCGCGAGCGCCAGGGTGATCATCGCGAAATAGATCGTCTGGCGGCGGATCACGAGCCAGCCGAACAATGTGCCGAGCGCGCCGGCGCCGAGCGCGGCGGCGATGATCCCCAACTCCGGCGTCAGGCCCAGGCTCTGCACCAGATAGCCGGTGATGTAGCCGCCGAGGCCGAAATACGCCGCCTGGCCGAGCGAGAGCAGGCCGAGCGAGCCCATCAGCAGGTTTGCGCCCATGGCGAACACGGCATAGCACATCACCTGCATCACCACGATCGGGTAGAAAAAGAACGGGGCGAGGATGATGGCCAAGACCATCAGCATGAGGCCGATGGACTGTGCCTTGGTGAAACCGAAATTCATGCGAGCTTTCCGAACAGGCCGGCGGGCCGCGCCAGCAACACGATGGCCATGACCACGAACACCACCACAGCCGAACCGGGGGGATAGAACACGTCGGTGAAGCCTTCGATGATGCCAAGCGCGAAGCCGGAGAGAATGGCGCCGCCGATCGAGCCCATGCCGCCGATCACCACCACCGCGAACACGGTGTTGATCAGGTCCGAACCCATGTTGGGATTAACGGAATAAAGCGGCGCCGCCAGCACGCCGGCCAGCCCCGCCAGCCCGACACCGAAGGCGAAGGTGAGGGCGATAAGGCGCGGCACGTTGACGCCGAAGGATTGCACCAGGCCGGGATTGGCCGTGGCGGCGCGCAGCAAGGCGCCGAGCCGGGTTTTTTCGAT
Source organism: Acidocella sp. (assembly GCF_035535915.1). Lineage (GTDB taxonomy): Bacteria > Pseudomonadota > Alphaproteobacteria > Acetobacterales > Acetobacteraceae > Acidocella. The sequence goes on from NZ_DATLPB010000067.1 coordinate 15,472, forward strand.
GAGGAACCAGGTGGCGCCACAAACCAGGATTGCCGCGAAAATGACGAAGCCGCGATAGACCGGCAGATACATGAAACCGAGATTGACGACGCCCGAAAGCGCATCCGGCGCATTGTAGCTGACGCCGGAGCTGCCGAAATAATTGGTGAAGCCGCCTTGCAGGATGAGCGCGAGACCAAAGGTGAGCAGCAGGCCGTAGAGAATATCGAGCTTATAGATGCGGCGGATGAGGGTGCGCTCGAGCAGCAGCCCGAACGCACCGACAATGACGGGGGCCAGAAACAAGGCCCACCAGAAATCCAACGACAGATAAGTGAGCAGCCCCCAGGTGACGAAGGCCCCCACCATGAACAGCGCGCCATGCGCGAAGTTGATGATTCTCAGCAGGCCGAAAATGATCGCCAGCCCCATCGAGAGCATGGCGTAGAACGAACCGTTGATGATGCCGAGCAGCAATTGCCCGAACAGCAGCGGCAAGGGCTTGCCGAAAATCATCAGCATGGGCTTAAGCCTTCACTAGCGGGCAGCCTTCGGTGGCCATCGGCTGGAAGGTCTGGTCCGCCGGGGTGGTGTGCACGAGATCGTAATAATCCCAGGGGATGCTGCTCTGGCCAGGCTTTTTCACGCGGAACAGAAAAGACGGGCACATGAAGCGGCCATCTTCGCGGATCGAGCAATGGCCGAACGCGTCATCGTCGGTGGGCATGCTCTTCATCTGCGTTACCACCGCAGCGCCGCTGGCGGCGGCATCAACGCCGATCTTGTCCACCGCCTTGAGGAAGTGCATCGTGCCGGAATAGCAGCCGGCATGGCCCATCGAAGGATAGTTGGCCGGCGTTTTCGGCAGCACGCGCTTGGTGAAGGCGCGGGTGCGCTCGTTCAGGTTCCAGTAGAAGCTCTCGGTCAGCACCAACCCCTGCGCGGTCTCCAGCCCGATGCCGTGAATGTCGTTGAGGAAGATCAGCAGGCCGGCGATGGTCATGCCCGACTGCGTGATGCCGAACTGATGCGCCTGCTTGATCGAGTTTACCGTGTCCTTGCCGGCATTCGCGAGGCCAAGCACGTTGGCCCCGGCAGACTGCGCCTGCACCAGATAAGATGAGAAATCGGTGGTCTGCGGAAACGGATAGTCGACATCGCCGACCACGGTGCCGCCAGCGGCTTTCACCACCGCCGATGTCTGGTCGCGCAGCAACTGGCCGAAGGCATAGTTGGCGGTGATGAAGAACCATTTCTTGCCGCCCGCCGCCACCATCGCGCCGCCGGTGGAATGCGCCAGCATGTAGGTGTCGTAGGTCCAGTGAATGGTCTGCGCGTTGCATTTCGCGCCGGTCAGCAGCGTGGTGCCGGCGTTGGAATTGATGTAGGTCTTGTTCTTTTCCGCGGCGACGCCGGCGATCGCGAGTGCGACGGCGGAATTGGGTACGTCGATGAGCAGATCGACGCCATTGTCGAACCATTGCCGCGCCAGGCCGGCGCCGACATCGGGCTTGTTCTGGTGGTCGCCCTGGATGACGGTGATGTCGTAGCCTTTGTTGGCGGCGCCGAAATCCTGCAGCGCCTGGCGCACGCAGGCGACCGAAGTCTCGCCGCCGATATCGCTATAGGGGCCGGAAAAATCGCTGCACACGCCGATGGTGAGTTTTTTGTTCGCGGCGCGTGCCGGCTGGCTGGGCAATGCGCCCGCGGCGGCGGCCGCCGCTGCGGTGCCGAGAACGGAACGTCTTGTGATTTTCATGGTGGTGTCTCCTCAGGATTTAGTTTTTTGGTTGGTATGGTTGGCGGTCAGATCCCCAGGCGTTGCTGTAGCGCCTCCATGCGGTTCTCGAGCTGATCGGCTTGGATCATGTCCACGACCTGTCCGTGCTCGACCACGTAGTGCCGGTCTGCCAGTTTCGCCGCGAAGCGGAAATTTTGTTCCACCAGCAGCACGGTAAAACCGCGCCGCTTGATCTCGGCGATCATCCGGCCGATCTGCTGCACGATCACCGGCGCCAGCCCCTCGGTCGGTTCGTCGAGCAGCAGCAGTTTCGCGCCGGTGCGCAGGATGCGCGCGATCGCCAGCATCTGCTGCTCACCGCCGGAGAGTTTGGTGCCGGGGCTTTTCGCCCGCTCCTTGAGATTCGGAAACAGCGCGTGGATGTCGGCGATGCTCATGCCGCCCGGGCCCACGACCGGCGGCAGCAGCAGGTTTTCCTGCACCGAGAGATCGGCAAAAATGCCGCGATCCTCAGGGCAGAAACCGATGCCGGCACGGCCCACGATGTCCGGCCGGGCGCGGATCAGTTCCTGGTCGCGGAAGCGGATGCTGCCGGTGCGCTTGGGCAGCAGCCCCATGATCGCTTTCAGCGTCGTGCTTTTGCCGGCGCCGTTGCGGCCGAGCAGCGTTACCAGCTCGCCTTCGCGCACCGTGAAATGCATGCCGTGCAGCACGTGGCTTTCATCGTACCAGGCGTTCAGGCCCTCCACTTCAAGCATGGTCGGTCCCCAGATAAGCGGTGATCACGTCCGGGTTCCGGGAGACCGTCTGGTAATCGCCTTCGGCCAAAATCTTGCCGCGCGTGAGCACAGTGATGCGGTCCGAGAGTCCGGACACCACCGAGAGATTATGCTCGACCATGAGAATCGTGCGGCCCGCACGCAGGGTTTTGATCAGCTCGACGATGCGCGCCACGTCGGTCTCGGTCATGCCGGCGGTCGGCTCGTCGAGCAGCATCAGCTCCGGCTCCAGCGCCAGCGTGGTGGCGATTTCCAAAGCCCGCTTGCGGCCATAGGAAAGTTCCGCTGCCGGAATCTGCGCGGCATCGGTCAGCCCGACGGCGGCGAGCAATTCACGCGCGCGGTCGTTGAAGCGCCGCAGCACCGCGTCGCTGCGCCAGAAATCGAAATTGCCGCCGCGTGCACGCTGCAACGCCACGCGCACATTTTCCAATGCGGTGAGATGGCCGAACACGGCGGAGATCTGGAAGCTGCGCACCATGCCGCGGCGCGCCACCTCGGCGGGCTTCAAGCCGGTGATGTCTTCGCCCTTGTAGCGAATCGTGCCGGCGCTGGGCTGCAGGAATTTCGTCAATAAATTGAAACAAGTCGTTTTCCCGGCCCCGTTCGGGCCGATCAGCGCATGGATGCTGCCCGCCATCACGCGCAGGCTGACGTCACTGACAGCGGTGAAACTGTTGAAAATCTTGGTGAGACCGGTGGTCTCTAGAACCGCTTCAGCCAATCGTTTCGTCCCAACTTTGAATTATGTCGTTGGCGAATGTCTGGCATGCCGCGCGCGAAGGTGCAACACGGATTAAGAAAGCGGCCGCTTTTTGAAAAAAGCGGCGTAAAAACTTTTATTTATGCTGGGTCCTGGGTGGTGTCGCCGATACAGCCTACAAAAAGTAGCGCTTGCTGTCCTTATTTTCTAGGCAAGCCCGCCGATCTGTCCATCGGCGTCGATATAGATCTCCTCCGCCGCGGCGTGGCGGGGCAGGCCGGGCATGGTGAGGATCTCGCCGCACAGCGCCACCACGAAACCGGCACCGGCGGAGAGCCGGACCTCGCGGACTCTCAGGTTGAAGTTTTCCGCGGCGCCCTTCAAAGCCGGGTCGGCGGAAAAACTATACTGCGTCTTGGCCATGCAGACCGGCAGGGCACCGAAGCCGGCCGCCTCGAACGCTTGCAACTGGCTCTGCGCTGCCGGCTCGAAGCTCACTTCCGCGGCGCCGTAGATCTCCGTCGCGATGGTGCGGATCTTCTGCTCCAGCTTCATGTCGTTGGGGTAGAGGAGCCGGAAGGAAGATTGCTGCTCGGCCAGCGCCATCACCGCTTCCGCCAGCGCCAGCGCGCCCTGGCCGCCTTCGGCCCAATGGTTGCAGGGCACCGCCTGCACGCCGATCGCCTGGCAGGCGGCTGCCACGGCGGCGAGTTCGGCCGGGGTGTCGGCGGTGAAACGGTTGATCGCCACCACCACCGGCAGGCCGAATTTCTGCATGTTGCGCACATGGCGCACGAGGTTGGCGCAGCCCGCCTGCACCGCCGCGACATTTTCTGGGCCGAGTTCCTTCAGCCCCAGCCCGCCATGCATTTTCAACGCGCGCACGGTGGCCACCACGACGCAGGCGGCGGGCGCAAGGCCGGCCTCGCGGCATTTGATGTCGAGGAATTTCTCGGCGCCGAGATCGGCGCCGAAGCCGGCCTCGGTGACCACGTAATCGGCCAGGCCGAGCGCGGTCTCCGTGGCGAGGATCGAGTTGCAGCCATGCGCGATGTTGGCGAACGGCCCGCCATGGATGAAAGACGGCGTGCCTTCCAGCGTCTGCACCAGGTTCGGCGCGAACGCGTCCTTCAACAAAGCCGTCATCGCGCCGGCGGCGTTCAGTTCATGGGCGCGGACCGGCCGTTTGGCCATGTCACGGCCGATCACGATATTGCCGAGCCGGGTCTCCAGATCCTTGAGGGAACGGGCGAGGCAGAAGATCGCCATCACCTCGCTGGCGGCGGTGATGTCGAACCCGGTTTGCCGCGGCGTGCCGTTATTCGCGCCGCCCAGGCTCACCACGATGTCGCGCAAGGCCCGGTCGTTGAGGTCGACCACGCGCCGGAAGGCGATGCGCCGCGTGTCCAGCCCCAGTGCGTTGCCCCAGTAAATATGGTTGTCGATCATCGCGGCGAGCAAATTATGCGCGGCCGAGATGGCGTGCAGGTCGCCGGTGAAATGCAGGTTGATGTCCTCCATCGGCACGACCTGGGCGTAGCCGCCGCCGGTGGCCCCGCCTTTGGCGCCGAAGCATGGCCCGAGGCTGGGCTCGCGCAGGCAGATGGCGGCCCGCACCCCCTGCCGGCGCAGCGCATCGCCCAGCCCGATCGTGGTCGTGGTCTTGCCCTCGCCGGCCGGCGTCGGGCTGATCGCCGCGACCAGGACCAGCTTGCCGCGCGGCCGGGCGGCCGCCTGCGTAGCGAAATCCAGCGCCACTTTCGCCTTGTGCGGGCCGTAACGATACACCGCCTCGGGCGGAATGCCGAGGCTGGTGGCGATCTCCTGGATCGGGGTCAGGCGCGCGGCGCGGGCGATGTCGATGTCGGGGGAAACAATGCTTGCGGACATTTTTGTCGCCTAGCACGGCCCGGTGAGCGGCATAAAGAGCGGAAATGCTTCGTTCGTCGGATGATTTGATCGAAGTCAAGGCCGGCGGGCCGAATCGATGGGCGTATTGGGGGCCGTTGAGAGGAACAGCATCCATGCCGGACCAGTTTCAGAGTCAGCGTTACCCCGGGGACCCGCTCGCGATGTTCGAATTGTCGCGAAACATGCTGCTCGCGCAGCAAAAGATGATGCCCTCGACCCGGATGTTCGAGCGGTTCAGCGAAGCCGCGCGCAGCGTCGCCCAGGCGCATATGGCGTACTGCCAGGCCCTGATGCGTGCCAACGCGGTGCTGCTGAGCGCGATGATGGAACGCCCCAACCCGTGGCCCGCCGCCCAGGAGCGGCCCAGCGTCGACGCCAAAAAAAGCGATTTCACGCAACCGTGATGCGCGTTCTTGCGCTTGCCGGCTGACGGGCGCATCGCCCGGCTGAACGATATTGTTCAGCGATCCCGGCCGCCGCCAATCAGCCTCTCCACGATGAAAGGTTATTCGCGTTATGCCCGATACCACTGATTTGTTGAGCGGCGGCAGCGCTTCGCGCGCGCGGATGGGCAAAGTGGGCAAAGTGGCGCCGGAGCCCGCGCCACCGGCCGCGGTTTCGCCGGTACCGGCAATGCAGCCGGCGCTCACCGAGCCGGAGGCTGTACGTAATTTCGACCGCCGGCTGCATGCCGCCCAGGCGCGCTTCACCGGCGGGCTGTCGCCGGTTGCCCTCGCCATCGCCTGGGCGGACTGGTTCATGCTTCTCGCCAACCAGCCGGGGCGGCAGGCGGCTCTGTTCCACCTGGCGGCGACGGACGCCACCGCGCTGCTGCGCCAGTTCATCGGCCTGCCGGAAGAGACGCTGGCTCCGGCCCCGGAAGATCATCGTTTTCTCGATTCCGGCTGGCAACGCGGGTATTTCGCCCTGGCGCAGCAAAAGTTCCTGCGCCTGGAACGTTTCTGGCAAATGGCCACCACGGGGCTGCCCGGCCTGTCGAAGCCGCATGAGCGGTTCGTCAGTTTCATGACGCGGCAGGTCCTTGATATGTTCGCGCCGCCGAATCTGCCTTTCCTCAACCCGGAGGTGCTGGCCGCGTGCCAGACCACCGGCTTTGCCAATCTGGAGGAGGGGAGCAAGCATTTCATCGCCGACCTGGTCGCGGCCGGCACCACCCGCGAGCAGGAATTGCCGCTGGTCCCCGGCAAGGACGTGGCCATCACCCCCGGCCAGGTGGTGTTCCGCAACAACCTGATCGAGCTGATCCAGTACAGCCCCACGACCGCCACGGTGCGTCCGGAGCCGCTCCTGATCGTGCCGGCCTGGATCATGAAATATTACATCCTGGATTTGTCGCCGCAAAACTCCATGGTGCGCTACCTGGTGTCTCAGGGATTCACCGTGTTCTGCATCTCCTGGCGCAATCCGGACCAGTCGTTGCGCGACGTTGCCTTGGACGATTACCGAAGCTGCGGCGTGATGGCGGCGGTCGATGCGGTCAGCGCCATTTGCGACGGGGCGAAAATCCACGCCGTCGGGTATTGTCTGGGCGGCACGCTGCTCGCGGTCGCCGCCGCTGCCATGGCCCGCGACCATGACAACCGCCTCGCCAGTCTGACGCTCCTTGCCGCGCAGACCGATTTCACCGAAGCCGGCGAGCTGCAGCTTTTCATCAGCGAGACGCAGCTTGCGTTTCTCGACGACGTGATGTGGGCGCAGGGCTACCTGGATTCCTCGCAGATGGCGGGCGCCTTCCAGATGCTGCGCACCAACGATTTGATCTGGTCGCATCTGGTGCGCCGTTATTATCTGGGTGAGGACGACCATCCGAACGATCTGATGTCCTGGAACATGGACGCGACGCGCATGCCCTATCGCATGCATTCGGAATATCTGCGCGCGATGTTCCTGGAGAACGACCTGGCCGAGGGGCGGTTTCTGGCGGGGGGGCGGAAGATTTCGCTCGCCGACATCCGCTTGCCGGTATTCCTCATCGGCACCGAGACCGACCATATCGCGCCCTGGCGCTCGGTCTATAAGTTCCAGATGCTGAACCCGGGCGACGTCACCTTCGTGCTCACCTCCGGCGGGCATAATGCCGGAGTGGTCAGCGAGCCTGGGCACCGGCACCGGCATTTCTGCCTGCTCAACCGCAAGCCGGGCGATCTCTACGTGCCGCCCGAGGAATGGCAGGAAGCCGCGGTTTGCCAGCAAGGCTCCTGGTGGCCGTCCTGGGCCGGCTGGCTTGCCGCGCGTTCCGGTGCGCCGGTGCCGCCGCCGCCCGAAGGCCGACCTGACGCCGATCTTTCCGTGCTGGAACCGGCCCCGGGGCGGTACGTGCGGCAACGCTGAGGCACGACCAGCCGCCGCTTTCGTTAGGTAAGAAATGGCGGCGCAAGAGGCCCGCCCAGGCGGGCTCGGGCGCTGAAACAGCGTGCATTCATGCGGTTGAGGGCCGATCGCGGCATGGCGCCGTCTGGCCGCGGCCGGCCGGCGCCGCGGGTTGTTAGTTTACCTAAAACTAATAATAACTATACCGAAGCGAAAAAATCCCCTGGCGCTGATCCAAGCCCTCCGCTACAAGCGACGCAACTCTGCACTATTATGCAGGGAGCGACTAACAAGATTGAGGGAACAAATACATGCCAGTGCAGAAGGG
>NZ_DATLPB010000068.1:0-96938 GCF_035535915.1 Acidocella sp.
GGGTCGCCGCCGAGAGTCGCGTCCACTGCCTCCTGCACCGAGCCGTCGCCGCCATCGGCGAGCGCGGCGGACACATCCGCCAGGGTCAAGCGCGGCTCGTTGCCGGCATAAAGCGCCAGAAGCTCCACCGCCTGACGCAGCGGGCCTTCCTCGCCGGCGATGTTGTCCGCGACCCAGGCGGCGGCATCGGCGTCGATGGCGATGTTGTGCGCCCGCAGGCGCGCGGTCACTGCCTGGGGCAGGCGCGTGCTGTCGATGGCGTAGCAGGCGATGGCGGCGGCGGCGGTGGATTTCTCGCAGGCTGCGCGCAGCTTCGATTTGCCGGTGAGCTCGCCCGCTTCCAGAATCACCAGCGCCTCCGGCGGGTTTTTGGCGAGCGTTTCAACCGCCTTGACCAGCGTCTCCTGCGCCTCGCGCACCCGCACCACGCGGCGGCCGCCGGTCAGCGCGGCGGCGGTGGCCTCGCCCAGCAGGGTTTGCCCATCGGGGCTGTGCAATTCGGCGAAACGGAACGGGTCGTGCATCGCGCCCTCGACCGACCGCGCCAAAGCGAGCCCGCGTTCCGCCACCAGCCCGGCATCCGGGCCGAACAGCAGGATGATCGGTGAAGAAGGCGACTTTAGAAACCCGTCGATCCGCCCGGCTTCGATCTTCATGCCGTCTCCTGAAGGAAGTTTAGTAAGAAAGAGGCCGCTTTTTGAAAAAAGCGGCGCAAAAACTTTCGTTTATGCTGGGCCTGAGACGTTGAAACAGCACGGACCAAACTGACAAAAAACTACTTTTTGTTCACAAAAAGTAGCCTTGCTGTTCTAAGAATTCGGATGGGTCTTGAAGTAAGCCGCGACCTGGGCGGTGATCTGCGCCGCCAGCTGGTTGGCGACCTGCTGCTGGACCGTGGTGGTTTCCAGCTGCAGCGCGAAATATTGCTCGTTGATGACGTTTAGCGCGTCCTGGGTGGTGACGGTGCCTTGCGCCAGCGGGCGGCCGGGTGCGCCGACCGGGGTCAGGGCCCAATGGGCGGTGCCGCTGAAGCGCTCGCGGGTGTAGGAGCTGTCCTGCTGTTCGGCAACGTTGGCGGCGCCAAGCCCATAGCTCACCGCCAGGCTGTAGATCTGCTCGGTTGGCGCGCCGTCGGCATGCAGTTGGGTTTCCAGGGCCAGGCGCAGCATCTGCCCGGTGCGCTCGGGGATATTCTGCACCTGGATCGTGTCGAGCTTGGCCGCGACGGTGCTATCGCCGCTCTGGCCGTAGAGCGGCGTGAAGCCGCACCCGCCGAGCGGCAGAAGGAGCAGAAGCGGTTTAAGCCTTGACCACAAAGTTCACGATCCTATCCGGCACATGGATGCGCTTCACAATGGTCACACCTTGCAGCGATGTCGAGACCGCCGCGGCGGCAAGGGCGATATTGGCCTCGGAATCGTTGCCGGCGGGCACAATGATGGTGCCGCGCAGCTTGCCGTTCACCTGCACGGCGAGCGTGACCTCGTCGACCTCCAGCAGCGCCTTGTCCGCCACCGGCCAGGATCTTTGCGCTACCAGCCCCGCGCCGGGATGGAGTCTGGCGAAAATCTCCTCGCCCAGATGCGGCATCATCGGCGCGACCAGGTGCGCGAGCGTGTCCATCGCCTCGAAGCGCGCCCAGAGCAGCGCTTCGTCCGCCGGCGTGGGGCCGGCCAGGGCGCCGGCGAGCTCATAGATGCGGGCGACGGCGACGTTGAAGGCGAACGTGTCGAGCGCCTCGGTCACCGCGGCGATGGCGCGGTGGGTGAGCTGGCGCAGCTTTTTGGCCTCGCCGGTGAAAGAAGCGGGTGCGGCGACGCGCGGCGCGGCGGCGATCACCCCGGCCAGCCGGTGCACGCGCTGCACAAAGCGGAACGCGCCTTGCGCGCCGGTCTCGGTCCATTCCACGTCGCGTTCCGGCGGGTTGTCGGAGAGCACGAACCAGCGCGCGGTATCGGCGCCGAAACGGTCGATGATCACGCCCGGATCTACCGTATTGCGCTTGGATTTCGACATTTTCTCGATGCGGCCGACGGTTACCGGCAGGCCGGTGGTCACATGCGTGGCGCTGCCGTCGGCGTCCTTCTGCACCTCTTCCGGGTACAGCCAGTTGCCTTCGGAATCCTTGTAGGATTCGTGGGTGACCATGCCTTGGGTGAACAGCCCGGCGAAAGGCTCCGTGACGTTCACATGGCCGGTCTTCTGCATCGCCTTGGTGAAGAAGCGGGCATAGAGCAAATGCAGGATCGCATGCTCGATGCCGCCGACATATTGGTCGACCGGCAGCCAGTGGTTGACCGCGGCAAGATCGGTCGGTGTTTGCGCATGCGGGGCGCAGAACCGGGCGAAATACCAGGAACTGTCGATGAACGTGTCGAACGTGTCGGTCTCGCGCGTGGCCGGCTTGCCGCAGGCGGGGCAGGCCACATGCTTCCAGGTCGGGTGATGGTCCAGCGGGTTGCCGGGGCGGTCGAAGGTCACGTCCTGGGGCAGCGTCACCGGCAGCTGGTCGGCCGGCACCGGCTGCGCGCCGCAATCCTCGCAGTGAATCACCGGGATCGGGCAGCCCCAATAACGCTGGCGGGAAATGCCCCAGTCGCGCAGGCGCCAGTTCACCACCGCTTTGCCGACGCCCATTTCCACCAGCCGGGCGATGGCGGCGGATTTCGCTTGCCTGGTCGCCAGCCCGTTGAGGAAGCCCGAGTTGACGATCACGCCGTCGCCATCGAACGCCTTGTCCTCGAGGGCGAAATCCGGCCCGGCATCCTTGGGCGCGACGACGATGGGAATGGGCAGCCCGTATTTGCGGGCGAACTCGAAGTCGCGCTGGTCGCCGCAGGGGCAGCCGAAAATCGCGCCGGTGCCGTATTCCATCAGCACGAAATTGGCGATCCACACCGGGAAGGCCTGGCCGTTGAACGGGTTGACCACGGAAACCCCGGTGAAGACCCCTTCCTTCTCGGCGGATTCGATCGCCGCTTCCGAGGTGCCGTGCGCGGCGCAGGCGCGGATGAAGGCGGCGGCCTCCTCGTTGTGCACCGCGACTGCCTGGGCGAGCGGGTGTTCCGGGGCGATGGCGAGGAACGACATGCCGAACAGCGTGTCCGGCCGCGTGGTGTACACGGTGACGCCATCCAGCCCGTCGACCGGCGCGGTCAGCGTAAAGGTGACTTCCGCGCCTTCCGAGCGGCCGATCCAGTTTTCCTGCATCAGTTTCACGCGCTCGGGCCAGCGCGGAAGGTCTTGCAGCCCGGCCAGAAGTTCCGGGGCGAAATCCGTGATTTTCAGGAACCATTGGGCGAGGAATTTCTTTTCGACCAGGGCACCGGAGAGCCAGCCGCGCCCGTCGATCACCTGCTCGTTGGCGAGCACGGTGTTGTCCACCGGGTCCCAGTTCACCGCGGAGGCGCGGCGCTCGACCAGCCCGGCCTTCCAGAAATCCAGGAAGATTTTCTGCTGCTGGCCGTAATATTCGGGATCGCAGGTGGCGAATTCTCGGGCCCAGTCGAGCGACAGGCCCATGCGCTTCAATTCGGCGCGCATCGCCGCGATGTTGGCATAGGTCCAGCTCGCGGGGTCAGTCTTGCGCTGGCGGGCGGCGTTTTCCGCCGGCAGGCCGAACGCGTCCCAGCCCATGGGATGCAGCACGTCGAAGCCCGTGGCCCGCTTATAGCGCGCCACCACGTCGCCCAGCGTGTAGTTGCGCACATGCCCCATATGGATTTTCCCCGAAGGGTACGGGAACATTTCAAGAACATAGTATTTCGGCCGGCCCGAATTCGGGACGTCCTCAGCCTTGAAACAGGCGGCTTGCTCCCACGCGGCCTGCCAATGCGGCTCGGCGGCGGCGAAATCGTAGCGGGCGTTATCTGCAGTGTCGGACATTGTTGCGTGTTTAATGAAGCCGCCGCGCGACGCCAAGGGCCCGGGGCGGCATGGCTGGGTTCGGAGCGCCAAGGCCGGTCCGAAGGTCCGCAATAGAAGGGGCCGCTTGATTTGCTTTCCCTATCCGTACAGTACTACCCAGACTCGGCCTTAGAAATAATTTCAGAAGGCTTATGACGCCGATGCCCGAACCGTCCATCGCCATCCTTTTGCCGTGCCATAATGAGGCGGTCACCATCGGGCAGGTGGTGCGCGCCTTCCGCGCCGCCCTGCCGCGCGCTGCCATCTATGTCTACGACAATAACTCGCGCGACCATACGGCCGAGATCGCACGCGCGGCCGGAGCGGTCGTCCGCAGCGAGATTTTGCAGGGCAAGGGCAGGGTGATGCGGCGGATGTTTCGCGACATTCAGGCCGATCTCTACGTGATCGCCGATGGCGACGACACGTATGACGCCGCGCTGGCGCCGGCGATGATCGCCCTGGCGCGCAGCGGGCCTTACGACCTCATCAATTGCGTCCGGCGGGACAGCGACGACGCGGCCTATCGCGGCGGGCACCGGCTCGGCAACCGGCTTCTTACCGGCGCGGTGCGGCTGATCTTCGGCGACCGCGTGGAGGATATGCTCTCGGGCTACAAGGTGCTCTCCCGCCGCTTCGTCAAATCCTTCCCCGTACTCTCGAACGGCTTCGATATCGAAACGGAACTCACCATTCACGCGCTCGAACTGGCGATGCCGGTGGCGCATTTGGGGGGCGAATATCGCGCGCGCCCGGCGGGCTCGGAGAGCAAGTTGCGAACCTACCGCGACGGTTTCCGCATCCTGGGCATGATCATCCGCCTGCTGCGGAGCGAGCGCCCTTTGGCCTTTTTCAGCACGCTCGCGCTGGTCGCCTTTGCATGCGCCGGGGTGCTGATCGAGCCGGTGATCAGAACTTATGCGGCGACCGGCCTCGTGCCGCGCCTGCCAACCGCCGTGCTGGCCACCGGCATCGTGATCGCCGGCGCGCTGAGTTTGACCACGGGTATCATCCTCGATACCGTGACGCGCGGCCGGCGGGAGATGCGGCTGCTCGCCTATCTGCAGCACGAAGCGCCGTCCGTCGCAGATATCGGTTCTGCGAGCCACCAGGCACGAAGTCTGCAGACAGCTTTGTAATCCTTGTTACGATCTCGGCTTCATTGCCAAACGCCGTAGCCTGCCCGGATACGAGATTGCCTGAGAACCACGTCACCTTTCGGGCCGTTAGCCCTGCTGTCGCTCAACCCGGAGACTTAGATGCTCCATTACACGATAGGAATATCGCGGCGCGCCATGCTGGCGTCCCTCTATCTCAGGGCGGCCATAACGCGGAGAAACTTTTGTCTGGCGGTCGCCTTCGCAGTCTACGGCCTGTGCGCGGTCGCCTTTCTGGCGATCAATATGCCGCCGTTTCAAAACCCCGATGAACCAGCTCACGCGTTGCGGGCGGACCAGATCAGCGAGGGCGGGCTTGTTGCGCAGCGCGTTACATCCGCGGGCCAGGCTTATGCGGGCGGCATGGCCGATCCGGCGATCGTCCAGGCCTTTGCGCCATACGATTCGTTGCGGTTTCATCCGGACATCAAGGTCACCCGCAACGATGGGCTGCCGATCGTGTCCTGGTCTGACAGACGGTCATTCGAGGCGTTCCCCAATACCGCCCTTTACCCGCCGCAATTCTATCTCCCGGCGGCCGCGGCGATATGGATCGGTCGGATTTCCGGCCTGGCTGTCACCCACACCCTGACATTGGCGCGCCTTATGACCGGCACGGCCGCTCTCATCGTCGGCACGATCGCCATCGCCTTTGCCGATGCGGCGGCACCCTGGATTTTCATGATTCTGACGCTGCCGATGTCGCTCTCCCTGATGGCGTCTGATTCCGAGGATGCTTTGCTGATCAGCTTCAGCGCGCTGGCCATGGCGCTGTATATCCAAACGTTTCGCACGCCGTCCGCCGATCGCCCAAAATTGCTGCTCACGCTTGGCGTCGTTCTCGGGCTGATCTTCATGGCGCGGCCACCGCTGGCCGGCGCGTTCGTGCTGCCCTTGACGATTGCCAACGCCAAATGGCGATGGCGCGTTGCGGCATCCGCCATTTGCGTCGTTCTGGTGCTGGGATGGTCCATCATTGTTTCCCGCACCAGCATGGTTAATTTTGGCACCGTGGTTGGCGCTGACCCCAGCCGCCAGATGGCCTTTATCCTCAGCCATCCTTTGGCGGCCCTTTCCGTATTGTACCACTCGATCTCCCAGCAGTTCCGAGGATTATTGGGAGAGTTCATCGGCAAGCTGGGTTGGCTCGATACGGTTTTGCCCATTTGGTACTACAAGGTTGCAACTTGCATGTTGCTGGTCGCGGCACTGGCCTCCATGTGTGGCTCCAAGGGGTGGAAAATCGGCGGGCTGGGCTACGCCCTTATCATTCTCGGGCTTGCCGTCTCGGTCTGTGGCATATTTATGATCGAGTATATGAGCTGGACGGCCCCAGGCGCCCCCCTCATTCAGGGTGTGCAGGGACGTTATTTTCTCACGATCGCGCTCACGGCCGCGGCCCTGTTGCCCGCCTTCGGCGCAGGCTGGACGCGCATCGGAAATTGCTTGACCGCGCTGGTCGCCATCTTCCCCGTCGTGAGCCTGGCGGTCGTCATGCATACGGTGATTTTGAGATATTATTTAAACTGACGGTTTGTCAGAAGAAGAAAGCAGGCGCTTTTTGAAAAAAGCGCCGCAAAAACTTTTTTTGACGCCGGGCCTGAGGCGTTGAAATGGCACGGGCCCGGGTTAAAAAAGTTTTTTGCTTCTTTTTTTCAAAAAAGAAGCGCTTTCTTTCTTAAATATCCGCATTCCCGCCGGACAATACGATCCCGACCGTCTTGCCTGCCGTGTCGATCTTTTCCGCCAGCAGCGCCGCCAGCGCCACGGCGCCGCCCGGCTCCACCACCAGCTTCAGATGCCGGGCAGCGAAAGCCTGCGCCGCGTGGACTTCCTCGTCCGTGACGGTCAGCCCGCCGGCGAGGTGCTTCTGGTTGATGGGGAAGGTCAGCGCGCCCGGCATCGGGGCCAGCAGCGCGTCGCACAATGTCGAGCCCTGCATGTCGTTGCGCTCGCGTTGGCCGCTGCGCAGGGAGCGGCCGGTATCGTCCCAGCCTTGCGGCTCCACGGCATAGATTTTCGTCGCAGGCGAAACGGCGGCAAGGCCCAGGGCGCAGCCGGCGATCAGCCCGCCACCGCCAGCGGGCACGAACAGGATATCGAGGGCGAGGCCCGCCTCCTTGGCGTCGGCGGCGAGTTCCAGGGCCAGCGTGCCCTGGCCGGCGATCACATCCGGGTGGTCGTAAGGCGGGACCAAAGTCGCGCCCGTTTCCGCCTGGATTTTCCGACCGATGGCTTCGCGGTCGTCGCGCAGCCGGTCATAGGTCACGATGTTGGCGCCCCAGGCGGCAGTGGCGTCGCGTTTGATGGCAGGAGCGTCGGCCGGCATGACGATGGTGGCCGTGGCGCCCAGCGCGGCGGCGGCACAGGCGATGGCCTGGCCGTGATTGCCCGAGGAGTAAGTCACGATGCCGGCCGCGCGCTGTTCCGGCGTGAGGCGCAGCAGCGCGTTGGTGGCGCCGCGCAGCTTGAAGCTGCCGGTGCGCTGCAGGACTTCGGGCTTGACCAGAATGGTGGCGCCGGTCGCGCGGTCCAGCGCGGTGTTGCGCAGCATCGGCGTGCGCACGACATGCCCCGCGATGCGCGCGGCGGCGAGCAGGGTATCGGTCGGCACGGGCGGGGTGAAGTCCATGGTCATTAGCGGCACCTTTCTTGGGTAGAGAGAAAGCAGCCGCTTTTTGAAAAAAGCGGCACCAAAAACTTTTGTTTACGCTGGGCCATGGGCGTTGGCGGCGACGCAGCCACAGGCCCAGCATAATCAAAGTTTTTTTGCTACTTTTTGTTCACAAAAAGTAGTCCTTCCTTGCCTTCCTTTTACCCCTCACGGCCGGGGCAACAGAACGCCTGAAGCCGGCGCGGTAAAGCGGCAAAGCCGGTAGGTCTGGATCGGCTGTCCGTCCCTGCTGCGCGTCACGGTGGCGATTTCCGCGGCGCAAGGCGTGCCGTCGCGGCGGGTCACCAGAATGCCGGTCCGGTTTTCCAGGCCAGCCCGGGGAAAGCCGAAATAATGCCAGCGCGCGTCGAACCCGGCTACCGGGATGGTTTTTGGCGCGTAGTAAGCGAGAACGGCGGCGGTGGCGTAATCGTCCGAGGTGAGGAAGGAAGGGTGCCGCGCCGCCGCCTGGGAAGCGAACTGGGCGAAGCCGCGCATCTGCAGAGCGGTTGGATCGGCGCCGGCCCGCAGCGGAAAGGGTGCTGCCAGCGTCTGGGCATAGACGATGGCGGTGAGCGCGAAGCCGAGCCCGAGCGCCGGCGCCAGCCAGCGGCGCAGATCCGCCATGGGGAGCGCGGCGGCGGCCAGGCAGGCGGAGGGGTAGATGATCGCCGCCCAATTCGGCTGCACCCGGCCGGAGATGACATGCTCGAGAAACACCACGCCCGGCACCACGGTCAGCCAGACCAGCAGATGCGCGGCGGCGGAGGGTGAGCGGCCGAGCCGCCAGGTGCCCAGGGCGGCAAGGCCGAATATGATCGGGGTGAACAGGGCAATCTGCCCGCCGATGAGTTCGCCGAGGAATTGCAGCGCGCGGGCAGGCTGGAAATGAGCGACGCGGCCGCCCTGCTTCAGATAGCTCGCCCAGCCATGGACGCCGTTCCACCACAAATTCGGCGCGAAGATCACCAGCGCGATCACGATGGCGGCCCACGGCCATGGGGTGAGCAGCCGGGCGCGGCCCTTGGCGTCGGAGATCATCCAGATGAAGACGGCGGCGATGAACAAGGCGGCGGTGTATTTGGAAGAGAGCGCAAGCCCCGCCACCACGCCGACCGCCAGCCACCAGCGCGGGTTCTCATGTTCGAGCAGCCGGGCGAGGGCGGCGATCCCGGCGGTCCAGAAAAAGATCAACGGCGTGTCCGGCGTCATGATGATGGAACCGGCGCCGATCATCAGCGTCACGTTCAGCATGGCGGCGGCCATCAGCCCGGCCTGGCGGTGCGGAAACATGCGCTCGCCCGCATCCATCAGCAGCAGGGTGCCGAGTGCTGCGGAAACCGGCCCGAGCAGGCGGATGCCAAGCGGGTTGTGCCCCAGCAGTGCCGTGCCGATGCGCATCCATACCGCCACCATCGAGGGGGCATCGTAATAGCCGGCCTGCAGATGCTGCGACCAAAGGAAATAGTAGGTCTCGTCCGGGGTCAGCGGCATCGTCGCGGCGAGGATGAGGCGGAGAACGGTAAGTGCCGCCAGGGCGCCGAGGGCGAGCCGCATCAGGGCGATACCGCGATCATGCGCTAGCGGACGCGCCAGACCAGCGTGGCGGAGACCGCGTAATTCCACACCACGCCGATGGCCGCCCCCGCGGCGCTGGCGAGCAGCCCGCTTTCATTCTCTGCATAAAGCGCGCGGGCGATGCCGATATTGGCGACCGCCCCCAGCCCGCAAACCAGAAGGAAGATCACGAGCCCGCGCCAGGCGCGCGGCCCTTTGAGCCGCTGCGCGCGGTAGGTGAGCTGGTTGTTGAGCTGGAAATTGGCGATCATGGCCACGATCGTGCCCAGCGTCTGCGCCTTGCCGAAGCTCAGGCCCCCATGGCGCGCCAGCTCCAGGATCACAACATTGACCAGCACGCCGAAACCGCCGACCAGCGCGAAGCTGATGAAGCGCAGCGGCACCGTGCCGCGCAGTATTTTGTCGATCAGCAGCCCGGCGAACTGCACCAGCACCAGCGCGTCCAGCTTGCTTTCCCCGGCGGCGCGCGGGCGGAATTTGTAAGGCACCTCGACGATGGCGAGGCGGCGCGGGCTGGCCAGCATCAGGTCGAGCAGGATCTTGAAGCCCTGGCCGGTGAGCCGGCTCGCGAGCTGCTCGAACAAGGAGCGGCGGAGCAGGAAAAACCCGCTCATCGGGTCGTGCACCGGCGCCTTGGCCAGCAATTGCGCGAGGCGGATGCCGGCATCGGAGAGCTTCACCCGCATCGGCGACGCGAGGCCGGTGGCATCGCCGCCCTCGACATGGCGCGAGCCGATGGCGAGGTCGGCGCCGCCCGCCACGGCTTGCAGCATCGCCGGCAGCCTGGTCTCGTCATGCTGCATGTCGCCGTCGATCACCGCGACATAGTCGGCGGAGGAAGACAGCGCCCCCTCGATCACCGCCGAGGACAAACCGCGCCGGCCGACGCGGCGGATGCAGCGCACCCGGCGGTCTTTGGCTGCCAGCGCCCGTGCCTGCTGCGCGGTACCGTCCGGGCTGTCGTCATCGACGAAGACGACTTCCCATTCCAGGCCTTTGAGCGCGGCGTCGAGCGCCGCGACCATGGGGGCGATATTGGCGCGCTCGTTGTAACACGGCACGATCACGGAAAGGCTCATGCCGGGGGTACTACGGGCGTCGCGGGCAGAGGATCAAAGGGCTTCGAGCACCGCCTCGGCGCGGCTGACGTCGAAGCCGCCGGGTTCCTCGACGGCGAGATGGGTGACGACGCCGTCCACGGCGACCAGGGCGAAGCGCTGGCTACGGATGCCGAGGCCGCGCGCCACGAGGTCGAGCTCCAGGCCGAGCGCCTTGGTGAACGCGCCGGACCCGTCGGCCAGCATGACGATGCTGTCCCCGGTCTTCTGGTCCTTGGCCCAGGCGCCCATGACGAAGGCGTCATTCACGGCCATGCAGACGATGCGGTCCACGCCCTTGGCCTTGAATTCGGCCATATGCTGCACGAAGCCCGGCACGTGCTTGGCGCTGCAGGTCGGGGTGAAGGCGCCTGGAACCGCGAACAGCACCACCTTGCCAGGGCCGAACAATTCCGCCGTGTCGGCCTCGCGCGGGCCTTCAGCCGTGGCGACCATCAGTTTCATGGCCGGAATCTTATCGCCTAACTTGATCATGGAATCTGCCTCTGTTCCCTTGGAGTGCCCCTAACTATCCGATGCGTCGGACGACGTGAAGAGCCGGCCTCAGGCCCGGGGGCTGGTGGGAAGGCGGCGTCGTAAATATATATATAAACGCAATGACTAAAACCGACACCATCGTAACCCGCGAGCCGAGCTGGCTGACCGGGCAGATACTCATCGCGATGCCGACGCTGCAGGACCCGCGTTTCACGCAGACGGTGATTTTCATCTGCGCGCATACCGAGGAAGGGGCGATGGGCGTGGTGCTGAACCGGCCGCTGCGGCGCGTGAAATTCGGCGATCTTCTGGGGCAGCTGGGGATCGAGCCCAACCCGCCGCAGCGGGAAATGCGGCTGGGCACGGGCGGCCCGGTCGATGATAATCGCGGCTTTGTGCTGCACTCGGCGGATTGGACCGGGGAAGGCAGCCTGCGGGTGAGCGAGCAATACACGCTGACGGCGAACCAGGAAGTGCTGCAGGTGGTCGCCGCGGGCGGCGGCCCGGCGCGGGGGTTGCTGGTGCTGGGCTATGCCGGCTGGGATGCCGGGCAGCTCGACGAGGAAATTCGCCAGAATGCCTGGCTCAGCGTGCCGGCGGACGAGGCCATCGTGTACGACGAGGATTGCACGACGAAATGGGCGCGGGCGCTGGCCAAGCTGAAAATCGACCCCGGCATGCTCTCCGGCACGGCGGGCCGGGCGTGAAGCGCATCCTCATCGCCACCCACAATCCGGGCAAGCTTAAGGAATTCGCCGTGCTGCTGGCGCCGCTGGGGGTCGAGGCAATTTCCGCCGGGCAGCTTGGCCTGCCCGAGCCGGAAGAAACCGGCGCCAGCTTTGCCGCCAATGCGCGGATCAAGGCGCTGCACGCGATGCGCGCCTCCGGGCAGATGGCCCTGGCCGACGATTCCGGCCTTTGCGTCGCGGCACTGAACGGCGCGCCGGGGATTTTGTCCTCCCGCTACGGGGCGGGGGACTATCCGGCCGCGTTCCAGCGCATCATCGCCGCCGCCCAGGCCGCCAATGAATGGCGCGCGCGGTTCGTGTGCGCGCTGTGCCTGGCGCACCCGGACGGCACCACGGCAACCTATATCGGCCAGTCGGATGGGGTGATCGCGCCGGCGCCGTCAGGCGGGGCCGGGTTCGGCTACGACCCGATCTTCATCCCGTTCGGCCACGACAAAACCTATGCCGAACTTGGCGCGGCGGTGAAAGACCAGATCAGCCACCGCGCCCGCGCGTTCGCCCAGCTGGCGGCGCGGCTGCAAGGCAAGTAAGCGCTACTTTTTGTGAACAAAAAGTAGCAAAAAAACTTTGTTATGCTGGGGCATGGGCTTCGTCGGGGACAACGCCCATGCCCCAGCATAATAAAAATTTTTGCGCCGCTTTTTTTAAAAAGCGGCCGCTTCCTTACTTGCCTTACCCTGAAATGGCGTCGCGCACGATTGCCGAGTCCAGCACCTGCGGTAGGATTTTCGGCGCGCCGCCATTGGCCGGGTAAAACAGATAGAGCGGCACGCCGTCGCGGTTATTGGCGGTGAGCAGGGCGCTGATTTCCGGGTTGCGGTTGGTCCAGTCGCCGACCAGCAGCTGCACGTGGTGGGCGGCGAAGGCCGCTTGTGTGGCCGGGGTGGAGAGGGTGGTCGCCTCGTTGACCAGGCAGGTGACGCACCAGGCGGCGGTGAGATCGACGAAGACCGGCTGGTGCGCGGCGCGCAGTGCGGCAAGCTGCGCAGCGGAATAGGGCTCGGAATTGGGCAAAGAGAGGGGCGTCGCGCTGCTCGCGCTATGGAGCAGCGGCAGCAGCAGCAGGCTGACGAGTGCCAGAGGCCGCAGGCGCCGCATGGTCAGGGACAGGAGCAGAATGACCGTGCCGCCGGCGAGCACGGTCAGGCCGCGGGGCCCGGCCTGGTGCGAGAGCACCCAGGCGAGCCAGAGAAAAGTGGCGGCCATCGGCACGGCGAGGGCGCGTTGCAGCCAGGGCATCCAGGCGCCGGGCCGCGGCACGAAGCCGGCGAGGCGCGGCGCCAACGCCAGGAGCAGGAACGGCAGCGCCAGGCCAAGGCCGAGGGCGCCAAAAATGCCCAGCGCGTAGGGCAAGGGCGCGACCAGCGCGGCCGCCATCGCGCCGCCCATGAAGGGCGCGGTACAGGGGGTGGCGACCACCACCGCCAGCACGCCGGTGAGAAAACTATGCTGCGCGGGAATGCGCCCCAGCGCCGCCGGAGCGGAGAGTTCAAACAGCCCGGCGAGGTTGAGTGCGGCGGCGAAAATCACCCAGGCGATCAAGGCGACGAACACCGGCGACTGGAACTGGAACCCCCAGCCCACGGAAGCCCCGAGCGCCCGCAGGCCCAGTATGGTGCCCCCCAGCAGCAGCATCGCCGCCACCACGCCGCCGCTGTAGCCCAGCGCTTCATGGCGGATCTTCTGCGCCGCCGCGCCGCCGAGCCGGGTGAGGGCGAGCGCCTTCATGGCCAGGATCGGGAACACGCAGGGCATCAAATTGAGGATCAGCCCACCGAGCAGCGCCAGCAGCAAATAAGGCGGCTGCGCCGGGTCTGGCCCTGGTCTGGCGGTGAGGTCGAGCGCCTGCATGTTCCCGGCGCGGTCGGTCAGCTCCAGCACGCCGGACAGGGAGGCATGTTGCGGTTGCAAAAGCTTGAGCTTCAGCCGCAGCCCGTCGCCGGTGAAGGCGAGTCTTTGCGGCGCGATGTTCACCAGAAGATTCGGCGTGGTGGGAAAAAACCGGGCTTGCGAGACCTGCGTCGCGGTGGGGCCGCTCACGCTCAGCGTGCCGTTCGGAGAGATCTGTGCCGCGAAGGGCGAGGGGGCGATCTGCGGCGGCAGGAATTCGGCCGCCTCGGCGGAGGGGCCGCCGGTGAGCGGCAGGGAGAAACTGGTTTGCTCCGGCACGCAGATATCCGAGCAGACCAGCCAGTGCGCCTCGGCCTGGACGCTGCTTCCGACATGTTGGGCGGTGAAGGGGAGCAGCACGTTGCCGGAGAGCACATAGGCGGCGACCGGTCCTTGCAGGAGCAAAGCGGGCGGTGGGAAGCGCAAGGGGCCGAAAATCGTCGGGGCCTGCGGGGTCAGCGCCGGCGCGAAACCGGCATCGCCGGGGTTGGACCAGTAAATGTGCCACCCCGGTTTTAAGGAAAATTTCAACCCGAGCGTTAGGGTCCCGTCAGTGGCCGCATTCTCCTTGGAAATGAGCTGCACACTGTCGCGCGGAGTTGAAAAAACCGCGCTGGTGGCGGCTTGTGCGAAATTCGGCAGCAGGCAGAGCAGGGCCAAAATCAGAAAACGCATGGCGGGAATATCGCATGGTCCGCGCCGTAATGGTATCCGGACGCGATGACTGAAAGGCTCGCTTTCCCTGATTTGCCGGTCTCCGAAATGCTGCCGGCGCTGCTCGACCGGCTGCGTCCCGAGGGCCGCAATGCCGTGCTGGTCGCCCCGCCCGGTGCGGGCAAAACCACTGCCGTGCCGCTGGCCCTGATGCAGGCGGGCATCGGCAAGATCCTGCTCCTGGAACCGCGGCGGCTGGCGGCGCGGGCGGCAGCGATGCGCATGGCCGACCTGTTGGGCGAGGCGGTCGGCGGGCGCGTCGGCTTCCGCACGCGGCTGGAGCGCGCGGTGTCCGACCGCACGGTGATTGAAGTGATCACCGAAGGGCTGCTGACCAGCCGGCTGCTGGCCGATCCGGGCCTCACCGGCGTTGGCTGCGTGATTTTCGATGAGGTGCATGAGCGCGCGCAGGAGGCGGATCTGGCGCTGGCGCTGACCTTGGATCTGCAGCGCGGTTTGCGCCCGGAATTGCGCATCCTGGCGATGTCCGCCACGGCGGAAACGCAGAAACTCACGGAATTGCTGAATGCCCCGGTGATCGAGAGCGACGGCAAGATGTTTCCGGTGGAAGTGCATCACGCCAGGCGGGACATCCCGACGGCGCGCGAATTGCCGGAGGAAACGGCCCGGGCGGTGCGCGCGGCGCTGGTGGCGCATCCGGGCGATATTCTGGTGTTTCTCCCCGGCATGGCGGAAATCCGCCGCACCCAGGCGACGCTGGACAATTGCCCGGCGCTGGTGCTGCCGCTGCATGGTGATCTGCCGGTGGCGGCGCAGGACCTGGCGCTGCGTCAGCATGAGCAGCGGCGCGTGGTGCTGGCCACCTCGATCGCGGAAACCTCGCTCACCGTGCCGGGCGTGCGCATCGTCATCGATGGCGGGTTCCGCCGCGCGCCGAAGCTCGATGGCGCCAGCGGGCTCACCCGGCTTGCCACGTTGCGCATCAGCCGGGCGGCAGCGACGCAACGCTCCGGCCGCGCCGGGCGGCAGGGGCCGGGCGTGGCGATCCGGCTTTGGACCGAGGCGCTGCATCGCGGCCTCGCTCTGTTCGAGACGCCGGAGATCCTCGAGGCCGAACTCTCCGGCCTGGTGCTGGCCTGCGCCGCCTGGGGCGAGGCGGTGGAGACCCTGCCCTTCATCGACCCGCCGCCGGTTGGCGCGGTCAAGGGCGCGAGAACCCTGCTCACCGATCTCGGCGCGCTGGACGAAAGCGGGCGGCTGACCCCACTGGGCCGTGAAATGGCGCGGCTGCGCGCCACGCCGCGCCTGGCGGCGATGATGCTGGCGAGCGACAAAAAGCCGGAGCGCGCCTTGGCCGCGGATATCGCCGCGATCCTCGAGGAGCGCGACCCGCTCGGCCGCGACGCCTCGGCGGATTTTTTGCTGCGGCTGGACGCGCTGGCGGGGAAGATCGAAGGCGACCGCGCGGGGCTTTCCCGCATCCGCCAGGGCGCGAAGATTTATCGCAACCGTTTGGGCGTGGGGTCCGTCCCGGCCTCGGGCGACCCGGGCGCATTGCTGGCGGCGGCCTTCCCGGACCGGATCGGCCAGGCGCGCGGCGAGCCGGGGTCCTACCGCTTGTCGGGCGGCGGCAGCGGCGCGCTCAGCCCCACCGATCCGCTTCGCCGGAGCCGCCTGATCGCCGTGGCGGCGCTGGAGGCCAAAGGCAACCGCATCCGCCTCGCCGCCCCGCTGGATGCCGAGGCGTTGCCGCCGGTCCTGGCGGCGCGCTGCGCCATCGCGCGCGAGTCAGGCTTCGATCCCGGCACCGGGGGCGTGCTGGTGCGCGAGCGCATGCGGCTCGGCGCGCTGGTGCTGGCCGACCGCACCTTCCCGGCCGATGCGCTGGACGCTCCGGCGGCTTTGGCCAAAGCCCTCGCCACCCGCCTCGACCAGCTCGACTGGACCGAAACGGTGCAGAATCTGCAGGCGCGGGTGGCGGTGATGCGCCGCATCGACACCACCTATCCCGACCTCGCGAAAGAGGCGCTCGCGGCGGGGACGGAAGAGTGGCTGGCGCCGTATCTCGCCGGGATGACCAATCTGCGCGAGGCCAGAGCCGTCGATCTCTACCCGATCCTGCGTGCTTTGATGACGCATGAGCAGGCCGTGCGGCTGGATAAGGAACTGCCGGTGGAGCTGCGCCTGCCGAAGGGGACGATCCACATCGATTATACCGGGCCGGTCCCGGTGGCCTCGGCCCGCGCCCAGGCGTTTTACGGCGTCGATGCCACGCCGACGCTGGCGGGGGGCAGAATTCCGCTGCAACTGGCGCTGCTCTCGCCGGCCGGGCGGCCGGTGGCCATCACCGCGGACCTCGCCGGCTTCTGGCGCGGCGGCTGGGCCGACGCGCGGCGCGACATGCGCGGCCGCTATCCGAAGCATGATTGGCCCGAGGAGCCATGGCGCGGTTAGGAAGGAAGGCTACTTTTTGTGAACAAAAAGTAGCAAAAAAACTTTGTTACTCTGGGCCCGTGCCGGTTCAACGCCTCAGACTCAGCATAAATAAAAGTTTTTGCGGCGCTTTTTTCAAAAAGCGCCCACTTCCTTGCCTGCGCTTGATCCGCCCCTGCACAGAGATTAGCCTGGGGCATCATGTCCGCCCTATCCATGCACTCACCCGTCGGCGATCTGACGATTTTCGCCGAAGAAGAGGCCATTGTGGCCCTCGAATGGGGCTGGGGCAGCGTGCAGGACCCCTCGCCGATGCTGGTGCGCGCCAAGGCGGCGCTGGAACGTTATTTTGCCGGCGGCAAGCTGGAAGAGCTGCCTTTGCGCCCGTTGGGCAGCGCCTATCGCCAGAAGGTCTGGGCGGCGTTGCGTGACATTCCCCACGGGCAGACGCGCAGCTATCGTGAGATCGCCCTGGTGGCCGGCGGCTCGCCCCGCTCGGTCGGCGGCGCCAACGCCGCGAACCCGATCCCGATCCTGATCCCCTGTCATCGCGTGTTGAGCGGGACGGGGCTTGGCGGGTATTCCGGCGGCGACGGGCTGGCCACCAAGCGCGCATTACTCAACCTCGAAAAACTGAACGCCGGAGTTTAAGGCTGATGACCAAAGCAATTCGTATTCACGCCACCGGCGGACCGGAAGTAATGAAATGGGAACAGGTGCCCACCCCGCAGCCGGGCCCGAACGAGGCGTTGATCCACCATGAGGCGGTGGGGCTGAACTATATCGACGTGTATTTCCGCACCGGCCTGTACAAGGCGCCGCTGCCGGCGACCATCGGCATGGAGGGGGCCGGCGTGGTCGTGGAAGTGGGCGAGGCGGTGAAGGACCTCCGGGCGGGCGACCGCGTGGCCTATGCCGGCGGGCCGATCGGCGCCTACGCGACCGAGCGCGTGATCCCCGCCGACCGCCTGGTAAAGCTGCCGGACACGATCGATTTCCAGACCGGCGCGGCCATGATGTTGCAGGGCATGACCGCGCAATATCTGTTGCGCCGGACCTTTCCCGTACAGAAGGGGCAGACGATTCTGGTGCATGCCGCGGCCGGCGGAGTCGGCCTGATCATCTGCCAATGGGCGCGGCATCTCGGCGCCAATGTCATTGGCGTGGTCTCCAGCGAAGAAAAGGCGGCGTTGGCGCTGGCGAATGGCGCCACCCACGCCATTGTCGGCCATGCCCAGCTCCCGGCCGAGGTGCGGCGCCTTACCGGCGGCGCAATGGTGCCGGTGGTGTATGACAGCGTCGGCAAGGACACGTTCAATGCCAGCCTGGACTGCCTGGCCCCGCTCGGCATGATGGTGAGCTACGGCAATGCCTCCGGCTCGGTGCCGCCATTCGATATTTCGGTGCTGGGCGCCAAGGGCAGCCTGTTCCTCACCCGGCCGTCGCTCGCCACCTACATCGCCGCGCGCGCGGATCTGGAAACCGTGAGCCGGGATCTGATTGATGTGGTCAGCTCCGGGGCGGTGAAAATCCAGGTCAACCAAACCTTCCCGCTCGCCGAGGCGGCCGCGGCGCATGCCGCGCTGGAAGGCCGCAAGACCACCGGCAGCACTGTGCTGCTGCCCTGAGCTACGCCGCGCGGATCGGCACCGGCGCTCCGGCGCGGCCGGTACTCATCTTCGCCGCCGCTTTGGTGGCGCTGACGGTGCCATGCATCCTGTTCGTGGACCGGCCGGTGGCGCTGTATTTCAACGCGCACCCGGGGCTGCGGCCGCTCTTCCAGGCCGCCGCGGTGCCATCCTTGCTTCCTTTGCCGTTGGCGGGGCTGTTTCTGTTGTACAGCCTGGCGCGGAAACTGCGCGGCGCCGGCGCCATAAACCGCCTGTATCTCGCCGCCAGCGTCGCCACGCTGGCCGGCACGGCGGCCAAGGACGAGCTGAAATGGCTGTTCGGCCGGCCTTGGCCGGATAGCTGGCTCCATATGGGACTCTACGAGTTCCACCCGCTCGCCACCAGCAACCTGTATGGCGGGTTTCCCTCCGGCCATACCTCCTACATCGCCGCGCCGCTCTGCGTGCTGTGGGCGAAAATGCCGCGCTATCGCTGGCTCTGGGGCGGGCTGATCGGGCTGGTGATGGTGGGGCTGGTCGGCGCCGACTATCATTTCGTGGCCGACGTGCTGGGCGGGTTGCTCACCGGCATGATCTGCGCCTGGGGCAGCCTGGTGCTGATCCCGGTCCGGGATGCTTAGCGAAAAAAGAGGCCGCATTTTGAAAAAAGCGGCGCAAAAACTTTTGTTGACGCTGGGCCGGTGGCGTTGAAACCAGCACGCCCCAAAATAACAAAGTTTTTTTGCTACTTTTTGTTCACAAAAAGTAGCGCTTCCTATTGCTTATGACATGCCTGATTTAAAGCCATCCTTCGTGGCGCTCCTGCGGAGCCGGCAATTCCTGCCGTTGTTCGTCACCCAGCTGCTCGGTGCGATCAACGACAATCTGTTCAAGAACGCGCTGGTGGTGCTGGCGCTTTACCGGTTGGCGCATCTGGGACCCGTGCTGGTGGCGTTGGCCGGCGGCGTTTTTCTGCTCCCCTACGCGATTTTTTCCGCCATGGCGGGGCAGCTCGCCGATGCCAGGGAGAAATCCCGGCTGATCCGCGCCGTCAAAATCTGGGAGCTGGCGCTGATGCTGCTCGCCGGCCTCGGCTTTTTCACGGGAAATTTCGCGGTGCTGATGGCGGTGCTGTTCGGCCTTGGCGTGCAGGCGACGTTTTTCTCGCCGCTCAAATACGGGATCCTGCCGGATTTCCTGGCAGGGGACGCGCTGGTGGTGGGCAACGGGCTGGTCGAGGCGGGCACGTTCGTCGGCATCCTGCTCGGCACCGTGGCGGGCGGGCTGCTGGTGGTGCTGCCGCATGGCGAGATCGCCGCATCGCTCGCCGTTCTCGTGGTCGCGCTGGCGGGGATCTGGGCCGCCTGGGCGATTCCGCCAACGCAGGTGGCGCAGCCAGGGTTGCGCCTGGAGTGGAATTTTCCTGCCGCCAGCGTTTCGCTCCTCCGGCTGGCGGCGGAGGCGAAGACCGTGTGGTTCGCGGTGCTGGGCATCAGCTGGTTCTGGGCGATGGGCACGGTCGTACTCGCGGAATTCCCGACCCTGGCGCACGACGTGCTGCATGGCAGCGGCGCGGTGGTGACGCTGATGCTGGGCGTGTTCGCGGTGGGGGTGGGCATCGGCTCGCTCGGCATGGCGCGGCTGGTGCGGGACGAGGCACTGCTGCATTACGTGGTCGTTTGCGGGGTCGGCGTTTCGGTGTTCACGGCCGGGTTTGCGCTCCTGGCGGCCTATGCCCCGGTGCTGCCGGACATTCCGGCGGTGCTGGCGAGCGGCTGGGGCCAGATGCTGTTGGCCGATCTGCTGGCTCTGGCAATTTGCGGCGGCGGGTTCTCGGTGCCGCTTTATGTGCTTCTGCAGGAAAGTGCGGCGCCCTCGCACCGGGCGCGCATGATCGGGGCCGCCAATATCATGAATGCGCTGGCGAGCGTGGTGGCGGCCGGGCTCACCGCGGGGCTTTATGCCGGGGGGCTCGGCGCGTCGAAGATTCTGCTGCTTTCCGCTGTGGCGAATGCGGGCGTGACGTTCTGGGTCCTTGGGAAAATCCGCGGTGGTGCACAAAACGAACGAAAATCGATGGAATCATCGCCGAAGAGATAAATCTTTGTCATCACGTTTTACGGGGACCCGCCAATTTCCGGCGACCGGCAGAATGCTCTAAGTTACGCCAAGCAGGGATCAAAATCATGCCGACGTGATTTTTGCTGGGAGTTTTTCATTTGACGGCATTCGGGAGAAAGATTCAGCGCCACCACAAAATCGACACATAATGAAGTTTTTTAGAATAATGCGTTTGGCGTCTCCTGGGCTGCGCTTGTCGCTCCTATGTGTGGATGGCTATGATGATTTGGACCGGACGATTTAAGGGGGAGCTCTTTTGGTAAAACCGTTGCGTAAGGCCGTACTTCCTGTCGCCGGATTGGGCACGCGATTTTTGCCCGCCACCAAGGCGATGCCGAAGGAAATGCTTCCCGTCGTCGACAAGCCGCTGATTCAATATGCGGTGGACGAAGCGCGTGCGGCGGGGATCGAACAGTTCTGCATGGTCACGGGCCGCGGCAAGACCGCGCTGATCGATCATTTCGACATCGCGTTCGAGCTGGAAGCCACTTTGGCCGAGCGCAACAAACGCGAGGCGTTGGATTTGCTGCGCTCCGAGGCGATGGCGCCCGGCTCGATCTCCACGGTGCGCCAGCAGGTGCCGCTCGGCCTCGGCCACGCGATCTGGTGCGCCCGCACCTTCATCGGCGACGATCCGTTCGCCATTCTTCTGCCGGACGATTTGGTGCTGAGCGATACGCCCTGCATGGCGCAGCTCGCCCAAGTGCATCACGAGACCGGCGGCAATGTCGTCGCGATCAGCGAGGTGCCGCGGGAACAGACCAACCGGTACGGTATTTTGAAGACCGGCGAGACCTCGGGCGGCCGCGTCGAGGTCAAGGGGCTGGTCGAGAAGCCGGCGCCTCAGGATGCGCCCTCCAACCTCTCGATCATCGGCCGCTATATTCTGCTGCCGGAAGTGGTTCATCACCTCTCTCAGATGGAACGCGGGGCCGGTGACGAGGTGCAGTTGACCGACGCAATGTCCAAGCTGATCGGCCATGCGCCGTTCCACGGCCTGAAATTCACCGGCACGCGCTTCGATTGCGGCGACAAAGTCGGCTTTCTGGAAGCGCAGATCGCCTTCGCGCTGGCACGGCCCGATCTCGGCCCCTCGGTTCGGGAATTTTTGAAGAAATACGTGAATTCATGACGTGGCGCCGCAAGGCGGGCGCGCCAGCGCGTCCGCCTTCGGCCAGGGACAATGATTTCAGCGCGCGAGATACATATGACATTTGCACATAAATTCCACGCCAGCACCCTGCGCGAATACGACATTCGCGGCATTGTCGGCGACACGTTAGGCGAGGCGGATGCGTTCGCCATTGGCCGCGTGTTCGGCTCGATCATCGCCGAACAGGGCGGCAAGCGCATCGCCGTCGGCCGCGACGGGCGGCTCTCGTCGCCGATGCTGGAAGCGGCTTTGATCAAGGGCCTGGTCGCGAGCGGCGCCGAGGTGCTCTCGATCGGTTGCGGCCCGACCCCGATGCTCTATTTCGCCGCCTTCACCACCCCGACCGACGGCGCGGTGATGGTGACCGGCAGCCATAACCCGGCCAACTACAACGGCTTCAAAATGATGGTCGGCAAGAAGCCCTTCTTCGGCAAGGAGATTCTCGATCTCGGCGCCCGCTCCGCCGCGGGCCTGGTGGTGCCGGAGGCCAGAGGCAGCGTCGAACACAAGGATATCAGCGACGCCTACGTCGCCCGCCTGCTGCAGGACTGGGACGGCGAGAAGAAGCTGAAAGTGGTGTGGGACAGCGGCAACGGCGCCGCCGGCGACGTGCTGGCCAAGCTGCTGGCGAAGCTGCCCGGCGAGCATAAAGTGTTGAACGGCCGGATCGACGGCAATTTCCCCGCGCACCATCCGGACCCGACCGTGCCGAAGAACCTGGAGCAGCTGATCGCCGCGGTGAAGAAGGAAAGTGCCGATGTCGGCGTCGCCTTCGACGGCGATGCCGACCGCATCGGCCTGGTCGATAATGAGGGGCATGTGCTCTACGGTGACCAGTTCCTGGTCCTGATGGCGCGCGACGTGCTGCGCGCGCATCCCGGCGCCACCATCATCGCCGATGTGAAGGCAAGCCAGGTGCTGTTCGACGAGGTGCAGAAAGCCGGCGGCCAGCCCTTGATGTGGAAGACGGGGCACAGCCTGATCAAGAGCAAGATGGCCGAGATCGGCGCGCCGCTCGCGGGCGAAATGTCCGGCCATATTTTCTATAACGACAAATGGTACGGGTTCGACGACGCGCTCTATGCCGCCGTGCGCGTGCTGGGCGTGATCGCGCGCAGCACGCAGACTGTGGGCGAGTTCCGCGCCAGCCTGCCCAACGTCGTCAACACCCCGGAACTGCGCTTCGACTGCGCCGAGGACCGGAAATTCCAGGTGGTGAAGGAAGTGGCCGAACGGCTGAAGGCAAGCGGCGACAAGGTCTCCGACACCGACGGCGTGCGCGTCACCACCGAAGACGGCTGGTGGCTGCTGCGCGCCTCCAACACCCAGGCGGTGCTGGTCGCCCGCGCCGAAAGCACGTCCGAGGCCGGGCTCTCGAAGCTGAAATCCGAGCTGGCCGGGCAGTTGGCTGCCTCGGGCCTGGCGCCGGATTTCTCCGGGGCGAATGCCGGGCATTAAGTAAGGCAAGGAAGCAGGCGCTTTTTGAAAAAAGCGCCGCAAAAACTTTTTTGAAATTGGGCCCGTGGCGGTGAAACCGCACGGGCCCTAACTGACAAAAAACTACTTTTTGTTCACAAAAAGTAGCCTCCTTTCTTATTCACCCGCCGCGCGCTACTGAGCGTGCATGTCCATCCCCTTTGTCAAAATGCAGGGCGCCGGCAACGATTTCGTGGTGCTGGACGCGCGCGAAAAAGATCTTGCCTTGCCGCCGCAAATCGTGCGCCGCATCGCTGACCGCCGGCTCGGTGTCGGCTGCGACCAATTGATTGTGCTGGAGCGCGACCCCGAGGCGCAGGCCGACGTGTTCATGCGCATCCTCAACGCCGACGGCACGGAAGCCGGAGCTTGCGGCAATGCCACGCGCTGCGTCGCGGCGCTGCTGGCTGAAGAAAATGGCGAGCGGCGGGTGACGGTGCGTACCGTCACGGGCCTGCTGCCGGCGGAAATTCTCGGGCCGGGCCTGGTCGAGGTGGATATGGGGCCGCCGCGGCTGGACTGGGAAGGCGTCCCGCTATCCGGCGCGATGGACACGCTGCATCTGAACCTGTCGATGGGCCCGGTCTCGGACCCGGCCGCGTGCTCGATGGGCAACCCGCACGTCACCTTCTTCGTCGATGACCTTGCGCATCTGCCGATCGAAAGCATCGGTCCGGTGCTTGAGAAGCACAAGCTGTTCCCCGAACGCGCCAATGTCGGCTTCGCCCAGATCGAGAGCCCGACGCGTATCCGCTTGCGCGTGTGGGAACGCGGCGCGGGGCTCACGCTGGCCTGCGGGTCGGGTGCTTGTGCCACCTTGGTGAACGCCTACCGGCGCGGGCTGACCGGGCGCAGCGCCATGGTGGTGATGGATGGCGGGGAATTGCTCATCGGCTGGAACGAAATCGGCCACGTGACCATGCGCGGCCCGGCCGAGACGTCGTTTGTCGGCGCGCTGGAGGCGTGGGTCTGATGGCGCTCTCGGGCTTTTTCGGGCGGCTGAAATCCGGCCTGTCGCGCAGCGCGGCGAAGCTCACCGATGGCATCACCGGCACCTTCACCAAGCGCAAGCTCGATGACGCGGCGCTCGAAGAACTCGAGGACCAGTTGATCGCGGCTGATCTCGGCGTCGACGTGGCGAACCGGGTGATCCGCGATTTCCGCAGCACCCGCTTCGGCCGCGAGGTCTCCGAGCAGGAGATCAAGGACACCCTGGCGGCGGAAATCGCCAAGGTGTTGCAGCCGGTGGCGCAGAAGCTGGTCGTGGACCCCGCCAAAAAACCATATGTGATCCTGATGACCGGGGTGAACGGGGCGGGCAAGACCACGACCATCGGCAAGCTGGCGGCGCAATATCGCGCGGCCGGGCTGGTGCCGGTGCTGGCGGCGGGCGACACGTTCCGCGCCGCGGCGGTGGAGCAGCTGCAAGTGTGGGGTGCCCGCGCCGGCGCCGAAGTGGTGACCGCGCCGCCCAACTCCGACGCCGCCTCGCTCGCCCATGACGCGCTGGCGCGGGCGCAGAAAATCGGCGCCGACGTGCTGCTGATCGACACCGCCGGCCGGCTGCACAACAAGACCGCTTTGATGGAAGAGCTGCAAAAAATCATCCGCGTGATCCGCAAGCTGGACCCGACCGCGCCGCACGCCGTGTTGCTCACGCTGGATGCCACCACCGGCCAGAACGCCGTCACCCAGGTGGGAATTTTCAAGGACATGGTCGACCTGTCCGGGCTGATCGTGACCAAGCTGGACGGCTCGGCGCGCGGCGGCATCGTCGTCGCGCTGGCCGAGCAGTTCGGGCTGCCGATCCATGCCGTGGGCACCGGCGAGCAGATGGCTGACCTGCAGGATTTTGACCCGGCTGAGTTTGCGCGGGCGCTGGTGGGCGAATAAGGAAGGAAAGGAAGCCTACTTTTTGTGAACAAAAAGTAGCAAAAAAACTTTGATTTATGCTGGGACATGGGCCGTGTCAGCGACAACGCCCATGACCCAGCATAACAAAAGTTTTTGCGGCGCTTTTTTCAAAAAGCGCCCACTTACTTTGCGCTAGGAGCGAATAATTGTCTGAAGTGACTCTGGGACGGCGGGCCATCGATGAAGGTGTCAGCCGGCGGAACCGCAAATGGGTGGCGGCGTGGCTGCTGGTTTCGTGTTTCATGATCTGGGTGATGGTCGGCATTGGCGGCTACACCCGCGATTCCGGCTCGGGCCTGTCGATCATGAACTGGGACCCGATCATCGGGGCTTTGCCGCCGCTGAGCCAGGCCGCGTGGGATAAATTATTCGCGCTCTATCAGACCATCCCGCAATACCAGCTTTTGCACCAGGGCATGGATCTGGCGGGCTTCAAGACGTTATTCTGGCCGGAATATTTTCACCGGCTCTGGGGCCGGCTGATCGGCCTGGAGTTCTTCGTGCCGCTGGTGGTGTTCATCGTCACGCGGCGCATCGAGGCGCGGCTGATCCCCTGGCTCGCCCTGCTCTTCGTGTTGGGCGGGCTGCAAGGGGCGATCGGCTGGTTCATGGTCGCGTCCGGCTTCGACCCGAACAGCGTGGCGGTGCAGCCTTGGCGGCTCAGCCTGCATTTCTCCTTCGCGATCTTCCTGTATATCGCCATTTTCTGGACGGCGCTGACCGTGTTGCAGCCCGAGCCGGTGAAGTTGCCGGGGCTGCGCGGGCTGAAATTCTGGGCCATCGCTGCGCTCCTCTGCGTGGGGGCGACGATGTTCGCCGGAACGTTCGTTTCCGGCACGCATGCGGTCTCCATTTTCGATCCGGCGAAGAATATCGGCATGGGCGCGCCGCCGCCGGGCTATCTCTCGATGAACATGTTCGCCGACAAGGCGGCGGTGCTGTTCAACCACCAGGCGCTGGCGACGCTCACGGTGCTCGTGCTGCTGGCCACCGTCACGGTGACGCTGCGCAGCCAGGCGCCGAAGCCGGTGCGCGATGCGGGGCTGCTGGTCGGCGCTTTGGTGATCCTGCAATTCATCCTCGGGGTTACGGCGCTGGTGTCGCAAATGTTCGATATCGGTGTCGCGCATCAGATGGATGCGGTGCTGCTGCTCACCGCCTGCCTGCTGCTGCTGCACCGGCTGCGCGGCGCGGTGCGGTGAAGCCAGCGGGGGACAAAGCGGTCGGCAATTGGCTGCTGCTGTTGGCCTTCATGGTGTTCGGCATGGTCGTGGGCGGCGGCCATGTGCGTACCATCGGGGCAGCCTTCGCGATCCAGACCTGGCGGCCGTTTACCGGCTTCATCCCCCCGCTGAACGACGCCGCCTGGGTGCATCTGTTCGCCTTGTACCAGCAGACGGCGCAGTTCCAAGCGCATCCGGTAACGCTCGACCAATTCCGGGCCTTGTTCTGGCCGATGTTCTGGGACCGCAACTGGGGCCGGCTGATGGCGCTGGCGTTCCTCATCCCCTTCGCAATGTTTGCCTGGCAGCGCCGCCTGTCGCTTCGGCTGATGGTCTGGGTGCTGGCGATTTTCCTCGCCGGCGGCGCGCAGGCGGCGTTCGGCTGGTACCTGGTGCGCACCGGGCTCGAGCCCGGCATGATGATGCCGCCGCCGCTCTGGGCCGCGCCGCATTTCGTCACCGCCTTGCTGATTTTCATCGCGCTGATCTGGACCGGACTGACGGTGAAGCGGCCGGTGCCGCCAATGGTCGAAGGCGTGGCGTGGCTGCGCCCCTGGGCGCTGGCCAGCGTGCTGCTGCTGCTGGTGACGATGGGCTTCGGCGCGCTGGTCGCCACCACCGATGCGATCACCCAATTCCATAGTTTTCCGCTGATGGACGGGCATCTTGTGCCGCCCGGCCTGTTCGCGCTGCATCCGCTATGGTGGAATTTTTTCGCCAACAAGGCGACGGTGCAGTTTTTCCATCGCGGGCTCGCCACGCTGACCTTCCTCATTGTGCTGACCACGTCTGTGATGGGTCTGCGCGGCGCGGACCGGTATCCGGGCCTGCGCGACAATTTCCTGCTGCTCGCGGGGCTGGTGGCGTTGCAGTTCATTCTGGGCATGGCCACGGCCGTGATGGGTGCGCCGGAGCTCGGCTATGTGCATGAGCTGAACGCAGTGCTGCTGCTCGCCGCCGCGGTTTGCGCGCTGCATGGTTTGCGCGGGGCGACATCGCGGTCCATGTTAAGGTCAGAATTTGCCCTCGCGGAGCATGGAAATGACCGAAGCCCTGAACATCGCCGAAACGCTCTTTCATCGTGACAACGGCCTCGATCCGGTAAGCGCGGGCCGTCACATCGCCACCGCGACCGACGGCGCCGATGATGGCGAGTTGTTCCTGGAATATCGTGAATCGGAATCGATCAGTCTGGATGACGGCCGGATCCGCGCCGCCAGCTTCGACACAAGACGCGGTTTCGGCCTGCGCGCGGTGCTGGGGGAGGCGAGCTACTACGCCCACGCCGGGGAGATTTCCGACGCCGCATTGGCGCGCGCCGCGGCGACGATCAAGGCCGCCAAGGCGATGGAGCATGCGGTGACCGCGGCCGGGCCTGCTTCCGCTCCGGCCGCGCTTTACACCGGCCTGAACCCGCTCGCGGACATGCCGTTCGCCGGCCGCGCGGCCTTGCTGGGTGAGATCGACGCGTTCGCGCGCGCGGCGGATTCCCGCGTGGTGCAGGTGATGGCGAGCATCGCCGGCGAGTGGCAGGTGGTGGAAATTCTCCGCGCCGACGGCCGGCGCGTCGCCGATGTGCGGCCGCTGGTGCGGATGAATATCTCCGTCGTGCTGGAGGAGAACGGCCGCCGCGAATCCGGCAGCCACGGCGCCGGCGGGCGCACCTCTTATGCGCCGCTGATGGACCCGCATTTCTGGCAAGGCGCGGTGCGTGAGGCGATCCGCCAGGCTTCCTTGAACCTCAGGAGCGTTCCCGCGCCGGCCGGCGAGATGCCGGTGGTGCTGGGGGCCGGCTGGCCCGGCATCCTGCTCCATGAAGCGATCGGCCATGGGCTGGAAGGCGATTTCAACCGCAAGCAGACCTCCGCCTTCGCCGGGCTGATGGGCAGCCGTATCGCCGCCAAGGGCGTGACGGTGGTCGATGACGGCACGCTGCCGCACCGGCGCGGCTCGCTCACCATCGATGACGAAGGCACGCCGACCTCGCGCACCACGCTGATCGAGGACGGCATTCTCGTCGGCTTCATCCAGGACCGACAGAATGCGCGGCTGATGAACATGCGCGCCACCGGCAACGGGCGGCGGCAATCCTACGCGCATTCGCCGATGCCGCGCATGACCAACACGGTCATGCTGGGCGGCGAGGCGTCCCGCGAGGACATGATCAAATCCATCAAACGCGGCCTCTACGCCGTGAATTTCGGCGGCGGCCAGGTGGACATCACCTCCGGCAAATTCGTGTTCTCGGCGTCGGAAGCCTACATGATCGAGGACGGAAAAATCGGCGCGCCCGTGAAGGGCGCGACGCTGATCGGCAACGGGCCGGATGCGCTGACCAAGGTGGAAATGATCGGCAACGATTTGGAGCTGGACCCCGGCATCGGCACCTGCGGCAAAAACGGCCAGGGCGTGCCGGTGGGCGTGGGCCAGCCGACGATGAAGATGTCCGGGCTGACGGTCGGCGGCACTGCGGCGTAGGCAGGCAAGCAAAAGTAAGCGCTACTTTTTGTGAACAAAAAGTAGCAAAAAAACTTTGTTATGCTGGGCGGAGGGGCTGAAGGTTCCGGCGGTGCGTAGCACCGTTGGAATAGCCCCGGAGGGCATGGGCGATGTCGGCGACACAGCCTGTGGCCCAGCATAACAAAAAACGGCCGTTTTCTAAACTAACAGAACATTAAAATTATTAATTAAGCGATGGATTTTTTCGTGCAGCCTTGCTATTTCCGGTTGCGGGGGCTGCCGCATTTTTATCCTTTGATTGCAGATACTGCCTGCTATTCAGCTTAACCATTTTCATCCCGGCAGCCTAAAGGGAGGCAACGTTGTTAACGTGGTTCCGGGAAATTGCGCCGATTCGTCTGAAACTTGCCGTCGCGTTCGGCACACAGGTCGGGCTCGTGGCCTTGTGCGGCGCGGCTGGCCTGTTGTTTGCGGTTGGTGAGATCGGCTTCACCGCGATGGCCGTGATCTGCGGCGCCGCGCTGCTGGTTTCCGTGATTCTGGGCATCGTGCTGCGTGAGGCGATCGCCGGCCCCTATGTCGGCACGGTGGTGCGCATGGAGGGGTTGGCCGCGGGGAATCTCGAGGCGTCGATCCGCTTCACGAATTATCGGGATTGCGTCGGGCGGATGACGAAAGCGATGTACATTTTCCGTCAGACGGCATTGGACAAGATCAAGGCCGATCGGGCCGCGGCCGAACAGGCGGCGGCGGAGGAGGAAGAGCGGCGGCGCCTGCAGGCGCGGACCGTCGCCGAACAGGCTGAGATCGTGGTGCATTCCGTCGGGCAGGGCCTAGCGCGGCTGGCCGGGGGGGACCTGACCTTCCGGCTGAACGAGGCGCTGCCCGGTGCCTATGAAGCCTTGCGGGGCGATTTCAACGCCGCCATGGAGCGGCTGCAGCAAACCCTGCGCGACGTGGCGCGCAACACCGGCGGCGTGCGCAACGGCGCGGCGGAGATTGCCGCGGCCTCCGACGATTTGGCCAAACGCACCAGCCACCAGGCGGAGACATTGGCGCAGGCCGCCACGTCGCTGGATGAGATTACCGGCACGGTGCGCCGCACGGCGGCGGGGGCCGGCGAGGCCCAGCGCCTGGTGACGGATGCGCAGGGGAACGCCGCGCGTTCCGGCGAGGTGCTGCGCGAGACCGTGGCGGCGATCGGCGAAATCGAAAGCTCGTCCAGGGAGATCGGCAAGATCCTTGGCGTGATCGATGAGATCGCCTTCCAGACCAATCTCCTGGCGTTGAATGCCGGGGTCGAGGCGGCGCGGGCGGGCGAGGCCGGGCGCGGTTTTGCCGTGGTCGCGGTCGAGGTGCGGGCATTGGCGCAACGCTCGGCGGATGCGGCGAAGGAGATCAAGACGCTCATCTCGGCTTCGGGTGCACAGGTCGCTTCCGGGGTAAGG
Source organism: Acidocella sp. (assembly GCF_035535915.1). Lineage (GTDB taxonomy): Bacteria > Pseudomonadota > Alphaproteobacteria > Acetobacterales > Acetobacteraceae > Acidocella. Next base: position 30,042 of record NZ_DATLPB010000068.1, read on the forward strand.
CTGGTCGGCGAGACCAGCACCGCACTGGCGGGGATCGTCGCCCAGGTCGGGCAGTTGAACACGCTGGTGGGGGGCATCGCGGCGATGGCCCAAGGGCAGGCGGCGCAACTGGGAGACGTGAACGGCGCCATCCGGCAGATGGACCGGGTCACGCAGGAAAACGCCGCCATGGTGGAAGAGGCGACGGCGGCAAGCCAGAGTCTTGCAGGGCAGGCAAGCGAACTGACCCGGCTGGTCGGACGATTCTCAGTGCAGGCGGCCAGCGTACCCGTGCTTCGGGCGCTGCCGGCTGAGCTGGCGATTCACTGAAGTCAGTAAGGAAGCGCTACTTTTTGTGAACAAAAAGTAGCAAAAAAACTTTATTTACTCTGGGCCATGGGCTGTGTCGGCGACAACGCCCGTAGCCCAGCATAATAAAAGTTTTTGCGCCGCTTTTTTTAAAAAGCGGCTGCTTTCTTACTTCCTGACTTCTTAATACTGCGGCGTGATCGGTGCCGGGACGGTGCGGCCGGGGCGGTGGGGGCGCAGGCGGCCGAGGGTTTTGCGGAGCTTGCCGATCCGCGCGACGTCGTGGAGCCGGCGGTCGAGGAAGTGCAGCGTATTCTCGTCGCCTTCGGAATGGTCGTTCAGCCAGTAGAGCAGGGTCGCGCTGTAGACCGCGGCGAGGATGCCGCGCTTGGTGTACCAGGAAAAATCCGCGGACATATCGCCGGCGGCATGCCAGATGGCATCGACCGTGGCGGCGAGGATGCGCGCCGCGACCGGGGCGTGCGTCGGCAGGCTGAGCCAGGACAAGGCGCGGCGGATCGCCTCCTTGTCGCCGCGTGTCTGTTCCAGGCGCATGGCGATGATCGCGCGCACCCGTGCGGGGAGGCGGTAGGCGGCGAGGTCCGCGCCGGCGGCCTCCTCTTCCATGCGCTGGTCCATCAGCGCGAAGCTGCTTTCGATCATTTCGCCGGCGCCGTTTGGAAACATCAGCACCGCGTCCTCCCGGGGCCGGCCGATGCTGGCCAAGGCGTTGCGCACGGAAGTCTGGGTCCAGCCGTCGAACGGCACCTGCGGCAGCAGCGCGTCGAGCAAAGCTTCCATGTCCTCATCGATCTGCATCACACAATCTCCGGCAGAGGCTGGTTGTGGCGTTCGGTCTCTTCATTAAAGCCGAAATAGCGGAAATCCGACATGCGCATCGGGTAGAGGATGCCGTTGAGATGGTCGGTTTCGTGCTGGACGATGCGTGCCGCGAAGCCGGAAAGCTCGGCCGCGAAGGGGGCGCCGCGCGCGTCCAGCCCGGTCAGGCGGATGGCGCGGTAGCGGGGCACCGCGGCGCGCAGGCCGGGGATGGAGAGACAGCCTTCCCAGCCCAGCTCCCGTGCCTCCGAGAGCGGGGTGATTTCCGGGTTGAACACGACGGAGAGCGGCACGGCCACGCCGTTTTCGGCGCGGGCGGCGGGCAGGTGCCAGATGAACAGCCGCCGTGGCTGGTAAACCTGGGGAGCGGCGAGGCCGACCCCGCCGGCATCCTGCAGCGTCTCCGTCATGTCCGCCAGCAGCCTCTGGATGTCCGGCGCCAGCGGGTCGTCCACGGGCACGGCCGTTTCCAGCAAAACCGGGTGGCCCATGCGGGCGATTTTCAAGATTGCCATAGACGCATAGATGGCGCGGCAGAAAAGATTTGGCGAGAGCGCAAATTATGCTATAGGCGGGAAATCTTTCTCAGCACGGCCGTTAGGGCCGTGTTCGTTTTTGGCTTTTTTGTAGTTTTTTCAGGAGTTTCGGGCCAGGTGCAAGTTCTCGTTCGTGACAATAACGTCGATCAGGCGCTGAAGGCGCTCAAGAAGAAGCTGCAGCGCGAAGGCGTGTTCCGCGAGATGAAGCTCCGCCGCCATTATGAGAAGCCCTCCGAGCGCCGTGCGCGCGAGGCCGCCGAAGCCGTGCGTCGCGCCCGCAAGATGGAGCGCAAGCGCATCGAGCGCGAAGGCTTCTAAAACCCGCTCCGGCGGTTGGCTTTCATGCTGGGGCGGTTTGGCCCGGCTCTGATGTGAAGACCAGGTCCGGAAAGAAATATCAACGCGGTCGCCCTTGGCGGCCGCGTTTGCGTTTGTGGCCCGCGGCCGCGAAACCAGCACGGCCCAAATTGAAAAAAGTTTTTTGCTTCTTTTTTTCAAAAAAGAAGCGCTTCCTTTACTGTTTCTCCGCCCCGATCAGGAACTCGACATTACCCTCCGGCCCGGTGATCGGGCTGGTGGTGATGCCGCGCACGCGCCAGCCGGGCAGGGCGGACCACCAGGATTCGATGCGGGCACAGACGGCCTCGTGCACCGCCGGGTCGCGCACCACGCCGCCTTTGCCGACATGTTCCGGGCCGGCCTCGAATTGCGGCTTGATCAGCGCCACGGCGAAGGCGCCGGGCGCGCACAGCGCCATGGCGGCTGGCAGCACGGTTTGCAGACCGATGAAGCTGGCATCGCAGACCAGGGCGCCGACCGGCGCGGGGATTTGTTCCGCCGTGAGGTGGCGGGCGTTGGTTTTTTCCAGCACCGTCACGCGCGGGTCGGAGCGCAGCTTCCAGGCCAGTTGGCCATGGCCGACATCGACGGCGTAGACATGTTTCGCGCCCTGGGTCAGCAGCACGTCGGTGAAGCCGCCGGTCGAGGCGCCGACATCGAGGCCGATCCGGTCCAGGGCCGCGAAGCCGAAATGGGCCAGGCCGTGCGCCAGCTTGATCCCACCGCGCGAAACCCACGGGTGGTCTTGGCCTTTGACGGACAGGGCGGCATCCTCCGGCAGCATGTCGCCGGCTTTTTGAACGCGCGCGGTGCCGGCATAGACCAGCCCCGCCATGATGAGCGCTTGCGCCTTGGTCCGGGACTCCACGAGCCCGGCATTCACCAGCATGACATCGGCGCGTTGTTTGGGCATGGTTTAGTATAAGGAAGAAAGAGGCCGCTTTTTTGAAAAAAAGCGGCGCAAAAAACTTTTGTCACTCTGAGCCTGAGGCGTTGAACCCGCACGGGCCCAAAGTAAACAAAGTTTTTTTGCTACTTTTTGTTCACAAAAAGAAGCGCTTGCTTTCTTACTTAACTCTTCCTCGTCACGGTAAACCCCGCTAAAGCGCGCAGCAGGTCGGCCTTTTCACCGAAGCTTTCCAGGTGCCCGGCGGCCTGCTCGGCCAGGCGCTCGGCCTGGGCGCGGGCGCGGTCGAGGCCGAGGATGGCGACCATGGTGGCCTTGCCCTGGGCGGCATCCTTGCCGATGGTCTTGCCGAGTTCCTCGGCGGAGGCGGTTTCGTCCAGCACGTCGTCATAGATCTGGAAGGCGCCGCCGAGCTCGCGGCCATAGGCGGCGATGAAATGGCGCTGCGCCTGCGGGGCGCGGCCGAGGATGGCGCCGGCTTCGGCGCTGAACTGGATCAGGCGGCCGGTTTTCAGGGCCTGCAGGCGGGTGATTTCCGGCGCGGTGAGGGATTTGCCCTCGCCCTGCATGTCGATCATCTGGCCGCCGACCATGCCGCGCATGCCGGTCGCGGCGGCCAAAGCGAGCACCAGCTCGCAGCGGGCCTCGGGGTCGGCATGGGTGTCGGCCTCGGCCAGCACCTCGAAGGCGCGGGTCTGCAAGGCGTCGCCGGCGAGGATCGCGGTGGCCTCGTCGAATTTCTTGTGGCAGCTCGGCAGGCCGCGGCGCAGATCGTCGTCATCCATGGCTGGCAGGTCGTCATGGATCAGCGAGTAGGCGTGGAGCATTTCCACCGAAGCGGCGACGCGCGCGGCGCAGGTCTGGTTGACCGAGAAGAGTTGCGCGGTCTGCATGACCAGGAAGGCGCGCATGCGCTTGCCTCCGTTCAGCACGCTGTAGCGCATCGCCTCGATCAGCCGCGCTTCGGCGGTTTCGGGCACCGGCAGCAGCGCGTCGAGCTGCGCCTCTACCAGCCGGTTGGTTTCGGTCAGCGCCGCCGCCAGGGCGTCGGGTTTGTGCACCAGGTCGAGTGCCATCGGGTCAGTCCTCGGATTTCAGGGCGAGCGAGCCATCGGCGCGGGCGACGATCGCCTGCACGCGCGCCTCAGCCTCGGCCAGTTTGGCTTCGCAATGTTTTTTCAGCGCGGCGCCGCGCTCATAGGCGCTGATCGCATCTTCGAGCTTCTGCTGGCCGGATTCGAGGCCGCGCACGATAGCCTCGAGGGCCGCTAGCGCATCCTCGAAGGACAACGCGGAGATGTCGATTTTGTCATTCATGGGGTGTGACTACAATCCTGCCCGGAATTTCACAACCGCATTAGCGCACGGACATGAGCGGCGGCGGAGGCGGCGGTGGCTGTAAGATTATAGCCGCCTTCCAACAACGAGACGACCCGGTCCGGGCAATGCGTGTCGGCGACGGCGAGCAGAGCGTTGGTAACCCAGCTATAGTCTGCCTCACGCAGGCGGAGCTGGGCGAGAGGGTCGGCGGCGTGGGCGTCGAACCCGGCGGAGATGAGCAACAGTTCCGGACGGAACGCGCCGAGTGCCGGAATGATCTTATGTTCCCAGGATTCGCGAAAATCGTCGCTGCCGGAACCGGGCGGGAGCGGCACGTTGAGCACGTTGGCGGCAACGCCGCGCTCATACACCATGCCGGTGCCAGGGTAACACGGCTGCTGATGCGTGGACGCGTAGAACAAGTCGGGGTCGGGGGCGAAGATATCCTGCGTGCCATTGCCGTGATGCACATCGAAATCGGCCACGGCGATGCGCTTGAGGCCCCAGCGGGCGCGTGCATGGAAGGCGGCGACGGCGACATTGTTGAACAGGCAGAACCCCATGGCGCGGTTTGATTCGGCATGGTGGCCGGGTGGGCGGGTGGCGATGAAGGCGGCTTTCGCCCAGCCCTCCATCACTGCGTCGACGCCGGCGATGGCGCCGCCCGCGGCCCGCAGCGCCGCTTCCAGAGAGCCGGGCCCGAACACCGTGTCACCGTCGATATAGGTCACGCGATCGCGGGGCAGGGCCAGAATCGCGTCGATATGGGCCCGGGTGTGAGCGGGGCGGAGCGCTTCGAGCGGCGCCTCGGGCGCGATTTCGCGCAACAGCGGGACGAATTCCGGCGTTTCCAGCGCGCGCAGAATGAAGCGGATCCGGTCGGCGCATTCGGGATGTTCCGGCCCCGTATCGTGGCCGAGGACCGCCGGGTGGGTGAACAGCGCGACATTCATGCCGCTTTGTCCCGGCGCTTGATAGAGAAACTGAACACGCCGCGAATTTCGCTTGTGGCGATCAGCGCGTGGCCGGTGCTGTTGCAGAACTCACGGAAATCGGCGACCGCGGCGGGGTCGGTGGCGAGAATGCGCAGCTTCTCGCCAGCCGCCATGCTGCGCAGCGCGCGCGCCGCGCGCAACACCGGCAAGGGGGATTTCTGGAACTGGGCGTCGATCAGGCGTTCTCCCATAGCCGCAGAATGCGCGTCCCGGGGATCTTGAGCAAGGTGCAGATTCGGCGGAGAATCCTTAGCCATGGCATATCGCATCGGCATCGATCTCGGCGGCACCAAGACGGAGATCATCCTCCTGGCGCCGGATGGCACCGCCCTGTTGCGGCGGCGCGTGCCCACGCCCGTCGGCTATGCGGAGAGCCTGGCGGCGATCGCGGGGCTGGTGCGCAGCGCGGAGGCCGAGCTCGGCCATACGGCGACGGTGGGTGTGGGTATCCCCGGCACGATCAGCCCGGCCACGGGGAAGGTGCAGAACGCCAATTCCAACGCCCTGAACGGCCATGCGTTCGACCGGGACCTCTCCGCCATCCTGGAGCGCGAGGTGCGCGTGGCCAACGATGCCAATTGCTTCGCGCTGTCGGAGGCGGTGGACGGCGCGGCGGCGGGTGCGGCGGTCGTGTTCGGGGTGATCCTCGGCACCGGCTGCGGCGCCGGCATTGCGGTGCACAAGCGCATTCTCGAGGGAAGGCATCGTATCGCGGGCGAGTTCGGCCACACGCCGCTGCCCTGGCCGCGGCCCGAGGAGATGCCGTTGCGGCGCTGCTGGTGCGGGCAGGCGGGGTGCCTGGAACTTTACCTGGCGGGACCGGCTCTGGCCGCGGAATGTGACGGCGAGGGCGCGCGGGACGCCACGCAGATCGTGGACCGCGCCGCCGCCGGTGACGAGCGGGCGCGTGCCGCGCTGCGCCTGCATGCCGACCGGCTGGCGCGGGCGCTGGCGGTGATCACGAACATTCTCGACCCGGATGCGATCGTGCTGGGAGGTGGTCTCTCCAACCTGCCGGGGTTGGCGGAAAACCTGCCCGGATTGATGAAGCCATATATTTTCGCCGACCATTTCGCGCCGAACGTCGTGCGCAACAAGCACGGCGATTCTTCGGGCGTGCGCGGCGCCGCCTGGCTCTGGCCGGATGTGAAGAAAGAGGCCGCTTTTTGAAAAAAGCGGCGCAAAAACTTTTTGTTATGCTGGGCCATAGGCTTCGTCAGCGCCGACGCCCATGCCCTCCGAGGCTATTCCAACGGTGCTACGCACCGCCGGAACCTTCAGCCCCTCCGCCCAGCATAAATAAAGTTTTTTTGCTTCTTTTTGTTCACAAAAAGAAGCCTTCCTCTTCGCTTATTCTCGTGGGTCGCACCTGATGCCGGCTATCTGCCGCGATTGCGATGCGATGGTGGCGGGCGAAACCTGCGCGTCCTGCGGCAGCGCGCGGGTGGTGCGGCATGCCGAGCTGCTGGAGCTGGCGATCGGCCATGTGGATTGCGACGCTTTCTATGCCAGCGTGGAAAAACGTGACCGGCCGGAATGGCGCGACAAGCCGGTGATCGTCGGCGGCGGCACGCGCGGCGTGGTGGCGACCTGCTGCTACGTGGCGCGGCTTTATGGCGTGCGCAGCGCCATGCCGATGTTCAAGGCGCGTAGCCTGTGCCCGCAGGCGGTGATCGTCAGGCCGGACATGGCGAAATATGCCGAGGTGTCGGCCAAAGTACGGGCGTTGATGGATGAGCTAACGCCGCTGGTGCAGCCGCTTTCGATCGACGAGGCGGTGCTCGATCTCTCCGGCACCGCCACGCTGCACAACGCGGCGCCGGCGGTCACGCTCAACCGGTTTGCCCGGCGAATCGAGCGTGAACTCGGCATCACGGTGTCGATCGGGCTGGCGCATAACCGGATGTTGGCAAAACTCGCAGCAGAGCGCGGCAAGCCGCGTGGCTTCTCCGTGCTGGGGCGTGAGGCGGCCGCGCTTCTGGCGCCGGAGCCGGTCGGCTTGCTGCCGGGGGTGGGCCCGGCCCAGATGAAGCGGTTCGCCGCACTCGGCTTCACCCGGGTCGGCCAGCTCGCTTCGTTGGGCGATCGTGACGCCAGTCGGCTTTTGGGCGAGGAAGGGCCGGGCTGGGCGGCGCTGGCACGCGGCGAGGATACGAGACCCGTGCGGCCGGAGCGGGAGTCCAAATCCATCAGTGCCGAGACGACTTTTGCCGCTGATTTCGCCCGTCTCGCCGATCTCGAGCCGCCGCTCTGGCTGCTCTGCGAGAAACTCGGCCGGCGCCTGCGCGGAGCCAACCTGGCCGCCGCCGGGGTGGTGCTGAAGCTGAAAACCGCCAAATTTGTCGGCCGCACCCGCAACCAGCGCCTGGCCAACCCGACCCAGCTGCCGGAGACCTTGTTCGAGGCGGCGCGGGAGATGCTGCGCCGTGAGGCGGACGGCACCGCGTTCCGGCTGATCGGCATCGGCGCCGCCCCGCTGGTCCCGGCGACGCAGGCCGATCGCGGCGATCTCGCCGATACCGTTGCGGTCCGGCGGCAGGCGCGGCAGGACGCGATCGACCGGCTGCGGGCGCGCTTCGGCGCCAGCGCGGTGCAGCGCGGCCGCGGCCTGCCGAAAACGCCGTCGTGAGACAAGAAAGAAAGCGCTTCTTTTTGTGAACAAAAAGAAGCAAAAAAACTTTTTTAAACTGGGCCCGTGCCGCTCGGGCGCCTCGGGCCCGGCGTAAGCAAAAGTTTTTGCGCCGCTTTTTTCAAAAAGCGGCCGCTTCCTAAAAAAGGCTTGGCGCGTCATTGATCTGGACCGGTCATGTTCTAGTATTCCGGCATGAGCGAGCATTTGATGATCGACAGGCGGAGCTTTCGGGAGGCCATGTCCCGCCTCGGCGCGGCGGTGAACATCATCACCACCGCGGCGGATGAGGGCGATATCGGTTTCACGGCGTCGGCGGTGTGCAGCGTCACGGACGATCCGCCGACATTGCTGGTCTGCATGAACCGCAACAACAGGTACAACGCCGCGTTCAAGGCGGCGGGGAAGCTGTGCGTCAACGTGCTGTCGCATGAGCAGGAGGCGCTTTCGGCCCTGTTTGCGGGCGGTGATATGCCCATGGCGGAGCGCTTCGCCCAGACAAGCTGGACCCGCCTGGCGACCGGCGCGCCGGTTCTGGAAGCGGCGGTGGCGAGTTTCGACTGCAGAATCGACCAGATCACGGAAGTGGGAACGCATAGCGTCCTGTTCTGCGCGGTGGCGGCGATCCGCCTCGGCAGCGCCAATAGCGGGCTGATTTATCATGGCCGGGCCTATCACAAAATCAGCGGCGCCGACGCGGCTTAAACAAAAAGAAAGACTACTTTTTGTGAACAAAAAGTAGCAAAAAAACTTTATTATGCTGGGCTATGGGCGTTGTCGCTGACACGGCCCATAACCCAGCATAATAAAAGGTTTTTGGTGCTGCTTTTTTCAAAAAGCAGCTGCTTTCTTAAAGCGCCATTGCAAAAACCGCGGGGCTTTTCTGCAAATTCCGCCGCGAATCGACAAGATCTCGGCGAGAGATCTGCATAATCCTCACAAAACCAGCAGACGGGTCCGCGATTGTCGTGGTGACGCCGTGGAATATGAGGCTTGTGTTTCAGAAAGGCGCCTGGCCATGAACTATATGAACACCGAACTGTCCGATATGTCCGCCCTGTCTGCCGGCGATGGTTCGGCGGCCGCGATGGCGCCAGGGGTGTTCCAGGTTCCGGCGCCGGCGCAAGACGCCGCCGCCTTGCACCGGGCCAATCAGATGATGGCCGAATTGTTCGTCGCCGCGCTCGGGATCGATCAGGAGGTGCGGTTTTCCGGAACGCCGGCCTGGACGTTGCTCTGCCGTACCATGAGTTTCGGCATGGCGCTCGACCTGCTGGAATTGTGCCGGCTGCGGGAGCTGGGGGCGCATGAGGGCTGCAACGATCCGCATTTCATGGCTGACAAGATCGCAGCGTTGGTCCGCCAGGTGAATGACATCGCGAAATATTCCTCGCGCACCGCGCCGGTGATCGGCTGGCCTTTGGAAGATCTTTTTTATGCGCTCGCAGATCTGTTGGGCGCGGAGGAGACACAGACCGCGATGCGGTTCGGCATCGATCATATACGCATGCCGCCTATGCATGCGCACGTGGTCAGCCTGGTGGCGCTGCGCCTGTTCCTGGCCATTCTGCGCCGCCGCTATGAGGTCCGGGCGGCGGGCCCGATCGGGGTGAGTGTCACCAAGGCCGGGAATGAAGTGACGCTCGTCGTTTCCGATCACGCCTATCGCGGCGCACCGGCGGATCAGAGCGTGCACCGGGGGCTGATCCGTTTCGGTGGCAGCATTGAAGCCGCTTTTCTGTGTCGGCATGCCGATGAGCATACTGAGAGCGTCATCATGTGGTTCACTCTGCCCACACTGAAATGACGGCAAACTTCGAGTCAGATGCTTTGCACGTTGCGGGATCGGTTTGTTGAAAAATCGAGTCGGCACCTGATCGCCGCGTCGTGAAATCATACGCGGCCTGCCGCGCCGCGGATCGGAGAGTGATCAGCGAGGGACCTTGACAGTTCAGGAACCGATCATCCAATTTAAGGTTGTCTTCCGGGCCGGGTTTTTCTAGTGGCTAGCGGAGTGTCAGGTGCTTTCTCCGGCGGCAAGGAACGTTGTGGCAGATTTTTCTCATTCCGGCGGCGAAGCCGCTTTGTTGCAGCCACGCTCCGACAAGCCGGTTATGACCTTCGGCCCGGAGACATTGCGGGACCGGACGGATTTGCTGCGTGAGATCAATCTGGTGCGGCAAGGGCGGTTGGTCGAACGGCGCTTGTTCCTGATCGTGATCAACATTGCCGACACCAAAAAATACGATGAGATCATCCGCGTCTTTGGTTACAAATTCGCTGACGACCTGTTAGGCATCCGGCTCGCCGATCTGGAGTTCATCACCCGCCGGCAGCCGGCCTTCCACGTCGGGTTCTGGAGCGTGGGGCTGGTGTTCGAGGCCGACGACGAGCGCGATTACGAGGCGGCGCTGTCGCGGCTGCTCGGCACGCTGGCCAAGCCGCTGATCTGCCGCGGCATTCCGGTCGCCATCAAAGGCGGCGTCGGGGTGTGCGACCTGGCGCGCGGGCTGGGCTCGGCGGAGGATCTGTTGCAGGCCACCTTCCTGGCCGGGCAGGCCGGGGCGGAGCTGCCGTCGGGCTGGCAGGAATGCAATTATGATCTCTCGGACGACCATCGCCGCGCCTTTGCGCTGATCGCCGAGGCCGAGGCCTCGTTGGCGACGAATTCCGAATTCGAGCTGAGCTACCAGGCGCGGGTAGATCTGCGAAGCTGGCGTTGCGTGGGTGCCGAGGCGCTGCTGCGCTGGCATCATCCGACCCTGGGGCTGGTGATGCCGGACGAATTCGTTCCCCTGATCGAGATGACCGGACTGGTGCGCGAGCTCACCGCCTGGGTGCTGACGCGCGCCGTGTCGCAGACAGCCTCATGGCACACCGCGGGCTTCAATCTGAAAACCTGCGTGAACATTTCCGCAAAAAACCTCGCGGAGCCGGATTTTGTCCGCCGGCTGGCGGCGCTGCTGGAGCAATACCGGCTGCCCCCGGCATTTCTGGAGCTGGAATTCTCCGAACGGCACCGGTTCGAGAACATGGACGACGCCGAACAGCATTTGTGGGCCTTGCGTGAGCTGGGGGTCGGGCTGTCACTGGACGATTTCGGCACCGGGCCGAACGGCTTCACCTCGCTCGAGACCATCCCCGCGAACGTGGTGAAGATCGACCGGCGGCTGATCAACTCGGTTGCCAATAACGCCCGGCAGCAGGCGCTGGTGAAATCGCTGATCCGCCTGGCGCATGAGATGGGCATGCAGGTGGTGGCCGAGGGGCTGGAACTGCCGGCAACCCAGAAAATGCTGCTCGACTGGGGCTGCGACGCGGCGCAGGGGTTCCTGATCAACCGTCCGATGCCGGCCGAGCCCTTTATGGCCTGGCTGAGCAAGGCCTTCGTCAATTGAAAAGAGCGGCCGCTTGAACAAGGCGGCGCGAAAATTTTTTCGCGGTTGGGGGCTGTGGCGTTGTCGCCCGCGCGACCCAATTAAAAATCTCATCGAACCGCTCGCGGGCCTGGACCCGGCATGGCGAACAGGCCGGCCGGTGCCACGCAGGCAAACGGTATGTTAGATACGGACGCAAACGGGCAAGGAGAGGGTGAATGCGCATTCTGGTGGTCGGTGCGGGATCGACGGGCGGCTATTTCGGCGGGCGGCTGGCGCAGGCTGGGCGCGCCGTCACGTTCCTGGTGCGCCCCGCCCGGGCCGCGAGATTGCGCGCGGAGGGGCTCCAGATCGTCAGCTCGCAAGGCGATGCCACCGTGACGCCGCAGCTGGTGACCGCCGACGCGCTGGATGGCGCCTATGACCTCGTGCTGCTGTCGGTCAAAGCCTACACGCTGGGGGCGGCGATGGAGGATATGACCAAAGCGGTGGGACCCGAGACGATGATCCTGCCGGTGCTCAACGGCATGCGCCATATCGATGAACTGATCGAGCGGTTCGGGCGGCCGGCGGTGCTGGGCGGTTTATGCCGGGTGCACGCCACGCTCGATGCGCAGGGCCGGATCGTGCAGATGGGCAAGATCCAGGACCTTGTCTATGGCGAGCTGGACGGCGCGGCCACCACCCGGATCCGGGCGCTGGACGCGGTGCTGCAGGGCGCTGGGTTCGATGCCCGGCTGAGCATGAATATCGAGCTCGATATGTGGGAGAAATGGACGATGCTGGCGAGCCTCGCCGGGATCACCTGCCTGATGCGCGGGACCATCGGCGAGATCGAAGCGGCGCATGGCGGGTCTGCCTTCGCGCTGCGTTTCGTGGACGAGGTGAGCCGCGTGGTGCAGGCCGTGGGGCAGCCGCCGCGCCCCGCCCTGCTGGAAACTGTGCGGGCGATGATGACCCAGAAGGGCGCGGCTTCCACCGCCTCGATGTATCGTGATCTGATCCAGGGGGCGGCGGTGGAAGCCGACCAGATCCTCGGCGATCTGCTCTCCCGCGGCGAGCGCGCCGGCATCGACACGCCGCTGCTCGCCGCCGCCTATGCACAGCTTTGCGTGTACCAGAACCGGCTGAAGGCGTAGCAGGCACAGGAAGGGCCCATGGCCCGCATGGCAGGTATTTTCTATCTAAGATAGCAGCAAGGCCGGCGCATGAACCTCTTGCCGCCGCGGCAAGGGGCTTCCATGATAGGGTCGTGACCCTTGCCCAATTTCCCATCGCCGTTCAGGCCGCGGCACTTCTGATCCTTTCCGTGGCCGTAGAGCTGCTGTTAGCGCAGCTGCATTTGCCGGCCTCGTTGCTGCTGGGGCCGATGGTGGCCGCGATCGTCTGCGCGGTGCTGCAAACCGGTATGCGCATTCCCCAACTGCTCTTCACCTGCGGCCAGGCGATCGTTGGCTGCATGATCGCGCGCACCATCACCGCTTCGATCGTGCGGGACATGATGGCCGACTGGGCGGTTTTTGTCGGCGCGGTGGTGGCGGTGATCATCGTCAGCAATGCGCTCGGCTGGCTGCTGGCGCGGCTGCGCGTGCTTCCCGCCAGTACCGCGATCTGGGGTTCGTCTCCGGGGGGCGCCAGTGCGATGGTGCTGATGTCGGAGGCGTTCGGCGCGGATATCAGGTTGGTCGCCTTCATGCAGTATCTGCGCGTGGTGTTCGTGGCCGTGGTCGCCACCCTTGTCGCGCGCCTGTATACCGGCAACATCGGCACGGCGGCGGCGCAAGACTGGTTTCCGAAGCTTCTGCCCGGACCGTTTGCGGCGACCTTGGCGCTCGCCGCGCTCGGCGTGCTCGTCTACCGCAAATGGCGCCTTCCCGCGGGGGCGCTGCTGGTGCCGCTGTTTCTCGGCGCCCTGCTGAACGGTTCAGGGACGATGACGATCGAATTGCCGCCCTGGCTGCTCGCGGCCAGCTACGCGCTGGTCGGCTGGAGCATCGGGCTGCGCTTCACCCGGCAGATCCTCATGCATGCGGCAAAAGCCTTCTCCCGCGTCGCGGCCTCGATCCTGGTCCTGATCGGGCTGTGCGGCGGGTTGGCCGTGGTGATGGTGAAAACCATGCATGTGAATCCGGTAACCGCTTACCTGGCGATGAGCCCGGGCGGCGTGGATTCCGTCGCGATCATCGCCGCGTCGTCGCCCGGGGTGAACGTGCCGTTCGTGATGGCGATGCAGACGGCGCGCTTCCTCATCGTGGTGTTCGCCGGCCCGCCACTCGCCCGCTTCGTCTCCAACAGCCTGCGCCGGTACGCGCCGCAGGCGTAAAGGAAGAAAGAAGCCGCTTTTTTGAAAAAAAGCGGCGCAAAAAACTTTTGTTATGCTGGGCCCGAGGCTGTGTCAGCGCCAACGCCCATGGCCCAGCATAAATCAAAGTTTTTTTGCTTCTTTTTGTTCACAAAAAGAAGCGCTTTCTGTCTGTCTGTCCCCTCCGATCAAAGCCAGCCCCTCGGCCACCGAGACGAACTCCCCGCCGGCGGAGAGTTTTTCCGCGCCGAAGCGCTGGCTGAACAGAGCGCGGACGGCGGGGACGAAGGAGGTGCCGCCGGTGAGGAACACGCGGTCGATCTGCGCCGCCGTGAGGCCCGCCTGCGCCAGGGTTGTGTCCACGCTCTCGCCCAGGCGCCTGAGCTCCGGCGCGACCCAGCCCTCGAATTCGTCCCGCGCGATCGTGCGGTCGATGGTGAAATCGTCATGCACGAAACGCAACCTGGCTTCCGGCACGCGCGACAATTCGGCTTTGACCGCGCTGACCGTCTGGTAGAGCTGGTAGCCGAGTTCGTCCTGGATCAGGCTGACCAGGTTGAGCAGCGGCGAGGGGTCGTCGCTGGCGCGCGCCACCTCTTCGATGTCGCGGAGGATCTTCGGCGTGCGCATCAGCGAGAGCCGGTGCCAGCGCGCGAAACTGTTGAAATAGTCCACCGGCACCGGCAGTTCCTTGCCCATGATCTTGTAGACACCGCCTTTGCCAAGGCGCGGCGAGACGGCATTGTCGATGATCCGGTAGTCGAAACTGTCGCCGGCGATGCCGACGCCGCCATGGGCGAGCGAGGCAAGCGGCTGCGCCGCCCCGGGGATGAAGCGGATGATGGAAAAATCGCTGGTGCCGCCGCCGAAATCGCCGACCAGCACGGTGGCGGGGCGTTCCAGGGTGCGGATGAAGCGGTAGCCGGCGGCTTGCGGCTCGAAGGCGACATCGACCGAAGGGCAGCCGGCGGCGGCGAAGGCGGCGCGCAGCCTGGCCTCGCCGAATTCATCGTCGGCAAAATCCCCGGCAAAGCGCACCGGCCGCCCGGCCACGATATGGAGGTCCGCGCCGCGCAGCCCGGCGGCTTCGAGCAGGGTGCGGAGAAACACCGCGATCATCTCCTCGAGCGAAAAAATCCGGCCGAAAATGCGCGTCTGGGCGAAGCTGCGCTGCGCCAGATAGGTCTTCATCGACATGATGAGGCGGCTGTCGGTCGGGTCATCGAGATAGGCCTCGATCGCCACCGGGCCGGCCTGGTGGTGCAGCAGGGACCGGCCTTGCCGCGTGTCCGTGGCGAAGCAGAGCACCGTGCGGAAGACATCGAAATCCGCGCTGCCGAGGCGGAAACGCTGGCTGTGCACGGTGCCGTCCGGGGTCAGCCGGCTCACGACGCTGTTGGTCGTGCCGAAATCGATGCCGACGATGCTGGTCATGAAAACCCCTTCCCGAAAGCGGAAAAGGCTTCAAGCGCAGTCCCGGCGGGGATGCAAGTCAGGGCAGGCAAGCAAAAGAAAGAAGCCGCTTTTTGAAAAAAGCGGCGCAAAAACTTTTGTTTGTGCTGGGCCTGAGGTTGTGTCGCCGACAACGCCACTGACCCAGCATAACAAAGTTTTTTTGCTACTTTTTGTTCACAAAAATAGCGCTTTCTTCCGTCAGCCTCAACCTTCCGGATAATCCGCGCCGAGCGTGGTCTTTTCCCAGGCCGCGATTTCCCCCTGCAGCGTGTCCAGCTTCTGCCGCACCATGGCGAGGCCGGGCTTGCCCAGCACCAGGTGGCCGGGCGGGTTCGGCGCTTCCACGGCGTCGATGATCGCCTGGGCGGCGCGGACCGGGTCGCCCGGCTGCTGGCCGCTATAGCCGGAGATCTGCCGGCGGCGGGCCCCGGCGGTGGCGTCGTAGGCGTCGATGATGTTCGCCGTCTGTTTCAGTGACCGGCCGGCCCAGTCGGTGCGGAACGGGCCGGGCTCCACCGCCAGCACCTTGATGCCGAGCGGGGCGACTTCCTTGGCCAGGCCCTCGGAGAGCCCTTCCACGGCAAACTTGGTCGCCGCGTAATAGCCGCTGGCGGCATTGCCGACGAGCCCGCCGACCGAGGTGATGTTGACGATGTGGCCCCGTCCGGCGCGGCGCATGCCGGGCAGCACGGCGCGGATGGTATCGGCCAGGCCGAAGACATTCACTTCGAACATGGCGCGGATTTCCGCGTCCTCGCCTTCCTCGATGGCGGCGAGGTAGCCGTAGCCGGCATTGTTCACCAGCACGTCGATGGCGCCGAATTTCCGCTCCGCCGCCTGCACCGCCGCGCGCACCTGCGCGGGATCGGTGACGTCGAGCGCCAGCGCCAGGCTGTTGGCGCTGTCCGTGGCGAGGTCTTCGACCTTGGATTTGTCGCGGGCCGTGACGACCACGCGTTTGCCGCGGCGCAGCAATTCCCGGGCGAGCTCGCGGCCGAAGCCGGTCGAGCAACCGGTGATGAACCAAACCGGTTTGTGTTGTTCAGCCATGAATCCCTCCTGAAAGACACGCACATAAATCGTATGCCAGGCCGCGCCGGGACGAAGCGGCCTGAAACGTTTCTGGTGTTGCAAACCTGGAAGTCCCGTGTCCCTGGCATCTGCCTGCGAATGTCAGGGGCAGGACGCGAAGCTCAGAACTCCTCGTGGTCGAGGTCCTGAGACTGGTCGGCCAGTTCGGTTTCGTCATCGAACCGAACGGAGTCTTTCGCCGCCTCGGGTGCCGGCGGCGTGGCGGGCTTGATCTCGGCGCTCTTGCGCTTCGGTGCGCTGGTGCGCTTCGGCTTGGCGGCGCTGGCCAGCTGCATCTCCAGATCGGCAAGCTGCGTTTCCAGCTCCGCGATGCGGCCTTCGGCGAATTTCAGCGCCTTGGTTGCCTCACGCTGCTTCGCGCGCAGCCCCTTGTTGGTGAGCTCGAGCTTTTCGAGATCAGCGCGCAGTCCCTTCGCGGACGAAGCGGCGGCCTTCACCGGCGCCTTGCGCGCGGTGGTCGCTTTGCTCGGCTTGGGCGGCGCGGCGCGGCGCGCGGTGGCGCGGGTGGTCTTGGCCGGGGTCTTGGTGGTGCTCTTCACCGTTGCCTTCGTAACAGCTTTGGTTTTTTTCGCGGCGGCGGTGCGGGTCGGGGCCGCGCGGCGCGTTGCGGTTGAACGGCCGGTGCTACGCGCCTTCGTGGCGGCTTTCTTGTTGCGGGTTGGTGTTGTTGCTCGCGCCATGGCGGAAATCTCCAATTTGCAAATAAATCGTTAACAGAAATGCGCCGCGAATGCGACAGGTGCAGTTGCAGGGCGACACGGCGCGCCACCCCGCCCGCCGGATGAGGCGGCGACATGCTCCATGGAAGTTTGGACTGCGATCCGGCAAGCAAACAGCATGAGAAGAGGACCTAAAGAAATTTTCCGGCCTCATCAATGTTGATCGCGCGCGGCTTCATACAAGCCGATCTGCCGATTTTATCTTGGATTTTCCAAGAATGGTTGCTGCTTCTGGAAATTTTCGATTCGGTGCGCCCGCGGGCGCACCGGGGCAATGCAAAATTAGATGGTAAGGGCGCGCAATGCGCCGAGGTTGCGCAAATCGACGCGGCGCGCGGCGGGCATTTTTATGACGCCGTCTTTTTCAAGTTTCGAGAGCGTGCGCGACACGGTTTCGATCGTCAGGCCAAGAAAATCGGCGATGTCCTGGCGTGACACGGCCAAGGTGACGGTGGCTTGCTGGGTGGAGCGGCTGGCCCAGTGCAGCAGGAAGCAGGCAAGTTTTTCCAGGGCGCTGCGGTGGCCGAGCAGCAGCGCATGGTCCTGCGCGCGCGCCGCGTTTTGCAGCGCGAACTGGAACAGATGCCGGGCCACGGCTTCGTTGCCGTCGCTCAAGCTGTCCAGGGAGCGGCGGCGATAGGCGACCAGCGTGCAGTCGGCGGCAGCCTCGGCGGCGAGCCGATGTGCCTCGCCGGGTTCGATGCCGAACACCTCACCGGCGAGATAGAAGGCATCGACCTGCCGGCGGCCGTCACCGAGGAATTTGCAGGTGCGCACCACACCGGAGACCACTTTATAGAACAGGGTTGCCTGGTCGCCCTCGCTATAAATCCCCTGATCCTGCGCGACGCTGATCAAGGTGCCGGCGAGACCGGGCTGCTGGTCCCAGAAACTCTGCCGGTCGTCCTGCAGAAACTGGGCGGCCAGAAGGGCGGATGACGGGCTGAAGGAGGGGGCGGACAATGTCGACATCGGGCACTCCTGATTCATGCGATGTCGTACCCTACGAAGGGTTGAGAGCGCGCGATATTCGGTTCGTTGCTAAGGGATTCTACGTAGCCCGGTCATGAATGCGCGGGCCTGCCGGCGGCGCGGTCGCCGGACGGGCGGAGTGCGTCCCGGATGCTGTCGAACAGCGACCCGTCGAGCGCCGGATTCTCGATGACGCGATGCACGTGCGCTTTGGCGGCGCGGTGGCGGAACGTCTCGCTGGCATAGTCGGTCATGACCACAACCGGCAGCGAATGTCCGCGCGCCCTGAGGCCGGACATGACGTGGAAGCAGTTCACCGCGGGTGGGCGATGGCCCAGGACCAGGCAGCCGGCTTCCGTCAGGCTGGAATCCTGAAGCAGGCCGGTGACGGTGCTGAAGGTGCGCACCCGGATCTCGCTCTGTTCGAGCGCGAATTTCAGGGATTCGCGCACGGCGAGGTCAAGGTCCAGGATCAGAACGAGATTTTGCCCGTCATCCACTTTGTTATGGTCCACCATGCCGCCGTGATTTTGCGATACGATGAACTGTTATAAGTGGTTTCCGGGATGGTCGATTTGATTTGCCGCAAGCTGCGGCGCCAGGGCGGAGAGAGACGGGAAGGCGCCTTTTGTCGGCTTGGGCCGTGCTGGCTTAAGCGCCCCCGGCCCAGCGCCAACAAAAGTTTATGGCGCCGGTTTTTTTCAAAAAAAGCGGCAGCTTTCTTCGCCTAGCTTGCAGAAAGGATGCCCGTGGCCAACGCCATGCGGACCAGCTCCGAGAGGCTGCTCGCGCCCATTTTCGTCATGACATTGGCGCGATGCACTTCCACGGTCCGGGGGCTGAGTTTCAGATCGTTGGCAATGCTCTTGTTCGGCAGGCCGGCGACCAGGCCCTGCAAGACCTCGCGCTCGCGGGGGGAGAGCGTTTCCAGCCGGATGCGCGCCATTTGCGTGCCGCGATCGCGCTGCGCGGTCGCCTCGGATTCCGCGAGGGCCTCGCGGATCGCGGCCAGCAAGGCCTCGTCGTCGAAGGGCTTTTCGATGAAGTCCGCAACCCCGGCCTTCATCGCCTCCACGGCCATGCGGATATCGGCGTGGCCGGTCATGATGATCATGGGCAAGGAAACACGCAATTCGCGCAGGCGGCGGCGCAGCTGCAGCCCGTCCATTTCCGGCATGCGCATATCGCTGACGATGCAGCCCGGCTGCAGGCTGTCGAGGGAGTCGAGAAAGACCAGCGCGGATTCATAGGCGCGCACCGCGTGCCCGGCGGCGGTGAGCGAGAAAATCAGCGAGTGGCGCACGCCGTCATCGTCATCGATCAGGTGAATCACGGCGTCAGACATGGGGATTGTCCTCATCTGAACCGGCATTCAGCGTAAAGCTGAACACGGTGCCGCCGCCTTGGTTGGGCTCGGCCCAGAGCCGGCCGCCATGGGCCTCGATGATGGTCCGCGAGATCGACAGGCCCAAGCCCATGCCGTGCGTCTTGGTGGTGATGAAAGGCTGGAATAATTGCGCGGCGATGCTCTCGCTGATGCCGGTGCCGGTATCGGCCACGCTGACCTCGACCATGCCGGCGTCGCAGGCGCGCGTTTGGATCAGCAGGTCGCGGCGCTCCATCCCCTGGGTCGCTTCTACGGCGTTGCGGATCAGGTTGAGCAGCACCTGTTGCACCTGGATCTTATCGACGTACACGGTGACGGCCGCCGGATCCAGCGCATAGGACACGCGCATGCCGGCCTCCTTGATGCCGACCAAGGCCAGGGCGCTGGCCTCTTCGATGAGCTTCGGCAGGTTCTGGTAATCCTGCTCGCTCTCGCCGCGGGAGACGAAATTGCGCAGGCGGCGGATGATCTGGCCGGCGCGCAAGGCCTGTTCGCCGGCGCGCTCCATCGCTTCGCGTGCCAGCTTCAGCATGTCCGGGCGGGTCGTTTCCAGCAGCCGGCGCCCGCCATTGAGGTAATTGGCGATCGCCGAAAGCGGCTGGTTGAGCTCATGCGCCAGGGTCGAGGCCATTTCCCCCAGCGCCGTGTAGCGGGACATATGGATGAGCTCGCTTTGCAGTTCCTGCAAGCGCTGCTGCGTCTGCTGCCGCTCCGTGAGGTCGCGGACGAAGCCGATGAACATTTGCCGTTGCGCGCTGCCGGCCTCGCCCACCGTCAATTCCATGGGAAAGGTCGTGCCATCGCGGCGCTGGCCTACCACCACCCGGCCGATGCCGATGATCCGGCGTTCGCCCGTGGCGCGATAGCGAGAAAGATAGGAATCATGCTGCTCACGATAGGGCGGCGGCATGAGCATGCTGACATTCCGCCCGATCACCTCGGCGGCCGCGTAACCGAACAGCCGTTCGGCGGTGAGGCTGAAAGACTGGATGACGCCTTGGGGGTCGATGATGATCATCGCGTCGGGCACGGTCTCCAGCACGGAGCGCAGATGCGCCTCGCGCTCTTGCAATTCGAGCTGGGCACGCTTGGCCGCGGTCACGTCGCGGACGATTTTCGTGGCGCCGGCGAGCTTGCCGTAACGATCCCTGAACGGCGAAATGGTGACGGAGATGTCGATGATCCGCCCGTCCTTGCAGCGGCGCTGCGTCTCGAAATGGTCGATTTTCTCGCCGCGCTGCAGCCGCGCCAGAAGCAGGTCCTCCTCATCGAGCCGGTCGGAGGGCAGCAGGATGGTGATCGGCCTGCCGGCCACTTCGGCGGCCGTGTAGCCGAAAATGCGTTCGGCCCCGGCGTTCCAGTCGATGATGATGCCTTCGAGCGATTTGGAAATGATGCCGTCGTCGGAGGCGGTTACGATCGCGGCCAGGCGGCTGACCGCCTCATCGTGTGGGTCAAAGATTGGTTCGGTCTCCTGGCTGGTCATGGCGGCCTGCCCCCCGCGTGCCGGTGGAATATAGCCAAAGCCGGGTCGGTCCCGCAACGGGGGCGACCTGCTTTCAGCGTCCGGCGGAATGCCGGTTTTGCGCCGAGCCTGACCCGATGTTACCGTCGAGACGGCTCAGCGCAACGATGTTCTAACCAGGCGTGTGCGTTTGGCCGGGCTGGCGCCGGTTGCAGGCATGTGCCGTAATGGTTGGGCTTGCGACAAGAACGAGATGGTAATGTCTTTATGAAGAAAATGTGGCGAATGCTGGCGTTTTTGGCTGTGGCGGGGTGTTCGACGACGGCGCGGGCGCCGCACGATTCATCGCTCTCCGCGACAGATCTCGCGGCGCTGACAGCGTCTTATCAGTTGATCGCTTTCGACTTGCGCGAATGCACGCTGGTGCGGCGGCAAAATCCGGGGACGGCGGTGCGCAACGTCGCGGCGCAGATCTGCGTGGATGCGCAACATTATAGGCCGATTCTGGAAGGGTTGGCGGCGCGGCATGATGTTGCCTTGCCGAACACGCTGAATGCCGCTCTGGAGGCGCAGTATGTGGCTCTGTCATACCGCCCGATGCCCAACTTCGCGGTGAATTATTTGAACGATCAGATCGCGAGCCACGAACGGGCTTTGGCGGTATTTCGTCATACCGCCCGCACGAGTACGGACGCCGACATCAGAGCGCTTTATCAGAACGCAATTCCGGTGGTCCGGAAGAACCTTGCCAGCCTGCGCCAAGCCCTTGCCGTGACCCCGGGGTAACGGGGCACCGCATTTGCGCGGGTTGGTTGTTCTGGCTCGAGCGCGCACGCGGGAAAATATATGTGCCATGGCCGCCTTGTTTCGCTTCAGGCTGGTTTGACCTCGATCTTCTTGGTCGTCTCTTTTGCTGCCGCGGTTTTGGGCAGAATAATCGTGAGAACACCCTTGGCGACCTCCGCCTTGATTTGCGTCTGGTCCACATTTTCGGGGAGGAAGAAGCTGCGTTCGAACGTGCCGTAGGAGCGCTCGACCAAATGGTAGTTCTTGCCTTCGGTTTTGGTTTCGCTCCGCTTTTCGCCGCGAATCACCAGGTTGGCGCCGTCGATCGAGACGCCGACATCTTTTTCCGTCAGGCCAGGCAGTTCCGCGGTGATCGTATATTGGCGGTCATCTTCCGCGACATCCACCAAAGGCGCCGCGGCGGCCGACCAGTTGCCGGGCGGGGTGGTATGGCGCCTCAAGATCGGAAAGGACCAGGGCGCGATGGTGAAGCGATCGAACAACCGGTCGAATTCGTCACGAAATGAACGCCAGAGATCGGGTGTGGCCGGTGGTGGCGACGCGGTCTGTTGCGGATCTTGTTGTTCCATCGGTTCACTCCTTTCAGGTGGCGCCAGGGCGTGGGAGCAGCTGAAGGTTGCGGTACTCGGGAAAGCGCGTATCGGAGCGCGCTTGACGATCATATCGGCGAGCGTTGCGCGGCATCAGGGCCAGGGCGTTTTGCTCCGAACCCATATCACGCCGCGGATGGCAACGAATATTATTTTCCGTGGCCTTCGTCGTAAAAATAGGGGATAGGCCGCTTTTTTCCAATTAAAATCGCTGCGTCGGGCTCTTTGCTACTTTGGGTCGGCTGCGCCGAAAGCCGCACGACCCAAAGTCAAAAGAATCTTGCGGCCTTGTGGCCGCAAGACAGGCCTAGTTGGTCAGGCCGCCATCGATGATGTGAATCGCCCCGGTTGTGAAAGTGGATTCGTCGCTCGCCAGATAGGTGGCGAGGGCGGCGATTTCGGCCGCGGTGCCAAGCCGCCCCAAGGGCTGACGGGCGACGAAGGCGGCGCGCACATCCGTTTCATCGCGGCCGGCCGTGACCTGCGCCGCGATGCGCTGCTGCAATGAGGGGGTTTCCACCGTGCCGGGGCAGATGGCGTTACAGCGTATGCCGGTGGCGACGTAATCGGCGGCCACGGATTTGGTGAGACCGATCACCGCCGCCTTGCTCGCGCCATAGGCGCAGCGTGCGGGCAGGCCACGGATGCTCGAGGCGACGGAGGCGATGTTGATAATCGAGCCGCGCTTCTGGCTCAGCATGCCGGGCAGAAAGGTCCGGATCATGCGGAACATCGCCGTGACATTGAGGTTGAAGGAAAAATCCCAGGCGGAATCTTCGCATTCCAGAACCGTTCCGTGATGCACATAGCCGGCGGCGTTGAGCAGCACGTCGATGGTGCCGAGTTTTGCCGCCAGGGCCTGGATTTCCGCCGGTTTCGTGACGTCGAGATGGCGAACCTCGCAGCCGGCCAGGCCTGCGAGCTTGGCGTCGTCGATATCGGTGGCGATCACCTGCGCGCCCTCGCGCGCGAACATTTCGGCGCAGGCGCGGCCGATGCCTTGGGCCGCGGCGGTGATGAGAATCTTTCGACCCACGAGACGGTTGGACATGTTCTCTTCCTTTTTTCGTCGTTATTTTTCGTCGTTATGGCTGGGGCAGCGTGGCGCCGCCGATCTGCGCGTAGAGGCGGGCGACCGAGGCATCGTCGTCCCGCCCCAGGCCGATGGCGGCGGTGGCGAGGAACATCTGCAGCGCGCTCGCCGCCACCGGCACGGGGAAACGCGCGCTGCGCGCCATGTCCTGGATGATGCCGAGATCCTTGACGAAGATTTCCACCGCGCTGTGCGGGGTGTAATCGCCGGCCAGCACATGCGGCATGCGGTTCTCGAACATCCAGGAATTGCCGGCCGAGGCGGTGATGACCTCGTAGACTTTTTGCAAATCGAGCTGCTGGCGCGCGGCGAAGGCCATCGCTTCGCTGGCGGCGGCGATGTGCACGCCGGCGAGCAGCTGGTTGATCATTTTGAAGGCGGCGCCGGTGCCGGGCTCGTCGCCGAGCTCGTAGAGTTTCGCGGCCATCGCGGTGAGCGCCGGGCGGGCCTTGGCGAAAGCCGCCGGCGCGCCGGCGGCGAGAATGGTGAGCTGCCCCTCCGCCGCGCGCGCGGCGCCGCCGCTGATCGGCGCATCGAGATAGAGCCGCCCCGTCGCCTGCAGCCGGGCCGCCAGGCTTCTGGCATGGTCCGGCGACATGGTGGCGGCGGAGATGAACACGCCGGTGGGCGACATGGCCTGCGCCACGCCGCCGGCGCCGAACAGAAGCTCTTCCGTCTGGGCGGCGTTGACGACGACGGAGACGACGATTTCAGCGCCTTGCGCCGCTTCGGAAGCGGTCTCGGCGACCTTGCCGCCCGCCTGCGCAAAGCGCGCCAGGCTGGCCGCGGCGACGTCGAACCCGGTGACGGCGAGGCCGGCCTTTTGTAACGACAATGCCATGCCGAAGCCCATGGAGCCCAGCCCGATGAGGGCGACCGGCAATGCGGGATTGCCTGCTTGCATGCGTTTCTCTCCTGATTGGCGTATCTGTGCCGCCTTGTTTGATCCGGACAAACGCAGCGATAGCCGGTTTTTCCGGATGACGCCACAGATCGCGGCCGGGCTAACGACGTGTCACGATTGCCGACGTACGGGACGAAGCGGAACGAGACGATACGAAATACGCGAAATGTCTCTTGACGGATCATGAACCGCAGATGAATTTGGCGTTGTCATCCCCTTCGCAGAACCCGTGAAAGTCTTCGCCATTCGCTGTTTCGCCTTCGTGCCCACAGACACGATGATAACGCCGCTGGGGCCTGCCGCCTTCTTGCGCGGCACGATGGTGCCTGCCCGGATAACGGGGACCGTCGCCGAAGAGGCGCCGAGCCATGAATGATACGCCGGATGCGACGCTGACGCACAAGGGCGCGGTGTCGTATCCGGCGCCGGGAGACCTCATCTCGCATATCGGCGCGCTGAAGCTGTGGGAGGCGGTGGTCGACATTCAGACCCGCACCTCCGATGTCGAACAATATTTTCTCGCCGATCCGGCGATGCCGGGTTGCGTCATCCTGTCCCAGGACCGCGTGTTCGGGGTGCTGTCGCGGAAGAATTTCAACGCGGCGATCAGCCGTCCGTTCGGTCGCGAAGTGTTCATGAAGCGGCCGGTCGGCGAGTTGATGAAAATCATCGATGTCGAGCCGCTGATCCTGGATGAAAGCACCACCATCGCTCACGCGCTGCGCCTGGCCATGGCGCGCTCGGGCGAGCAATGTTTCGAGCCCTTGCTGGTCCAGCGGTCGGATTCCTGCGGGCTGATCGATGTGAACATGCTGCTCACGGCACAGGCCAACCTGCTCGAGCAGGCGTTGCATGCCAAGGATGAGTTGCTGGACGAGGTGGAGCGGTCCGCCAACGCGTTGCGCCAGACGGTGGCCGAACAGGAGCGGCTGGCCAAGGAACTCTCGCAGGCCAAGGAAATTGCCCAGCACGAGGCGACGCATGATTCCCTGACCGGCCTGCCCAACCGCAAAATGTTTCTCGAGCGCCTGGAAGTGGCGCTCGACCTCAGCAAGCAGGATCCGCTCAAGGATTGCGCGGTGCTGTTCATCGATCTCGACCGTTTCAAGATCGTCAATGACAGTCTCGGCCATCTGGCCGGCAACGCGCTGCTGCAGGAGGTGGCGAAGCGGCTGAATCAGATGGTGCGCAAGCGCCCTGCCGTGTTGCTGCAGCCCGGCCAGGAGTCGCGCCACGCCGACACCATCGCCCGCTTGTCGGGCGACGAATTCACCGTGCTGCTGACGGAGAAAATCTCCAGCGCCGCGGCCATGGCCTTTGCGGGGCGGCTGCAAACGGCGCTGACCAAGCCGTTCCAGCTCGGCACGGAATCGGTGGTCATCAGCGCCAGCATCGGCATCGTGCCGTCGCTGGTCGGCTATGACGACACCGAGTCGATCCTGCGCGACGCCGACATTGCGATGTACCGCGCGAAGTTCAACGGCAAGGCCTGCGCGGTGACGTTCGAGGCGGATATGCGGGTCCAGGTGGCGACCCGGCTGCACATCGAGAATCATTTGCGCGAGGCGCTCGGCAAGCAGGAATTCGAGCTGCATTATCAGCCGATCGTGGCGCTGCGGACCGGCAATGCCAGCGGCGCTGAGGCGCTGGTGCGCTGGCGCCGGCCCGAAGGGCTCATGGCGCCGGGCGCCTTCATCGAGATCGCGGAAGAGACCGGCCTGATCATCCCGCTCGGCAACTGGGTGTTTCGGGAAGCCTGCGAGACGGCCAAGCTCTGGCATGCGGCGTCGCCCGACCGGCCGGCGGTAACGATGAGCATCAATCTCTCGCCGGTGCAGTTCGGCCATCCCGAACTCGCCGAGACGCTCGAGGAGCTGGTGCTGCTGTCCGGCGTTGACGCCGGCGCCATCACGATCGAGATCACGGAACGCTCGACGATGGCCGATCCGGACCGCGCGCTGGCCGTGCTGAAGCAGCTGAAGGCCATGGGGTTCCGCCTGGCGATCGATGATTTCGGCACCGGCTATTCCTCGCTCAGCTATCTGCACCGCTTCCCGATCGATATCCTGAAGATCGACCGCTCGTTCATTTCCAATCTCGGCGGCCCGGGCGGCGGCGAAAAAATCGTCGTCGCCATTCTCGCGCTGGCGGACAGCCTGGACATTACGGTCGTCGCCGAGGGGGTGGAGACGGAAGCGCAGGCGCTCAATCTGCGCGAACTCGGCTGCCAGTACGCGCAGGGCTATCTCTTTGCCAAGCCGTTGCCTCTCGACGCGATGTGGCAGTTCATGGAGCGTCCGGTCGAGGCGCTGATCTAGGAATAGGAAGCGCTACTTTTTGTGAACAAAAAGTAGCAAAAAAACTTTGTTATGCTGGGCCATGGGCGATGTCGGCGACAACGCCCATAGCCCAGCATAGCAAAAGTTTTTGCGCCGCTTTTTTCAAAAAGCGGCTGCTTTCTTCACCCAAGCTCCAACGGCTCCGGCACATAATGTTCCGGGTCGATGACCATGTTGCGCGGATCGGGCGGCTTTGGCCGCGCGCCGCCGGTGCGGCGCCATTGCTGCATCCGCCAGATATAGGCCAGCACCTCGGCGCAGGCGCGGTACAGCGCCACCGGCACATGCTCGTCGGGTTCGACATGGCGGTACACGGCGCGGGCCAGAGGCGGCGCCTCGACGATCGGCACGCCATGCTCGCGCGCCACGCGGATAATGTCCTCCGCCATCAACCCCATGCCTTTGGCCAGCAGCAGCGGCGAGCGGTCCGAGCCGCGGCGGTAGCGGATCGCCACCGCGAAATGGGTCGGGTTGGTGATCACCACGGAGGCTTCCGGCACCCGCTTCATTTGCCGCGAGCGCGCCATGCGCCGCGCGAGTTGGCGCTGGCGCCGCTTCACGTGCGGGTTGCCGACTGTATCCTTCATCTCATTGCGGATTTCGTCGTCGCTCATGCGCAATTTGTTGCGGTGCAGCCAATATTGCAGCCCGACATCCGCGGCGGCCAGGACGGTGATGGCGACGCAGATGCCGCCCAGAACCTGCAGGCAGAGCCCGAACAGCAGGCCGCCGCTCGGTCCGTGCATGGCGCTCAGCGCCATGAAATCCGGCGCGCGCAGATAGATCATCGAGGCGCCGACGCCACCGATGACGAGGAATTTGACGATCGCCTTCAGTGTTTCCGTGAAATGGCTGAGCGAAAAGATCTGGCCGAGGCCGGACGCCGGATTCAGTTTCGACAGGTTCGGCATCAAGGGCTCGATGCTGAAAATCCAGCCGCCTGAGAACATGCTGGCGCCGAGGCTCAGCGCGCCGACCAGCAACAGCAGCGGGGCGAGCAAGGCGATGGCGTCGCGGGCCCATTGCATGGCGGGGCCGAGGCTGCTGCTGGCCGCCAAGGACAGGCTCTCGGCGATAATGTCTTCGAAACGCGAGCCCAGGCCGGCGGCGGCGCCGATGACCAGCGTGGTGAACATCACGATCGCCGCCGCTTTTGGCAGGTCCGCGGAGCGCTGCACCTGGCCCTTTTCGGCGGCCTGGCGCAGCCGCCGTTCGGTTGGCGCGTGGCGTTTATCCTGGCCGTCGCCCTCAGCCATGGGGCATCATCGCCGCCACGCTCTGCATGGCGCGGTCCATGAGATGGTGGAAATCCTGGTCGAGGAAGACGATGGAGCCGGTGAACATCCACAGCCCGACAATGATCAGCAGCGGAAACCCGATGGTGAGCAGGTTCATCTGCGGCGCGAAAACCGTGGTGAGGCCGACGGTGAGATTGATGGTGAACGTAACCGCCAGCACTGGCATGGCCAGCCATACGGCGGACGTGATCGCCGTTTCGCCGAGCAGGGTGAGCTGGGTCCAGGCGGTCAGCCCGCCGGTGCCAATGCCGGCCTGGAAAGAATGGGCGATCGCGGCGAACACGAAAATCGGGCCGCCCGCGGCGATATAGGCCATCAGCCCGGCCCAGAACATCAGATTATAGACAACCGGCGTGGACTCGTTGGAACCGGGGAATGCGAGGTCGGCGAAGCCGAGCCCGATCGACAGGCTCGTCAGTTCGCCGGCGCTGGCGACAATGCTGACGATGATCTGCATGACGAGACCGATCGCCGAGCCGTAG
Organism: Acidocella sp.; assembly: GCF_035535915.1. GTDB lineage: Bacteria > Pseudomonadota > Alphaproteobacteria > Acetobacterales > Acetobacteraceae > Acidocella. The sequence continues at coordinate 58,181 of NZ_DATLPB010000068.1, forward strand.
GCGATCTGGATCAACCCAGCGAAGACCGCGCTGATGGGATCGCTGGGGAAAGGCGGCAGATCGGGCAGCCACGCCGCCAGGGCGGCGGCATAGGCGGCGGCGATCACCGCCTTGACGGGGGCCGGGATCGAGCTCGACCCGTAGAGCGGCTCGGTGAGAAACAGGCCGGTGATCCGCAGGAACGGCCAGAGAAAATGCCCCAACCAGGCCAGGATTTGCGCTTCGGTCAGGACCATGAGCGATGCACGAATTCGCCGGCATGGCTGATCCATGACGTCGCCAGCATTTCGATGAGATGCAAGGCGCTGATGCCGCCAAGCAGCGGCAGGAAGGTCATGATGAGGATTTTCGGCAGCAGGCTGAACCCGGGCTCTTCGATTTGCAAAGCGGCCTGCACGATTGCCGTCAGCAGGCCCACAGCCAGCAGCAGCGCGATAATCGGCACGACGGCGATGAGTTCTTCCGTGAGGGCCTGATGCAGGAGCTGGATGTAAAACGGCATGGCGCGCGCGACCTAGAGCTGCGCGGGAAAGTTAAGGTAAAGGCTACTTTTTGTGAACAAAAAGTAGCAAAAAAACTTTGTCATGCTGGGCCATGGGCTGTGACGGGGACAACGCCCAGGGCCCGGCATACCAGAAGTTTTTGCGCCGCTTTTTTCCAAAAGCGGCCGCTTTGGCTTGGCTCGCATCACGAGCCGGGCGCGAGGAAACTGTTCGCGAGCGAGCCGAGCACCAGCGACCAGCCATGGATGGAGACGAACAGCAGCAGCTTGATCGGCAGCGAGATCAGCGTCGGCGATACCATGATCATGCCGAGCGACATCAGCACGGAGGCGACCGCGAGATCGACGAGCACGAAGGGCACGTAGATCAGGAAGCTGATCTGGAAGGCGGTTTCCAGCTCCGAAGTGGCGAAGGCCGGCACCAGCACGGTGAGGGGAACATCCTGCGCCGTGGCGTAATGGCCGCCGCTGAGATCGACGAACAGATGCAGCGCGTCCTTGCGCGTCTGCGACAGCATGAAGTTCTGGATCGGCGGTTCGGCGCGCTGCACCGCGGTTTCAAAGGTGATCTGGCCGTTAAGATAAGGCTGCAGGGCGTTATCCTGCTCCTGCTGCAGCACGCCGCGCATCACGAACACGGTCAGCGCCAACGCCAGCGCCGCGAGAATCATGTTCGGCGGCGTGGTGGTGAGGCCGAGCGCCTGGCGCAGCACCGAGAGCACGATGATGATGCGGGTGAACGCGGTCATCAGCAGCACGATCCCCGGAAGGAAGGCGAGGCCGGTGATGATCAGCAGTGTTTGCAGGTTCAGGGAGTAGGCCGAACCGCCTTGCGCCGGGGTGGCGCTGAGCAGCGTCAGCCCGTCGACCGGCGCCGCCTGGGCGAGGCCGGCGGTGAACAAAACGGCCGCCAGGGCCAGAACCGCGGCGAGCAGGATTTTCATGCGTCGGGGGCTGGGAGTTTGGCGGTTTCAAGCGCGTCGGCGAAGGCCGGCGCCGGGGCGCCATGCAGCGCGCCGATCGGGGTGATGCCCTGGCGGCCGGAGCTGACCAGGAAGCGCTGGCCGTCGGCTTCGACGATCATCAGCGCCGCGCCCGGGCCGACCGGCCGGGTCGCCACAATGGTGATGGCGCCTGCTCCGGCGCGCGGGCCCCAGCTGCCATTGCGGAAACGCCGGGCCACATAGGCCACGACCACCAGCGCGCCGAGAATGATGGCCAACGGCGCGAGGGTGGAAAGGATCGCCGAGGCGCCGAACGTACTGGACATGATTCAGAGCGAACGGGCTAGAGCAATACGCATTCAAATGGAAGCGGCAGGTTCCAGCTGAATGCGTAAAATGGCGCGCTTGCCAATGGAGCCCGGGCATTCATCGCCATGGGTGAATGCTCCAGGCGCCGCCTCGCAATGCGTGTCGATAAGACGAGCCTCATCTGCTCAGTCCTGCACGACGAGGTTGGTAATGTAAGCCGCGTCGAACGGCTTGGCACCGCTATTGCCCCCATTCTGGGCCAGGACGCTGTTGGCGACGATCAGGCAGTTCTGGATCAGCGCGGTGCGGGTGACCGGATTCTGCAGCGATGCGCTGGTCTCGCTCATCAGCAGATTGATGACCTGCGCTTTGATGATCGGCTGCAACGTGGTGAAGTTCGTCACGGCCTGTTCGTCATGGGTCGAGAATTGCAGGCCGATCTGGACGTAGGAGGTGGCCGGCGCGCCGGCCTGCGCCGGAATGCTGACCACGATATCCGAAAGGTCGGCAAAAAGGATCGGCTTGGGATGCGCACCGTCCTTGGGTTTCATGGCAACGTCGTGTGCATGGGCGGCGCTGTTCATCTGCATGAAATGCATCACCCCGAACATGGCGCCGGCGCCGGCGGCGAGGGCGACGACGATGATGCCGGCCGTCACTAACTTATTCATCAGGCGTGTCCTTCATCGGGAGGCAAGAGCGATAGGCCCAATCGAATCGCGCCGCGGTTCGATTGGGCCGTGAAATCCCCAACAGGGTTTGGAGCATGAGTGCCGGTGCGCGATCAGGCGCTCAGGCGGGCTAGACCGCCTGGACCAGCGATTCGAACATCGAATGCGCGGTGGAGATCACTTGGGACGCTGCTTGGAAGGCCTGTTGGTAATTGACCAGCAACACCGCCTGTTGGTCGGAGTTCACGCCGGCCACGTTCTGCAGGTTGGTGGTGGCGGAGGTGACCTGGGCGGCGGTGCCGGTGGAGAGGGTCTGGGCCTCGTTGGCATTGGAGCCAAGCCCTGTGGTGAAGCCGATGACCGTGCTCTGGAGCGAACTGCCGTTGTTTGCGGTGTTGGGGTTCGTAAAGATGGCCGCCATGCGTGTGGCGTTGCTGCCGCTGGTGGAGCCGCCGGGGTTGAGCGTCAGCGCATCGCCAGTGGCCGGCGTGCCGGAGATCGGCAGCTGCCAATAGGTGGGCGGGGTAATGTTGGGATACTGCACGGAGATGGTGCCGTTGAGGGTCCCATTGCTGCTGGTGAGCGTGCCGCTGGCGACCACCGTGCCGGGCGAGGTCGAAGTCGCGCCGATCGAGACCGTGAAGCCGTCCGGCGTCGAGGAGCCGGTGGTGCTCGTGAACTGCACCGTCAAAGTCTGGCCGAAATCGGTCGCCGGAACGAAAGAGGAGGGCGTGGTGGTGGTGACGCTGTCGGTGCCGGCATTGATGGTCCCGGCATTATTGTTCGTGACGGCACCGGTTGTGGCCGACGTTATGCCCGGGGTGCTGACATAGGGGTCGGCGGCGGCGATGTCATCCGGGCTGGTGGCGACCACGCTCATGCCGGAGGCGGCGCCGGGGACCGGATTCACGGTGAAGCTGTCGCCATTGGCGGCCGCGCCGGCCACCGTCACGTTCATGCCGGCGAAGGCCAGCACGGTCGGGGGGCCGGCCTGCGTGGTGACCGGGACGGCCGTGTTGGTTGCCTGGTCCACGGCGGTAAAGCTGTTCGTGGCGCTGCTGAATGTCAGCGTGAACGGCCCGCCATCGGTCGGTAGCTGGGCCGGGTTGGCGATTGTCGCGGTGAGGCTGGCACTGCCGGTGTTGGCGGTGGCAGCGGCCACGGTCGGCGCCGGCGGAGGGGCAAACAGGGCGGTGCCCTGCGTGCCGTTCTTGGTCAGCCCTTCCGCCTGGGCGGTGTTGACCTCGTCGGCGAACACCGCGGCAATCGAGTTCAGCCCCTGCAAGGCCTGCGCTCCCGCCTGCCAGGTGGCCATGTTGGCGCCCATCTGGCCTTCCGTGTCGGTGAGGTCGAGCGGCAGCGGCTGATTGCCCACTTTGATCTGCGGGGCCTGGGTGGCGGTGCCGCCGGTCAGGCTGAGCGTCTGCGCGCTGCCGGTCTGGTTGAGCAGCAGATTGTTGCCTACCGAAAGCTGGACCGCTCCGTTGGGCTGCGTCAGCACGGTCACCGGCAGCAGATTCGACAGGCTGCTTAGTGCCGCTTCCTGCTGATCGAGCAGTGACGGGTTGTTCGGCGAGTTTGCCAGCCCCTGGTTGATGGTGGCGAGCTGGCCCAACAGGTTGTTTGCGGTGCTCACATTCCCCTGCAGCGCGGTGACCGCATTGCTCATCGTCGTGCCAAGGCTGTTCGCCGCGGTTTGGAACGTGCCGGAGACCGTCTCCGCGTCGGACAACACGGTTTGGCGCGCGCCGGCGCTGCTCGGATTCGCGGCCAACGTGCCCAGATCCTGGAAGAACTGGTTCATGGAGGTGTGGACATCGCCATTGTTGAGCAGCGCGCTGGAAATATTGCCGAGATTCGTCGCCAGCGTGGTGGCCGCCTGGTTGGCGGCGTTGGCCGTGCGCAGCACGCCGGCGGCGAAGCCGTCCGCGGCGCGTGTCACCACCGGCGCCTGCACGCCAAAGCCGGAGCCGTTGGTGAGGTCGACCTGGGTGGACAGGTTGACGGATTCGGCGGCAAAACCGGACACCGTCTCATTCGCGAGATTGTTCGAAACCGTGTTGATGCCGGACTCGAAAGCCTCGATGCCGGACAGCGCCGTGTTGATCGCACCAATGATACCACTCATGAGGCAGCCTTTCGCAGAAAGAAGTTAGGGGGCCGTCGCGCCATCGGGTCCGGCCAGTGCCTGCAGCACATGCGCCATCATGGGCGATTGGGAAATGCTGATGATTTTTGACGCGTAATTGGTGTCGGTGGCGTAGCCACCGGCCTGCAGCGCCTGCGCGAAGCCGCTCACCGTGCCTTGCCCGGCCGCGTTCTGGAACCCGGCCATGATCTGCTGCACGTAATCGGTGACGCTGGCGGCGGCCGAGGGATAATCGCGGAATGTGGCGGTTTGCGGTGTCAGCATTCCATCCACCATTTCATGCGTCGATCGCGCGGTGCCGGCCTGGCCGTCGGCGGCCTTGACGCCGAACAGATTGTTGCCGGGGGCGGCGGTGCCCCAGCCGGTTTCCAAGGCGCTTTGCGCGAGCAGCGCGACCGGCGGCACATTGAGCTTTTGCGCGGCCGAGATGATCATCGGCCAGACATTGCGCGCGAAATCCTTGGCCTGCGTGAGCAGCGAGCCGTTCTGCGTGCCGGCGACGCTGGCATCGGGCGCGGCGAGCGGCGTGGCGATGATCATGCCGCCCGACGCGGCGATGGTGGCGAGGGTGGTGGGCGGCGCCGCCGTGGCCGCGGCCGCCGCGCCGCCGGCGGCCTCAGCACTGGCATCGGTCTGCGCGCCGAACTGACGCATCGCCGCGGCTACCAGGGAGCTGTCGTATTTGCCCATGTCGTTCTGCGCGATGTTCCACATGAACATGCTCTGGTAGCTGTCGCCGCCGACGCCGAGCGTGTCGGAGGACATGCCGTTCTGGTTCATCGCCGTGAGCATTTCGTCCCAGAGCACGCCGGCGAGATGCTTGACCGTCGCCACGGTGCGCGCCTCGCCGCCGGCGGCGGTCGATCCCACGGGCGTGGTTGGTGCGGCGGGGGTCATCAGATGACCTTGAGCTTGCCGTTGATGGCGCCGGCCTGTTCCAGCGCCTCGATGATCGCGACAAGGTCGGAGGGCGTGGCACCGACGGCGTTGAGCGCGCGCGCCACGTCGGCCAGGGTGGTGGTTTTCGGCAGGGCGACGACGCTGGCCTTGCCCTGGCTGGCATTGACCACGCTGTTCTGCACGCCGACGGTCTGTCCGCCCCGGGTGAAGGGGTTGGGCTGGGAGACGCTGTTGGTGGTCTGAATGTTCACCGTGAGGTCGCCATGCGAGACCACGGCCGGCCCAAGCGACACACCGGCGTTCATGACGATGGTGCCGCTCTGCGCGTCGACCACGATGGTCGGCTCCTGCGCCGCGGGGCTGATCGGCAGCGACAGCACGCCGGCGATGAAGCGCACCGGATCGGCGGTGTTATCCTGCAAATCCACTTCGCCCGGGGAGATCGCGTTGGCCGTGTCCGGCCCGTAGGCGGCGTTGACCAGGTCGGCGACCTGCTGCGCGGTCTGGTAGCTCGGCGTGTTGAGCAGCAGCTGGGTCACGCCGTTTTCCGAAGAGCTGGCGGGGATGGTCGTGGACATGATCGCGCCGCCGGGCAGCGACCCGACCGTCGGCACGTTGACGCTGGTGGTGCTGCCATTGGCGCCGGCGGTGAAGCCGCTGACCAGCAATGGCCCCTGCGCCTGGGCGTAGATCACGCCGTTGCCGCCGCGCATCGGCGTGGGCAGCAGCACGCCGCCATTCAGCGAGGTGGCGTTGCCCAGGGCCGAGACGGTGACGTTCACGTGCTGGCCGGCATGGGAGAAGGGTGGCACTTCCGCCGTCACCATCACCGAGGCGACGTCGTTGGGCTGCATGAAGGTCACGGTCGGCAGCGCGACACCCATGTTGCGCAGCATGTTGAGGATCGCCTGCTGCGTATAGGGCACCTCGGTGGTCTGGTCGCCGGTTCCCGGCAGGCCGACCACGAGCCCATAGCCGTAAAGCTGGTTCGACGGCGCGCCCGCCACCGAAACCAGCGTGCCGATCGTCGTCGGGTCCGCTGCCGCCGGCCGGGCCGGCGCGAACAGCAGCGCCGCCAGGCCTAATACGGCCAGAGCTTGGAAAGGATTTGCTGCAGCCATGGGACCTGATGCGCGTCGTTGATGGGGCCGTTGCCGACATACTGGACGTTCATGTCGGCGACGTTATTGGAACTGATGGTGGTGTTTGCGGCGATATCGTCCGGGCTGGCATAGCCGGTGACGACGATGCTGGTGACGTTGCCGTTGATGTTGACGTTGGTGCGCCCGGCCAAAGCGAGCGTGCCGTTCGGGTCGATATGCGTGATCACGGCCTCGATCTGGCCGGTGACGTTGCTGGCGGCGGCGGCGGAGCCGGCGCCGGCATAGGTCTGGTTGCTGGCGGCGTTGATCGACGGCGAGAACGGCGTGCCGTTGAGGCTGCCGAAATTCAGCGGCACGCCCATGAAGCTGGTGAGCGTGTTGGTGATCGTGCCTTTGCGGCTCAGCGACGCGTTATCGGTATCGTTGGCGGTGGCCGAGGTGACGATGTTGATCGTCACCAGGTCGCCGATGCGCCAGTCGCGCCGCGGTTCGTAGAGCGAGCCGGAGGTGGCGTCGGGAAACACCGAGCCATTGGAGGAGGCGGTTTGCGGCGCCACGGCGACGGGAAATTCCGCTGGCTTGACCATGGAGATCGGCCCTGGCGCGTGCGTGCACGCCACCAGCGCGCCACTCGCGGCCAGGCTGAGGAATTTCGCTGCGTCGGAACGCCGTACCCTCATGAACCAGAGGCCGCCTGGGCGAGTTCGCTGAGCTGGTTGTCGACCGCCGCGGCGGCCTGCGTGCCGAGCTGGTAGGCGCGCTCGGCGGAGATCATGTTGACCATCGAGTCGACGACATCGACGTTGGAGGATTCCAGCATGTTCTGGTTGATCGAGCCGAGGCCGTTGGTCTGCGGCGCGCCGACGATCGGGTTGCCGCTCGCCGTGGTCTGGGCCAGCAGGTTGTTGCCGAGCGGCTGCAGACCCTGCGGGTTGATGAAATTGGCGAGCTGCAGCTGGCCGACCTGCGTGGCGACGTTCGACCCCGGCGTGGTGATCGACACGGTGCCGTCCAGGCCGATGGTGACGGTCCCGGCATTCACCGGGACGGTGATGTTGGGGATCACCTGGAAGCCGTCGGCATTGACCAGCTGGCCGTTCTGGTTGGGCTGGAACGAGCCGTCGCGCGTGTAGGCGATCTGGCCGTTCGGCTGCAGCACCTGGAAATAGCCGGCGCCGTTGATGGCGAGGTCGGTGGGGTTGTTGGTGGTGGTCAGGGTGCCCTGGGTCTCGACGTCCTTGATGCCGGCGACCTGCACGCCGGTACCGAGCTCGAGCCCGCTGGGATAGACGGTCTGGCCGGTGGACTGCCCGCCCGGCTGGATGCCGTTCTGGTAGAGCAGGGTCTGGAATTCCGGCACTTCCTGCTTGAAGCCCGTGGTGTTCACGTTCGCCAGATTGTCGGCGATCGTGTTCATCATGGTCTGGCTGGCGTCGAGGCCGCTGGCGATCACGTCGAGCGAGGTGTTCATCTTGGCTTATCCCTGCGCGACCAGCGAGTTCAGTGCCTGGCCGCCGCCTGCTTGAGTTTTCATGAGATTGGATTGCACCTGGTAGGAGCGACTATCGGCGATCATGTTGATCATCGTCTTGGTCGGGTCCACGTTGCTGCCGTTGAGATAGCCCTGTTCCAGCGTGCCGGTGGCGGCGGGCTGCAAGGCGCCGGCGGGGGCGGCGAACATCGCCCCGCTGAGCGGCGTCAGCGTGCCGGGCGGGGTGGCGACGATGTTGATCTGCCCGTAAACTTGGCTCTGGCCGCTGGTCGAGTTGGCCGGCACGCCGGAGACGGTGCCGTCGGCGCCGATCTCCAGCTTGGCCAGGCGCGGCAGGCTGATCGGCTGGCCGGTGGTGCTCAGCACCGGGTTGCCGGCGTTGTCGGCCAAAATCCCGGCATTGGTGATCTGCAGGCTGCCGTTGCGGCTGATCGCATTGCCGGCCGGCGTTTGCACTTCCAACCAGGCATCGCCGCTCACCGCGACGTCGAGCGGCGAGCCGGTGTGCTGCAGCGGGCCGGCGGAGAGATCCGGGTTCGGCGTCAACGCCACCGCGTCGGCGCCGCCCGGGGCGTTGCTGCCGGTGTAAGGGGCGGCTTCCACCGCCGCCTGCACCGCGCTGTAGCCGGTCGTCTGCACGTTGGCGAGGTTCGCGGAGGTGGCCTGCATGTCGGCGGTGATCGCCTGCAGGCCGGCCATCGAGGTGTAGAGGGAAGCGGAGGACATAGGTTAGATCTGCGTCAGGCGGGTGCTGTCGGTCTGCTCGGTCTGGATCACCGAGGCATTGGCCTGGAAGGCCTGCTGGTATTCGATCAAAGACACCAGCAATGAGGAGGTGGAAGCGTTGGACTGTTCCAGCTCGCCGCCCGAGATCGAGCCCGCCTGTCCGGTGCCGGGGGCGCTGATCACCGGCTGACCCGATGTCTGGGTCGAGGCAAAGAGGTTGCCGGAGAGCGGCTCCAACCCTTCCTGGTTGATGAAATTGGCGATCGCCAGCGTCCCGGCATCGATGGTCTGGCCGTTGCTGTAGGACGCGACAATCTGGCCGGTGGAGCTGATCGTGGTGCCGCTGAAGCTGCCGGGGGGAAAGCCGTTGGTGTTATTGGAGGCATTGGCGAAGCTCTGCGCCCCCAAGGTCGTGCCGGCGAAGTTGAAGTTGATGTTCGAAGGCCCGGCGCCATTACCCCAGGTAATGGGCAGCGTGACCCCATCGGTGCCGCTCGCCGTGAGCGCGCCAGCGGGGGCGAAGGAGGTGAGCGTGCCGTTGGTGCTGAAGTTCAGCGTGCCGAGCTCCGTGGTGGGGGTGGTGGCGGCCGCGCCTGTCGTGGTCACCGGCTGCGCAAACACGGTATAGCTTGTTGCTGGGGCGGCGCTCTGCACGAAATACAAATTCACAGTGTCGGAGTTGCCGAGCGAATCAGTCACCGTGACGGGAAAGGTGTTGGTGAAGACCGTGGCGGGCGTAAAGCCGGGAATGTCGGTGGTCGGCGCCGTCGTCGGGGCATTGGAATCGAGGTTGAACGCCACGTCCGAGGTGGTGGTGGCCTGTGCCGGGATGGCGCCGGTGTTGACGGTAATCGGGCCGAGCGCGCCGTTGGCTTGGATTCCCATCACGCTCGCGCCGTTGGCGGCGGAGATCAACTGCCCCGAGGGGCTGAGCTGGAATTGGCCGTCACGCGTGAAATCCTGCGTGCCGTTCTGGCTGACGACGAAAAACCCGTTGCCCTGGATCAGCGCGTCGAGCGGGTTGCCGGTGCTCACCGGGGCGCCCTGGGAGAAATCGGTGTCGATCGCCGAGGTGGTGACGCCGAGGCCGGGCACGTTGTTCAGGCCCAAGGGGAAGATGTCGGAGAATTCGGCGGTCTGGCTCTTGAACGCCGTGGTGCTGGCATTGGCCAAATCGTTGGAGACCGTGTTCAGGCCGTCTTGCGCCCCGTTAAGGCCGGTGAGTGCGGTTTGCAGGCTCATGAAGAAGTTCCTCCGAGAACGGTTTGGACATCTGACATCGGGAGTGGCTGTTCAAAACCCTGGACATTCAGGGAAGGAGCGGAGCCGGAAACATTGACGCCTTCGACAGTGAAGACGGAGAAGGGAATGCTATTGACGGCGTTGCCGGAGCCGTTGGTCGCGCTGATCGAATAAGTGAGTTGCTGGTTGGCGGAGCCGCCGGTGAAATTGAAGGTTTGCTGTCCGGCGGACAGCGGGCCCAGCTTCACCGTGCCCACTTGCGTGCCGGCGGCATTGGATACGGTGATCGTGACATTGTTGGCCGCGCCGGCGAGGTCGAACGCGCCTTCGGCCGAGCCATTGCCGTTGGTGATGAGATTGTCGCCGGAGACCGCGACCTGCTTGCCGACCAGCGAGGAGGCCAGGCCGATCTGCGAGGTGGTGGTGGCGGCGCCGAGCGCGGCGACCTTGGTATTGAGACTGTCGATGCCGTTAACCGTCGAGATTTCCGCGAATTCACCTGCCAGCTGGGTCGGGTCGGCCGGCGAGGTCGGGGTCTGGAATTTCAGCTGCGCGGTCAGCAATTGCAGGAAATCGGACTGCGTCAGGTTGGCCGCGGAGCCGCTGCCGTTGGACGAGGACTGGTTGGTCCCGTTCGTGCCGGTGGTGGCGGCCGCTGCTGAGAAATTGTTGGCGCTGGGAATTGCGAGATTGGTCATCAGGACACCTGGAAGCTGGAGAGGATCTGCTGATCGACGCGATCGGCCTGTTGCAGCACCGCGACCGAGGCGCTGTAGCTGTTAGAGGAATCGATCAGGTCAACCATCTGACTGACTGACGAGACGTTGGATCCGGTGACATAGCCCTGGGCGTTGGCGTACGGGCTGTTGGGGTCGTAGGTCATGTTCGGCGGCGCGTTGCTGAGCACGGTGCCGAGCACCTGCACGCCGGGATCGTTCGCGGCCGGATCGCTGGAACCCGTGCCGTCATCGCTTGTGGGGCCGACCGGCGCGGCTTCGAACACGACTTCATGCGCGCGATAGGGCGCGGTGCCGGGCGCGGCAATCGAATCGGCGTTGGCGAGATTCGAGGCGATCGCGTCCATGCGCGAGCCCTGCGCATCGAGCGAGCTGCCGACAATGGAGAAAATATCTGCCATTTGTTAGTTCCCGGCCGGATTGGGATGCAAGGCGGTGATCAGATCCGCCGTTGACTGATGAAGGAAGGTTGCCGCCGCCTCTGTCTGATCGGCGTTCTGCGCGGCTTCCACGCGCTCGCTATCCATACTCACATCATTGCCGTCGAGGCTGACCGTGTCGCTCGCGCGGAAGAGCGGCGCGCTGCCGCTTGCCGGACCGTCGCCGAGCTGGGCGGCGAGCGCCTGCTGGAACTGCACGTCCTGGGCTTTGTAGCCGGGCGTATCGGCATTGGCGATGTTGTCGGCGATCAGCGAGGCGCGCTCCTGCCGCACATTCAGAACGCCGCCGTAGAGATTTAGAAACCCGATCTGCATCTCACCTCCGACACTACCCTACACACTACCTATGGGTGTGTAACAAAAATTTTACATAAACGCCGAACCGGCCGAGCCTGGCGCGCGAAGCGGCGGCTTTCATAACAGAACATTTACCACTCTAACGGGTCGACTACAAAAAAACATACTGAAAAGCAACGGTTTTCCTATGACATCAGATTAAATTTCATCCATGCTAAAAACGTGCTTGCGCGTGATTCGGTTAATTTATAAGTAATTTTCGAGCCTCTTCCTACAACTTTGAGTAGGGGATGTGAATGGCGATTTTGGAGTTAAGTTTGTGACGATCGCACCGATTACTCCGGTCTTGGGGACCATCGCGACGGGCGGCACGCAGCCGGCCCAGGGCGGCGGTTCGGCGAGCAGCTTTCTGGACATGGTGAATTCTGCTTTGCACGGCGTTAGCGACGCGCAGGGTCAGGCGGCCTCGGCTGAGGCGGCCTTCGCGGTGGGCGCGCCGGGGGCGACGCTCGGTAAGGCGGTGGTGGCCAGCGATCGCGCCGAAGTGGCGTGGAACGCCACCGTCGCGGTCCGCAATGAGGTCGTCTCCGCCTACTCGTCCATTATGAATATGCAGTTCTAATGTCGGAGTTGCGGCGGTATCTGCAGCTCGGTCGGGAGCAGGCGGCGCGCGTTCCGATGCTGGCCTGGATGATCGCGGGCGTGGTGGCCGCCGCTTTTGCGGTGGTGCTGGCGCTCTCGCTCAGCGGGCCGCCTTATGTGGCGCTGTATGAAGGCCTGACGCCTGCGCAAGGCGGCACGGTGGTCGCGCAGCTGCAGAAATTGGGGATTCCGTACCAGCTGCAGGCGGCGGGCAATATCATCCTTGTGCCGGCGCCGCAGCTTGCCCAGGCGCGGCTGCAGCTCGGCCAGGCGCAGGTGCCGCAAAGCGACAGTTCCGGCGGCTGGGATAAGCTGGAAAACGCGCCGATGACGACGTCGGACGTTGCGGAGACCGCGCTGGCCACGCGGGCGCTGGAAGCGTCGCTGGAGCAGTCGATCGAATCGATGTCGGGCATTCAGTCCGCTCAGGTCTATCTTGCGGTGCCGCCGAACACGGCGTTTCTCGCCGACCAGCCCAAGCCGACCGCCTCGGTGGTGATCGCCGCCGCAGATGGCGGCGCGCAGGTGCAGGGGGCGGCGATCGCCAATCTGGTCGCCGGCGCGGTGCCGGGGCTGGCGCCGGGGCAGGTGACGGTGGAGACCACCGGCGGCGTCGTCCTCTATCCCGTGAACGGCACGATGAACACCGGCACGCAGTTCCAGACCATCGCCGATGTGCAGAACGCCGCCGCGGCGCGCATCGCGACGCTGCTGGCGCCGCTGGTCGGCGAGGGGAACTTCCGCACCAACGTATCGGCGGATGTGGATTTCACGCAGATGCGGATCCACCAGATCGCCTACGGCCCGACGCAGATCGTCACGCATCAGAGCAGCACGCAGTCCAATCAGATCGGCGCGACCGGCGCAGCGGCGCTGGGAATTCCCGGCGCCCTTTCCAACGAGCCGCCTTCGCCGACCACCGCCAACGCGCCGCCGGCGCCCAACGGCACCAATCCACCGAACGCCGCGGCGCCGGCTGCGGCGCCGGCGGCGCCGCCGCAGCCGCAGAGCTCGCATAAAGATCTCGACCAGACTTATGCGGTCGGGCAGAGCGACAGCGACATCGTCAAGCCGAACTGGACGGTGAAGTCCATCGCCGTGTCGGTGGTGTTGAACAAAGCCACACTCGGCACGGTCACCGCGGCGCAGGTGCAGGCCGCCATCGCCGGCGCGTTCGCGTATCCGGTGAAGGTGAATGTGCTGGTGGCGCCGTTCAAGGCCGGCGCGGCACTGCCCGGTGCCGGGGCCCTGCTGCAGGATGCGGCGCCGATTTCGAGTGCGCTGCTCGAGGTCATTGCGGCCCTGGCGTTGCTGTTCGGCGTGGCGTTGCCGGGCGGAAGGTGGCTGGCGACAATCGGCACGCGGCCGGTCCGTCCGGCGCTCGCGCCGCCGGCGCCGATTGTGACGTCCGCCGCCACGATGGTCATCGAGCCGATGCAGCCATTGCCGGTCGAATATATCAATCTGCTCGAGAAAGCGGCGGAAAATCCCGCGGAAATCGCGAAACTTCTGCAAAGTTGGGTGGAAGAATATGAGTGAGGCTTTCGGAGCAGGGGGCAAGGCCGCGGGAAAGATGACGCTGGACGGGGCGCAGCGCGCCGCCATCGTGCTGCGCGAGCTCGGTGAGGACACCGCCGCCGCCGTGATGCGCCATATGGATGAGTCGGTGATCGGCACGATCACCGCGTCCGTGCTGCCGTCGGCCAAGGTCACGGTCGAATTGCGCAATGACGTGATGCGCGATTTTGCTGAAGAAATCGGCGCCAATGTCAATTCCGGCCTCGGTTATCTGCACCGCGTGCTGTCCGCCGCGCTGGGCGAGACGCGCGCCAAGGAGATCATCCAGCGGCTCGGCGGCAAGCGCGGCCGCGCCGCCGCGCAGTTCGCCGCGAACGCCGATCCACGCCTGCTCGCGCATGTGGTGGCCACTGAGCGGCCGCAGACCCTGGCGCTGCTGCTGGCGCAGCTGCCGCACGATACCGGGGCGTCGATGTTGTCGTTTTTGCCGGAAGCTCTGGTCGCCGACACGTTGTTTCGCTTCACCACGCTCGACACCGTGTCCGCGACCGCGGTCAACGAGCTGCGCCTGATGATGGGGGAGCTATTGGCCAGTGACGATGTCGGCAGCCGCCGCCTGTCGAATCTCGGCGGTGCCAAGCGCACCGCGGACATTCTCAATCATTTGCAGGCCGGCATGTCCGAGCGTGTCATGGAGCTGATCGAAGTGCGCGATCCGGGCACGGCCGAGACGATCCGCGAAAACCTGTTCACCTTCAGCGATCTGGTCCGGCTGTCCGACCGCGCGCTGCAGATCCTGCTGCGCGAGGTGCCGACCGAGCGGCTGGCGCCGTCCCTGCGCCTCGAGGACGAGGACACGCGCAACCGTTTCTACAAAAACATGTCGTCGCGCAGCGTCGAAGTCCTGCGCGAAGAATTGCGCAGCGGGCCGCCGATGCGCAAGAGCGACGCGCTCGCCGCGCAAAGCGAGGTCGTGGAAATCGCGCTGCGGCTTGCCGGCGAAGGGCGCATCGCCATTGGCGCATCGGAGGAACTGATATGAGCGGAGCCCTTGTCGCGACGGGCGTCACGAGCGGCGTTGTGCCGGTGGCATCCGAGACCAGCCCGGCCAATGCGTCGCCGGATGACGGGCTGTGGAATGCCGCCATGGACCAGGCGACCCAGACCAATCAGGCGCCGCAGCCGGCACAATCAGCGCAGCTCGCGCAATCGTCACAGCCCGCGCAACCAGCGCAACCCGCTCAGGCTGCGCAGTCCCAGCCGCAGGCCACCCAGGCGGCCACGCCGGCCGCGTCCATCCCGGCGTCAGTGCGGCACGGCGAGAAACATGCCGATGCCGAGGCCAGTTCCTCGCAGGGCAAGGCGTCTCTCCTCGCGCCGAAGCCGCAACGGAAATCGGATGCGGAGCATGAGCGGACCGCGGACGCGCCGAAGCGCCGGCATGGGCATGCGCACGACCATGCGCAGACCCTTGTGACGCCGGCGGCTGATTCGGCGGCGCACAGTCCGGCCACGGTGCCGGCCGGTCAGGGGCGGACGACGGAACAGCATCATGACGTGTCGCCCGTCGCCGGGCGCGCGGCGCCCGCCGACACCACGCCGGAGGCTTCGGTCGCGGTGTCGGCGACGGGCGCGGCACAACCCGTTGCCGCCCCGGCCGCCCAAGCGGCAGATGCGGCGCCCGGTGACAGCAGCCAGGCGGTTGCCGGCGCCAATGCCGCGCAAGCGCCGGCCAAAGCCCCGAAAGACGGTGCCATCCCGCAGATCCAGCAGGCCGCTGCGGTGACGCCGGCAGAGGTAAACGCCGCCAGCCTTGCCGCGCCGAGTGCGCCTGATGCGACCGGCGCCGCGATCCAAGCGGGCGGGGCAGTGGGAGCGGGCGGCCCCGATGCGCCGAGCGCGCCGATCAGCACGCATGCAGCCATCGCTGCCCGGATGCAGGTGCTGAACGCCGGCCTCTCGACGAAGCCGGCCCAAAACGTGACCCAAGCCGCGCCGGTGCAGGTGGCGGCAACGGCCACCGCCGGCACGATGATGCCGGCGGCGAACACGCCGGCCGGCCTCGCCGCTGCGGGCGGCCTGCAGGCACCGGCGCCGACGCAAGCGGCGGCGCCGGCGGCGAATGCCACGGCCGTTGTCGCGCCGGTCCCGGTGCCGGCGAGCGCCACCGCCGATGCCGCCGGCGTTGCGGCGTCATCTTCCGCGCTGGCCGCCGCGATCGTGGCGATGCAGCGCAGCGGCACGAGCACGGCCACGCTGCGGCTCGACCCGCCCGATCTCGGCGAGCTCGCGGTGCATATTTCCTTAAGCCAGAGCGCTCAGGTGAACGTGCAGCTCATTCCCTCGGTGCCGCAGACCGCACAGTTGCTGAATGCGAATCTGATGGATCTGCGCCACGCGATGACCAGCGCCGGCTTGACGCTGGGGCAGACCCAGGTCGGCGACCACGGCGCCGGCGGCAACGGGGCGCAAGGCCAAGAGCCTCGGCAAGGTTCGGGACCGAGCGGCAATCTCTCCGGCCGCATCGACGCGACCGCCGCCGGCAGCGTGAGCGAGACCATGGCGTCGTCCGGGGTGCGGGCCTATGCGTAACCCCATTCGCGCAATCCAGGAGCAAGGTACTTGATGGTCGAGGAACAGGACGAGCAATTTCCCGGGATGATGGCGGCCGAGCCCGCGCGCATCGAGCTCGAAACGCTCACGCAAACGGTTTTGGCGGGTCCGGCGGTGCCGAACCGGGCCTTGGTCGAGCGCGTCCAGGTGCAGCTCACCGTTGAACTGGGCCGCTCGAAAATTTCCGTGAAGGATTTGCGCCAGCTGCGCCAGGGGCAGATCGTTGTGCTCGACCAGATCGTCGGCGAACCGCTGTCGATTTTCGCCAACGGGCATCGTGTGGCGGTCGGCGAAGTCGTCTCGGTGGCCAAGGACCAGTACGGCATCCGCGTCACCGCGCTCACCGCCGTGGAGACCGAGCAGAAGGACGTGCCGGCGTGACGTCGTCCGAGGTCAGCGTCGGCGCCTGGGTCGCCTTTGCCGAGCTGGCCGCTCCGGTATTGCTGGCCATGCTGATCGTCGGCCTCGTGGCCGGCGTGCTGCAGACCATGACGCAGATTCGCGAGGCCTCGATCGCGTTCATTCTCAAACTGTCCTGCGTGGCATTGATTGTCACGGTTTCAGGCCCGCTGATGATGAGCGGCCTTGAGCATTACGCGACGCGGCTGATCACCGCGATTCCGTCGTTGATCCATGGCTAGCGACACCGCCCTGCCGCGTCCGGGCATGTTCAGCGCAACCCAGCTTTCCGGGCCGATCGTGGTCCTGCTGGTGCTGATCATGCTCGTCGTGCCGCTGCCGCCGATCGCCATTTCCTTTCTGTTTGCCTTGAACATCGCGGCCGGCCTCGTGATTCTCGCCGCCAGCCTGTACATCCATTCGCCCGCCGAATTTTCCTCCTTCCCGTCGGTGCTGCTGGCGACGACGCTGATGCGTCTCGCGCTCAACGTCGCGACCGCGCGCGCCATTTTGCTGAACGGCTTCACCGGTCCCGGCGCCGCCGGGCAGGTGATCGAATCCTTCGGCCAGTTCGCGGTGGGCGGCAATTACGTGGTCGGCGGCATCATCTTCGTCATCCTGATCGTCATCAATTTCATGGTGGTGACCAAGGGTGCCGGCCGCGTCGCGGAAGTGTCGGCGCGCTTCATGCTGGATTCATTGCCCGGCCGGCAGATGGCGATCGACGCTGAAATCAATGCCGGCGCGCTGACACCGGCGGCGGCAGAGAAGCGCCGAGAGATGTTGCGCCGTGAGGCCGATTTTTTCGGCGCCATGGATGGCGCGTCGAAATTCGTTCGCGGCGACGTGATCGCGGCCATGATCATTCTCGTCGTGAACATGATCGGCGGCCTGCTGGTGGGCATGCTGCAGGACGGGCTGCCCTTCGCCGACGCACTGCGTACCTACACTTTGCTCACCGTGGGCGACGGTCTCGCCGCGCAGATCCCCTCGCTCGCCATCTCCATCGCCGCCGGCCTGGTCGTCACCCGTGTTTCGACCGGCGAGGATATCGGCGAGCAGGTGAAGCAGCAGATCCGCCGCTTCCCGCAAGCGCTCGGCATCGCCGCCGCCATCACCGGGGCCATCGGCCTGATCCCGCAGATGGCGCATATTCCGTTCCTGCTCCTCGCCGGTTTCCTGGGCATCATGGCGCGGCGGATGTCGCGGCCGGAGCCGGAAGCGGCGGGCGCCGAGGGCGCGCCCAAGCCGGGGGCGGCTGGTGCCCAGGCCGGGGCGTCGGCGGAGCCGAAAATCGACACGCTGGCCGATGTCAGCGGTGTCGATCCGCTCGGCATGAGCATCGGCTTTGCGCTGACGCCGCTGGTCGGGCAGGGCGAGGGGCGGCTGCTCAACCGCGTCACCGCCGTGCGGCAGCGTTATGGCCGCACCATGGGGTTTCTCGTGCCCCCCGTGCATATTCGCGATTCGAGCGACCTGCCGGCGCATGGGTACCGCTTCACCCTGCGCGGGGCGGCGATCGGCGGCGGCGAAGCCTGGCCGGGCCAGTGGCTCGCCATCGAGGGATCGATGGTGGTGGACAAGCTGAAAGTCGGCCGTGCCGTGAAAGACCCGGCCTTCGGCCAGCCGGCGGTGTGGATCCCGCAAAACGCCATCCCGCAGGCCGAGGAGCTCGGTTACACCGTGGTCGACGCGGCGAGCGCCATCGCCACGCATTTCGCGGAAATTCTCAAGCGCAACGGCGCCGAGCTGCTCGGCCGGCCGCAGGTCGAGGGGCTGATGGCGCGGCTTAACGACACTGCCCCGCGCCTGGCCGAGGAATTGCGCACCAATCTGTCGATGGGGCTGGTGCGCCAGGTGCTGCAGGCCTTGCTCGCCGAGGAAGTGCCGATCCGCGATTTCGAGCGCATCGCCGAGGCGCTGGTCGACGCCTCCGAGGGCACCAAGGATGTGGAGCGGCTGATCGCCGTGGTGCGCCAGCGCCTCGGCCGTTTTATCGTCACGCAGCTGGCGGGCGTCGAACCGACCTTGAGGGTCGCGGTCCTGCAACAGAAGCTGGAAGAGCTGGTCGGCAAATCCGTGCGCGCCAGCCGCGATGCCGGCATTGGCCAGGAGATCGAGGCGGAGACCGCGGCGCATGTGCGCCAGGCGGCGCAGAATGCCGCCGGCGCGATGCGCGCGCGCGGCCAGAAGCCGGTGCTGGTGGTGCAAAGCGGCCTGCGCCGCGCCGTTGCCCGCGCCGTCACGGGCGTGCTCCCGGTGCTGGGCCTCGAGGAAATTCCCGAGACCATGCCGTTGCAGGTCGTGCAGACGGCGGAGCCGGGCTGAGCCATGATGCAGTCCTTAGCCCAGCCCCTGTCCGCCCCCGCGCCGCACGACCTGAATGAGCTCTATGCGGGATGGATCAAGCGTATCGCGCTGCTGCTGAAGGCGCGGATGCCGTGGGCGGACCTCGATGAGCTGCTGCAATGGGGCGCGCTCGGCATGCTGGAGGCGTTGCAGCGCTTCGACCCCAGCCTCGGCGTCGAGTTCGAGGCGTTCGCGATCCGCCGTGTGCGCGGCACCATGCTCAACGGGCTGCGCCGTGAAGGCATGCGGCGGCGCGGCGAGGCGGTGTTGGATGTGGAAGCCGTGGACAGTGCGGCAGTAAGTGACGGCTCTTCGCCCGAGGACCCCCTGGCGCAATTGCTGCGCTCGGACGACCATGCCTGCCTGGCCGCAGCGTTGCACCAGCTCTCGCAGCTCGAATACCGGGTGCTTGCCCTGCATTACTACAACGAGATGAACAATCGCGAGGTCGCCGCCATCCTCGATATCAGTGAAGGCTACGCTTCGCGAATCCGCAAGCGTGCACTGCAGATTCTGGCCGCGTACATGGCGGGCCAATTGAACGGAGAACCTTTATAATGTCAGCGATCCTAGGCATCGTCGCCGCGTTGGCGATGGTCATTCTGGCGGCTGTATCCGACGGTGATCCGATCTCGTCGCTGTTCAGCGTCACGGCGGTGCTGATCGTGTTTGGCGGCACCGGCGCGGCGGTGACGACGCAATTCGGCTTCAAAGCGGTGCTGACCGCCGGCGCCCGGTTCAAGTGGCTGGTCAAGCCGCCGGCCGTGGATATGCTCGCCTTCATCGAGCAGGTGGCGGCCTGGTCGAACCTCGCCCGCTCGCAGGGCGCGCTGGCGCTGGAGAGCGAACTGGAGGCGGTCGAGGACCCGTTCCAGAAACAGGGGCTGCAGATGATCATCGACAACACCGCCGAGGAGGACATGTTGCCGACGCTCGAGGCCATGGCCGCGAATGCCGCGCGTGAAGACATCGTGGCTTCCGAGGTCTGGGAAGCCGCGGGCGGCTATCTGCCGACCATCGGCGTGATGGGCGCGGTGCTCGGCCTGATTCACGTGATGATGGAACTCGACCATCCGGCCTCGCTCGGCGTAGGCATCGCCACTGCGTTCGTGGCGACGATCTACGGCGTGGGCAGCGCCAATCTCATCGCCTTGCCGCTCGGCGCGCGGCTCGGCATCCTCGCCGAGGCGCGCGAGCGCGAACGGCACCTGATCATCCAGGGGCTGATGCTGCTGAAGCAGGGCAAGTCGGGCATTCTCATCCGCCAGACCATGCAGAACGTGCTCGCGCAGGAGAATAAGAAGAAACCCGAGGAGGTCGAAACCGGCGCGGCGGAAGGCGACGCGCTGGCGGAGGCGGTCTGATCCATGGCCGCGCAGCACAACCCGAAAGTAAAAAAGAAGGCAGGCCACGAACGCTGGCTGGTTAGCTACGCTGACCTGATGACGCTGCTTTTGGCGCTGTTCGTCGTGCTGTATGCGTCCTCGACCCAGAACAAGGTGAAGATCCAGGAGGAAGAGCAAAGCATCATCCATGCCTTCCATGGCACGCCGATCTCGATCCAGTCGCATTCGGGCAACAGCGGCGTATTGCAGCACCAGCCATCGCCGATCCCCAAGCCGGTCGAACATCCCGCGCCGCGGCCGCCGCATGTGCCGCAGGAAATCTCGCGTCAGCTGCAGCAGGAAATGGCGCAGCTGCAGGCGATGCAGCTGCGTCTGCAAAGCGTGCTGCAGCCGCTGATCGGGCAGAAGCAGGTGACGATGTCGGCGCAGCCTCTGACACTGACCATCAGCTTCAGCGCGTCGACATTGTATGACAGCGGCCAGGCCACATTGTCTCCGCCGGCGAAGATTCTGCTCACCAACATCGCGGGCAAGCTGAAAGACCTGCCGGACCAGTTCAGCATGGTCATCCAGGGCTACACCGACAACCAGCCGATCGCCACGCCGCAATTTCCTTCGAACTGGTCGCTTTCGGTCGAGCGCGCGGTCAGCGTGGTCACGTTGTTCGTGGCGCAGGGGATCGACGGCACGCGCCTCTCGGCGCAGGGCTTTGGCGAGTTCGCCCCGTCCGTCAGCAACGCCACAGCGGACGGCCGCGCGCAGAACCGCCGCGTGGTCGTGGTGATCCGCGCCCCCGCGCCGAGTGATACAGCGAATGACGCATCGGGTGGAAAATAGAGAATGACGATCATGGATCACTCATCCTCTCCCCTCGTTTCACGTGCCGCCGGCCTGCGGTCGCGGCGTCGCGTGCTTCGCTTGCCAGCATTATCGCTTTAACCTGACGGAACCGAACCCGTGGCAAAACGCAAACCCCCTCGCAAGGCCAACCAAGGCAGCGGCCTATATAAGCCCAGGCTTTTGGTCGTTGCTGCTGCGCTGTTCTGGGCGGGGCTGAATCAGCCGGGGTCGTTGACGCCAGTGACGTTGCTGTTGTGGGCGTTGAGTGCGGTGACGGTCGGCGTGCTGATGCGCGCGGCGCTCGCCGTGGGCGAACCGCTGGTCAAGCTCGCTTTCGCCATGGTGATGCAGCGGCCCGGCGAAGGCACCGCGGAAGAGCCATGAGCTACGTGATCACCCGCCGTCAGGCCCAGAACGCGGTCCCGGCCGAGTCGGCCGTCGACGTGTTCGCGGAGACGGTCGAACGCCGGGTGAGCGAGGAGATCGCGCGGTTGCGCGTGGCGGCGGAAGCCGAGGGGCAGGCGGCCGGCGAGCAGGCGGGCCATGCGGCGGCGCAGGCGCAGACCGCGTCCCAGGCCGCGCCTGCGATCAAGGCGCTGGAAACGGCCTGGAGTCAGCTCAGCGCGCCGCTGCGCCAGCGCGAGCATGATCTGGCGGCGCTGGTGACGGATCTGGCCTTCCAGCTGGCGCGGCACATTGTCGGCGTCGAGGTGACGACGAATGTCGAAGGCTTGCGCGCGCTGGTGACGCAGCTGCTGCAAGAAGCCGCTTCGGAACGCACGGCGCACCAGCGCATCGTCGTGCGCCTCCACCCCGCCGACCACGCGGTGCTGGCGCCGCTTTTGGTGCTCGAGGATGGCAAACTGATTTCCGACGCCGCGGTCAGCCGCGGCGGCGCGATGGTGGAGCTGAGCGCGCCCGAAGGCGACCCGCTCAACCGCATCGAATGGGATGCCCGCATTGAGGCACGCATCGCCTCCGTGCGCGCCGCTCTGGGGCTGCGCGACGAGGCGGCGGCATGATCGCGCTCGAGGCGATCCGCGCGCTCGCCGCCGAGCGGGCGCGGTTGGCGATGGCGGGGGACACCATCCTGCGCTACGGACGGGTGGTGCGTTCCCAGGGCGATGTGCTGCATGCCAGCGGCATCCGCGCGCCGATCGGCTCGCGCTGCCTGATCGATACCGAGGATGGCATGCCGCTCCCGGCCGAAGTGGTCGGCTTCGATGCGGGCACGCTGCTGATCATGCCCGAGCAGGGCAAGCGCGGCGTGGTGCGCGGCGCGCGCGTGCATGTCGAGAGCCGGGCGCCGACGCCGCTGATGGGGCCGGGGCATCTGGGGCGCGTGATCGACGGGCGCGGCGCGGCGCTGGATGGAAAGAAGCCGCCGGAGGTGACCGACCCCTGGCCGCTGATGGGCGTGTCGGTGAACCCGATGGAACGCGAGCGCATCGAAAAACCGTTCGATGTCGGTGTCAGCGCCATCAACGCGCTGGCGACCATGGGGCGCGGCATGCGCATCGGCCTGTTCGCGGGGTCCGGCGTGGGCAAGACCACGCTGCTCGGCATGATGGCGCGTTATGCCGAGGCGGATGTCGTGGTGGTCGGCATGATCGGCGAGCGCGGCCGCGAGATCCGCGAATTCGTCGAGGATCATGTCGGCAGTGCCAAGGACCGCAGCGTCATCGTCGCCTCGCCGGCCGATGACACGGCGTTAGGCCGCGTCCATGGCGCCTATCTCGCCGCTGCGATCGCGGAATATTGGCGCGACCAGGGCAAGCATGTGCTGCTGGTGGTGGACTCGCTCACGCGCCTGGCGATGGCGTTGCGCGAGATCGGCCTCGCGGTGGGCGAGCCGCCCGCGACCAAGGGCTATCCGCCGTCGGTGTTCGGGGCGCTGGCGGCCTATGTCGAGCGGGCCGGCAACGGCACCAAGACGCAAGGCTCGATCACGGCGATCTATACGGTGCTGGTCGAAGGCGACGATCATGTCGGCGACCCGGTGGGCGACACCGCGCGCTCGGTGCTGGATGGGCACATCGTGCTGTCGCGCGCGCTGGCCGAGGCCGCGTTCTACCCGCCGATCGACATCGTCGCCTCGCTCTCGCGGCCGATGCCGGGCTTGGTCGGGCCGGCGCATTACAAGCTCGCCGCGCGCTTCCGCGCGCTCTGGGCGCGGCGGCAGGAGAAACAGGACATCGTCGATCTCGGCGCCTATGTGGCCGGCCGCGACCCGCTGCTGGACGAGGCGCTGCGCCGCGGCCCGGCGATGGAGGTGGTGCTGCGTCAGGGCACCGAGGCGGTGCCGCTGCCCAAGGCGATCGCCGCCTTGCAGGCGGCCCTGCCGGAGGCCGCTTCATGAAGTTGCGCACCATTGCACGGCTTGACCTGATCGCTGCGACCCGGCACCAAAAGGTGCTGGACGAGATCGAACGGCATAACGCCATGTTGGTATCCGCGGAACAGCAGCGCCAGGTGCTCGACAGTTACCGCACCCGGCTGCGCGAGGGCTGGCAGAACGGCCAGACCGTTATCGCTTCCGAGGCGCAGCGCGCCTCGCATTTTGTCCGCGCGTCCGACAATGCGGAGGCGCAAATTCTACGCACCGAGCAGAACGCGCGCCGCATGCTCGAGGCGGCGTTGCAGAAACTGGCCGACAGCCAGGCTTATCGTAACGGGCTCGACGAGGCCGCGCGCAAGGCGACGCTGGTAGAGGATCGCCTGGCGGCGCAGCGCGCCGAACTGGCGCTGCCCGCGCGCGGGCCCGCGAACAAGGCCGGCGGCTCATGAGCGCGCCAGAAGATGTGCATGATTTCGGTTTTTCCGGCGTATCCGACGCCACTAACGTGCTGAAGGAGACTGCAGATGGATCTAGCGTTCTTTACCAATTTCTCGGCCTCGCTGACGGCGCAGGAGGCGGAGCTTAACACGCTGCAGGAGGAAATTTCCTCCGGCGTCGCGGTGCAGACGCCGGAGCAGAACCCCTCCGCCTTCGAAACGGCGCTGATCGGCAATGACCAGCTCAGCGCGCTGAACGGCGACACCACGTCGCTCGGGGATATTCAGGGTCAGCTTGGCGATGTGAGCAACGGGTACACATCGGTCTTGTCCGAAATCAGCGACGTGCAGCAGCTGGTCTTAGGCGCCCTGAACGGCACGACGAGCAACCAGAACATGCAGTCGTTGGCGACCCAGGTGAGCGCGGCGGAGCAGCAGATGCTCGGGATCGCCAACACCACCGGTTCCAACGGGACGTTCCTGTTCGGGGGCACGCGCGGCACTGTGCAGCCGTTCCAGGAACAGCCGGACGGCAGCGTCGTTTACATGGGCGATGGCGGGCAGAGCCAGGCGGAGATCTCCTCCGATCTCTCGGCCTCGACCATTGCCACGGGTGAGGCGTTCATCAGCGGGCTGCAGGGCGATGGCACCGCCAGCGTGACGGCCGCCTCCACCAATACCGGCACCGGCGTCCTGCTCTCTGATGGGGTGGGCAATCCCACGGCGGCGACGGCTTTCCAGCAAGGCAACGAGCCGATTACCGTGAGCTTCACCACCAGCGGGACCGGCGGGGTGATTTACACCGCGACACAGACCTCATCGGCCGGGGTGACGACGACGCTGGCGACCGGTCCGGCGACATCGGGCACGTCGCTCACGCTCGGTGGCGTGGATTTTCAGCTCACAGGCACCCCGGCCGCCGGCGACAGTTTCACGATTTCGCCGAGCCGACCGCAATCGGTGTTCACCTTGCTGAGCAATATCACGACCACGCTGCAAACGGCCGGCAGCACGCCGGCGGCGGCGGCGATTACCCGGCAGAATCTCAACCAGGATCTCTCCGCTCTTGATCAGTATCAGCAGACGGTGACCACGGCGCAGGCGCAGACCGGTGTGACCCTGCAATCGCTCTCCAAAACGAGCGCGAGCAATGCCACGCAGGAAACCGAGGTGCAGAACAACGTAGACACTACGATCGGCACCAATTTTCCGGCGGCGCTCACCGCTCTGGACCAGAACACGACTGCCGTGGAGGCAGCCATGAAGGCGTTCAGCACGGTGCAGAATCTCAGCCTGTTCAGCGTTATCTAAACGTCAGGAGTACCGTGTGTCCGACGCTATTCTGATCGCCGGCTATTATCGTAGCGGCACATCTGCGCTCTCCGGCATGTTGCAGCGTCTGGGCGTAACGCTCCATAACGACGCCGAGGTGAACGAGCACAATCCCCTCGGGTTCTACGAAATTCCGGAACTGATCGAATGGGATGTCGGGGTGTTCTCACACCTCGGCGTCGATTGGACAGACGTTCGCGGATTGCCGGACGGCTGGTGGGAACGCGCCGATCTGGGGCGTCATTTCACCAAATTGGACGAAATTCTGCGCCGCCGTTTCGGTGCCGAATCGCTGTGGGCGGTCAAGCATCCGCATCTGTGCCGGCTGTTTCCGATGTATGAGCGCGCCGTCACCCAGGCCGGGCACAAGCCGCATGTGATCCATATCTGCCGCGCGCCCTGGGTTGTCGCTTCCAGCCAGCACCGCAAGAACGGGTTGGCGCGTGCCCATGCGTTGCTGCTCTGGGTGGATTATCTGATCAGCGTCGAGCGCCATGCCCGGCATTTGCCGCGCAGCTGGCTCACTTACCAGGATCTGATGGCCGATCCGGTCGGGCAGCTTCGCCGCATCGAGCAGGATCTCGGGCTTGAACTCTGCAATCGCGTGCCAAACGGGCTGAGCGAGGCGCAGGCCTTTCTTTCCGATCAGCTCAACCGCAGCGAACCGACGTCGCAGGAAACGTTGTTCAAGCCGTTGCAGGACCTTACCGTTCGCGTCTGGGACGCGGTGCAGGCGCGGGATTTCGCGCCCGCCACCTGGGAGGCTTTTGCCGCCGATTGCGCCGATCTGGTCGGGTTTCTCGGGGAGCTCGGCACCAGCCGCGGCGTGATTGTGCCCGGGCTCGGCAACAATGGCGCACAGAAGGCGAGCGAGGCGGCGGCGGCGATCGAGGCCGGGCTGCGGCCGGCCGAGCGCACGGACGATGCCGCGAAGACGCGCCTGCTGCGGTTGCGCGATGCAGCGCCGGCGTTGCCGACCGTCAAGGTGCTGGTGGCTGTGCCGCCCGCCCGGGCCCATGCGGTCAACGACACGCTCGAATCCGTGCGCGCCCAATGGCAGGCGCCGGCGCAGGTGAAGATCATCTCCGCCGAGTCCTTGGACATTCCCGGTTATGCCACCGTCGTCGTCCCTGCCGCTCCCGGTGAGCTGACTCGGATCTTGTGCGAGGAGGCCAATGCGGCGGTCGGACAGGCGGATTATGTGGCCATCCTGAGCGCGGGCGATACGCTGGCCGTGGATGCGGTGCTACGCTTCGCGCTGGAAGCCGCGCACGTCCAGGCGGACATGATCTATTGCGACGAGACGGTGCAGGCCGATAAGGGCCCCTGGGTCCGCTTCAAGCCGAATTGGGATGTCACCCGGCTGCGGCAGGCCGCCTATGTGGGCGACTGGGTCTGGTACCGCGCCGACACGCTGAGCCGTCTTGGCGGTTTCGACGCCGCCCAGGCCGGCGCCGAGGAATATGATTATCAGCTGCGCCTGGCTGAGGCGAACGGGCGGGTGGTGCGCCTGCCGGAAACCTTGTTCAGCCGGGCCCCGCTCAGCCGCCGCGACAATATTCCTTCCACCGAATTTGGCCCGCGCGCCGTCGAGATGGTGCGCCGGCATCTGGAGCGCAGCGGCGTTCCAGCCGCGGTCGAGCCGCGCCAACATCTCGGCCTGTTCCGTCATCAGCGCGTGATGGCCGACCCGGGCACCGCCGTGGTGCTGCTCTGCGATGGTGCGGAGATCACCGCTGTCGACCGCTGGATGAATGAATTGCTGAGCGGCGGCGCGCTGACCGGGCCGATCGTGCTGGCGGGCGCGGCGCTGCCGGCCGCGACGGCGCGTTACATCGCCGCCGTGCACGAGCAGGAGGCGACACTCGGCGCCCAGGTGCGGGCGGTGCCGCCGCAGCCCGGTTTCACCACCTCGCTGGCTTTGCAAGCGGCCCTGGCGCTGGTGGCGAGCGAACATGTCGCGATCGTCGATGCGCGGGCCCAGGCGATGGCCCCGCATTGGCTGGCGCCGCTGCGCATCCGTTTGGCGGACCCGTCGGTGGCGCTGGTTGGCGCCCGCTCCCTGGTGCTGGCGGCGGACAAGAAGCATTTCATCCAGCAGGGGCCGATCATCACCGGCGCGGAGGTGCGTCTCGGCGCGGGGCATGATTCCGACGATCCGGGTCCGGGCGGTTGGCTGGCCGTGGATCAGGAGGCGAGCGCCGTGGCGCCTGGCATCGTGCTGGCCCGGCGTTCGGCGCTAGCCGGCTGGTCGATGCCGGCTCTCGGCGGTGACGCGCTGTGGATCGATTTATGCGCCCAATTGCGCCAGGCGGCGCACAAAATCGTCTGGACGCCGGATGTTTCATTCGTCGTTCCGCCGGAGAGCATCAACCCCGACCCGGCCTGCGCGTACCGCCAGGGCAGCCCGGCGGCGGCGGCTTTGCCGTGGAGCGATTTCTACCACCACCCGGCTTTGTCGCTGCGCGAGGATCTGTTGCGGCCGGAGGTTCGGCTCGGCCTGCAGCGCGGCGCGCCGGTCGATCCGCAGAGCCTGCTGCTCAGCGGTCCGGTCGATACCGGTATGGCCTTGCTGAACGCCGCCCGCGCCCTGCGCACGGAAGGGGTTATGGAGGCGAGCTGGGTGCCGGAAGTGTCGCTCGCAGCCGAGATCGGCCGGCGCGCGCCGACGGCCTGGGTGCGGTTGAACCCGGAAGATGCGGCCCCGGAGGGTATGAATTACACCGCCTTGTTCACCGTGGCGCCGAAGCCGGAGCAGAGCGCCGTGCTTGCGGCGGCGCAACATCTCATCGCCACCTCGCCGGCGCTCGTGCAGAAAATAAGGGCATTGCTGCCGCCGGACCGGGACGTGAAGCTGTGGCGCCCGGCCCTGTCACGGCCCATTTGGCAGGACATGCAAAGGGGGGCCGGACTCAACACCATGCCGCGCGTCCTGTGGATCGACGAGGGCATTGCGCCGGCCTGGGTGTCGGAGCTGATGAACGAGACGGCGGCGAAAGTCACCTGGATCGTGGTGGAGCGGGCGGAGAAACAATATGGAGGCGCCATCACCAGGCTGCGCCCGCCGGGGGATGAAACGAGCTGGGCGCGGGAACTCTGCGGGCTGGCTCCGCATGTGCTGTTCCGCCCGGTCGAGGCCAGGGTGGAGGCCGATTGTTATACGACGCTCCTGGCTGCCGCCGCCGGCTGCCATCTGATGGTGGACCAGAGGCTGGACGTACCGGAGAGTCTGGACGCGGCCCGGATACCCAACTCCTTCGCCGCCTGGCGCCAGGCCTTGCTGCATGCGGCAACCGATGGGCTGGCCATCACGCTGGAGCGCGGTAAGGCGAGCCGGACGGCGGCCCTTGCGTTGCCGTCCATTGAGGAGCTTCCGCCACCCTGGCTGGATGCGTCGTCTGAAACCCGGGTGGAGCAAGCCGCGGAATGAGGCGCTTGGGCGCGCTTGTGGCGACGGGCCTCGCCGTCCTGCCGGTCGTCGCCTGGGCGGCACCCGAAAACCCGCAAACGGTTGCCGCGGCGATCCGCCAGGCGATTGCGCCGGCTTTGTCCAGCGGTTCCTCGGTCACCCTCGGGCCGGTGACCGGCGCGCAATATATGCAGGCTTGCACCGGCAATCTCAGCGTGTCCATCACCGGAACCGAGCCTTACGAGCAGGCAGAGGTACGCTGTCCGGCGCCGAATTGGACGTTGTATGTCAGCGTCACCGTCGTGGCGACGGAGGAGGTCGAGGTGGCGGCCCGGCCGATCGCCGCCGGGCAGGCGCTGAGCCCAGGCGATGTGACGCTGCGTCGCGAGCCGGTGGCGTTGTTTGCCGGCCGCGAAGTCTATCATGACGCCGCCTCGCTGCTCGGCACCACGGCGCTGATGAGCTTGAATCCAGGGGCGATTCTGACCAATGGCAGCATCGAGGAGCCGGTGGTGGTGCAGGCGGGGCAGACCGTCACGGTTCACGTGCGAAACGGCGGCTTGGTGATCACATTGAACGCGGTCGCGCAGCAGACCGGGCGGATCGGCCAGACGATTCTCATGATTAACCCCGCCAGCGGACAGCATTTTTCCGCTCTTGTCACGGCGGCCGGGCCGGTTGTGAATCTGAACTAACAACTTCGACGCGAATTTTTTTAAGAAAACTTGTGTAAAGCAGGAAAACTTCTGGTTGCACGAATGAATATAGGGAGTAACGGCAACCACAAACCAGGAGTTTTTCCATGTCGGCCGTCGGTTCAATCCTCACCAACCAGGGCGCTCTCGACGCTCTGCAGTCGATCAACACCACCTCGAGCCTGAACAACACGCTCGAAAACGAGCTGTCGACGGGTCTTGCGATCACCTCCCCCGCCAGCAATCCGGCGGGCTTCATCACCGCGCAGGGCTTTACCTCCCAGCTGAACGGCCTGACCCAGGCGGTTTCCAACGCCAACCAGGGCGTCTCCCTGCTGCAGACCGCGCAGGGCGCGTTGCAGCAGCAGATCGGCATCGTGCAGCAGCTGAACTCGATCTCCGTGCAGGCTGCCAACGGCACCGAGACCTCGCAGGAAGCGACCTCGCTGCAGAACGTCGTGTCCCAGCTCACCGGCCAGGTCAATGCGATCTCGTCGCAGACCCAGTTCAACAACGTCAGCCTGCTCAACGGCACCTTCAACAATGTGCAGTTCCAGGTCGGCGCCAATGAAGGCCAGACCGTGAGCCTGAGCATCGGCAACACCTCTGCTTCGTCTCTGGGCGCGTTCCAGACCGCCGCCGTGGCGTCGAAACAGAACGCCGCTGAAACTGCCTCCGCGGCTGCCAAGGGTTCGGGCGGCGCTGCCTCGGCCTTCCGCATCACCGTTGGCGGCAACTCCCTCGGTTCCGTGACGCCGACCAGCACGCTGGAAAGCGCTGCCGGCCTGGCCGCGCAGGTGAATTCGCTGGATGGCGCCAAGGGCGTGACGGCTTCGGCCAGCAACGTCGTCAACCTCGGCAAGTTCACCGCCGGCACCGGCCAGGTGACCCTGACGCTCGCCGCCAGCGGCAGCGGCAAGACCATCGGCACCGGCGTCCAGGCGACCGGCTCCAGCCTGACCTCGCTGATCGCCAACATCAACAAGGGCACGTCCGAGACCGGCATTTCGGCCGCGCAGAACAGCTCGGGCTCGCTGATCCTGACGCAGGGCAACGCCAACAACATTCAGGTGAGCGGCTTCTCGACGTCGGGTACCGCGACGGTGGCCTCCGTTGCGGGCGCCACGGGCACCGGCTCCACCGGCCAGGTGATCACCGTTCAGGGCAGCGTGCAGCTGGCTGGCGGCAGCCAGATCTCCGTTACCAACAGCACCGGCACGGCCGCTCCGGCCGCGCTGGTCGGCGCGACCAGCACGTTCTTCTCGCTGGCTGACGTCAACGTTTCCACCGTCAACGGCACGCCGTCTGGCACCACCGGTGTCGACCTCAACACCCAGGGCGGTGCGAACCAGGCGATCTCCGTCGTCAACTTCGCGCTGCAGTCGCTGAACAACACCGGCGGCCAGCTCGGTGCGGTGCAGCAGGGCCTCGCGGCGAACATCAACAACCTCGACACCACCAGCGAGAACGTGACCACCGCGCTGGGCGTGGTGCAGGACGCCAACCTGCCGCAGGTCGCCAACCAGCTGACCCAGGCGCAGATCCAGGCGCAGGCCGGTGTGGCGGCGCTGAAGAGCTCCACCACGCTGCAGCAGTCCTTCCTCTCGCTGCTGCCGTAATCTCTTGCGACCCCGGCCGGAGCGAAAGCTCCGGCCGGACTTACCTTGCTTTGAACAGATGATAGAGGGTTGAGAAGATGAGCGGCTCAATTTCGGGTCTTGGTTCCAGTCAGATCACCAGTGAACTCAACACGATCGAGCAGCGGCTTCAGGCGCCGATCACAGAGCTTCAGGATCAGGCCGCGACCGATAAGGCGGAGATCTCCTCCTGGGGCACGATCCAAGGCGCGATCTCGACGCTTTCTTCCTCGCTGTCGGGCATCGAAGATGTCTCGACCATCAACACCCGCACAGCCACGGGCGGCGGCGGCTTTTTTACCGCCACGGCTGGCAGCGCCGCGCAGACCGGCACCTTTAATGTAAACGTCAAATCCCTGGCCTCGGTGCAGGAAATCTTTTCCAGCACGGCGGCGACAAGCTCCGCCTCTGCCGCCGCGACAATCGGTGCAGGCAGCGGCTCGCTCACTTTCACCTTGAAAGGCGGCAAGACCGAGACCGTGCAGGTCGGTTCCGGCAGCATGACCCTGAACGGCATCGCCGCGGCCATCAATAAAGTGGCCGGCGGCGTGAAGGCCGGCGTGGTGAGCACCGCGAATGGTGCGGAGCTGACGCTGCAGAGCAGCGCCACCGGCTCGTCCCAGGCGTTCAGCGTCAACGGCACCGGCACGCTCGCGAAGTTCGATTTTTCCAGCGGCAGCAGCCCGAGCGCGAACGCGCCGATGCAGCTCGCGCAGAAGGCCGGCAATGCCGCCCTCACGATCAACGGCGTGCCGATCACCAGTACCAGCAACGATATCAGCAGCGCGTTGACCGGCGTGTCTTTGAACCTGACCGCCACAGGCACCAGCACGCTGACCATCGGCTCCTCGACCAACAGCGTTTCGAGCGCGGTCAATAAGGTCGCGACCGATCTGAACGCGGCGATTTCCACCATTGCCAAACAGACCCTGTTTGTGAGCGCGTCGTCGGCATCGGCGTCCGCCTCGGCCAGCTCCGGGAAAAAATCCGGCGCGCTGGCGGGCAATATCAACGCTGAAAACATCTCCAATCAGTTGCTCTCCGCCGTTTCCGGCGCCGCGGCCAGCGGCATGACGTCGAATTTGATCGGGCTGACCGTGAGCAGCAAGGGCGCCGTGGCGCTGAACGCCACCACCTTCGCGTCGGCCTTCGCGAAGAATCCGACGGCGGTGACGAAACTGCTCGGCCAGATCGAGACCTCCTTGAGCACGGTGACGAAGCAGGCGCTCGGCAGCTCAACCAGCACCAGCGCCGGCACCAGCGTTTCGGCGGGCGAAGGCATTATCACGGCGCAAACCAACGCGTTGCAGAACACGGTCACGTCCGTCAACAGCGAAATTTCGCAGATGGAGAAGACCGACACCACGCAGCTGGACACCATTGCTGCGGCCTTTACCGCCGCGGAATCGGCCGCGACCAATGCTTCGATCACGTCACTGTTCCTCGACAGCTTCCTCGGCACCAGTTCGACCTCGAGCACCTCAGGCGGCTAATCCGTGATGATGATCGATACGGTCGCGGGCTACCGCGCAACGTTGTTCGACGGCGAAGCCGAACTGGCCTGGCTGCGCCAGGGCTGGCGCGCCCTGCGGCTTTACGGCCGCAAGGCCAAGTCGGCTATGCTCGCAGGCGACATGGCGCTGAAGGGGCAGATGGTAACCCGCGCCGACCAACTGCTGGTGCTGATGACCGGGATCCTCGATACCGCCCCCGGCACCACGCTTGGTCCCAGGCTGATGACGATCTACGGCGTGCTGCAAACCACTTTGCTGCGTGCCAATCTGCAGAACGACACGGCGGCTTTGGACGAATTCGACCAGGCCATTGAAAATTTGGTTCGGGATATGCTTGAAATACCTGAACCCAGGAGCGCTTCATGACTAGCAGCATCAATGCCCTTGGCCAAAGCCAGGTCGCGCCGGAAATTGCCGGACAGGACGACGCTGTCGCCGTTGCGCGCACCGGTGCGGCCGCCGAGACCGCGGCGAGCGAAAGTTCCGGAGAGGCCGTGACCTTGAGCGCCGATGCTCAGACCACGACCCAGCTGCTCGACGCGGCGCGGAATTCCAGTGGCGTGAACGAACAGGCCGTGGCGCAGTTGCGGGCCGCGGTCCAGAACGGTACTTACAGCGTGCCGCCAGACACGCTGGCCCGTTCGATCCGCAGCGCTATGAAGGAATCCGCCCCATGAATGAAGACTCCGCTCCCTCGGCCGACTGTGACGCCGTTGCCGCCGTGCTCCATCAGGGGCTGGAGCGGGTTGCGGATCTGAACGCTAAGCTGCAGGGGCTGGACGATCTGATGCTGTCAGGCCGCCCGCGAGAGATCGCTGCGGCGGCGAACGAGGTGGAGGCCGCACTCGCGGCTTCGGCGCCCACCTTTTCCGAGATTCTCGAGACCATGAAGCGGCTTGGCACCGCCGATCTGCGCAGTGCCGCGGATTACCTGCGCGATGCCGAACAGGACGCCGCCGCTGACCTGGCCGAGTCGCTGCGCCAGGCACTCAAGCGGTCCGCAATCCGCTCGGTGAAAGCCGGCCGGCGAGCCGCCTCTTTGCATAGTGGGCTGAGCTCCGCATTGCGCAGCATGAAGGCGCTCGGCGTCGAAGAAAGCGGACGACTGATCGCCGAAGCCTGAGCATAGGAAGTGGCCGCTTTTTGAAAAAAGCGGCGCAAAAACTTTGGGGCTGGCATAGACTGGCATAGATAAGCATACTTTTTGCCATTGTTCCGATCCCGAGCGTCTGCGTATTTTCCCTGTTCCGTCAAGGGGTTTACCCGGCTTCGCCGGCGCTTCGCGCCCTTGACGGAACAGGAAAAATACGCCGAAAATGCAATGATCGGAAAAATGCCGATCTCTCAATGCCATACCTAAACGGCACTGGCGTTATCTATGCCGGCCCCAAAACTTTTGTTATTCTGGGCCTGAGGCGCCGCAACGGGACGGGTTAAACAAAGTTCCCGTCACGCGGCCTTCTCGCACCAGCTTTGCCACATCGTGCGATAGGCCGCCTCAAGGTTCCGGGTGAAAACATAACCGTCGCATAACGGCGAAGCCGCCATCCGCCGGCGCAGCGTACGCTGCAGTTCGGCGAGGCGGGGGCGGTCCGTGGCGAGATCGGTGGCGATCCGCACATAGTCATCCGCCGAGGACGCCACCAGTTCGGGCAGGCCGATGGCGCGCAGGAAGCCCTGAGTTTGGCGTGACACCGCCCGGCTGCCCGGCAACGTCACCACCGGCACGTTCATCCAGAGCGCCTCGCAGCTTGTCAGGCCGCCCGAGAACGGAAACGGATCGAGCGCGATGTCCATATCGCCATATTCGGACAGCATTTCGTGGTGTGGGGAGGCCGGGCGCATTGTCAGCCGTTCCGGGCCGATGCCGTGCGAAGCGAAACTGTCGAACAGGCTCTGGCGCACCGCGCCATCGGCCAGAGACGCCCATTTGAGCAAGAGCCGCGCGGTTGGCGCTTGCTGGAGCACGCGTGCCCAGAGCTGGATGACGTCCGGACCGATCTTCGAGAGGTTATTGAAGCTGCCGAAGGTTACATACCCGTTTTTAAGGTATGCAGGTGTGGTTGCCGGTGTCGGCGTGTAATAAGGCGGGGCATAGCAGAACCGGCTGTCCGGCAGGCGAAACACGGTTTCGCTGTAATGGCTCTCATCCCCTTCGGGGATGGTCGTCACGTCGGACAGAATATAGTCGATCGTGGGCAATCCGGTGGTGCCCCAGAAGCCCAGCCAGCTTAGCTGCACCGGCGCCGGTTTCAGCGCGAACACGCCCAGCCGGCTGTCGGAGGTGTGGCCGGAGAGGTCGACCAATATGTCGATGCCATCCGCCGCCACCAGGGATGCGAACGCCTGGTCGGACATTCCCACCACGCTTCGCCATTGCGCGCAGAGCGCCCGCAATTGCTGCGTCACCCAATCATTCTGCGTGTGGTTGTTGTAGGCGTAGATTTCGATCGCAGCAGGGTCATGATTGGCCAGGACCGGGGCCAGAAAAAACCCCACCGGATGCTGCTTGAAATCACCTGAGACATAACCGACGCGCAAGCGGCGGGCGGGGTCGGGCAGATTCGTGAAACGCGTGTTCGCCGTCACGGCGAGCTGCGTCGCGAAGCGCTGGGCCGCTGCGAAAATTTCCGCTTCGCTCACCGTCGCTTGATAATGCATGTTCAGGATCAGCCCGGTGTGCACGGGCTGCGCTCCGGGTGCGAGGCGGATTCCGTGCTCCAGGGCCACTGCGGCTTCGTCCAGCCGGCCCAGCGCCTGCAGCGCCATCCCGAGATTGACATGGGCCTCCGGCATGTCCGGTTGCAGGCGCAGCGCCGCCTCGCATGTCGCCACGGATTCCTGGAGGCGCTGCATCGCGCGCAGCGCCGCGGCCAGATTGACATAGGCCGCGATGAAATCCGGCTTGATGGCGAGCGCCCGGTTGAAGAGCGCCACCGCCTCGTCGGGCCGGTTGAGCGTGAGCAGCGTATTGCCGAGATTGGACAGCGCATTGAGGAAATCCGGCTGGAGTTTCAGCGCGGCCTCGTAATGGCTGATCGCCTTCTCGGGATTGCCTTGCTCCTGGAGCAGCTTGGCGAGATTGAAATGCGGCTCGGCGCTGTCAGAATTCAGCGCAATCGCCGCGCGGTAGCACGAGGCGGCCTCATCCATCCGCTCGAGCTTGGTGAGGGTCGCGCCGAGATTATTGAGCGCGTTCACATGCGTGGGGGCGATGTCCAGAACCCGGCGGTAGGCGGTGACGGCTTCTTCGTGCCGCTCCAACGTGCCGAGGGTGATGGCCAGATTATACAGGGCATCCAGATAATCGGGCTGGCGCGCGATCGCCTGGCGAAAGGCTTCGGCCGCATCTTCGTGCCGCCCGGCCGCTCCGAGGCTTACGCCCAGATTGTAGCGATAGGTCGGGCTCGCCGCGTCGAGGGCGATCGCCTGGCCGATCAGGCCGATCGCCGTTTCGGCGTTGCCTTGCTTCAACGTGACCGCGCCCAGCAGATTCAGGCTGTCGACGTGGCGGGGATTGGTCGCCAGAACCTGGCCATAGAGCCGTGCCGCCTCATCCAACTGCCCCGCCTGATGCGCCTGGAAGGCGGCGGCAAAGAGGTCTGTATCCTTTGCGGCATGCGCCGGGGTGGTTCCCGAGCGTTTCAGCTTCGCTTCCGTCCGACGGTCTTTGCGATTCAATCTCTTACGCCTTCAGTCCGAGTCAAAGATAACGGAATGCTACCGGAGCGTGCGTTGCAAGTCATCTGGCGCGCGGGAGGTTGACAAGAACTTTGGCCAAGCCAAGTCTTGACCTGGACGGTAGAAAACAAACTGCCCGGTGCCGCTCATTCCCACGATAAGATGGGATTTCCCGCCCGTTCCGGAGCGCAACGCCGGCAGCTGGATGATCCAGGGGAGTGAAAATGAACGTCTATGGCGGCGACGTCTTCGACATGGCCCGGCGGCAATTCAACATCATCGCCGACCATATCGGTATGCGCGAAGATGAGCGTGACCGCATGCTCTACCCGAAGCGGGCGGTCACGGTCTCGGTGCCGATCCATCGCGATGACGGCAGCACGGCGGTGTTCCAGGGCTACCGCGTGCAACATCATCTCACGCTCGGCCCCACCAAAGGGGGAACGCGCTTCTCCCGCGCGGTCGATCTCGGCGAGGTTGCCGCATTGGCGATCTGGATGAGCTGGAAATGCGCCCTGGTCGGCCTGCCTTATGGCGGCGCCAAAGGCGGCGTGACGGTCGACCCCTTGGCCCTGTCGCCGCGCGAACTCGAGGCGCTGTCGCGCCGCTACATGCAGGAAATGATCCCCTTTGTCGGCCCGCATACCGACGTGATGGCGCCCGATATGGGCACCAACGAGCAGGTGATGGCATGGTTCATGGACACCTATTCCGCCTATCAGGGCAAGACCGTGACCGAGATCGTCACCGGCAAGCCGGTCGCTTCGGGCGGCACGGTGGGGCGGCGGGAGGCGACCGGGCGCGGCGTGGTGCACCTGATATCGCGCGCCGCCGAGGCGATTCATCTCAACCTGTCCGGGGCCACGGCCATCGTGCAGGGGTTCGGCAATGTCGGCGCCGTCACTGCACAGGAATTGACGCGGCGCGGCGTCAAAATCATCGGGGTGAGCGACCATACCGGCTGCCTGTTCGACCGGCGCGGTTTGCCGGTAGCGGAGATGGAGCGCCATGCCGCCGCGCATCGCGGCCTCGCGGGGTTCTCCAACGAGGCGGCGGCCGATCCCGCGACCCTGCTGACCCAGCCCTGCGACATTCTGGTGCCGGCGGCGCTGGAGCGGGTGATCGATGACAGCGTGGCGCGCAATCTGCGCTGCCGGATCCTGGCCGAAGGGGCGAATGGCCCAACCACACCCGAGGCCGACGCGGTGCTGCGCGAGCGCGGCGACATTTACGTGCTGCCCGACCTGCTATGCAATTCCGGGGGCGTGATCGTCAGCTATTTCGAATGGGTGCAGGACCTGCAACAGCTGTTCTGGGAAGAAAACGAAGTGAACCAGCGCCTCACGCAGCTGCTCGACCGCGCCTTCCAGCAGGTGAGCGCGCGGGCCGCGCGGGAGCGGGTGGGCAACCGCATCGCGGCGATGGCGATCGGCGTGGAGAAAGTGTTCGCCGCGAAGCAATTGCGCGGACTGTTTCCCTGAGCGCTCGTCCCGGTCAGGGCTGTGTGCAGCCATGCCCGTTTTTTGTCGCGTTGAGCAGGCTGTCGAGGTCGCTGCACGCGCCATTGGAATCTTTCGGCTTGGGGGCCGAAGCCGGGGGCAGGACCGGCAGCGGCACGTAACCGTCGGGCTGGCTTTGCGCCGGCGCCACCGGGGGGCTCGCGGGTGGTGCCGGCGGCAAGGCCATGGTCGGCGCGCCGCTTTGCGGCTTTGCGGCCGCCGGTGGGTTGCCCGCGGGCTGATTGGGCTGCGGCAGGGATTGAGCGGCCGGCGCCGGCGCCGGAGGCGGCTTGGCCGATGGGGCGATGCCGAAAGCGCTGGGCGCCGGGCCGGATTGGGTGGCAGGGAGCGGCAATACCACCCCGGCGCCGACCCATTGCGCGCCATGGGTCGTAGAACTCTGGACCTGCAGATAGCCTGCGCCATGGGTCTGCGTTGTCGCGCCCAGCGGGTAGAACGAGAGAACCTGCATGACCGTTCCAGGCGGCAGCGTGACGCAGCCGGCCTGGACCGCGGCGATCTGCGTGCCGGCGACGGTTGCATTGGCATTGGCCCCGGTGGCCAGGCCTGCTTGATTGTACAGGGCGCTCAGCACGCCGATGCTAGGGCACGCCAGGGCGCCGCCCGGCCGGTGCGGGTCGATCTGGCCGAGCTGGCCGGGTGCGACGAACTGGGAGGCCTGAAAGCGCTGATCGGCGGCAGTTTGGGCGTGTGCCGCGCCGCAAAAGGCGGCAGCCACAAGGCACGGGGCGGCGAAAGTGAATCCTGGAAACCGTGTCACGGCAGTCTCCTTGCGATATTATTCTTGGGCGTAGACTCCCATATTTCGGCGGCGGGGCAAAGCGGCAAAGACGTAAGTAAGGAAGGCTACTTTTTGTGAACAAAAAGTAGCAAAAAAACTTTGTTTACTCTGGGCTATGGGCGTTGTCGCTGACACAGCCCATGGCCCAGCATAAATAAAAGTTTTTGCGCCGCTTTTTTCAAAAAGCGGCCACTT
>NZ_DATLPB010000069.1:0-2578 GCF_035535915.1 Acidocella sp.
GTCGCCGGCCCGAATTTGAGGTTTTCGCCGCAAAACACCACCAGGACGCCCTTGGCCGGGGCGGCGAAGGGTCCAAAACCGAGTTTGAGGGCGTCCGGCATTGCAGGGGTCCTTGTCGCGGCGGAAGAGGTTCAAACGGTGCCGTCGGTGCCATATGGCGCGGGCGCCCCGCCCCTGCAAAGCGCAAAATGGCGCCGATTGCGGATTTTGCACCCCCCTCGGCCGTGCTGCCGCCGGCGCCGGCTGGATGCCGGGAAACGCAAGCAAATCGGGCGGTTCCCACCCGTCGAGCTGCCAGAGTGCGTGCCAGCGCGGCCCGCCGCTTAACATTTTGTTGTGCATGTTCAACGGCTTTGCCTTTGCGGGGCCACTTTGTGAGGCGATCAAGGTAAACCTGATTGGGGTTGGGCTTGGACGCCAAGCGCGGGTGCCCGGGGGGACAGGCCGGGACTTGCGACGGCGTGCAGGGGGATTTTGGGGACGGCGCCGCGGATGGGGTCAATCAACCGTTATATCGTGCGCACCACCTTGGTGGCGTTCCTGATCGTGCTGGTGTCCCTCACCGCCTTGATCTGGGTCACCCAGGCGCTGCGCGACATCGACATTATGACCAGCCAGGGCCAGACCATTCTGGTCTTCATCGGTCTCACTGGGCTGATCATCCCGCTGCTGGTTCTGGTGATCGCGCCGATCGCGCTGGTCATCGCCGCCGCGCACATCCTCAACAAGCTGTCGACCGATTCAGAAATCATCGTGATGAACTCAGCGGGCATGTCGCCGTGGCGCCTGTTCCGCGGCTTCCTCATCGTTTCGATCATGGTGTCGCTGCTGGTGACGGCAATCAGCGCCTATTTGGCGCCCAAAGGCCTGCGCATGCTGCACGAGTGGCTGACCGAGGTGCACGCCAATGTCGTCGCCAACATCGTGCAGCCCGGCCGTTTCACCGTCATCGAGCAGGGCGTCACGCTGTACATTCGCTCGCGCGAGCGCAATGGGCAATTGACCGGCATTTTCCTCGACGACCAGCGCAACCCCCAGCAGGGTGTCACCGTGCTGGCGCAATCCGGTGAGGTGATCGAGAACAAGGAGGGCACTTTCTTGGTGCTGTCGAAGGGCAACATGCAGCGCCATGAGGCCGGCCGGCGCGACCCCAAAATGGTGAGCTTCGACCGCTACGGCTTCGACCTGTCGCAATACGTTGGCGGCCCCGCCGCGATCAAATACGGCATCCGTGAGCGCTATCTCTGGCAGCTGCTATTTCCCGATACGAAGGAGCCGATGTACATTGAGCAGCCCGGGCAATTCCGCGCCGAATTGCACGACCGGTTGATGGCGCCGCTTTACCCGATCGCCTTTGTGGTGATTGCCTTTGCCTATCTGGGCGCGCCGCGCACCAACCGGCAGAGCCGCGCCATGTCGCTGCTGGGCGCAGTCGGCGGGGTGGCGTTGCTGCGGTTGATCGGCTTTGCATCCATCGTATTCGGCGCCAACCAGCCGTGGATGCTGTCGCTGCAATACGTCGCGCTCGCGCTCACCTTCGGGCTCGGACTCTATGTCATCAGCAACGGGCTGATCCTGGAACCGCCGGCCTTCATCGCCAACATATTCGATGCGCTCGGCCGGCGGCTCAGCCGGCGTTTCGCCAGCGATTGACGGAACCCGCATGCGAATCGTCGCCGGAACATTGTCGCGTTACTTCGGGCTGCGCTTCCTGGGCGCGGTCGCGATGGTGTTCCTCGGCCTGTTCGTGCTGGTCGCATTGCTCGACTATATGGAGTTGATGCGCCGGGCCGGCGACATCCCGCATGTTTCCGTGTTGCTGGTCGCCAAGACCTCGTTCTACCGCGTGCCGCAGGTGATCGAGCGTATCCTGCCGTTCTGCGTGCTGATCGCCGCGATGGCCAGCTACCTCAATCTGTCGCGGCGGCACGAATTGGTGATCGCGCGCGCGGCCGGCATGTCGGCCTGGCAGTTCATTTCACCGGCGCTGATCACGGCGTTCGTGATCGGCGTGTTCGCCACCGCCGTCTACAATCCGGCTGCTGCGTTGCTCGGCGAGCAGTCCAAGCGCTTGGAGGCCGAGCTGTTCGGGCGCGCACTGACCGGGTTCGGCGGCGCCGGCGGCACTTTCTGGGCAAGCCAGCGCAACGACGAAGGGCTTGCCATCATCAATGCCAAGGCAAGCCGCGACCAGGGCGTGTCGCTTACCGGGGTCACCGTCTTTACCTTCGACAACAATAACCTTTTCAAGGGCCGCATCGAGGCGCGCGCGGCCGAGCTCGTTCCCGGCGCCTGGCGGATCATGGACGCGCGCGTCTACCA
Source organism: Acidocella sp. (assembly GCF_035535915.1). Taxonomy (GTDB): domain Bacteria; phylum Pseudomonadota; class Alphaproteobacteria; order Acetobacterales; family Acetobacteraceae; genus Acidocella. Next base: position 2,323 of record NZ_DATLPB010000069.1, read on the forward strand.
GATGGGCGTATTGCCGCTCGACCAGCCGCTTTTCGTGCTTAAGACCAGCCTTACGCCCGAACAGGTCCGCGAAAGCTTTGCCACGCCCGAAACCGTGCCGTTCTGGGAACTGCCAACGTATATCCAGATCGCGGAACACGCTGATCTGACGGCGGCAGGCTATAAATTGCAGTTCCAGAAGCTTCTAGCCCGGCCATTTTTGCTGACCGCCATGGTTTTCCTTGCCGCGGCCGTAAGCCTACGGTTCTTCCGCTTC
>NZ_DATLPB010000070.1:0-18295 GCF_035535915.1 Acidocella sp.
GGCCGCGGCGCAGGCCTGGGCGGGCGGAATCGCCGCCTGCGCGCGGGCGCATAGGCTCAAGGCCAAAACCGCCGTCACGATGCCCCCAAATTTCACGCCGCCCCCACGAGACCCTGCGCCCGATCCCATCACGGCGCGATGTTCCGGCAAGCCATATCGCCCCAAGGCTGCAATGACGAGTGTTTAATGTCGGGGAGAGACAAAGCGCCTTGCTCACGTCCTCCTGCCGCCCACCTTGGTTTTGCCCCCTTATGGACAATTCATAAAAAGGAGATTGGAAATGCGTTCCCTTTGGCTGGCTACGGCCGCTTTCATCGTCGCCGGTGGCATCGCCTGCGCTCAAACCACGCCGTCTCCCATGGCGCCAGGCGGCGGCACGATGTCGCCTATGCAGCCCCCCGCGATGTCGCCCATGCAGCCCCCCGCAGGGCATGACCAAGCCACCCGATATCTGCAACGGGCCCGCACGGCGATCCAGCAGCATCGCAGAGCCCAGGCCGACACGATGCTGAGCAATGCCGAAACCATCATGCTGACACGCTCAGTGCCGCAATCCACCGGCCCGGCCGCTGACAACTCCCCCCGCGTGACGGCGATCGAGAACGCCCGCGCCGCGGTGAAGCAGGGCAACTGGAGCGCCGCGGCGCAATATACGGACGAGGCGCTCTCCCATCACGCCACGGCGAACGGGGTGCCCCCTGGCGCGATGGCGCCCCCCAACGCCCCGATGGCGCCGATAACGCCGATGGCGCCGCCGAACAGAACCGTGCAATAAGCGCACCGCCTTACCCAAAAATCGGACAGGGATGGGCGCCGCAGGGCGCCTATTCCGTTTTGCCCCTCGCTTTTGCGCCGCAATATCGCTATGCGGGGGGCCGTAGAACTTCGTCCAGGCATTTCCATGGATCGGTCGCCCCGCGCTTGCGGGCCGGCTGGCCTATTATTGCTGTTAACCAGTCAGGCCCTTTTATGTCAGTACCGAATATTCGCAACATCGCCATCATCGCCCACGTTGACCATGGCAAGACGACGCTCACCGACCAGCTGCTGAAGCAGTCCGGCGCTTTCGCCGCGCACCAGGCTGTGGCGGAACGCGCGCTTGACCGCAACGACCTCGAGCGAGAACGTGGCATCACCATTCTGGCGAAAGTTGCTTCGGTGGTCTGGAAGGACACGCGAATCAACATCGTCGACACGCCGGGCCACGCCGATTTCGGCGGCGAAGTAGAGCGCATCCTGAACATGGTGGACGGGGCGGTCCTGCTCGTGGACGCCGCCGAAGGCGTGCTGCCGCAGACCAAGTTCGTGCTCGGCAAGGCACTCGCCCGCGGCCTGCGCCCGATGGTCGTCGTCAACAAGATCGACCGTGGCGACGCCCGCCCGGACGACGTGCATAACGAGATTTTCGACCTGTTCGCGGCGCTCGACGCCACCGAGGAGCAGCTCGACTTCCCGATGCTGTTCGCCTCCGGCCGCCAGGGCTGGGCGGTGCCGGACCTGGACGCCCCGCGCGAGAACCTGAACCCGCTGTTCGACCTGATCCTGAACCATGTGCCGGCACCGAAGCTCGACGCCGAAGCCCCCTTCGCCATGGTCGCCTCGATCCTGGAGTCCGACAACTTCCTCGGCCGCGTGCTGACCGGCCGCGTCGAGCAGGGCCGCGCCACCGTCAACATGCCGGTGAAGGTGCTGCGCCTCGACGGCACGGTGGTGGAAACCGGCCGCCTGACCAAGCTGCTCTCGTTCCGGGGGCTGGAGCGCGTGGCGGTGGACGAGGTGAGCGCGGGCGACATCGTCGCCGTCGCCGGCCTCACGGATGCCACCATCCCGCACACCATCGCCGCGCCGGAAGTCGCCAGCCCGCTGGCCGCCACGCCGATCGACCCGCCGACTTTGTCCATGACCTTCCGCATCAATGACGGCCCGCTGGCCGGGCGCGAAGGCAAGAAAGTAACCTCCCGGCAGATCCGCGAGCGCCTGTATCGCGAGGCGGAAGGCAATGTCGCCATCCACATCGCCGACAGCACCGAGACCGACGCGTTCGAAGTGTCCGGGCGCGGCGAACTTCAGCTCGGCGTGCTGATCGAGACCATGCGCCGCGAAGGTTTCGAGCTCACCATCGGCCGTCCGCGCGTGCTGACCCGCACCAACGAGGCCGGCGAGCGCGAGGAGCCGTATGAGGACGTGCTGATCGACGTCGACGAGCCTTATGCCGGCGCGGTCGTGGAGAAGATGTCCCGCCGCAAGGGCGAGATGACCGATTTGCGCCCCTCCGGCGGCGGCAAGCAGCGTTTGACCTTCCGCATCCCCGCGCGCGGCCTGATCGGCTATCATGGCGAGTTCCTCACCGACACCCGCGGCACCGGCGTGATGAACCGCCTGTTCGCCGGCTACGGCCCGTGGAAAGGCGCGATCGAGGGCCGCCGCAATGGCGCGCTGATTTCCTCCGAAGATGGCGAGGCCGTGCAGTACTCGCTGTTCTCGCTGCAGGAGCGCGGCACGCTGTTCGTCAACCCCGGCGACAAGGTCTATGTCGGCATGATTCTCGGCGAGCACAGCCGCGAGAACGACCTCGACGTGAACCCGGTCCGCGAAAAGAAGCTCACCAACATCCGCGCCGCCGGCAAGGACGAAGCGCTGCTGCTGGTGCCGCCTCGCAGGATGTCGCTGGAAGAGGCGATCGCTTATGTCGAGGATGACGAGCTGGTGGAGGTCACGCCCTCGGCCGTGCGCCTGCGCAAGAAGCATCTCGACCCGAACGCCCGCAAGCGCGCCGAGCGCTCCGCCGGCGACGCCGCCTGACCAAAAAGCCCGGCCTCGGACATCCCCCGGTCGAAAAGACATAGTTCATAATTTTTGACACGAGTGTCGCTTAAACACCCCTCACGCAGGGGTGTTTTTTTGTCTTGCGTGTCGCAGCCGGCAGTTCCACTGGGCATGGCAGCGCAACTGACCGGTTCGGAGCGCGAAGCCTTGCAGACGGCCGTTTCGGTCGTGGCGCTAGGCCTCACCCCCGATGGGGATGGTGAAGTGGAAGGCGGTCCCGCCTGACGTGCCGGGCGAGGTCCATAAATGCCCGCCATGGGCTTCGATGATCGACCGGCAGATCGAAAGCCCCATGCCAAGGCCGTCGGACTTGGTGGTGAAGAAAGGTTCGAAGATGCGCTGGGCCATGGCCGGATCAAGCCCCGGGCCGGTGTCCTCGATCGTAACCTCCATATGATCCGGCGCGGCGACGCCGGCCGACACGGTCAGTTCCCGCCTGCGGCCGGAGACCGTGGCCATGGCTTGGATGCCATTCATGATCAAGTTCAGCAGCACCTGCTGCAGTTGGACCTTGTCGCCCAACACCAGCGGATCGTCGGCGGACAGATCCAGGTGCAGCACGACGCCGTGCTGCTGCAATTCACCACGGGTGAGCACCAACACCTCCTCGATGGCGTCATGGATGTCGAGCTTGGTGAGTTGCGGCCCGGATTTCCGGGCGAGCGCCCGCAGGCTGCGAATCACGTCGGCGGCGCGATGAGCTTCGCGCACGACGCGCGCGGCAGCATCCCGGGCTGAAGCGAGGTCAGGCTCCTCCCGATTCAGCCAGCGCAGGCAGGCATTCCCGCTGGTGGCGACCGCGGCCAGCGGTTGATTGACCTCGTGAGAAATGGAGGCGAGCAGTTCCCCCATCGTCGTCAAGCGCACGGCTCGGGCAAGATCCGCCTGGGCGTCCCGCAACGCCTCCTCGGCTTGTCTTCGCACGGTGATGTCCATGACCGTGCCGACGAATTCCGGATCACGGCCCTCAGCGCTGTCAGGCTGGCCAACCGTCTGCAAATACTTGATCGATCCATCGGGCCAAACGATTCGGTACTCATGCTGAAACCGGCCTTGCTTGCGCGCGGCATCGGCGAGAGCCTGCTTAAACGCAAGTCGGTCTTCCGGGTGTACCCGCGCCATGAAGGTCGTGTACGATGGCTGCGTTGCCATGGCGTCAAAACCCCAGATGCGGAGGAGTTCCGCCGACGAGGAAACCGCTCCGGTGCCGACATTCCAGTGCCAGTTGCCCGTGCGGCTGATCTCTTGCGCCTGGGCGAGCGACGCCTCGCTTCGCCGCAAATCTTCCTCGGCACGCTTGCGGTCGGTGATGTCGATCACGGCCTCGGCATAATACGGTATGCCGGCCGCCACCGGGGCCACAAAAGCACTGGCATCCGCCCAGATCACACGCCCATCCTTATGCCGGTAGCGCTTCTCGACATGGTGCGGGTAAGGTTCACCCGCCGCGCGTGCTGCGATACGTGCCGCGGTGGCGGCGCGGTCATCCTCATGAACGATGTCCAGGGGCGAGAGGTTGCGCAATTCTGCCTCGGAATAGCCGGTCATTCTCTGAAAAGCCCGATTGGTGGCCACATAGCGCCCGTGTGGCCCCGTTAATGCCACGCCGACCGGGACACTTTCGAACAGATTGCGCCAGCGTTCCTCGTTTATCTTCAATTCAGCGTAGAGCCCGGCATTCTCTAAAGAAATCGCCGCTTGTGACGCCAACAATTCCAGAACTGAGATCCGCGCGGGTGTGAACACATTCGATGCCAGCTTGTTCTCGAGATAGAGCGCGCCGATCAGCTTGGCCTGCTTGACCAGGGGCAAACAAAGCACCGAGCGTGCGTGTGTCTGCTGGACATACGCATCCGCCGTGAATGGGTTCGGCGCCGAAGCGTCATCCAAAATAACACTATGATGCGTTCTGATCACGGTATGCAGCACCGTCTCGGGCAAGGCGGAAGATGTCACGGGCGCCGGCTGGAGTGTAACTTCGATGGAAGTGCCGGTGGTTCTAGCCTCCGCCTCGATCTGCGGCATGTCGTCGCGCAGCAGCAACAGCAGCCCACGCTCGGCGCCGGCATGTTCAAGCGCGATTGTCATCAGTGTTTCCATCAGCCGGTCAAGCACGATTTCCCCCGAAACCGCCTGCGAGGCCTTGATCACGGTGGCAAGGTCGAGATGCGCGAGACGCGCCTCGATCGTGCCGGTCGGCGCGGGCGTCGGCTCCTCCGGCCTGAGCTCGGGATAGTGTTCGTCGAGTTGTCGCACCTTGCCGAGCGCACCCCAGCTAAGATAGCAGTTTCGGGCATTCAACAGATAGACGCCGGCGAACGTCTCATAGCCGCGCGCCGCGTAGAACCGCGCCGCTACCTCATAGGCTAAGCCCTGGTTCTGCACGAAACCGTGCTTGCGTGCGGCCTGAATCGCCTGCTCATAAAGCGGCATGGCATCATCGAGGGGCCGATCCTCAAGCCGGGCGATTTCGGCGTCGACCAGAGAGACGGCGCTCGTGAAGGTTTCGGGGACGCTTTGCGCCCACACGCGAAGCTGATCCCGGTGCTCCGTGATACGGGCCATCCACGCGCCACGCCGTGCCGGTGGTTCGGTCGTGGCGAGTGCGGCTAATGTGAGTGCTGCATAGAGGTGAAAATCCAGGAGCTGGATCTCTCCGGACGATGCCCAGAGCAACGGCTGCGCCTTATCGATCGCGTCGCGCGCCTGCGCGTAATCGCCTGACAGGAAGCGTGCGCCGATCTTGAGGATCCAGTACCAGACAACCATCGTGGTCATCCGATCCGCGGTCAATGCGTCCTCGAAGGCGCGTTCGTCGAACACCGCGTCGCTGAAAGTGGACAGGTTCGCGGTCTTGCCTCGCATGGCGGCAACGAAACGCTGTTGGCTCACGATCATATCCTCGCCGTCGTGAAACCCGATCTTGGCAACGAAATCCATGAATCTCTCAGACTCGTGCCATACGTCATCCAGTGTGCTTCCGATGAGAATACGGCGTATGATGACTTGCGCGGCGCTGTTTGCCGCGAAGATCAGATTGCCCGTCTCGACGCCGGTGCGAAAGGCTGTCCGAAAGTACTCGATCGCCGTTGCAAGGGGCTGCGTCCAGGAGACGATTTCTCCCATCGCGTATTGCACTTTCACGACATCAAAGTTGAAGCCCCGCTTTTCGACGAGGTCAAGTGCGAGCCTGGCAAACCGACAACCGTCGTCGTAACGGTGGAATGCATAGCACTGCAGCCAGCCGAACCAGGCAAAGCCGTGCGTAGAGGCATCCATTATGCCATGTTCCAGGCTCAAATTCACCATCTGGCAGACTTGCAGATTAAACAAATTGGGGTCTGTGAAAAATGCCGGAGACGTGCAGGCCGCCAGCACCCGCATGGCGGCCTGAGCCTCCGCCGCCGTGGCCTTGGGCAGGTCAATCAGGCTTTCGATCTGTCGATCGCCGAGCTGCTGCCATATCTTCTCATATTCTGCGTTGACGTCAGCGCGGCTGGGATGCGCGGGCATCTCCATGCCGAATAGGCTCAGGCACTCAAGCGCACTGTCTACGGCTTGAGGATGCTCAGATTTCATCACATGCAGGTCTATTTTCAGCCGATACACAGCGGCCTTGTCGATCCTCAAATCCGCGCGCCGAAGGAGTTCCGCGATGAGCTTTCGGGCGTCGTCGAAACCGCCGGAAAGGAGCATGCATTCCGCATGTTCGAGCGCGAGCCTGAAGGTCAGGTCATAACATGCCTCCCAACCCGACGGGCCCACCAACGCCATGCCGGTGCCAAAATAGCGGCATGCTGCGGCGTAGGCCGTCGATGCCTTCGCCTTGATCCCGGCGCGCCGATTGAGATCCGCCACCTGTTCCGCCTCGTCTCGATCGGATATGAGCGCGGCGGCGTTGTTGAACTGGTTGACGACGTCAAAAATTTGCTCGGTGATTTCCCTATCGCTTAACGCTGCCAAAAGGCAGCGGCCGATCCGCAGATGCGTGACGGCGCGCTGGTCGACCGGGATCAGCGAATAGGCGGCTTCCTGGATACGGTCGTGCAGGAAGAGATAGCTTCCGTCCCGGCGAAGAACGAGCCCAGCCCGTACAGCGTCCCACAATTGGGCATCGATGCTCCCGTCGGCGTCGCCTTGTATCATGGCGAGGGTGGCAGTTTCCGCTGTGTTCCCCAGGCAGGCCAGCAGTTTCAAACCATTTTGTGATGTTGGCGGCAGCCGCATCAGCTTGCCCGCCATGAGCTCCACCACGTTGTCCGTGTAACTCCTGGCGCGAATGCGATCGATGTCCCATCGCCAGGCTGGCGCGCCGCGGTCCAACGTGAGCAAGTCTTCGTCGGCCAGCGCTGTGAGGAACTGAATCGCGAAAAACGGATTGCCACCGGTCTTCTCGTGCACCAGCCGCGCCAAGGGCCGCGCGCGCTCCGGCTGGCAATGCAAGGCATCGGCGACGAGGCGGGTGACATCATCGAGTCTGAGCGGCGCCAATACGAGTTCCTGGATCCGCGCGCCGGCACTGCGGATCGCCTGGAGCGCGCGCATCAGCGGGTGCGCGGGTCCGACCTCGTTGTCCCGATAGGCACCCACCAGCATCAGGTGCCGCACCTCAGAGTTCGTGACCAGCTGCGCGAGGAGGTCGAGCGTCGCCGTGTCCAGCCACTGCAAATCGTCGAAAAACAACGCGAGCGGGTGCTCCTTGCGCGCGAAGACGCCGAGAAAGCGCCGGAACACCATCTGAAAGCGGTTCTGTGCGTCCTGCGGCGGCAGGTCCGCGACCGGGGGCTGTGTTCCGATCACGAGATCCAGCTCGGGTACCAAATTTACCATAAGCTGACCGTTCGCGCCCAGCGCCTCGCTCAGGGCATCCCGCCATTGGCCAAGCTCCGCCTCTTTCTGGCCCAGGATCTGGCGCACGAGGCTCCGGAACGCTTGGGCCAGGGTGGCGTAGGGAATGTCGCGCTTGTACTGGTCGAACTTGCCGGACGCGAACAGGCCACGCGGCGGCACTAACGCCTTATGCAGCTCGTTCACCACCGAGGATTTGCCGATCCCGGAATAGCCGGACACCAGCACCAGCTCGGACGTACCGCTGGCCACGACCCGGTCGAACGACGCCAACAGGGTTTCGGTCTCGCGCTCGCGGCCATAGAGTTTTTCAGGAATCAGCAGCCGGTCCGGCACGTCCCACTGCCCCAACGGGAAAGGCGCGATGGCGCCGGTCGCCAGCCATTCCGCCAGGCCATGCCGCAGATCCGCCGCCAGGCCGGCGGCGGTCTGGTAGCGCTCGTCGGCGGTCTTGGCGAGCAGCTTCATCACGATCGCCGAAAGCAGCCCGGGGATTCCGGCGCGGTGCGCGGCAGGGGGCACTGGTTGCCGGGCAATATGGCAATGCACCCATTCCATCGGATCGGCCGCCGTGAAGGGCAGCATTCCCGTCAGCATCTCGTAAAAAATAACGCCGAGCGCATAAAGATCACTGCGGGCGTCGATCGAGCGGTTCATTCGTCCGGTCTGTTCCGGCGCCATGTAGGCCAGCGTGCCGGCGATGATCTCGGGTGGCGCGGGCGCCTGATGCTCGCGGGGCAGCCGTGAGGCGATGCCGAAGCCGGTGAGCCACACACCGCCGCTAGCCGTGTCCACGAGGATGTTGGCCGGCTTCAAGTCCTTATGAATCAGCCCCCTTGCGTGCAACCGGCCGACCGCCATCGCGAGCGGCACCGCGATGTGCAAAAAATCCGCCACCGCCATCGGCTGGCCGAGCAAGCCCTCAAGCAGTTCGCCGCCAGGATCGGCCAGCACCAGCATGAGCCGCCTTCCACGCCGGAGGAGGTCAACCGGCACTGCCGCCCAATCGGCGTCGAGATCGGCCCGCAGCGCGTATTCATGCTCGAGGCGCTGAACTGAGCCGGGCGATTGCGGTTCCCCGGGAGGCGTCACCAGCAGGATCGGTGACAGCCCGTCGCCGTGTCCCCGGTGCAGTGTGGATGAGCCCTCCCGCAACAGAGAGAGAGCGTAGGCCGAGAGTTCCGTCACAAGCTGCCTTCCACCGGCGCCGGCAGCAGCTGCATTCGCTCGTGGACGACGCCATCAATGCGGAGTTCGAAACCATTCTACCAAAGCATGGCGGAGTTTGCGAACGCAAAGGGGCTAAAACGAGAGGCAACAGGATGCTGGCTCTTGGGCGCGAAGCCGCCGCCCCTCATTGGCCACACTGCGTTGCTATTTATAGCTGTATAGGCCGCCGGCGGATCCGAAAAGCGATAGAGGTCACCCAGCGACCTCTTGGCGTTCGCGTTCAGCCGCCGTGTCTGACGACCTCGACCCTGCATTTTGACGTCCATGCCCCCGCTCACCCCGCGAGCCGGTGGTCTTTGCCGCAACTTTTTCAGAACAGGAAGGCAATTGACACGAGCAGAGATTGTGATGCATCGCAAAGCAGATTTCCCAACAGCCCCGCGAGAAAATATAACCAGGAACGCTTCGCCGATGTCTGCAAAAGCAAGCACGATCCGGCCCCTCGTCGCATGGCTCGCTTTGGGACTGAGTTTCGGCGCCACCGCCTCCCATGCCTCCGACCCGCTTCCGAGCGACACCATCGCGCCGCCGGCCGATGTCAACATCGCCCTGTTCTACAACGAATTCACCAATGCCGGGGCATTCGGCAGCGCGGGGGGTGGCGGCACCGTCAGCCGGAACACGCATATCTCCACGAACATCCTGGTCGGCCGCTATATCCGTACCTTCGATGTCGCCGGGCTGCTCTCCGGCGTGGACGTGTTCGAGGAGTATGTCAGCTTTATCGGCAGCCAGCATGTCGGCATCGGCAACATCCCCGCCGGCGCGTTGGGGAGCCTGGGCCCGGGTTACGGCGCGCTCTCGGCGCAAAGCGGCTTCGGGCAGTCCAATATCGGAATCTTCACCTTCCCCGTCGACGATGCGGCGACCGGCACCTACCTCGTCTTCCACCCGTGGATCGCGCCGCCGATCAGCAGCTTCAACAGGAATGCCGCGCTCAATCCGGCACAGGATGGCTGGACTTACGAGATGGAAGCCGGCCTGTACAAAACGCTGATCGGCGCGCCGACTGCGCGCAACCTTGCGATCTCGCTGTGGGGCGAGGCCTATCTGTTCAGCCCGAACCACGATTCCGCCGATGTCAGCCCCACAATCTTCGCCGACAACATTCCGCCGCTCGCGTCGTTCCTCGGCGTACGCAATCCGGTGCAAGCCTCGAGCGCCCTGCCCGCGAGCTTCCACGAGCAGCCGTCGGAGGAATTGCGCGTCTACCTGCCCTATGAATTCTACCCCGCTACCGCCGCGGTGATCGCGCCGGGCCTCTTCCAGAGCTTCGGCGGCAAGCAGACCTACACGCTGAGCAACGGCGTGACGGTGGACAGCGGCAACCGCACCAATGAAACGCAACTGCGCCTGGTCGCCAGCAGCTTCGTCTCGCCGACCGTCAATGTCACGCTGGTCGGCGAATACGACGTCGCCAACCACGGCGGCCCGCTGCAACGCGCCTTGCTGCTGCGCGTGGCGAAGTTTTTCTAAGGAGGAAGGCAAGCGCTACTTTTTGTGAACAAAAAGTAGCAAAAAAACTTTGTTAACGCTGGGCTATGGGCGTTGTCCCAGACACAGCCCATAGCCCAGCATAATAAAAGTTTTTGCGCCGCTTTTTTCAAAAAGCGGCCACTTCCTACCCCTCATCCACAGTCCGGCGAGTCGATTTCAGCACGGATCGGCGGGCCTTCCCCTCAAGCCGTCGTTTCTTGGATCCCCGAGTTGGTTTGGTGGGGCGCCGGGGTGGCGGGGGCAGCGCGGCGGCCTCCTGGATCAAGGCGATCAGCCTTTCAAGCGCATCGTCGCGGTTGCGCTGCTGCGTGCGGTAGCGTTGCGCCGTGATGATGAGCACGCCGTCTTTGGTCGCCCGGCTTCCGGCAAGGCGCAGGAGCCGTGCCCGCACATGATCGGGGAGTGAGGGACTGTGGGCAGCATCGAACCTGAGCTGCACGGCCGTCTCGACTTTGTTGACGTTCTGCCCCCCGGCCCCGCTCGCCCGGAGGAAATCCTCATGCAGTTCCGCCTCATCGAGGCTGATGCTGGCCGTGACGCGAATCATGAAATTGGCTCGACCTTGTTGATGTTCCGGCCGGCGGCTCCCCGGAAAAACCCACGATAACGCGAAAAAGCCGGTGCAGGGCACCGGCTTTCCAAAAATGACCAAGCGCCGGCCGAAACGGCCGGCAAGGCTTCAAGCCGCCTTGGCTTCCTTCTTGGCGATGGCGCGCTCCAGACGGCGCTTCAGGGCCAGGCCTTCCACGGTCAGCTTGCGGTCGCTCTGGCCGAGCAGGAACGCATCCAGTCCGCCATTATGCTCGAGCGTGCGGATCGCACGGGTCGACAGGCGCAGGCGCACATTGCCCAGCACTTCGGAGAGCATCACGGTCTCCTGCAGGTTCGGCAGGAAGCGCCGGCGGGTCTTGTTGTTCGCATGGCTGACATTATTGCCAGTTTGCACGGTCTTTCCGGTCAGGTCACAACGGCGGGCCATAGCTCTATCCTCAAACGACGCAAAAAACGCAAAGCGGGCTGGCAGGGGCCAGCCCGGAATTTCCGGGCCTTATGGGCCAGAATCACCCCGCGGGTCAAGCCTCTCCGGCGTGATCCTTGCCGGCTTTCTCGTGCATTTCGCCTGATTCGACGCTGGCGATGGCATTATTCAGGATCTGCACGATCACATCGTCCGGGAGCGTGCGGCTGAGCAGGCCCATCGCGCCGCCCAGCAGCGCCGAGGCGATCGCGAGCGAGCTGACATTCTGCCCCATCATGTACTCGATTGCCTTATCTACCACCGATCCCGCAAGGTTCAGGTCCCGTTCAGGCGGCGCTTGTCTGTCTTCCATAGTCGATTCCATCAGAGATTAGGTGTCTATCTGGTTGCTCCCGCGCCCCTTACCAGCGGGAGCGAAATTATTCCGTGACCTCGGAGACCGATTTCAGCAAGGCGACGGCATCCGGCCCGGCAATGTCCGCCGCCTCGTCCAGCTCGACCTGGGCCGCCCACATGCCGGCATAAACGCCGCCCATTTCAAGCAATGCCGCGTGGCTGCCGCGCTCGACGATCTCGCCGGCCCGCAGCACCAGGATTTCATCCGCGTCGGTGACGGTGGACAACCGGTGGGCAATCACCAGAGTCGTGCGGTCATAGGCCACCCGGCGCAGAGCCGAGCCGATCTCCTGCTCCGTGGCGGTATCCAGCGCGCTGGTCGCCTCGTCCAGGATGAGGATTCGGGGGTTTTTCAAGATCGTGCGGGCAATCGCCACACGCTGCTTTTCGCCGCCGGACAGCTTCAGCCCGCGTTCGCCGACCTTGGTGTCGTAGCCCTGGGGCAACGACACGATGAAATCATGGATCTGCGCGAAACGCGCCGCCCGTTCAATCTCTTCCTTGCTCGCCCCGGGCCGGCCATAGGCGATGTTATAAAAGATCGAGTCGTTGAACAGCACGGTATCCTGCGGCACCACGCCGATGGCGCCGCGCAGGGAATGCTGCGTGTAGTCGCGCACATCCACGCCATCCACCAGGACCTGGCCCGACACCGTGTCGTAGAAGCGGAACAGCAGCCGGCTGATGGTGGATTTGCCCGAGCCCGTCGGCCCGACGATCGCCACCTTGTGACCGGCCGGCACCGTGAAGCTGACCCCTTTGAGAATCTCGCGGTCGGGGTTGTAGCCGAAATGCACGTTCTCGAACCGCACTTCCGAGGGTGCCCCCTGCGGCGCCAGAGATTTCGCGCCGGGCCGGTCGGTGATCTCCTGGTTAACGCGCAGCAGCGAGAACATCTGCTCCATGTCCACCAGACCCTGATTCACCTGCAGATACACGAAGCCCAGGAAGTTCAGCGGCACATAGAGCTGCATGAGATAAGTGTTCACCAGCACGAACTGGCCGACCGTCATGGTGTGGTTCGCCACGCCGCGCGCCGCCATGATCATCATGACCGCGAGAGCGAGCGAAATGATCGTGGCCTGGCCGATGTTCAGCGCGTTCAAGGAGACCTGGGCCTTCACCGATGCTTTTTCATAGCGCGCCAGGCTTTCGTCGAAGCGCCGCGATTCGTGCGCCTCATTGCCGAAATATTTAACCGTTTCGAAATTCAGCAGGCTGTCGATCGCCTTGGTCTGCGCCTCGTTGTCGGTCTCGTTCATGGTCCGGCGGAATTTCGTGCGCCAGGCCGTGAAGGTGAAGGTGAAGACCATATACATGCCGACCGCGGCAAAGGTGATGACCGCGTACCAGGCATTGAACAGATGCCAGAGCACGCCCACGGTGAGCAGCAGTTCGATGACCGTCGGCAGAATGTTGAACGTCGCCATGCGCAGCACGTTCTGGATGCCGAGCGTGCCGCGCAGGATGATGTTGGAGAGCCCGCCGGTCTGCCGGTCCATATGGAAGCGCATCGCCAGGCCGTGCAGATGCTCGAAGGTCTGGCGGGCGACGACGCGGGAGGCGCGCATTTGCACCGCCGCGAAAATCGCGTCGCGCAGTTCGCCGAACCCGGCCGCGGCGATGCGCACCAGCGCGTAAGCCACGATGATCGCCGCCGGCACCATCAGCGGCCCGGTCTTCGGCGTCAGGTGATCGATCGCATGCGAATACAGGATCGGCACATAGACCGTCGCCACCTTGGCCAGCAGCATGGCAATGCTGGCCAGCACCAGCCGCACCCGCAAGCCCGGCGCATTCTTCGGCCATAGATACGGCGCCAGCGACCAGATGGTGGACCACGAACCGCGCGGCGGCTTGTCAGCGGCTTTTTTCGGCCCGGCATGGGGGTTGGCAGGAACGGCGGAACGGGTCATGTCTGCGACATGGCATCTGACGCGCCGCTTGCAAAGCTCCTTCATCACATCTCTGCCGTCCACAACGCCGCTCTGCCGGGCGGCCGGCTGGGTTTTTACGCCGGCCCGCACCATATCGGTTATCTGCGTCCCGACCTCGCGGCCCGACTGGCGGCGCGAGAGCCCCGAATCACCATCGCCGCGGGGCGGGTCACGCTGCCGCTGGAATTGCTGCCGCACCTCAACGACTTGGCTTCCGCCCTGGCGATTCCCACGCGTTCCGAGAATTTCGACATCCGCGAAACCGCCGACAGCCCGGTGCTCGGCGTGCTGGACCGGGGCGCCCTGCCCAGCTTCGGGGTGATCGGCGTCGGCGTGCATCTCAACGGTTTGGTGCGCCGCGCGGATGGCTGGCATGTCTGGATCGGGAGGCGCGCCGCCGACAAGAAACTCGACCCCGGCAAGCTCGATAATCTGGTGGCGGGCGGCGTGCCGGCCGGGCTCACCCCCTTCGAAACCCTGCTCAAGGAAGGCGCGGAAGAAGCCGACTTGCCCGAGGCGCTCACAGCCCAGGCACGGCAGGTGGCTCGCTTCTCTTATGACATGGAGCGCGCGGAAGGGCTGCGGCGGGACGTGATCTATGCCTACGACCTGGAGCTCCCGGAAGATTTCCAGCCGCACCCGAGCGACGGCGAGGTCGAGCATTTCGATCTCTGGCCCCTGCCCCGCGTGCTGGATGTCCTCTCCACCACCGACGAGTTCAAATTCAACGTCGCCCTGGTGCTGACCGATCTGCTGATCCGGTTCGGCATGATCGAGGGCCAGGATGCCGCGACGTTGCGCGCCGCGCTCGACCAGCAATAAAGGAAGGAAGAAAGCGCTACTTTTTGTGAACAAAAAGTAGCAAAAAAACTTTATTTACTCTGGACCATGGGCGTTGTCGGCGACACAGCCCATGACCCAGCATAACAAAAGTTTTTGCGGCGCTTTTTTCAAAAAGCGCCTGCTTTCCTTCCTTTCCCTTGACTTCCCCATCTCCCCGGCGCAAGAGCGGCGCTGGCTAAAACGCCGTGCTGCGAGGGTTCGCACCACGGCGCACTTTGCGTTGTGGAGTATTTGGCACCATGTTCGACTCGCTGTCGGGCAAGCTTTCCGGGGTTTTCGACAGGCTGCGCCGCCGCGGCGCGCTGAGCGAAGAGGACGTGGCCGAAGCGCTGCGGGAGATCCGTCTCGCGTTGCTGGATGCCGACGTGGCGCTGCCGGTGGTGAAAGACTTCATCGCCGAGGTGCGGAGCAAGGCGGTGGGCGCGGAAGTGCTGCGCTCGGTCTCGCCCGGCCAGATGGTGGTGAAGATCGTCAACGACGCGCTGGTCGAGGCGCTCGGCGGCGCGTCTGTCCCGCTCAACCTGCTCGCCCCCGCCCCGGTGCCGATCCTGATGGTCGGCCTGCAAGGCTCCGGCAAGACGACGACTTCGGGCAAGCTGGCGCTGCGCCTGCGCACCCGTGAGCGCCGCAAGGTTCTGCTCGCCAGCCTGGATACGCAGCGCCCCGCCGCGCAATTGCAGCTCGAACAGCTGGCGCAACGCGCGGAAGTGACCTCGCTGCCGATCATCCCGGGCCAGACCCCGCTGCAGATCGCCAACCGCGCCATGGATACCGCCCGGCGCGAGCTCTATGACGTGGTGATTCTCGACACCGCCGGCCGCCTCTCCATCGATTTCGCGCTGATGGAAGAGGTCAAATCCATCCGCCAGGCGGTCAACCCGGTGGAGACCCTGCTGGTGGTCGACGCCATGACCGGCCAGGACGCGGTGACCACCGCCACCGCCTTCAACGACGCGCTCGGCATCACCGGCATCGTCATGACCCGGCTGGACGGCGATTCCCGCGGCGGCGCGGCGCTCTCCATGCGCAAGGTCACCGGCGCGCCGGTCAAGCTGGTCGGCCTCGGCGAGAAACTCGACGCGCTGGATAATTTCGACCCCGAGCGCGTGGCCGGCCGCATCCTTGGCATGGGCGATATCGTCGGCCTGGTGGAGCGCGCGGCCGAGACGATCGACAAGGACGAGGCCGAAAAGCTCGCCAAGAAGATGGCGAAAGGCAAGTTCGACCTCGAGGACTATGCCTCCCAGCTCAAGCAGATCTCGAAAATGGGCTCGCTCTCGGGCATCCTCGGCATGCTGCCGGGCATCGGCAAGATCAAGCAGCAGATCGAGGACGCCAATCTCGACACCACCATGTTCAAGCGCCAGGCCGCGATCATCGGCTCGATGACGATCGCGGAACGGCGCAATCCGGACATCCTCAAGGCCAGCCGCAAAAAGCGCATCGCCGCTGGCTCCGGCACCTCGGTGCAGGAGGTCAACAAGCTGCTGAAGCAGTTCGACGACATGTCCACCATGATGAAGCGGATGAACAAGATGGGCGGCCAGCAGGCGATGATGCGCCAGATGCAGGCCGCCATGGCGCAACAGAAGGGCGGCCGCCGGCCGTTCTGATCCCCCTTTACGTTTTAACCTCAGGAGTATTCATGTCTCTCAAGATTCGCCTTGCCCGCGCCGGCGCCAAGAAGCGTCCTTTCTACCATATCGTCATCGCCGACTCGCGCAGCCCGCGCGACGGCCGCTTCATCGAGCGCGTCGGCACCTACAACCCGATGCTGCCGGCCGACCACGCCGAGCGCGTGACCTTGGTGACCGAGCGCCTGACGCATTGGCTTTCCAACGGCGCGCAGGCGACCGACCGCGTCGCCCGCTTCCTGGGCAAGGCCGGGCTGATCGCCATGCCGGTCTATACCGAGCAGCCGCAGAAATCCGCGCCGAAGAAGAAGGCGCAGGAACGCGCCGCCGAGCGCGCGAAAGCGGCCGCCGCCGCCTGAGCACGGAGGATAGGTGACCGACCGGTTGATCCTGATGGGCGTGATCGGCAAGCCGCATGGCGTGCGCGGCCTCGTGCGCGTGAACAGCTTCACCGCCGAGGCCGACGCCCTGGAGGCCTACCCGCTCACGGACCGCACGGGACGGCGCTTTGCGCTGGCCTGGCTGCACGACAATGTCGCGCAGCTGAGCGAGGTCACGCCCCACGGCAAGCGCCCGGTCACCGACCGCACCGAGGCCGAGACGCTCACCAACCTGGAACTGTTTGCGCCCCGCTCCGCCTTGCCTGAAGCCGACGCGGAAGAGTTCTATCTCGCCGACCTGATCGGGCTGAGGGCGAGGAGCGAAGCCGGCGCGGAGCTTGGCACCATTGCCGCCGTGCATGATTACGGCGGCGGCAGCAGCCTGGAGATCATGCCGGGCAGCGTGCTGGTGCCCTTCACCCGCGCCGCCGTGCCGGTGGTGGATATCGCGGCCGGCCATGTCATCGTGGTCCCGCCGGCGGAAGTGACGGTGGCCCCATGACCTGGCGCGCCGACATTCTCACGCTCTTTCCTGCGATGTTCCCCGGCCCGCTCGGCGAATCCCTGGCGGGCAAGGCGCTGGCGGACCAGACCTGGTCGCTCAAAATCACCGACATCCGCGATTTCGGCCTGGGCCGGCACCGCAGCGTCGACGACACGCCGTTCGGCGGCGGGGCGGGGATGGTGATGCGGCCGGATGTGGTGGATGCGGCGATCGGCGCCGTGGCGGACGACCGGCCGTTGATCATGCTCACCCCGCGCGGCGCGCCGCTCACGCAGAAACGCGTGCGCGAACTCGCCGCCGGCCCCGGGGCGATCCTGCTATGCGGCCGGTTCGAGGGCATCGACCAGCGCGTCATCGAGGCGCGCGCGGCCGAGGAGATCAGCATCGGCGACTATATTCTCTCCGGCGGCGAACTCGCCGCCCTGGTCCTGCTCGACGCGGTGATCCGCCTGCTCCCCGGCGTGATGGGGGCAGCGGAGAGTGCTGAGGAGGAAAGTTTTTCCACCTTGCTGCTGGAATACCCGCATTACACCCGCCCGGCGGTCTGGGCGGGGCGCGCCGTGCCGGAGATTCTGACCTCCGGCAACCACCGGGCCATCGCCGCCTGGCGGCACGCGGCCGCCGCGCAAGCCACCAAAATCCGCAGACCGGACCTTTACGACCAATACATTGCATCCGGCGCGCCTGCGCCCTAAACCGCTACCGAAAAGGAATTTTTGTCATGAACACCATCCAGACCATAGACGCCGAACAGATCGCCAAGCTCACCGCGGGGAAGACCATTCCGGCTTTCGTCCCCGGCGACACTGTGCGCGTCAACGTCAACGTGACGGAAGGTGAGCGCACGCGCGTGCAGGCGTTCGAGGGCGTGTGCATCGCCCGCACCAACCGCGGCATCAATTCCAGCTTCACCGTGCGCAAGATCTCCTATGGCGAGGGCGTGGAGCGCGTGTTCCAGCTCTATGCGCCGACCATCGCGGAAATCCAGGTGATGCGCCGTGGCGATGTGCGCCGCGCCAAGCTCTATTACCTGCGTGGCCGCCGCGGCAAATCCGCCCGCATCGCCGAGAAGGCGCGCGAAGTCGAGACCGCCGCGCCGGCTGCTGAGTAAGCAAGCACGGAGGGGGCTCTGCCCCCTCCACCCCCGCTAAGGGCGGAGCCCTTAGAACCCATTAGCAAGGGTTATGGAGGCGGGGGCACGGGTGTTCCAACGCCCGTGC
>NZ_DATLPB010000071.1:0-2759 GCF_035535915.1 Acidocella sp.
TTTGCGCCGCTTTTTTCAAAAAGCGGCTGCTTCCTTTCTTCTAAAACCATCAAGGGCTCGTCAACCGGAACTCGATGCGGCGGTTCTGCGCGTAATCCGCCGGGGTGGTACCGGGGTTGAGCGGGTTGTTCGACCCCATTGCCGTGGCGGCGAGGCGTTCCTGCGGCACGCCGTCTTTCACCAGCAAGTCCAGCACCGCCAGAGCGCGCGCCGAGGAAAGATCGAAATTGGAGTGATACGGTCCGCCGGTGATGGCTTGCGAGTCGGCATAACCGTCCACGCTCAGCACCCATTTCACATTCGCCGGGATTTTTTTGGAAATTTCCTGAACAGCGCTCGCCACCTGGGCGATTTCCTTCTGGCCGGTGGGGGTGATGGTCGCCTGGTCCACAGGGAACAGCACGTCACTCTCGAACACGAAGCGGTCGCCGACGATCTTGATGTTCGGCTCGTTGGCCAGGGCGTCGCGCATGGCGTGGAAGAAGGCGCTTTGATATTGCTGCAGCTCTTCAACCTTGCGCGCCAGCGCTTCGTTCAGTTGCTTGCCGAGATCGGCGATCTGCACGTTCTCCTTGGCGTCGAGCGTGCGGGCGGCGTTGAGCGCTTGTTCCAGCACCGCGAGCTGCAGCCGCATGGCGGCGATCTGCTGGTTGAGCAGCGTGATCTGGTCCTGCTGCTGTTGCGTGAGTTTCTGGGCTTCGTCGAGCTTGCCCTGCGTGGTGCTCAATTGCTGCTGCAGACCGGGGCCGGCCTCGCTCTGCTGCTGCGCCAGGGCCGCCATCTGGTTCTGCAAGGCGGAGATCCGGTTGGTGGCCGAGCTCGCCTCGGCCTGGGCGTCCGAAAGCTGGGCCTCGAGCTGGGTGTCCTTGGCGTTCAGCGTGGAGATGGTGCCGTTGGCGGCCGCGAGCTGCTGCGTGAGGCCGGTGTTTGACGCCTGGGCGGCGGCGAGCTGCGCGTTCAGCGCCGCCAGTTCCCGCGACAGGGTCGTGTCCTTGCTGGTTTCCAGAGACAGGCTTTGGGACAGAGCCGCGATCTGCTCGCGCAGCCGGGAAATGGTGTTGTCGCTGCCGCTCAGGGCCGAGGAGAGGAACGCCTCGGCCAGCACGAACACGAGCAGCACGAAGATCGTGACCATAAGCAATGTGGACAGCGCGTCCACATAGCCCGGCCAGGCTTCCAGCCCGTTGCCGTTGCGGCGCCCCTTCATGCGCGGGTTTCGTCCCGTGTCGCCGCGGCGACGGTGCGGGTGAGGAGTTTCAGGTCGCTGCGCAGCTCGGCAAGGCCCTGGTTGCGGCCTTGTTCGTTTTCCGTGAGCAGCCTTGTGAGCAGCAGTTCGATATTGCGCAGATGCGCGCGCGCCACATCATCCTCGCCGTTTTGGCGTTCGCCGAGGCGGGAGAGGGCGGGCCCCAGCGCCACTTGCGCTTCCGCCACTTTGGTCATCAGCTGATGGCTGGTGCGCAGCGTGTCGGCCAGCGTGCTCATGCGCTCGTTCAGCGTCACCAGGGCGGCATTGCCCTGGGAGCGTCCTTCCTCGCCACGCGTCAGCACGCGCTGCAGTGACTCCATGTTTTCGGCGGTCTGTTCCAGCAGCGCCTGCACATAGACCGGGATCGGCGTCTCGCCGTCATGGCCGCCCACGCCGGTGGACAGGCGGGTGAGCCCCGCCAGCCATTCTTCCAGCTCATTGAAAAACCGGTTCATCGCCTGGCCGGCGGTGAGGTCGAGAAAGCCCAGGATCAGCGCGCCGGACAGGCCGAACATCGAGGCCGAGAAGGCGGTGCCCATGCCGTCCAGCGGCTTGGCGAGCCCGGCTTTGAGCTGTGCGAACATCGCGTTCACGTCGCCGCCGCCCAGGGTCATGCTGTTGATCACTGCGGCGACCGAACTGACCGTGTGCAGCAGGCCCCAGAACGTGCCGAGCAGGCCAAGGAAGATCATCACCCCGGTGATGTAGCGGGAGAGTTCGCGGCTCTCGTCCAGCCGGCTGGAAATGCCGTCGAGGATGGTGCGCATCGCCTGGCCGGACAGGGTGAAGCGCCGTTCGCCATCGGCGCGGCCGTGCAGCATGCGGGCCATCGGGGCCAGGAGCACCGGCGGCGTCGCCTGTTCGAGTTTCTGGCGGGCGCGGCGGAAATCCTCGACCCAGGCCACTTCGGGATAGAGCCGCAGCACCTGGCGCAGATTCCAGAACACGCCGAAAACCTCGACCAGCACGATCACGGTGTTGATCACCGGATTGGCCATGTAGAAGCGGGCGAGCTGGGGCGAGATGGCCGCCACGCCGCCATACACGATGAGGCAGAACAGGATCATGCGGATCAGGTAGCTGGTCGGCTTGGTCATGGGTTCAGCCCTGTTTGGATTTCCGTGATGTCATTAGCGCCGCCGGGGCCGGCACCCAACGCCCTGGGTAGAATATTTTGTGACGCGACCCCGCAGGCGCTCAAGTTCGCGCGGACGGCCAAGGCGCGCGCCAATGACAGGCGCATGCTGTGCGAATTATCGTCCGGGTCGGCCGGAGCCCGTGCATTGATGACGATCGGGCCGGAGGCCTTGCAGAACGGGGCGAGACGGGCTTGGGCGCCGGCCGGCAAGGTGGCGCTGCCGGCGGCAAAAGTAATGTTCACGGGGGCAGGCGGGGCTACCGGCTTGGGTGCCGCCGGCGCCGGCCTCGGAACGACCGGCCCCGGAACGACCGGCTTGGCGACGACCGGCTGCGCGACGGCTGGCTGCGCGATGGCGGGCTTGGTGATTGC
>NZ_DATLPB010000072.1:0-9356 GCF_035535915.1 Acidocella sp.
GCGACGCATGTCGAGAAATCGACGTTGCGCGGCACCGACGGCAAGCTCAATGCGGTGGCCGTGAGCGTGGCGCCGGAATCTTCCCCCGAGCCTTGGGGCAAGGCCTGTGCGATCGACGATCCCACCTGCGAAGCTTGCCAATAAAAGGCGATGTGACTGGCTCTAGCGGAAAGAAGATGACGATGCTCGACTGGCCTGGAACGGAAAATAAAGTGGCGGCGCCGACCGGCGGCCGTGTTTCCATCGACGAAAAGGCGATGATCAATTGCCGCGCGGATGTGAACCAGCTGCTGCCGCTGAAATATCGCTGGGCGTGGGATAAATATCTCGCCGCCTGCAATAACCATTGGATGCCGACCGAGGTCTCCATGCAGGCCGATATCGCGCTGTGGAAGTCCCGCGACGGGCTGACCCAGGATGAGCGGCATGCGATCAAGCGCAACCTTGGTTTTTTTGCCGCGTCGGAAAGCCTGGTGGCCAATAACATCGTGCTGGCCATCTACCGCCATCTCACCAATCCGGAATGCCGCCAATATCTGCTGCGCCAGGCCTTCGAGGAGGCGGTGCACACCCATACGTTTCAGTATGTCGTGGAGAGCCTGGGGCTGGATGAAGGCGAACTGTTCAACATGTATCGCGAGGTGCCCTCGATCACCGCCAAGGCGGCCTGGGCGCTGAATTTCACGCGCCATCTCGACGATCCGAATTTCCGCACCGGCACGCAAGAGGCGGACCAGGCGCTGCTGCGCGACCTGATCGCGTTCTACGTGGTCTTCGAGGGCATGTGGTTCTATACCGGCTTCGCGCAGATCCTCTCGCTCGGCCGGCGCAATAAGATGGTCGGCATCGCCGAGCAGTATCAATATATTTTGCGCGACGAGAGCGTGCATCTGAATTTCGGCATCGATGTGATCAACCAGATCAAGATCGAAAATCCGCATCTCTGGACGCCCTCTTTTCAAGAGGAAGTGCGCGCCATGGTGAAGGAGGCGGCGGAACTTGAGTCAGCCTATGGCCACGACACGATGCCGCGCGGCTTCCTGGGCCTGAATGCAGCATTGTGCGAACAATATATGCATTTCATCGCCAATCGCCGCTGCGCGCAGATCGGTTTGCCGGCGGTGTTCGCCGACACGGCGAACCCGTTTCCGTGGATGTCCGAGGCGATGGATCTCAAGAAAGAGAAAAACTTTTTCGAAAGCCGCGTGATCGAGTATCAGAATGGCGGCGCGTTGTCCTGGGAGTGATAAGCAAGAAAGGCTACTTTTTGTGAACAAAAAGTAGCAAAAAAACTTTGTTAACTTTGGGCCGTGCTGGTTTCATCGCTTGCTAAAAACTTTCGGCGCGACGCTGCTCCCGCAAGCCCCGCGAAAACGCTGTTTCTGTCGCGGGCTTGCCGAACAAATAGCCTTGCACATATTGGCAGCCCAGTTTCCGGACGCATTCAAACTGTTCCCACGTTTCCACGCCTTCCGCCGTGACGGGCAATTTCAAGGCCGAGGTGATGCCGATGATCGCCTCCAGAAGTGGTTGCATCTCCTCGGCATTGCCGGATTTCGCGATGAACGACCGGTCGATTTTCACCAGGTCGAAGCGGAACGTGTCGAGATAGGACAGCGCGGAATAGCCCGTTCCGAAATCATCCAGGACGAGGCTGAGGCCAAGATTCTGCAACTCGTTCATCATGTATAAACTCGCCGATTCCTTGGATATGAACACGGATTCCGTGATTTCCAGCTTCAGCCGCGCCGGCGCCAGGCCGGAGCGGCGCAACGCGTCGGCGGCGGTTTGAACGATGTCGCCAAGTTCGAATTGGCGGGGCGAGACATTGACCGAGATGTTGAGCGCCGTGGACCATCTCTGCGCGGCAAGGCAGGCCTGATGGAGTACCCAGGAGCCGATTTCGCAGATCAACCCGCTATCTTCGGCGATGGGAACGAACTCCGCGGGAGAAATGAGGCCCCATGTCGGGTGTTGCCATCGTAACAGCGCCTCGGCGCCGTCAAGCGCGCCATCGGATGTGCGGATGATCGGCTGAAATTCGAGATAGAATTCGTTCTTCTTGAGGGCGGTCATCAAATCGAGCCGCAGCCGATGCGCCCGATCGAATTTCTTCTGCATATCGGGATGAAAGAAACGGAAATTTCCCCGCGCGTTCGTCTTGCTCTGGTAGAGCGCGATATCGGCCTGTTTATAGAGCGCTTCGGCGTCCGTGGCCGCGGACGTCGCCGTCGCGATGCCGATGGACATGCTGATCGCGATGACCAGCTCATCGACGAGGAAGCCGCGTGCCATGGTGCGAAGAATATGCGCCGCCAGGGTTTCGGCTTCTTCCTCGGTGGCGATGCTGGTCTGTGCCAGCATGAATTCATTACCCCCGGATCGCGCCAGAAGATCGTCCGGGCGGAGCAGGGAGGCGAGGCGTTCGACGATCTGCTGCAACAGCCCGTCACCGACCGGGCGGCCATGCACGTCGTTGATGCCTTTGAAATTGTCGACGTCCAGGCAGAACAGCGCGGTGCGCCGGCCCGCCGGTTGCTGAGCGATCGTCTCCTGGAGGCGCGCGAAGAATTCGCCACGGTTGAGAATGCCCGTCAGGGAGTCATGACTGGCGGCGTAACTCAGTTGCTCTTCGACGCGTCTTGTGTCCGAAATATCACGGAGAAACAGGGAAACGTTCTCGGCATCGGCGTAAATGGTCGCTTCGATCCAGAGGCGCAAAACCTCGCAAAAAAAAGTGGCATGAGAATTTTCGCCGGACTCCACCCCGCGCCAGAGGGCCTGCTTCAGATGAGATTTTGGCTCGGACTGGAAAATTTCACCAATGCCGCGGTTGGCCAGAGGCGCATAAGACCGGAAAAGCTCAGTGGCTTGCGTATTGGCATATTTCGCGCGTCCGCTTCTGTCGAAGACGATGACCGCATCTTTCGTCGCTTCCAGAACGCGGAAGGCCAGCGTCTCTGTGGCGCGCCGGTCGGACTCGGCTTTGTGCCGGTCGGTGATATCTTCCAACGTGCCGTACCAGCGCAGGATTTCACCCTGGTGGCTGAGCCGTGCCGCGGCGCGGGCGCGAAACCATCCGGTTTGGCCGTCATGCGCGATGAAGCGAAATTCGCAGTCCAAAGGGCGGCCGTTCGCCACGCAGTCCAACCACAATGCCGCCACGCGGGGGCGGTCATCGGGATGAACCGCGGCAATCCAGTAGCCCGCCGGGGCTTCGGCCTGCGTCAATCCGGTCAGTTGGTGCCATTTCGCCCCGAGTTCCAGGACGTCGCCATCGGGCCCCGCTGTCCAGGGAATTTGCGGGTGCAGCTCCACCATATGCCGGTAACGGTCTTCGCTGTCGCGCAGTGCCGCCTCGATGTGCCGGTAGGCCGTGATATTCTGGCTCGTCCCGCGCAGTTGGGTGACGTTGCCATCCGGCCGCACGATCGGTTCCACATGGGTGAGGACATGCTGGACGGCGCCATCCGGCTGGATGAACCGGCATTCGAGCGTGACCGGCGCCTTCGTGCGCAGCGCCTTATAATAAGCGGCGAGGGCATCATGATAGTCATCCGGATGGTGCAACAACTTGATCTGCTCGTACGTGGCCGGTGCGTCGGTGGGCGGCAGGCCGATGAATCGCCAAAGTTCACGTGAGACATGGATGGCGCGGTCCTGCACGTCCCAGCGCCATACGCCGATCTTTGCCAGGCGGTGGGCGGCTCTCAGTTCCCGGGTCCGCTCGCCAAGTTCACGCGAAAGGGCAGACAGTTTGGCGGCATTGTCCCGGAGTTTGGCGTTCTGCTCTTTCATCTGCTCGGCCATGGAACGGGTGGTCGAGACATCCGTCGTGGTGCCGACCATGCGAAGGGGCGTGCCATCCTCGGCGCGCTCAGTGACGCCGCTGCGGCTGAGGACCCATTTATAGGTTCCGTCTTTGCAGCGGATCCGGTATTCGACTTCATAGAACGCCGTTTTTCGATCGGAATGAGCTTGGAGCGCCGCCTGGACATGAGGCCGGTCGTCAGGGTGAAGCCTTGAATAAAATTCTGTGACGTGAAGTTGCCGGGTGTCGTAAGGATAGCCGAGGATGGCAAACCACGCGGCGGAATAACGAATTTGATTCGTGACGAAACTGCGGTCCCAGATGCCCGCGCCGCTGCCCGCGAGGGCGATTTCCCAGATATCCGAAAAATCCCGGATAGCGGTTTCTTCCGCCTTTTCGTTGCCGCGATCGCTTGCCACCGCACATCCCTTCGGTTGATTACTTAAGGTTGTGTTTGAATGTTCCAAAAACAATTGGCGAGGTCAAGGCGAGCCATGATCACGTTTTTCCGTAAATCTAAAAATTAATATGCGGCTGTGAATCGTAACCGTATAAAAACTTTTCTTGAAAGGGGTTTTTTATTTGGTGCGTCGTAATGTCGCGGTTTCCTGGAACGCGAACCATCTTGCGCCACGCCGGCGTGAGCGCGCCGTGATTGACAGGCAATGAGTTCCGTCACATTTTTCCGCCTGGAATCATAAACTTGGGTTAGGAACGTGCCGGCCGGCGGCCGGGGGAAGAGTCTTTTTCGCGCCGCGCATAAATATACGCCTGTTAGTATGTTTGGCTATAGGGAAGGGAGCATAACATGGTGCTAAAGCCTCGCGGCTGCCGCATGGCAGGGAGTCGGCGCGCATGAAGATCCGCGCCGCGGTGCTGCGCCGCTCGGGCCTGGCGCATCCCTATGGTGAGACCAAGCCGCTGACCATCGAGACGGTGGATCTCGCCCCGCCCGGTCCCGGCGAGGTGGTGGTGCGCATTGCCGCCGCCGGCATTTGCCATTCCGATCTGTCTGTGGTCGAGGGCGTGCGCCCGCGGCCGCTCCCCATGGTGGTCGGCCATGAATCCGCCGGCATCGTCGAGGCGGTGGGCCCGCAGGTCGAGGATTTGCGGCCCGGCGATCATGTCGTCTCGGTGTTCGTGCCGATGTGCGGCCACTGCCTGCCCTGCGCCGAGGGGCGGCCGGCTTTGTGCGAGCCCGGCGGCCAGGCGAATGTCAACGGCACGCTGCTGTCGGGGGCGCGCCGGCTGGCGTGCGATAGCGTGCCGCTCAACCACCAGACCGGTGTGTCTTGCTTCGCCGAATATGCCGTGATGTCTCGCCATTCCTTGGTCAAGGTAGAGCCAGACCTGAAGCTGGAAGAGGCGGCGTTGTTCGGCTGCGCCGTGCTCACCGGCGTCGGCGCGGCGTTCAACAGCGCGCGGGTCCGGCCCGGCAGTACGGTCGCGGTCATCGGCCTCGGCGGTGTCGGCCTGGCGGGGTTGCTGGGCGCGGTGGCCGCCGGGGCGGGCCGTATCATCGCCCTCGATACCAATGAGCAGAAGCTGGCGGTGGCGAAGTCCTTCGGCGCGACCGACCTGTTCAACGCGGCCGACGCGCATGTGGTGCAGGCGGTGCGCGATGCCACCAAGGGCGGCGTGGACACGGTTTTGGAACTGGCTGGTGCCGTGGCGGCGCTGGAACTTGGCTATCAGATCATCCGGCGCGGCGGCGAACTTGTCACCGCCGGCCTGCCGCCGCCGCAGGCGCGGTTCGCCATTCCCGCCGTCACGCTGACCGGCGAGGAGCGGACGATCCGCGGCTCCTATATGGGCAGCGCCGTGCCGATCCGCGATCTGCCGCGCTATATCGGCCTGTATCGGCGCGGCCTTCTGCCGGTGGACCGCCTGGTCACGCATCGGCTGGGGCTCGACGACATCAATCTCGGCATGGAGCGGCTGCACCAGGGGCAGGCGATCCGCCAGCTCATTACAAGTTTCTAACAACTGTCTAAGCATAAATAACAGGGGACGTGGATATGGATAACGCACGACGCAATTTTCTGAAGCTCGGCACGGGGGCCGCGGTCGGCTCGCTGATGGCGAGCCCGGTCGTCGCGAAGAACGTGATTCAGTTGCCGGCATCGGCCGATGGGAGCGAAACGTTGCGCCTCGTCACCTTCAGCCCGCATCCTGGCGCGCCGGCGCGCGTGGGCGTGGTCACGGACGCGGGCATGGTCATCGATGTCGGCGCCGCCGCGCGAGCGCACAGCATGACGCTGAGCTTCAACCCGTCGAGCATGATCTCGCTGATCGCCGCGGGGCCGCAGGCCTTGACCGAGGCGCGGCGCTGCGCGGCCGCCGGGGGTACGCTTCCGGTCGGCAGTGTGCGGCTTTATGCGCCGATCCCCGTGCCGGCGCGCAATGTCTACGCGGTCGGCTGGAACTATCTCGAGCATTTCCACGAGAGCATCACGGCGCGCGCCGCCAAGGCCAAGCTGCCGGAGCATCCGGTGTTCTTCACCAAGGGCACGCATACGGTGAACGGCCCGTTCGATCCGATTCCGTACAATCCCGCGATCTCGAAAATGATCGACTGGGAGGGCGAGCTGGCGGTGATCATCGGCAAGCGCGGCACCAATGTGAGCGAAAGCGACGCCATGAATTACGTGTTCGGCTACAGCGTGATCAACGATACCACGGCGCGCGATATGCAGGTGGACCATGGCGGGCAATGGTTCAAGGGCAAGAGCCTGGACGGGCACGGCCCGATCGGCCCGTGGATCATCCCCGCCGCCGAGATCGACTATAACAATTTGAATCTCACCACGCGGGTGAACGGCGTGGTCAAACAGCAGATCAACACGCGGCAGATGTATTTCAAGGTGCCGCGCCTGATTGCCGAACTTTCGTTCGGTTTGACGCTGGAACCGGGAGACATCATCGCTACCGGCACGCCGTCTGGCATCGGCGCCGGCCGCACCCCGCCGGAATATTTGCAGCCGGGCGACATCATGGAAACCGAAATCGACCGCATCGGTACGATCCGCAACGAAATTCGCCTGGTGAACAGCTGAGCGAGAGAAGGGCCGCTTTTTTAAAGGCGGCCCTTTGGGCCTGTGGCACCATGGCGGTTTTCCTTGACAGGCAGTAAACCGATTGGTACAAATTAGACCAATCGGTTTAGCGCAGGAGTTTTTAATGGCCGTTCTTATTCCGCCTTTCACCTTCGAAACCGCAACTGCCAAGGTCCGTATGGCTGAGGATGGTTGGAACAGCCGCGATCCGCAGCGTGTCTCCCTGGTCTACACGCCGGACAGCGTGTGGCGGAACCGCGCGGAGTTTGTGACCGGCCGCGCGGACATCGTTGCTTTCCTTACCCGTAAATGGGCCAAGGAGTTGGATTATCGTCTGATCAAGGAGCTTTGGGCGTTTACCGGCGACCGTATCGCGGTGCGCTTTGCTTATGAATGGCACGATGACAGTGGTAACTGGTTTCGTTCCTACGGCAACGAGAATTGGGAATTCGATGCGGAAGGGCTGATGCACCATCGTTACGCCTGCATCAACGATTTGCCGATCAAGGAGAGCGACCGCAAATTCTTCTGGCCATTGGGGCGGCGTCCGGACGATCACGCCGGTCTTTCCGAACTCGGCCTCTAATTCGGCATGCCGACTCTATGGTGAAAACGGTTTTTGAAAAGAGTGACGCCATTCCTCTGCTCGCCGAAGCGTTTAGGGAGCTCGGCTATGAGGGGGCGACGCTGAGCAGCATCACCGCGCGCACGGGCCTTAGCAAAGGGAGCCTGTATCACTTCTTCCCCGGAGGGAAGGAGGAGATGGCGGAAGCGGTGCTCGATCACGTCGATCGCTGGTTCATCGCGCATGTTTTTCAGCCGTTGGAGGAGGAAGAGCCGGGCGCGGCCATCGCCGGCATGTGGCAGGCGGTGGATGCGTATTTTCGTGCCGGCCAACGCGTCTGCCTGATCGGCGCTTTTGCCTTGGACGAAACCCGGGACCGCTTTCCGCAGGCGATCAACCGCTATTTTGTCCGCTGGATTTCGGCGCTGGCCGGTGCACTCATCCGCGTCGGCAAAGATGAAAAAACTGCCACGCAGCTGGCCGAGCATGCGGTACTCGGCATCCAGGGAGCGCTGGTACTGACGCGTGCTACCGCCGATGGCAAGCTGTTCACACGCGCGCTGGAGCGCTTGGCGGCGGTGCTGGAAATTTAGAGAAGAAAGCAGCCGCTTTTGAAAAATCGGCGGCAAAAACTTTCGTGAGCTTGGACCCATGCCGGTGAAACCAGCATGGACCACACTGACAAAAACTATTTGTTGTTCACAAGAATCAGCCTTGTCTTGCTGCTTGCTTCGTGAGCGCTCAGAAAATCCAGGCCGATATCCAGCACCCGCGCGCTATGGGTGAGCCAGCCGGCGGAGATGAGGTCCACGCCTGTTTCCGCGATCGTCGGGGCCGTGTCCGCGGTCACCCGGCCGGACGCTTCGGCAATGGCGCGGCCATCGATCAGCGCCACCGCCTCGCGCAGCATGTCCGGAGTCATGTTGTCCAGCAGCACAGCGTCCGGCCGCTCCAGCAGGGCTTCCTCGAGTTGGCGCAGCGTATCGACCTCGACCTCGATTTTCACCAGATGCCCGACCTGCGCGCGGGCGCGGCGGATGGCGATGGCCACGCCGCCGGCGATGGCGATATGATTGTCCTTGATCAGCACCGCATCATCGAGGCCAAAACGATGATTGGCGCCGCCTCCGGCCCGCACCGCGTATTTCTCGGCGAAACGCAGGCCCGGCGTGGTCTTGCGCGTGCAGGTGATCTTCGCCCGCGTGTGGCTGATGCGGTCGGCGATGTTGGCGGTCGCCGTGGCGATGCCGCTGAGCCGGCCGAGAAAATTCAGCGCGACGCGCTCGGCGGTGAGAACGCCGCGCGCCGGGCCGGCGATATGGGCAATCGCTTCGCCCGGCTGCACGCGCGCGCCGTCAGGGCGGAGACTTTCGAAGCTGATCGCGGGGTCGACCAGGCGGAAGGCGTGGCGGGCAAAATCCAGCCCGGCAATGGCGCCGGCTTCGCGTGTCGTCAAAGTGAGCCGCGTCTGCGTGTCGGCATCGATCACCGCATCGGTGGTGATGTCGCCGGCGCGGCCGAGATCTTCCAGCAGGGCGGCGCGTACGCAAGGCTCGATCAACAAATCGGGCAGTTTGGTCAGCATCATGAAAAATCCTTAAATGCGGGATCGGGCGACATCGGAGCGTGCGACGGGCCCGGGCACGATCGAGCGAAAATAACCATGTGTCAGGCCGCCTGTTTCACAAAATGCGCGCCGACGGAAGCGGTTCGGGCGAGGGCGGCTTGGGCGATCAGGAGGGCGAGTTTGGCGGCGCTGTTGTGGGGGGCGAGTGGGGTGAGCTGGGCGATGGCGCTGTGCATGCCCTCGGCGTCGCGCAGCACGCCGAGATGGGTGGACATGATGTCGCGCACCTTCTCGGCGTCCGGCCGGGGCGGCAGGGTCAGCTCCGGCAGCTTGCGGGGCGGGCGGGCGGCACGGGCG